>JAEZQK010000119.1 GCA_023413135.1 Bacillota bacterium
CCGCCAGTGGCGGCAATAAGCCGGGCGGAGGAAGCTTGCGATACAAGCGATGCAAGCGGCAGCGCAGCAGCGCGCCGATTGAGCAAGCCGGGTACAAGACGACGCTTAAGTAGCGCGAAAAGATCCGTGGCAACGACGCGATAATGTTTGGAAGCAGTATAAGCCGGCAATCACGCGCAATGCGCGTATTGTAATATTGGAATGGAGGGGTCTTACATGAAAAGGTTCCTGGCAGTCCTGTTGACTCTCGTGCTCCTGCTGTCCGTCACCGCTTCCTTTGCCGAAGCCCCGAAGGCCCGTGTTGCATTCATCGTGAAGGGCTACAATGACACTTACTGCTACCTGGTAGGCGAGTTGTTCGAGAAGTACGCGAAGGAGACCTACGCAGACCTGTACACAGTGGACATGTTCGACGGTGAAATGAGCAACGAAACCATCAACAACCTGATTGATACCTGCGTCGCCAATGCCTATGACGCAATCATCTTCGAGCAGAATGACCCTGACACCCCCGTTCCCAATGTCAAGGCAGCGGTTGCGGCCGGCGTCAAGGTGATTGTCACCGTCGGCTCCGTGAATGACGATGGAGAATCCTACTACCTGGATGCCAACCCCGTGCAGCAGGGCTCGCTGCTGAGCACCTACGCAATTGACCAGGGCATCGTCAAGGAAGGCACCAAGGTCGCGCTGCTGCGTGGCATCGACGGCACCTTCCATGCTGATGGCCGCCACGAGGGCTTTGTGACTGACCTTGAAGCCGCCAAAGCCGTCATCGTGGATGACCAGACCGCCAACTGGAGCACCTCACAAGCCCTCCCTATCGTGGAAGCCTGGCTCATCTCCAATCCGGAAATCGAAGTGATTTTCGCCGCCAACGATGACATGGCCCTGGGTGCTATCCAGGCCTTGAAAGCCGCCAACCGGCTGGATATCAAGGTCTTCTCTGTGGATGCCAACGAACTGGGCTGCCAGGCGCTCATTGACGGCCACCTCACCGCAACCGTTGCCCAGGATACCTTCGGCTACGCACACGGCGCGGCCGACTACGCTGCCAAGCTTATCAAGGGCGAAACGGTGGAAAGCCAGCGCCTGCCCTCCAAGCTGGTGCTGCTTGAGGACGTGGAAGAGATTCTCCTGACCGTCCATGGCTACACCGAGGATCAGGTAAAGGCCCTGACGAACAAGTAACAAGACATAGGCAGTCCGGGCACCCTGTTTAAGCAGGGTGCCCATTTTTTGTATCATACGGTATCAAGTGCACCCCTGGCATATGCACCAATAAGCGATTTCACACAACTTGCCAGAGGTTTTCACACTCCTATCATACCACGGCGCTATATTTAGCCTATCCACAGAATGAGTGGAAAAAAACAGATAGGAGATGAAAACTTTGAAGAAGGATTACGTAAACCGGGGAACAAAAAGGCGAGTTGCACTGATCGCCCTGGTGCTGGCAGTATCAATTCCGTTCGTAGTTTTGGCGGAAACTACGGGTCAGACAACGGCCACATCGGCAATGCCTTTAACGAGCATGGCAGCTCGCGGGCGGATGAACAACCGTAGCGGCAACGGCTACGGCATGGGCAGCTACGGTATGGGAAATAACTTCATGGGCAGTTGTGCCTTCGGCTATTTTGGGGTGGATACCACTTCACTCACCGACGAACAGAAAAACGCTTATGACAGCGCTGTAGCATTGTATGAACAGGTAGAGGATGCCGTGCTTTCAGATCTTGTAACTGCCAATGTTCTGGCCCAGGCTGACGTGGATGCTTATCATGCGCAGCGCACTGCGCAGAAATCTCTTGCCGGGCTTGATCAAACCGGCTGGACCGCCAGCCAATACAAGGCGTTTTATGAGGCGAATGTGAAGACCGGCGATGATCGCAAAGCTGCCATGCAGGCACTCACTGATGCAGGCCAGCTCACCCAGGCCCAGGCGGATGCGTTAAGCGCACAGGGGCAGAGTGATCTGTGGACGAAGATCGCCCGGAATGCGAACACAAACTCTGCTATCCAGACGGCTATTGCCATACTTGGACAGGCACGCAAAACGCTGAACAACTCCCTGCGCAGTGCCGGTATCGCATTTAGGGGCAATGGCGTCATGAATGGCGGGTTCGGTATGGGAATGATGGGCAATGGCCAGTGCCTGAACGGTTATCAAAATGACAATATCAAACACATGAAGGGCAGAATGGGCAATAGAAACTGAGCATCAAAACTATTCTGCGGGCGAAGGGCGGGGCATACCCGCCCTGCCTTTGTTGCTTGGCTTCATTGTCGCAAATTTCAGCCTGTGCTATAATATTCCTATTACTCCTCATGCCATGGGAGGCATAATACATGAAAGTTTTGATCGTGGACGATGAGGCCGGAATCCGTGAAGTCATACGCGAATATGTGGAGTTTGAAGGCCTTGAGGCGGACGAGGCACGTGATGGCATGGAAGCGGTGGATTTGTGCCGTGCACATGACTATGATATCGTGATTATGGATGCGATGATGCCACGCCTGGACGGATTCTCGGCGTCCAAGCAAATTAGAAAAGTAAAAGATATCCCTGTCCTGATGTTAAGCGCGCGCGGTGAAGAGTATGATAAGCTCTTCGGCTTCGAGATGGGGGTGGATGATTATGTAGTGAAACCCTTCTCTCCAAAGGAACTGATGGCGCGTGTGAACGTGATTGTAAAACGGCATCGGGCAGCGGCAGGCAATACGAGAAGAGAAGAAAGTGCGGGCGTGATTGTGTTCGGGGGCCTGCATATTGATACGCTTGGTCACAGTGTGGCCGTGGATGGACAGAAAGCCGATCTGACGCCAAAGGAATACGAGCTTCTCACGTATTTCGTAAAGAACAAAGGGATTGCACTGACGCGCGAACAGATTCTCTGTGCAGTTTGGGGTTATGATTACTATGGCGATGACCGCACCGTGGATGCGCAGGTAAAGCTGCTGCGCAGCAACCTGGGTCCATATCGCGATTATATTATCACGCTCCGAGGGGTGGGATACAAGTTTGAAGTTTGACAGGCATTCGATCGGCGTCAAACTATTTTTTTACTTCATGCTGCTTTCGGCAACGATCCTGTGCCTTCTATGGCTGATGCAGACTGTGTTCCTGCAAAGCTTATATGAAGGCATGATGACCCGTGAACTGGAGAAGGTGGCAGTCAAATTGGCATCGGAGCATCAGGATTCCGATTTTGAGGATAAACTCGATCGGGCGGCATACAACAATAACATCCTGGTATATGTGATAGATAAGAATGGCGGTGTCATCTACTCGACCGATGAACATATGAGCGCGCGGAAAATGGGTGGCATAGGCAGGCGCATGGGTATGGCCGGTATGATGCGGGAACTGCCTTCCGACTATTTCGAATTCATCTCCAGGCTGCAAAAAAGTGCGGACGGACGCGTGAGTTATTCATTGGAATCAGGCTTCTCCGGTACAAAGACGCTGGTTCTTGGCGTTATGTTGGACGATGAGGTACTGTACATCTCCACACCGCTGGACCCGTTAAGCGTAACTATTGAGATCCTACGGCGCCAACTTCTTTATGTCAGTATCGTTGCGCTCATCTTGGGCCTGGTGATCGCATTTTTCATCGCACGAAAGTTTACACGCCCTGTTGCAGCCATCACGATGGAAGCAGGCGAGTTAGCTCAAGGCCGGTTTCCTGAATCCTTCGACAAGGGCTTCTGCACCGAGCTTGATCATTTGTCAGACACCTTGACCTATGCCAGCCATGAACTTGGCAAGGTGGAAGGGCTGCGGCGCGAGCTGATTGCAAATATATCTCACGATTTGAAGACGCCTCTTACGATGATCAAGGCATACACAGAGCTGATCCGGGACATCAGCGGCGATAACAAGGTGAAACGCGAAAAACATCTTGATGTCATCACAACCGAGACCGAACGGCTGTCAAAGCTTGTAAGTGATATCCTATCGTTAAGTGTTGTGCAATCTGGAAGCGCTTCACCGGTACTGGAAGAATTGAATGTGAGCGTGGCTGTTGAACGTGTTATCTCAAGATTTGAGCCGTTGTTTTCAAACGAAGGGTATGCGTTTCACACCGACATTGACCCGAACCAAATGGCCCATGCCGACAGCCTACGGATTGATCAGGTATTGTACAATCTAATCGGCAATGCGATGAACTACATTGGCGATGACAAGACAATTCATGTGCGTGTGAAGGGGTTGAAGGATACAGTTCGCGTTGAGGTAAGCGATCATGGCGAGGGTATTGCGGAAGAAGATCTGCCGCTGATCTGGGAACGCTATTATAAGGCCAAGGATCACAAACGCGACAAGGCAGGTACGGGTTTGGGGCTCTCCATTGTAAAGGGCATTCTTGAAATGCACAAAGTAAAATATGGGGTTGATAGCCGCCTTCATGAAGGAAGTACGTTCTGGTTTGAATTGTTGCGCTGAATCTGTGTCAAAATGCCCATTGAGATAAGTAAATACATTGTTCTTCAATAGTATTACCACCGGTTCCTTGCATGTTCGAAGAAGCCGTACATGTCCTTGACTTCAATCACTTGCCCGTCATCCAAGATGAGCGTGCCGGAGTATTTGCCAAAGACCTGGTCACAATGGTTATCTATCCAAAGCACCTTGTTTTCCGTGATGCGGTTGTAGAGCGTTTCAAAGGTAAGTGTCAGGCGGCCATCGTTGGATGTAAAGCGCCACGCTTTTAAGTCCGGATCAAACTGGTCCAAGAAAACGCCATGAAGCTTGTGCCCTTTGCCATCGTAGAAAATCATGTTTTCGGTGGCGGCCAACGTATTGCCAAAGCCCCAGCCAATGTTCAAACCAATGCCATGCTCACCCATGAACTGGCCCGCACTGCCCCAGTACCATTCATGGCGAAGGGGCCATACGCCACGGCCCCAGTCCAAAAGGCCATAGGAAGTGGGAGTGGAAAAATCGACGTTGTGGCTGCCAAAGCGCGCACGCCCTTTGGATGACAAGGCAGTGAGCTTGTAATTGTAATAGAATTCGTTGGTCTCATAGAACGGCGTGGAGATGACCATTGCATCCTGACCAGTGGGAAAGCCGGAAAGCATGATATCCACTTCGAAGTCATACTTTGTGCTCAGCGATCTGGCGGTGAGGCGGCGGCTGCTTCCTTCATGCCGGAAGGCCATCTCAAAATCCTTGCAATGGTACGCAAGATCACCCCTTTCCGGGGAGACGGGCATCTTCAAAGTGTTCATGGGCAGGATGAGCAGCTGCTCCGCCACGGACTTATGCGCTCCATCCAGCCGGAAAAGCATCAAAGACACTGAACCTACGTAGCTTACGTGCCCAATGGTCATCTGCAAGACATATTCCTCGTTTTGTACTTGGTAAAAGTCCCATTCCTTGAGTCTCAGCTTGGTTTTCACTTGCTTACGGTTAAAGGTGGCGCTGTGGCCATCCGTGGCATAGCCGCGCACTTTAAGCGTGCCATCCCGGTATAAGATGGGCTCATTGCAGGATATGCGCTGCTGGGGAAGGATGCCTTCAGGGATGGGCGGAACGATACGGCCTTTAGCATACCGCTTGGCGGCAAAGAACAGCGGGATCAGCGCAGTCAAAGCCACGAAGCCCGCAAAGAAGAACAAGCGGGCTGTGGGAGCGCGGCCCATTTGAGTGCCGTAGTCATATTGGATCGCGGTGTCGATCCCAAAGCGCGAAATGAGCACCGAGCCAATCCAGGGACCGATAACCATGGGCAAGAGCACAGAGGCGATGATGCGCATACCCTCAAATTGGCCTCGCTTATCGGCTGGGTAGAGATTCTTCATCCAGGCGGTCATACACTGCATGACGGTGATGTATCCGATCCCCACCAGGAGAATTCCCAAAAGCTGCATGATCATGGCGGCTGCCTGCATCACCATCAGGCCGCAGAAATTGGCGATGATTGCAAAGCAAAAGACCTGGGGAATCCGGCCGTGGTTGATGAAGCGCGAGAGCGAGAACGCGATAAGGACAGCGATGAGCAACGGCACGGCCACGAGGACGCCAGCCATGCTCAATGAAAAGCCCAGCGTATATTGGAAATAGATCATCATATACGGAAAGTAAACGTTAAAGCTGATAAAGAACAACGAAATCGCCGCGATGACCAGCGTAAGCTCCCGGTTTTGAAACAGTACACGGAAACGGAAGAAGGAGAGCAGTTGGTGCAGAGCGCCTTTGGGATCGGCGTTGGGCTTCGCTTCCCCACTCTCCCGGATGGCAAAGAGGCTATAGACGCCGATGAGGGAGACTAGTGTTCCGAAAACGATGAAGAAGACAAAATAGTCAAAGATTTCAATCAATGCCGCGCACCCGATGGTTCCCACCACTGTGGCAATGACCGGCTGAGCAGCGAGCACCGCGCCAAGCTGGCCGCGGTTTTCCTCGTTGGAAATGTCCGTGGTCCAGGTGGAAAAGCCGCTGTCGTTGCCCATGGAGCCAAAGAAGCTCATGATGGCATCCGTTGCGACGACAGCGACTGCCGCAATGATCAGCGGGCTTTTGGGCACGAACTGGGTAGCGCCAAAGGCGATGGTCAAGATACCCCACAAAACATATCCCCAGGTGATGAAGGGCTTGCGGCGGCCCATGCGGTCACTGAGCGTACCCATCCAAAACGTAGAAATGGTGGTAATGAGCGCACTGAAACCAACCATCCACGCCACGATTTCGGGGCGTGGTGCGATCTTGCTGTACACAAAGGTGTTGAAGAGCTGGTTTTCCACATTCCAACAGAGCTGACCTGCCAAACCAATGATCCAAATATTGGTCCAGTTTCTACGGCTGATGGCATTCTTCATCTATTGCATCCCCCTGCAGGATCGTTTATGATAACCATAACACTGCGTGGTACAGTTGTCAATTCTTGTGTACGGTTGTATGTTTGGGAGGTTCTATGAGAAAGCTGAAGGACACAGCTCTTTTAACGCCTTGGGGAGAGGCACTTTCAGCGGAAAGTATATTGCCAGAGTACCCACGCCCCCAGATGCGGCGGAATAGCTACCTGTGTCTGAATGGGCCGTGGGAATATGCGATCACAGTTAGGCCACGCTGTCCTGAAAAGTTTGACGGCACGATTTTGGTACCGTTTTCACCGGAAAGCGCGCTGTCGGGAGTGCAAAGGCTCGTGGAACCGGACGATTATCTTTGGTACCGGCGCAATATCCTGCTGCCGGAGGGCTTTGACCGCGGACGGATATTTTTGCAGTTTGGGGCGGTAGATTGCCTTTGTGAGGTTATTGTAGATGGGGTGCTTGTAGGCTCGCATGTGGGCGGGTTTTTGCCATTTGCTGTGGAGCTCACCGGACATTTGAAGGAAGGCAACGCTTTCGAGCTGACGGTATGCGTGCGGGATTTTACGGACACCTCGTTCTATGGCCGTGGCAAGCAAAGCCTGAAACCGGGCGGAATTTGGTACACGCCCCAGTCCGGCATTTGGCAAGCCGTCTTTTTGGAAAGCGTGCCCAATGAATATGTGGAACGCCTGCGGCTGACGCCGCTGTTCGACGAGGCGGCGGTACGGGTAGATGTGCGGCATAATGGAACCCAGGCGCACGTGCGCGTGCTGGACGCGGGTCAAGTAGTGGCGGAAGGGGCAGGCAAGGAATCCGTTACGCTCTCATTGCCGGGCTTTATACCCTGGTCGCCGAAGAACCCGCACTTATACGATGTGCAGGTTCGCGTCGGAGATGACGTGGTGTGCTCGTATATTGGCATGCGAAAAATGGAGGCGAGGGAGTGCCGGGACGGACGAAAGCGGTTATACCTCAATAACGAGCCGATTTTCCTCTCCGGGGTATTGGATCAGGGGTATTGGCCGGACGGACTTTTGACAGCCCCCAGCGACGAGGCGCTTAAGCATGACATTCAGGCCATGAAGGAGATGGGGTTCAATCTCCTCCGCAAGCACATCAAAATCGAGGCGGAGCGCTGGTACTACCACTGCGACCGGCTGGGCATGCTCGTCATGCAAGACGTGGTCAATGGTGGCGGAAAGTACAACTTTGGCACGGTCACCCTTAATGCGTTTGTGAACATCAGCCGTCCGGATAGCGACTATCCGCGCTTTGCCCGTTCGACCGAGGAAAGCAGGCGCGACTATGAGCGCGAGCTGGAAGAAACCATTGCATGCCTCTATTCCCATCCCTGCATCGTAAGCTGGGTGCCCTTCAACGAGGGCTGGGGCCAGTTCGACGCGCTAAAGGCATGCTCGATGGCAAGAGAGCTCGATTCCACGCGCCTCATTGATCACGCCAGCGGCTGGCATGATCAGGGCGGAGGCGATTTCAAAAGCGTGCACATTTATTTTAGGCGGCTGACCTTTAGGCCCGATCATCGCGTGGGGCTGATTTCCGAGTTTGGCGGGTACGTGCTTAACATCTCGGGGCACACGAAAAAGGGCCGCAAGTTTGGTTACCGGCTGATAAAGGATAAGGGCACGCTTTTAAAGGCCTTCCAGCGCTTGTATCATCGTCAGCTTTTGCCGCTTTTGCTAAAAGGTGTAAGCGCCGCGGTGTATACGCAGCTTTCCGATGTGGAGGGCGAGATCAATGGGCTTTTGACCTATGACCGGAAGGCGCTCAAGGTGGATACGGAGAATGTGAAGCGGCTGCAAGAGGAGTTGTATCGGGAAAATACAAAGCTTTGCTTGTAGAAGGGCCCGCTTTCATTTCATAATCTTTTTGAGCACGTTCAGGCGGCCTTTAAACGGTGGATAACGTACTGGAACATCCATATGATTCGACTTTTTCATTACACTTTTGTAATGTGTAAAGGTATCAAAGCTTCCTTTTCCGTGATATTGTCCCATTCCACTTTCGCCAACACCGCCAAACCTCAAGTAAGGACTGCTTAGATGAATGACCGTATCGTTGATGCACCCGCCGCCAAACGATACATTTTGCATGGCCTGCATCTCCCGTTCCATATTTTCCGTAAACAAGTAAAAGGCAAGCGGCTTGGGATGAGCATTTATCATTGTAATTGCGTCGTCGAATGATTCGAACTCGAGTATAGGAAGAATAGGGCCAAAGATTTCCTCCTGCATTACAGGCGATGACCATGTTGCATTCGTGATGACGGTTGGGGCCAACTTTCGCGTTGCGTCATTGTGCTGTCCACCGATTGCGATTTCTTCGCTGCCAAGCAATCCCAGCAGTCTCTCATAATGCTTTTGAGTTATGATCCTGGGGTACTCGTCATTTTTTTCGGGTTCTAATCCATAAAAGGCTTTGATATACTTTTCAATTCCAGCAATCAGCTGCTTACTCACTTTTCGATGCACGAACAGATAGTCAGGTGCTACACAGGTTTGTCCTGCATTTAAGAATTTGCCCCACACGATACGCTTTGCTGCCAAATCGACATTTGCAGTTTCGTCTACGATGCAAGGACTCTTGCCGCCAAGTTCAAGCGTTACAGGCGTTAAATTCTTGGCGGCTGCTTCCATCACAACCTTGCCAACAGGCACGCTTCCGGTGAAGAATATATAATCGAACTTTTCATTCAATAGAGAACTGTTTGCATCTCTGCCGCCCCGTACAACGGAAATATATTTTTCCTCAAAAATCTCATTTAAGAGTTTTTCAATTACTTCAGATGTATAATAGGAATATTCTGAAGGTTTTGCGACGGCGCAATTTCCTGCTGCAATCGCTCCGATCAGTGGACCTATCGTAAGCTGGAAAGGATAGTTCCATGGAGACATAATCAAAGCAACCCCATAAGGCTCCGAATATATCCGGCTTGCGGCGGGAAAGTGTATGAGAGGTGTTTGAACTTTCTTTGGACGCACCCATTTTCGAAGATTTTTGATGATATAACCTATCTCTTGGAGGATGAACCCAACCTCCGTCTCATAGGCTTCAAAGGGTGCCTTGTTCAGGTCTCTCTTTAGAGCCTCCATTATTTCATCTTCATGCTTGACGATTGCATCGTGCAGCAAACGCAGTTTGGAAATACGAAATTCTATATGTTTTGTCACGCCAGTGCCATAATACAATCTATGATTTTCCATAACTTTATGAATATCTGCCACGGTTATCTTCCTTTCTTTGAAACGAAGGCGAAGTACAGCAGTATTATATCACAGGAAGCCCGCCGGGAAATCTTCGAGATTGTCAAGGTCCAGATCGCTGATAGGCACGACACTGGGCGGCAAAACAGTTGTGCGCACAGCTTTTGGCAAAGTCCTCTGCGGCCAGTGCGGCGGCATGTTCGCAAGTTATGCGTGGCACTCCAATGACGCGTATCGCCCAGTAGTGAGGCAATGCAATCACGAGTACAAGGGCAGCAATAAAGTGGTACCCCTCACATGACCGAGGAACAGTTTGGGCTAGCGTTCGCGAAGACGTTCAAACAGGTGCTCGCGAACAAAGATACAGTCCTTGCAGCTTACCGCCAAATCATGAAGACGCTTGGCGATACATCGGCATTGATGTGCGGCTCACAAGTTGCTTAATACAGATTGATACGGAAAGATGATACTGCCTGCTAAGATTTCTGTTGTCCGTTATATTCCCCTCCAGAATGCTCCGAGAGGCTAATTTAATGATGCGCATGAAAATTATTCCATTATTCGTTTCTATTTAAGAAAGATGTCCTCGAATATATGCCCAACGATTGGGTGAGGGTAATGGCTATGACGGTTAATCAGGATTACAGATCGTGGAAAATTCGTCATGGGCATTTACGGTATATGAAAGGAGCAGACTATGAAAAGACGTTTTATTTCCATAATCCTAATACTTGGATTGGTAGCATTCGCGAACAGCGGTCTGGCAGCGCGTAGTGATGACGTTGTAACAACTGTTATTGACGGCAAAACATCAGATCGGGTTCACCTCAGAGAAGAACCATCCACAAATTCAAAATCGCTTGGACTCTATTTCACGGGTACAGAAGTCCACTATATAGTTGGTACCAACGGTGAGTGGGTATGGGTCAATATTGGAAATGAAGCGGGCTACATAAAAACTGAGTTTCTTTATTCTGGGAACAATCCGGGAAGTGTGACCCCCAAACAACCAAAAGGAACTATAAATAACCGAACAGGGAGTAATTGGGTAAACATGCGCTATGACCCGACCCTTAATGGAAAGGTTGCCAGTAGACTCTACAATGGCGATACGGTTACTGTGCTAGGGGAAACCGTTACGAAATGGTATTACGTCAAATCGGGCGACCTATATGGATATGTTATGGCGGACTTTCTTCAAGTAGGCGACTCAAACAATCATACGGGCACCCCTGGAGGTGGAACCGGCGGCACACCTCCGAGCGGTAATCCTTCAAAAACTACTACGATCACAGTTAATCCCAAAGACAGCGTACAGGCGTATGCTACAATAAAAAATTGTACATTAAACATCGTGCCAACTGACGGAACGATGGTCGCGTGTACATATGATACCAGTGTTCTTCGTTTTGGGCAGTCAATGTCAAGAGGTGTCCTCATGATCACTGTGGAAAGCATTAGCGGGAAACGCATAAAGGATAATGCCATCGCCACACTCAATATCCCGCGTGCGCTTTTCAACGCAGTATTTGTGGATGTCCAGAATGGGGAGGCATCCATTGCTGGCGGTATTGACAGCCACATGGACATTTCCGGCAATGGTGCCCGTGTCAGCGTTTACTATCCTGCGGATAATACACATAATTTTTTAATGAGGTTTGTGAACTCAACTTGCGTTTTTGGAATCAGCGAAAATGCTGCAGATTACGCAATCAGCGTACAACAAGTTACGGACAGCAGCATCAATGTCCCGAATAGGATGCCCTCAAACAAAGGAAACGGTCCAAATGTTGGATATGAATATGTCAACGGGAATGGAAGCACGGAAATCACTGTGGATGCACTGAAAAACAGTACTCTTGAATTCGCGTTTGTCCGCTAGGCAGTGTAAGCAATCGAGTAGGAGGCTGGGCGTTAACCGGCCAGCCGACCTCTCACACCACCGTGCGTACCGTTCGGTACACGGCGGTTCAATAGTTTGAGTGCAGTACCTCGTAGCGTTTGGATATATCATCATAT
>JAEZQK010000123.1 GCA_023413135.1 Bacillota bacterium
AGCCCGGCTTCCGCTTTCACATCAGCATCTTCCCTGGGCACGATCGTAAGTGCCACCTCTTCAAACGTTTCACGGCGCAAGAAAACCGGCCACCAAGCTCCGCCGATGGGCCATATTTCCACTGTCCGGTCGGACTGCAAAAAATCGGGTGTATCAAGCTCGCCCACTTGAAAATAAGGCGTTTGAACCACCTGGCTCACGGCAACGCGGCCCGTGGATTCGCTGTGTACTTCATCTATAGGGATGCGCACCTTCGCTCCCACCCAGCCTCTGGCCATGGCGAGCCCACGGGCTTTCACCGGTATTTTCTCCTCTCCGGCACCCCGTTCCCAACCGCTGATGAGCACCTGACCTGCCCGCACCATGTCTCCCGGCTTGCACATGGGCGTTCCGGCCAGGGGCAGCAGCGAAACAAGGATGCCGTCCCTTTGCGCCACCACGTCCCCCGGACCGCCCTCGGTTTCCACCCCCGGCGGAGGCACGCCCAGAACGCAGCGGATAACAAGCGCCGCGCCCCGGTAGTACGCCTGTACCCATGCTACCTTTGGCATGCGCCATTCCAGGTCACGAACCAAATCCGCAAGGGAGACGTCCCTCTTCCATATGCCGGGCGCAATGTTCTGCTCCTTTAAATAGAGCCGAACCTCGCTTTCATATGGCCCTGCATCAAGTATATCGATGCGCCAGATAAATTGCAGCGAAACGGCGGCCAGTGCCACACACAGCACAATCCCCACCGCTACCGCTATCCGCCTTTTCATCCAAATGCGAATGGCTGAAAGCCTTTTATGCCGAAGCCGCGTCAGCTTCCATCCCCGCTGCTCCGCCAATTCCGAAAGCTTTTTGTAATCCGATTCCCCGCATACGCCTTCCACCGCCTTTAGGCCGTCACGCGTGAGATTTTGAAGCATAATGTTTTGCTCGCTGGCCAGGTTCATCAGCCGCTCCAGGCTGAGGCCCTCCATGCGGAAAGAAACGAGAAAAAGCTGCTTGACCACATCCATCACGGCTTTTTCTCCTCCTCCCTGCGAGGTTCATAGCCGGTAAATGCAATATTGCCTGTCACAACCGCGTCCATCGGCCCGTAATGAGTGATCTGCAGCCCGGTGCCCTCAATGGTGAGAATGCCGCAGGAGGTTCTCAGGCGGATGATCCCCTCCTCATAGGCCAATATGCCCTGGTGCTGCTCCACGATCAGCCGCCTCCGGCCATACCACATCAATTTGGGCCAGCCCATGAGCACATCCTCGGGAATGCCGCTCACGTCCGCCGCCTTTTCCCGCCACTTCACGCGCCGTCCTCCCAACTTGCACATACATGCTCCCATGCATATAAGCCTATGGGAGGAACATCGATAAAATGACGGTGTCATTTTATCGAATCAATGACCCAAAATAATTTCTTGCAGTTTTCATTTATTTCTGTATAATTTGAAACGAAGGCGTTCCCCATGTGCAGGGAACAAGTAGTATGGAAGGTGGGTGTCCCAATTGAAGATTGCAGTTCTGGTTCTCTATGCCCTGATGATGGTAGCAGTCATCGTTCTCACCGCCAAAAAGTCCATATCCCTCAATGATTTTCTGCTGGGGGGCAGAAGGGTCGGCCCATGGATGAGTGCTATTTCCTATGGGACCGCCTATTTTTCTGCCGTCATCATCATCGGCTATGCCGGCTCGGTGGGGTGGGACGCGGGCTTTTCCGCCATTTGGGCAGGCATCTGCAACGCCTTAATCGGCGGGCTATTGGCCTGGTCGCTGCTGGCCCGGCCCGCACGGCTGATGGCCGAACGGCTGAATGTGGCCACCATGCCCAGCTTTTTCGAAAAGCGTTACCAGTCCAAAACGCTGAAGGTGATTTCTTCCCTGATCATTTTCGTGTTCCTTTTGCCCTATTCCGCGTCTGTATACAAGGGACTTGGCCGTATGTTCCAGATGGCCATGGGCTTTGACTACACCTGGTGTGTGATCGGCATAGCCCTTTTGTCCTCCGTGTACCTTTTCCTGGGTGGATACAAAGCAACCGCAATTACGGATTTCGTCCAGGGGATCATCATGCTGGGCGGCATCTCTATCATCGCCTTCTATATTCTGCGGGGGGCCGGCGGGGCCGCAGCAGGGCTTGCACAGCTTGGCACCGAGGCCGTCGGCGGCCCGGGATTCAACTCCCTGTTCCCACCTCAAGGAAAAGAGCTGTTCCTCTTTTCCAATGTGGTTCTCACCTCTCTTGGCGTTCTGGGCATGCCCCACATGATCCACAAGTTTTTCGCCATCCGTGAGGCCGCCGCCATCCGCCGGGCAACTGTGATCTCCACCCTGTTTTGCATCATCATCGCAGGCGGAGCGTATTTCGCGGGCAGCTTTGGCCGCGTGGTGCTCAGCAGGATCACAAATGAGGCGGGCGAAACGCTTCATTCTCTTGTCAATAACGGGACCATGGTGAAGGATGCCATCATGCCCACCATGCTGGTTGATCAAACGGTGGTAGGCATTCCCGATGCATTGCTGGGGTTGATCGTGGTACTGCTGTTATCTGCCAGCGTCTCCACGCTGACGGCGTTGGTGCTGTCCTCCTCCTCGGTGCTGTCCATCGATCTTTTGGGCTCCCTCTTCCCCAAGATGAGCGCCAAGCGCACCACCCTTACCATGCGGCTTTTGTGCGTGGCTTTCATCCTCTTCTCCCTGGCCGTGAACTTCCTCATGCAGAACACGCCTATCGTCTCCCTCATGTCCCTGTCCTGGGGAACCATTGCGGGGGCTTTCCTGGCGCCGTTCCTGTACGGCCTTTTGTGGAAGGGCGTCACCAAGGCTGGCGTCTATGCCGGCGTGCTGTGCGGCGTGCTGATCTCCCTGTTGCCGCCGCTGACCACGGGCAACTTCGCTCTGTCCCCCATCAGCGGTGCTTCCGCTATGGTGGCGAGCTTGATCATCGTGCCCCTGGTAAGCCTTCTCACAAAGAAGTGGGCCTTTGCACAAAGCCATATCGCCACGGTATTCGGCAAAAAAGAACAAATCGCCTCATCATCTTCAGTTTCCGCAAATACCTGATAGGGTGCATATCATCAACAGCAAGCAAAAATCCAGCCCCTGCGGCTGGATTTTGTCTTTTTGCAGGTTTGTGAAAGCATATAACCCCAAACAAGATGCCTATGTTCTCACGCCCATTTACCGCGTCACTCTTGCCTGCCCTCATCATACAATAAACTACAGGCTATATGATGTTTGCCTGTAAAACCAAAAAAGGGTGTATGCCCATGAAGCAAAACGACTCTATCACCGGCGGCACGGATTTTCCAACAGCTTACGCGCTCACCGAGGAAATTGATCTGCTGCCCCCGGAATCCTCTGAAACCCTGTTCCCGCCCAGGGAAGCGCTGCGGCATGGTACGTTGTTTCCCGGTCTGTTCATCCCCTCCGGGGAGGCATCGTCTTTACCCAAGTCGGCCAACCTCACCCATGCCATTCCTTTCGCCGCCTGGGAAATGCGGCTTTACCTGAACACTCACCCCTGCGACAGAAAGGCGTTGGCTTTATATCACGGTTATTGTGAGCGTTGTCCCGGCGGTTATGGCTATCTGGCCTGCGCGCTGTACGGCGGGCGAAAGGATTCCTGTCCTCTGTGCTGGAACTGGGTGGAAGGCCCCTGGCCTTGGGAGGTTGCACCCTCCACCGGAAAGGAGGCCTGAGCATGTGGTTATATCAAAAGCAACTACCCTACCCAGTCAATGTGAAAAAGCATAACCTGCCGCTGGCCCGCACGATACTGACCCAGTGCGGTGGTCCGGAAGGTGCCTGGCTGGCGGCGCTCAGCTATTTGAACCAACGCCACAGCATGCCCAGGAAGGAAGCCAAAGCACTGCTCACCGACCTTGCCACAGAGGAATTAGCCCATGGAGAAATGCTCGGCGCCCTGTTATACCAGCTTACCGGCAGGCTCCCCGCGGATGAAAGGCGCGAGTTGACCATCGAAGCCTGGCCGGCCAGTCTGGAAACACCGTCTATACCCGGCTCCGGCTTCCCTGACTGTGTGGACCCCATAGCCTGCCTTTATGCGGACCTGGCGTCGGAGCGCCAGTCACGGCGTGCCTTTGAGCGCGTACTGCCCCACTGTGACGATCAGGATGTCGGCGGTGTGCTGCGCTTTTTGCGCCAGCGGGAAATTGTGCATGAACAGCGGCTGCTGGAGGCGCTGCGACTGGTACAGAACACACCGGACGATTGATCCTATACCTATGAAAAAGCGCAGGGTGTCGACATAGTCGGCACCCTGCAACTGCACTTTTAGCCTGTGACCTGAAAACGGCGCTCCGTACATCGGAGCGCCGCAGCTATATTACTATTGATTCATCCTGTCCTTATACACCTTCACACCGGACTGCGCAACCCACTGCTCCACCTGAGTGGCATACGCCTCATCCTGCTTGGTGGCCAAGAGTTCGGCGGAGATGTCTTCCTTTACCGCATCCAGCGCAGCGGCGCCTTCAGGAATATCGGAAGCATACTTGATGATGTGAATGCCGCTTTGACCGCGGACAGCAGGGCTTACATCGCCCACTTGTTTAAGAGCCATGGCGGCCTCGGTAAAGGCCGGATCAAAGGGGGTAAATCCCTGGCACACGGCATATCCGTTCTCTTTCTGGGGAGAACTCTTCATACCGGGATCCTCGCCGTAGGTTTCCATCAGCGCATCAAAGTCTTCACCGGCGCTAAGCTTGGTCAGAATCTCATCCACTGTGGGCTGCAGAGCAGCGTAGGCATCTTCCAGCGCTTTGTCATACTGCGCCTGAAGGTCGGCTTTTTCCTGCTCCAGGGTTGTTTTTTGGGTAGCCAGTTCCGTCCGCTTCGGATCGTCCTGCGCCACATCTTCTCCCAGGCCGGAAATAGAAGTATCAACGCTGGTGATCTGGGTAGCCTTGTCATTTAACTGCGTTTGCAGATCAGTGAGGGTGCTTATCGTTTCATCGGGGAACTTGCGCAAAATGTGCTTTACGTAACGGTAGCCGGCCGGAGCATAATATACGTCGGCGTTGCTGTTCACATAGGAACCGTAGGCTGAAAGATCGCTTTCGTAGGCCGTCTTTGCTTCCTGCACACGGCTGTCGTACTCAGTTTGGATCTCCTCGTCCGTGACTGTGATGCCGGACACGACGGAATCGTGCAGCTTTTTCTCAGTCTCTTCCGCTTTGGCGCTTGCATAATAAGCATCAAAGGTCTGGCCAAGTTCCGTCATCTTGTCCGCTATAGCGGTATCCAACGCTTCGCCTTCCAAAGTGGTATCGGCAAAATAGCTGGTTTTGACGGACTCTTTGTCGGTATCCAGGTTTGTTTGAGCCGTTTCGCGAAGGACGGCGTCTTCTTCCGCGGTAAAGGCATCAAAGCCCAGTTCGCTGGCCTTTTGCTCCTTCACCACTTGCTGCGTCAAACCTGTGATGACATCCTCCAGCGACTGGGCGCGGACGGTTTCATCGGTGGGATCAAAGCTCAAGCCATAAAAGCTGTACATCATGGCTGTATAGCTGAGCTGATACTCCAACGCATTGTTCACCTGAACCTTGGTGATGGTCCTGTCCCCCAGCTGGATGATAGGAGTCGCGTTGTCCACCGTTAAATCTTTTTCCACCAAAGCACAACCTGTCAAGAGCAGCGCAGCAGCCAGCATGAAGGCCAGTATCGCCTTTTTGTGCATGGAATTCTCTCCTATTCTTTGAGCAATAGCGAATCACTTTTGCTATTATACTAAACTCCCTTGCAAACGGCAAGCAACTGTTCGATAAAATATTGTGAATTTTTTGGTTTCAATGCCTATAAAGCCGCTCCGGGTATATATTTTTGCTTTAAATAGCCGTCCAGGTTACCAAATTCCGACACGTCTATGGAAGGAATGTTCAATTGCTGCATGCTGGCGGCCAGGATGGCCGTACCATGGGCCATGATATCGGCCCGCTGGGGCTGCAGCCCCGGAAGCTTCAAACGCTGCTCAAGGCTCATATCCGCCAGCCGGTAGAGCCACTGATCCACCTGGCTTTGGGTGAGGCAGTACCCGTGCAGCTGTGTTTTTTCCGTCCAAGGGATGCCTTTCAAAATTCCGGCCAAGGCGGTGAACGTGCCGCCTACACCCACCCAATTTGGGGGCAGCCCCGCGCTTATAAGGGGGCCGGTCCCATCACTCAGAATTTCCTTCGCAGCATCCAAAACCCGGGGCACATCCGCCTTGGAATGGATGGGATACAGCTTGAACAGCCGTACGGCACCCATTTGAAGGCTCACACCGCATTCGATGTCCATACCGCAGCCTATGGCGTATTCCGTAGAACCGCCGCCGATATCGATAACGCCGGACCGCTGGCCGAAGGTGGAACCCAAAAATGAGAGCGCCGCTTCGCTTTCCCCGGAACAGATTTCCAGCTCCAGCCCCGTTTCATTACGGATAAGGCTGGCGAATTCCTGTTGATTCCCGGCATCGCGAACGGCGCTTGTGGCAAACAGATGTATCGCTTCTGCATTAAGCGCCACGGCCTTTTGCTTCATGGCGCGCACTGCGCTTAAGGTCAGATTCATGCTTTCTCGGCTTAGGTCTCCGTTTTCGTTCAGCCCGCCGAAAAGCCGCGTTCCTTCCCGGTCCCGAAGGACTTGATGGAGGTTGCCTCCCTGCACATCGGCCACCAGCATGCGGACGGAATTGGAGCCGATGCCAATCACAGCAGCCCGCACAACCCCACCTCCTTTTACGCCTAATCTTACGGCTTGTCCCCTTCCTGAACAACCTCAAGCCTCGGAGTTTCTGCCCCGCTGGAATACAACGCCTCCGGATTGGTGATGACAAAGCGCAGCTCGCCGGGCTTCAAATAGCCATAGCGTGTTCTGGCCTGGTTTTCAATATAGGAATCCGTACCGGCAACGCTCAGTTCCGCCTCCAACTTCAGCTTTTCATTTTGAACATCACTTAAGCGGATGCGGTCCTGGCTTTCCTGCTTTGCCATCCTCTGCATGCTGGATTGTATGTGATTATTGGTGGCGATGAAGGTGACCCCGATCACCGCCAGCACCACAAACAAGGTCGTATAGCGAATACGGCGCGGCTGCTTCATAGCGAGGCCCACCCCCCACCCAAATAGTTTCCTTATATATTCGCCGCCTCACGCCTGTTTCCTGCCTTCCCGCGCCGATTTCCCGATTTCTTTCCGCTTCGATTTCCTGATCTCTTTCCGCTCTCTTGATCTGGCCATGGCTTGCTTGATTGGTTCGCTGATCCGCTTTTTGAAAAAAGCGGCCACACCAAATATCAGCCTGCGCAGGCCCAGCAAATAAACGATACCGCCGCACACAAGCCCCAAAAGGGCATACAGCCGCAAACCCTCCTGCCCGGTCATCACCAGCGCCAGTGTAAGTGCAGCTCCGGTCAGAAGGAAGAAGAGTAAGTCCGTTACGATGGCCCAGCCTTTCTTTCCCGATCTTCGCAAAAGGCCCAGCCCGTCATAGATGAATCCCAGCCCCAACCCCAGATACACCATGCCCAGGAATACCCATGCCTGATTTTGTGTTTCAAAAAATGGCGCCATAGCTGTCACCTGAACATGCGGCCCAAAACGCTTCCGCCCTTTTTGACTTTTCCGCCCTCCTGATAGGCGATGGCATCAATGCGGCCATCCATGATCAGGCTTCCATCCTCCAGCGTAAATTTCGCGATGTGCAGGCTCTTGCCGGTGATCACCATTTCGCCACCGTTTGTTTCCAGCACCACTTCTTCCTCATGAAAACTTTTTACGTCGCTGACGCCGCTCAAAACGGCCCTGCTCCTGTTTTCCAGGGAGACCCCGTGGGGACGGCCATCGCTCCCCTTCGCCTGAGCATTCTCCTTAAGCTGCTCCCTCATGTTTGACCCTCCTTTGGCAAGGCTCTTTCCCATATGTATGCAGTTCATCCACAGGAAAGAAGCATTCTGCTTGACGGATATATTCTTTCACGCTATAATTGCGTAAACCGAATTATATTTATAGGTTTACGGAGGATCGTAATCATGCATCAAAAGACCAAATATCTGGCCCTTTCCGCCGTGTGTTCCGCATTGATGGTTGTAGGCGCGTATTTGCGGTTTCCCCTTCCCTTCCTGGCGGTGCAATTTACAACCCAGGTATTTTTCCTGCTGGTCACAGGGCTCTTATTGCCTCCCGCCTACAGTTTAGGTGCGCTTGCGGCCTATGTGCTGCTGGGGCTTATGGGCTTTCCCGTCTTTTCTCAGGGCGGCGGGCTGCAAACGGTGCTTACGCCCAATTTCGGTTATCTTCTGGGTTTTGTGTTTTCCGCCTTTATTACAGCCTTCCTTCACAAGAAGTGGAAGGGCAAGCGCTTTTCTTATCTGTTCCCGGCAGCGGCAGGCGTGCTTGCCGTGTATGTAATCGCACTGCCTTATGTGGCACTGCTATCTTCTCTGTATCAATTAAAGCCCGTAGCTTTTCAAACGCTCATCAACGGGTATTTCCTGGCGTTTTTGCCCCTGGACCTCATAAAAGCAGCGGGGGCCGCGTTAGTCGCCAGGCAGGTAAACAGAGCTCTGAGGATGTAATAAAATGGCTCCCCCGCATTATTGCAGGGGAGCCGTTTCATTGAGTATGTTATCCCACGGTTTCAGAAATCTGCTGATCCATCGGCATCAGGTTCGTAAGCAGTGGCAGAAGGCCGGGCTTGCTGAAAAACTCCGTTACCAAAGCGTTCAACTGTTCCTGCGTCATACTCTCCAGCTTTTGCGCCGCAGCCATGTCCACCGTCTGGAAGCTCCAGGGAGGCGTGGTTTTGAACTGGCCGTCTAGTGTCCAATCCGTCCCGCCGCTTGCAAAATGCACTTGAGCATTAAGCAAGGTGGAGGCGTTGCGTGCCTGCCCGCTTGCAAGCAGCACGGACCCCGATATCTTCACCGGCTCCGTCAAAACATACTGCGCCTTGATCTCTTCCGCCGCCTCTTGATCAAAATGGCTCCAGTCGGGCGCAAGATCAATGGTAAGCATATAGCTTTCATTGCTCCGGCCATCCGCATCTGTGGACAGCTTTGTAACGTAAACCGCCTGGTAGGAAACCGACAGCGCCTTGCCTGCGTATTGCGGCGTGGTAGCATCCACCTGCCAGTTGGGAATCTCCGCGGGGAGATAGCGGATCACGCCCGAATAAGCCAAGGTATCCGGCTGCACAGCCACGGGCTTGAGCGCAGTGACCTGAAGCGTACCTTCCTCTGTTTCAATGGTGCAGTCAAGCAAGTCCCCCTCGACCACGGCCTTGCTTGTTAAGGACAACTGCTTAAGTCCCCCCGCCATACCACTCAAGGGAAGCGACAGCGATGTTTCCAAAAGCTGTCCCATGGTGGTTACGCGGCGCTGCATGGTGATTTCGCCTTGAAGAGGCAGCGCGTCCACCGCCGTAAAGTAAAAGCGCTGCAGCGCCGGATTCAGGTACAAGTTGGCCTGCTCCGGCGTCATCTTCGCCCACAAAAGCGGCAGCAGCGTTTTGTCGGTCAACAGGTCCACCAGCAGCTGCTTCAATTCCGCCTTGAAAGCGGCGGCAGGAATGCGGTAAGCAACCTTCATGACCGAAACGCCAGCGGGGTCCTTCTCCAGCACCGGGGATTCGGCAAAGCCCTGTATCCACAAGTCAATCTTGGTCAGATAAGGTGCGGCAGCTTCGTTCAGTTTCGCGCCATCCTCCCCATCCTCCGGGTGAAGGATGTTCCAAAGCGCCGTATACATGGGCGTCTGCCACCCGCCAGCCTCCCCGACCACAAGGCGATTTAACAGCGACTCCCCGCCGCCTTTAAGGCTGTACAGCTTTCCGGAGGAAAGCCCCGCATCCAGCGCCAGCGTGCCGTCCTGCCCGTACAGCGCAACCTTTGCAAGCTCTCCGCCGCCGCTTTTCAGTAAAAGCAGCGCCTGGCTCTGAACCTTTTGCAGAACATACTGCGCATCCAAGGTCAGCCCTTCCAGCCCCGGCAGCCCGGAAACCGAAACGGTCCCCTTCAGCCCGGAACCTGCGTCCATCTGCCTTTGCATTTTGTACAAAAGCTCTGATTCTGCCAAGGCCCCATTAAGCAGCACAGGCGAAACAGCCAACAGGATCGCGGCTGCCAGCCCCAGCCAACGCCTTTTCACCTTTGATCCCTCCCCGGTCATTGACTTACCATAAATGCATCCTGATATATTCTTTCCCAGTCCTCCTGGGAGATATTTCTCGAAATCAGTGTCAGGCACTCCTGGGGAAGCGACAAAACCGCATGCCAGATGGCCTCTGCTGCTGCAGTCTGTGCTTTTTCCTTCATGGTGGCAAGATCGCTTTCTCCAAGCCCCTCCAGGGAAACGGTTTCCGCGGTTTCCTCCCATGAAACGCCGGCAGCCTTATCCGATAGCAAGGAAAAGGTTACATCTGAAAGGGTGGTCTTGTTTCTTAACCATACCATACGGGCGCTTCCCTTGAGGGAGACCTCGCCGCCCGCATTCACTGTAAGCAGGCTGGGCTTGATGCTGAGGATGTGATCAGTATCCTCTGGGTCGGTATAGGTCCTGATGATTTCCCCCTCCAGGCGTTGGTTATCCTCCGCCATTAGGCAATCCAGCTGGCCATCCCATTGCGTTCTATCGGATTGGCTATTCAGCTTGTTTTTGATATCCAGGCTGATGGAAAGGCGGTTCTTGTCTTTCAGGGACTCCAACGTCATTTCTCCTGCAACGGTGAGGTTATCCGACCCCTTTTGCGCCGGCGCCTTCAGGCTTAAGGAATGCAGGCAGCTTTTTTCACTGGATTTGAATACCCACAGGAAGGTCACCTTTCGGGGAACGACGTTCTCAAAGCCCATGGTGCCCTTTATGCCAAGGCCCATGTTTGTTCCATCCGCGGTCTGGTAAAGGGTGACGACAGCGTCACCGGCCATGGTCAGTGTTTTCAAAAGCGCCGAGGCTTCCGAAAAGTGCAAAGCATCCGCCAGCAGGGAAAGGCCGTCCCCTAAAAGCTGCGCGCTGCTTTCCGGCACAGTATAGATGACCGCATTCTTCGCTGTGCCGATGGAGGAAAGATGATAGGAACCCGCTTTCTCCTGTTCGAAGTCGGAAAGCCCGGCAAGTGCATCCGGAATCCTGTCCGCCAGCTCATTTGGATCAAGGACATCCGCCGCCCAAAATGGAATTTCCATTTCGTTCCCTACAAGGAAGTCAAGCGGTGAGCCTGATTCGCTTTTCAGCGTTATGCCGGGCAGCAGGGATGTTTGGGCAAGCATTTGACTTCCCGACTGCGTGACATAATCCACTGCAGGAATCTCCCCGATGATAAGCTGCGTGCTGACCGTTTCTTCCTGCCCGTTTTGCTGGTAACCAATCTGCAGCCTGCATTCCGAAAGCAGGCGGTTCATGGTCGCTACCGTCTCCTCTCCATAAGGCATCAAATCATGGAGCGTGGCCGACATGGTGATATCTGCCGCCTCGCCGCCCTCTATCCCATCCAGCCAATCATGAAGCATGGGATGAAGGGAGGGTGCTCCCTCCGCCATGGCGGTTAAGAACAGGAAACAGCCGATAAGCATGAGGGCAATAAATTGAATAACATAACTGCCCGGCAGGCGCTTCATCATTTGAAATACTCCTTTGGGGATTCCCTATCTTATGGAACGATCAGAACGTGGAAAACCCTGCATCAATTGGACATTTTCTCCACGGTGCGGGTTAAGTGAAGCCATCCCATCAGGCAAGCTTCCAGTTCCGCCATGGTTTTTGCGGCATTTGAAAGGCCACGCAGCTTTGCCGCTCCCTTCAGACCGCCGGCGTACCAGCCCACATGCTTACGCATTTCCCGTACCGCAACGCCTTCTCCTTTCCAGGCAGCCATCATGCGGGCATGCCGCACCGCCGTTTCCACCCGCTGGGATATGGTGGGCAGGCAGACTTCATCACCCCTGAAAAGCGCTTTTGCCTGGGAAAATATCCAGGGATTGCCCATGGCGCCCCGGCCGATAAGCAGCCCGTCGCAGCCGGCATGTTTCCATAGGCGCAGCGCAGCCTGGGCATCAAACACATCCCCGTTGCCATAGACGGGAATCGATAAAGCCTGCTTCACCTGGGCGATTTTGTCCCAGTCCGCCTTGCCCCCATACTGCTGGCTGCGGGTGCGGCCATGGATGATGACGGATTTCACACCGGCTTCCTGGGCGGCCCTGGCCAATTCCAGCACGTTGACGGAGCTTTCATCCCAGCCCAGGCGCAGCTTCACGGAAACCGGCAGGGTAACGGCTTTCACCACTTTTTCCATGATCCTGGCCGCAAGCATGGGTTCCCGCATCAGCGCGCTTCCTTCCCCGCTGCCGGCGATCTTCGGGGCAGGGCAGCCCATGTTGATATCGATGCCGCGGTACCGCCCGGATTCTTCCAGCCGAGTGGCGGCCCAGGCCATCACCTCCGGCTCCTTGCCGAAGATCTGCACATAGACGGGGCCTTCCAAGGGGTGTGTTTCCAGCAGCTGGGCGGTAGCCAGGTTTCCGGGCGGCGCACATTTCAGGCCCATGGCGCTTACCATTTCCGTATAAGCAGCATCGCACCCCTGCTCAAAGCACAAAAGGCGGAAAGGCCAGTCGCTGACCCCTGCCATGGGGGCCAGGCGAAGATCGGGTATGGGCATATTACGCCTCCGGGGCCACGGGGAATTGGGCCATGCGGCATACCGTTTCCCCATAAGGCGTCAGGAATAGCTTATGCGCTTCCCCTTGCGTTTCCGGCGCAATGGGGGGCATTTGGGGCCTGTCACCTTTTTGGGTCCAGCCCGGAATCTTCTTAAACACTGCGGAAACCGCAAGCTTTTCCCCGCCGGGTTCTCCGGTAAGCGAAGCTGTCATCGTCTCCCGCTGGTCAAGCGCCAGCTGCCACAGGGGCTGTTCCCCATCCACCGGCAGCGCCATCAAAAGCGGCCCATACTCCACCGCCGCGCTTTGATGGTGCCAGCGGGTCAGCCTCGGCTGCATGGGCAGCGATATGCGTACCTTGTCCCCATCACAAAAAGTGCGGTTCAGCACAAAGAAGCTGCCGGGTTCGGCGCTCTTAGCACCCTCGTCATTCACCTGCACGCAGGCTTCACGGGCCCAGGCGGGAATGCGCAGATGCAGCGGGAAGGCGACGGGTTTCTTTGCTTGTACACAAAGCTCCACTTCACCGTCCAGGGGATATTTCCCCTCCACCCGGATGGAAAGAACCGTGCCGCCTATCTTCCAGCGCAGCAGCGAGGGCACATAGCCCATCAGCGCAAGCCCATCCTCCTTCGCGGCCATCCAAAGGCTGGATGCGTAGCCCGTCATGCCCTTGAGCCAGGCATCTACCCAGGGGCCTACCTCAGCGGCAGCCGCATTTTCCCTGGGGAACGGCCCGTTCACCCGCTGATAGGGCTGCACACGGCCATTCTTTTCCATAGCGGGCAATATATTCAGGGCAATCTTCTCCCAGGCGTCGGCAAACCATGCGCCGCCCTGGGAAATCAAAAGCTGCTCCAAAGAAAACATGGCTTCCGCCACCGCCCGGCCATCCATGCCGCAGGATGGATCACCGCCCATCAGCGAAGGTTCCGCGGCAAACAGGCCATGGGCCGTGCCATGGTAGCGCATCACCTTTTCCAGACCGATTTTTCCTGCTTCCTTTTCCTTGCTGCTGCCTGAAAATCGGGAAAGAATCCCAGGCGTTTTCAGCCCCCTGGCCAGCGCCAGCCCATCGGCCATGATCTGCTGCTTTTCGTAATACAGCCGCGTTTGTGCATCGGGTGAGGAAAGGCCTTTATTCATTTCCTCCGGGGGAATATGCTTCTGGAAAGGCCGCGTTACCGGGAAGGTATGGAAAAATCCCGTCCAGTCCAGCCCCAGTGCCCGAAGCTTTTCCAGCAGGTACAAAAGAAAGCTCTTGCCTGTCCAATGATACAGGCAAATGGCCGCGTAGCCATATTCCCCCGTCAGTGCCGCGCTATTCAGATCGGCGAACAGCTTTTCCGCATTGCGGAAAACATACTGCAGCCGCTTGAGCAGATATACCAAGACCCGCTTATCCGCCGTGGCCGCATACCATGCAATAAGACCACGGATGAGCGATGCTTGGGCGGCAAGATCCGTCCCCGCCTCCGGGGAGCCGTCCTCCCGCTGGGCACCAAGGATCTTATCCACCCGGCCCTTCACCATCTCCGTCAGCGCCGGATCATCCACCAATAAGGCCAGTGAAGCGTAGCCCAAAAGGCGCTCGTCCTCCCAAGCCATCTGCTTCACCCAACGGGCGGCTTCCTTAAGCCTTTTCAAAAGCTCCCCCTGGGGATGCACTGCCTTTAAAGGCAACGGAGCAAAAAACGCATCCGTCAGGGGTGCCTTGGATAAAACCGGTTTCTTAGGCATCGACATCCTCCTGCCATCATTCACAGCTAAAAACATAAGTTTGCCTACAAAACCATTATACGGCATAAGCCCTGTACGTCAAGCTATTCCAGATTTTTGAAGCCTACCGTTCTCAAAAAAGCCAGCATGCCTTTTTGGCCGTCCTCCGTTTGCTTATAGACGCCCGCATCCGCCAGCACATGGCTGCACACATCGGCCACGGCCATGTGAAGTGTCTGACGGGCTTTTTCGTTGGTTTGCCCTGTTCCCGTTTTCGCTGCTATTTCCGTAATCCATGAAAAATGCTTGAAGGACGGATCAAACGCGGCAGGCTCTTTAAGCTGCTTTTCCCCGGTAAGATAACCTTCCAGATGCTTTAGTTCCTCCTTTAGGCGGCCCGGAAGGATAAACAGCCCCATCACCTCAATCAGGCCAATGTTTTCTTTTTTGATGTGGTGCAGCGGCGCATGGGGATGGAACAGCCCCAGGGGATGCTCCGGCGTGGTGCGGTTGTTGCGCAGCACCAGCATCAGCCTGTATCCATCGTCCGTCTTCCTCAGAATGGGCGTAACCGTATTGTGGTTTTCCGTAGTTCTGGCCAGGATCTCCCTTTCGGGGTCGCTGTAACCGCGCCAGGCTTCCAGCACGCATATGGCCAGGGAGATGAGCGCTTCCCTGTCCTTGCCCGCAAGCGAAAGCACGGACATGGGCCAATCCACCACCGCCGCCTTGATGGCGGATACAGGAGATGTCAAGGCACAGCGGTCCTTGGCCCTGTCCATGGGGAAAACATAGTTCCCGCCCTGAAAGTGGTCATGGTTCAAAATAGAGCCGCCCACGATGGGCAGATCCGCATTGGAGCCGATAAAATAGTGCGGAAACTGATCCACGAAATCAAACAGCCGCTCGAATGAACCCCGGCTGATCACCATGGGCACATGCTCGCCATTGAATATGATGCAATGCTCCGGGTAATAAAGATACGGCGAATACTGAAAATACCAGTCATCCCCCGCCAGCCGAATTGGCGCTACCCGGTGGTTTTGCCTGGCCGGGAAGTTCAGCCGCCCCGCGTAGCCGGGATTCTCTATGCACAGCATGCACTTGGGATAGCCCGACTGGGGCGCGCTTTTCAGCTTGGCGATCTCCCTGGGGTCCTTTTCCGGCTTGGAAAGGTTGATGGTGATCTCCAGTTCCCCGCAATCCGTTTTTGCAAAATACCGGATATTCCTTTTGATCTGGTCCACCCGTATGTAATCGCAGTCGCGGCAAAGCTGATAAAACCACCGGGTAGCCGCTTCCGGCCCCTGCGTTTCCCGCAGCCTTTGAAATTCCCGGCGGACGATGGCCGGCGCGGGCGTCACGCAGCCCATGAGCTTTGTTCCAAGCAGCTCCCGCTCGGTGGATGTATCCTCAATGAGGCCCATACCCACGGCGGCATCCAGCAGCTTGTCCAAAAAAACCGTTGCCGTCTCCGGCAGTGAATCAAGCATCACTTTTTCGCCCGGCGCGTTAAGATGCATTACGTCCAAAATAAGGTTCCTGGCAAACGGAATATCCTCCCGCTCCACAAGCCCCTTCTCTACGGAAAAAAAGAGCAGTTCCTCCACTGCCCTTTGCGCCGTCCACACATGCGTCATATTGTGACCCCGTTTCCATTAAGCTTCATGGCATTGCCACCTATGTCCATTTGCATTATAATGGAGAAATCCGGCGGGTGTCAATGCGCGCCGCCGGAAAGAAGCAGATATAAGGAGATCATTATGGTACGTCACATCGTTCTGTTCTGGCTCAAGGACAAGTCCCCGGCGAATATTGAGGAGGCTGCACAAAAGCTCCGCTCCATGGCGGGAAAAATTGAAGGAATGCTTTCTCTGGAGGTAGGTATCGACTGCGCGCACACCGAAAGATCCTGTGATCTGTGCCTGATGGAAGAGTTTGATTCCATGGAATCGCTGGAGCGCTACCGTACCCATCCCGTCCACCTGCCGGTACAGGCGCATATGCACAAGGTTCGGGAAAGCTCCTACAGTGCGGATTATATCATTGAATAACGAAGAGCTTCCCGCAAAACGGGAAGCCCTCTTATTTGTCGTTTGATTACGCCGACACAGCCGCTCTTTCCTGCTCTTCATGCTTCGCCTGCACCGCGCCATTCACCTCATCCGCCTCCAGATAGGAGGGGATCATCTCGTGCAGGCAGGAGCGCATATCTCCGTGTGTATCCAGGCAAATTTGAAGCCTGTCCAGCATTTGAAGTATAGTCTCCCAGGAAAACTCCTCGGGCCTGGCAATGAATATCTTCTCCCGGCCGGTGCGGGTGACGTTTTCGCCGTCACAGAGCAGTTCCTCGTACAGCTTTTCCCCCGGCCGCAGCCCTACGTACCGTATCTCCACCGGCGGCCCCAAGGGGTCGGCATATAGCTGGATCATGCGCTCCGCCAATTCCCGTATTTTCATGGGCTCGCCCATGTCCAGCACAAAAAGCTCCCCGCCCCTGGCCATGGACGCCGCCTGCAAAACAAGGCTGGCCGCCTCCGGGATGGTCATAAAGTATCGGATAATGTCCGGGTGCGTCAGCGTCACGGGGCCGCCTGCCCCGATCTGCCGCTCAAACAGCGGCACCACGCTGCCGTGGGAGCCCAGCACGTTGCCAAAGCGCACGGCGGTAAACTCCGTTTTGCCAAAGCTCTGCAGCGATTCGATCACCATCTCCGCCGCCCGCTTGGTGGCCCCCATCACATTGGTCGGATTCACGGCCTTGTCGGTGGAGATCATCACAAACCGCTTTACACCGTAAGCCATAGCACACTGGGCCGTGTGCAGCGTACCGAACACATTGTTCTTCACCGCCTGCTCAGGGCAGTCCTCCATCAGCGGCACGTGCTTGTGGGCTGCCGCATGGATGACGATCTCGGGCTTTACGGCGCCAAACACCGTGTCCAGCCTGCTCCTGTCCTGGATGGAGCCCACGCACAGCTCCACCGTGTTTTTGACCAGCGGCCCGAACATTTCCTGCAGCTCAAAATACAGATCGTACATGTAGTTTTCGCTGATGTCATAAATCGTAAGCTTCCTGGGTGAAAACCGCATGATCTGCCTGCATAGTTCCGAGCCGATGGAGCCGCCGCCGCCTGTGACCAGCACGGATTTGCCTTCAAAATAGGCGCTTACCTCCGTCATGTCAAGGTGCTGCTCCGTACGGCCCAAGAGATCTGCGATATTTATATCACGAACGGGAGACAAGACATCCCGTCCGCTTCCTAAATCTCTTAATGCCGATACCATTTTGAGCCTGCACTTGGTGGCCAGGCAGCGTTCGATCAGCGGCCTCATCGGTCCTTTGGGCGTTGCAATAGCAATGATGATCTCATCGATTTCAAACTGCCGGGCGTACTTTTCCACATTCTCCGTGCCCAGGTAAACCGGCACACGGTTGATTTGCGTTCCCTTTTTGGAAGGATCGTCATCCACCGCCAGAATGGCCCGGCTTGAGCCATAGCGGCCCGATTGCAGCTCCCGGATCACGGAAGCCCCCGCCCATCCTGCGCCTACCACCATCATCCGCGTCCCCTTGCGGCCCCCGAAAAAGGGCAGGCCTGTCCGCTCCCACTGCCCGGCCAGCCGCAGGCTGAAGCGGGATCCGCCAACCAATATCAAAAGCAAAAGCCAGTCGATCAGGTACACGGTGCGGGGCATCAGGAATAGGTTGGGCTCCGGGGAAATGGTATAGGAAACCAACGAAAAAAGATACGTCATGCCCGAACCCATCAGCGTACCCAAGCCGATCTGCAAAAGGCCGTCCACGCTGGCGTATTGCCACAGGCTTTTGTACATCCGCACCGCGAAAAAGCTGCCGATGGTCAAAACGGTCATGATGGGGGCAATGTTCCAGCACTTCTGGATATGGATCCATGCTTCCTGCTGCATGTCAAAGCGAAGCTGCAGCGCCATGATCATGGAAGCATTGGTCAAAACGATATCCAAAAGCACCAGCAAAACCGTTTTGATTTTATTTCCGCTTTTCTCACCGTTTTTTCGCATGATTTATGCCATCCTGATTCGTTATCCTGTGTGGTACTTCATTTTATCATACCGGAGCCCAAAAATCCAGCTTCGTCCAGAAGACGGAAAAAGGATTCCAGGCTCTATGTTGCGAATATAAGTACGTTACCCCTTATGGAGGAGGATTCCCTGGATGAAATGTCCCCATTGCGGCCATTGGAATAAAGCCTCGCTGCCACGCTGTTTCAAGTGCGGCCAGCCTTTGCCTGTCCAGCCCGACTATGAGCGGAACCAAGGTCCCGGCTGGCAGAACGAAATGAAGGAGGCGGCGCCCAAGGTCTACATCCGGGCGGATGAAGATGGCGAAGCAGCATCCCTTTCCGATAAAAGGGAGGAGCTGGCCCGGGAAATGGTGGAGCTGAAGGCCCGCAAGGCAAGAGGCGAAAAGCAGCAGCGCCAATTGCGGGAGGAAGCAAGCCGCCGGGGCCTCGCGCCCTCCAGCATGACCGTCCGCACAAATACCACCAGGGAAACCGTTTTCCGTGTAAAGGATGATCCGGAAACTGCTTTGCGTCCCATGCCGCCGGAATTGGTGGAAGGGGGCGAGGTGGGGTCTACCGCCAGGCTCGCGTTCACCTCCAGGGTCAAGCGTACCGAACAGCAAACGATCACGGAGCCGGACGACGAGGACGTTTTCCCTGGCGCACAGCCTACCAGCCAGTGGGTTCCGCCCTCCGGAAAGGTTGCCGCCTCCCAGCCCGTATACGATGGCTTCAACGATTCCGGCGCGTATGAACCCCTTTGGGGAGACATGCAGCACGGCGATCTTGCCGTTTCCCCGGCATATGCCTCACGGCGGCCGTCACCCAAACGCACGCGCAGGCGCGGCTTCTTCCGGGCTGTGCTCATCCTGCTGCTTTCTTTTGTCACCTTTCTGGCGGTGGCCGTGGGCATTTCCGCATGGCAAAGAATGAAGGCCGAGGAAAGGGAGAAAAACAGGCCCACTGTGGTAGCTTCCATCGTCAACGACCAGGCTGCCCACACCATCACCATCCCCGGAAAGGACGGCACGCAAATCTACGTCAAGGAAATGAGCAATACCTACGTTATTTCCGGCGGCGCAGCCGTGGTGGAAATACCCGATTACGTCTGGTATAACGATTATGAAGAATATCTTTCCGATACCATGGATGTGACGCTTACCCCGTTTATACGCACCAGTTCCGGCCAGAATCATCCCATGGAGTCAATCTCCTATCAGATTCAGGTCCCCCTGTCGCCCATTGAATTGGTGACGCCGGACAGCACCTATGTTGAAGTTTCAACGGCCATGTATCCCATGAAATTCCGTGTACGCGAAGGCAGCACCGTTATCATTAACGGTAATGATTATTCCGACCTGGTCAACCAGGAGCATGGCGATGTCACCTACAACGCCACGGTACAGCCCATCGGCGCAAACAAGGTTACCATCAGGGTGCGCAGCCAGTACTGCCGGGAAAATGTGATGGACATCATCCTGTTCAGGGCGGTGCAGGAAGTGCCTTTGGACCTGGTCTCCGAGCAGACATACACCAGTTCAAAAAAGAGCATGAAGATCACGGCCACCACCATCCCCGGCGCCGAGATCAATGTGCTGACGCCCCATACCGATCTGGACATCACGAATATTTCAACCGACGGCACGTTCTCCTTTTACGCCGTGTTTAACCAGATCGGCAGCAATGAGGTTACCATCCAGGCGGTCATACCGGACCGGCAGCCCTCGGTGCTGGATTTCCAGGTGTACTATGTGCCCCCGGTGGATGAGTATACAAAAAAAGCCTGGGGCCTGAATACCAGCAATGCCGACGGCACCGCCAACTATGCCGACCTTTTGTCCAATAATGCCCTGCGGGTGAAAAGCGCACAAATATACGTATGCACCGGCGTGATTACGGATATTATCAGCAACAAGCCGCAGCTCGCCATCATGAACACGGGCACGGAGGAAAAAACGCAGCTCGTTATGCTGGAAAACTCCACCAAGACCACCTGGGAAGTGGGCAACTCCTACCAAATCTTTGCCGACGCCTTCGGCATGTATGATGATATGCCAAGGCTGATAGCCAGGTATACGTACAAAAAGTAACCGTCCTCATGTACAAGAGAGAGCACTATTGTCATTCAATAGTGCTCTCCCTGCCCACAAATATAGCCTAAAACGAGCCTTGCGGATCCCGCTGCGCCCTGTACATGTCTGCCAAGGCCTGGAGCTCCTCCTTGAAATCCTTCAAGGTTTGCTCCGGGTCTTTTTTCAAGGTATCCAGAATCGTCTGAGTAAAAGCATCCGGCCCGTATGTTTTCCAGTCTTCCGCCAGCAGCATATGAGCGCAGGAACCGGTGGCCTTTGCAAATTGGAACCGGCTTTCAGCACCCCGGCGGTTGGGCTCGCCGACAATCAGGTATCTTCCGTTCTCATGATTCTCATACAGGCTGACACAGCCCACTTCATCCGCTTCTTTATACGCCCTTTGAAGGCTTTTTCGCTTCTCCCGCGTATCCATGGCCATACCCCATTTCCTTTAACAAATCAGATAACAGGTGCAACCGCTCCGACAAAAGCTCATCGTCCTTTTGCAGCGCTTCCTGGAACAAACGGATGTCCTCATCGATGCAGGGGTTGTCCAGGCAGACTTCCACCGTCATGGCATCCCCCTGTATGGGAATGCGGCCCAATTGCGGCTTTCCTTCGTCATACAGTTTGGGATACCTGTATGCCTCCTGAAAGTGCTGCTTGGCCCGGCAGATCAATAGAACCAGGTCCAGCACCCTGTGCAGCGGCATCTCCTCCGACTGGCGTGACCACTTTTCCCCCGTATAGCGCCAGACCTTGGCGGAAATATCCACCTTGCCCCTGTCGTTCCACTGGGCCAGTCCCAGAGACAGGCCCTGGGCATCGGTATGATAAGCCGTGCGGCCATCCACATTGGCGTAGTTTTCGCTGACGATCACGGGCTTGTGCTTGAGTGTTACCGGAATTTTCATGATTTTCCCTCACTTTTATTGAATTACTAATTTAGTATATTACTAAAATCAATTCGTGTCAAGCTGAATGGCTGCCTTTCTTCTTCGTTGACGTTCAGCTCAAGAAGCCCTATTATATAAAAAAGCGTCTCTTCCTGGTTGTTAAGGAAGAGACGCTTTTTGTGATTGGGTATAAGAAAGAGCCATTACTCCTGCAGGTACCCTTTTTCGGGCATGAATCCGAATTTTTCCAAAATCTGCTCCGCAAAGGCGACATAGGGCACAGGGATAATCTCCCCGCAGTGGCGCATGGGCAGGGGGAATTGCATCCACTGCCGGCCATAGGCCAGGCAATGCTCAAAGCACTTGTTGGCATTGGCAAACACGTTTCCACCAGCAAGGCTTGCGGTATTGGCAAGCACGGCGTTTATCATCCCCTGTACCTGATCGGAACATGATTTGGCGAGGGTATTATCCCCTGCCCTGGCGGCTGCAAGCATCTGCTGTAACAGGGAAGCAAAGCAATTGGCGGTGCTGAGCAAGAAGCCGGGGTAGCGTTTCTTGTTCCCCGTGAACCAGTCAAAGTAGTCGCCTTCCATGCCCCGCACAAAAAAGACACCGCCGGAGTCCAGCCCCGAAAGCAGTGCGCGGTCCTCTCCGCTGGTGTCCTTGAACAAATAGAAATTGGGGTATTTCGCTGCCAGCAGGCTCAATGTTTCCGGGGCGATCTCATTTTGCGTCACCTGGGGCAGCTGATACAGGGCCAAAGGCAAATTTAATTGGAGGATACTCTCCAGTCCGTCCCGGATCGTCTGCTGGGAAAGCTCCGCACCCCGGGGCGCGCACACGGTGAAGCCCACCACACCGCAATCACGCATGGCCTGCACCGCATCCCGGGTATTTGCATAGGCTTTAAGCCATTCCAGCCATTTTGCAATCTCCCGGCGGGTTTCCCCTATTTCCGGCTGCAGCACGCCCAGCAGCATGCGGATGCCATACCGTTTCGACCATTCAACGCAGGCACGTAGCAGCGTCTCCTTTTCGTCGGCGTCCAACTCCCAGCCGTCACCCGTGGAGCCAAAGAGCAGGAAGGAGCTTACATCCGGGATCATATAGCGCATGTGCTTTTCCATGCGGTCAAGATCGATTTGCCCCTCTAAAGTATAATGCACGATCATCGGGCACCAAAGGGAGGGGATCCCTTCCGGGAACAGGCCTGAGACGATTTCCTGACGTTTTTTAACGGCTTCCTCCTGCATTAAAATGCCTCCTTACGACATACGGTACATTTCAACCTGTGTCACATTGCAAAAAAGTGACGCGGCTGCGTCACTGTTTCGAAGGAAAAGCCGCTTTACTGAGCGGCCTTTCCGTTCTTGTCATTTTTCAGGGTGATGACCACATGGCGGTTGGGTTCCTCACCTTCGCTATGGGTGGTCACGGCTTCATTGGCCTGCAGTGCGCTGTGAAGGATGCGGCGCTCGTAAGGATTCATGGGCTCCAGCACCACCTTGCGGCCGGTTTTGATGGCCCGGTTCGCCATGCGGTTGGCCAGGCGGGTCAAGGCTTCCTCCCGCTTGGCGCGGTAGTTTTCCGTATCCAACGTCACGCGAATGTACTGTTCAGAGCCTTTGTTCACCAGCAGGCTGGTCAAATACTGCAGTGCATCCAGCGTTTCTCCCCGGCGGCCGATCAATATGCCCAGGGTGTCGCCCTGCATGTTCACCAGCACGTTGCCTTCCTCATCCCGGGCCACGGCCACGCTGACGCCTACGCCCATCAAAGTGGTCAGCGTCTGCAGGAACTGCTGGGCACGGCCTTCGGGAGAAGCGGGATCGGCCTGGGGCGCAGGAGCTACCGGCTCCTGGGGCAGGTCGGCAGGCTTTGCCGCTACCGGGCGGCTTTCCCGGTTTTGCGGCTGGCTTTCCTTTTGCGGGGCTTTGGGGGCGGGCTTCTTTTCAGCGGGCTTCTTCTCGGCAGGCGCTTCCTTTTTCGGTTCCTCCCGCCTGGATTCGCTCTTTACGGCTTCTACTTTCTTGGGTGCTTCGCGCCTTTGCTGTTCCTTCTTGGCGCTTTCCTCCCTGGGTTTTGTTTCCCTGGCCAGCGCGTTCCAAATGGACTCTTCTTCTTCCTGATCCTTGAGCGTCAGGCGCACTTTGGCCAGGCGGCTTCCGAACAAGCCGAACAAGCCCTTGCTGCCCTCCTCCAGAATGTCGATGGTGACCTCGCCGATGGATACACCCAAATGCTCCAGACCGGCGGATATGGCCTCCTCAATGGTTTTTGCCGATGACTCGTACGTTTTCATTTCACAGTCCCCTCTCCCACGGCGGCAGCTTTCTTTTCCTGCGCGTCAAAGTACTTATTGAGCAGCACGTTTTGCGCCGCGGCGATCAGGTTGGCCGTGACCCAGTACAGCGCAAAACCTGCGTTGGAGCTGAAGCAGATGAAAAGGGAAAAAATGGGGAAGAAATACTTCATAAAGCCTGCAGTGCCCGGCTTGCCATCCTGGGAAGGCGTCTGGGGCATGGCGGAGCTCATTAGGAACTGGGACACCGCCGCCAGCAGCGGCAGCAGGAAGAAACCATTATAGGACATAAAGATGGCGAGCTGAATGAAGAACAGGTTGATGTTCTCCCAACCGGGCACCTTGGCCGTCTTTTCGGTATACAACGGCACAGAAGTCTTTAAGACGCTGACCATCTTGTTAACGGTAGCTGTGGTGGCTTCCCTGGTGGAGAAATCAAAGGTGATCTTCTGATCCTCGCCAAGGCTCTGGTTGAACGTATCGATGGCCGCTTTCTGCGTATCGCTCAACTGGTTATAAACAGCCTGCCAGTTTTCGGGCGCCACCTGCTTGATGCTGTTTTCATCCGGTACCCGGGGTGCAAAGGGACTGTCGGGCATCCAGATGTTTTTGACCCATAGCCAGCCCTGGTATTGGGGCTCTTCCTGCGCAAGGTAGGTAAACACGTGGCCGGCGATCTGCTCGTGGGCCAGAATGTTCATGGCGCCGAACATACCAAAGAGGATAGGCAGGGAAAGCAGCATGGGCAGACATCCTGAAAGGGGGCTCACATGCTCCTTGCGGTAAAGCTCCATCGTCTTCTGATTGAGCTTTTCCTTATCGTTCTTGTACTTTTTCTGAAGCGCCGCGATTTGGGGCTGAAGCTTTTGCGTCTTGCGCATGCTCTTGCGACTTTTGGCATCCAGCGGCATCAGAAGCGCGCGGATCAGCAGCGTAAAGAGCACGATGGACCAGCCGTAATTGCCGACAATGGAATATATGCCAAGCAATATCGCCTTCAGGGGTTCGTTCAGGAATGGAAACATGTGGGTTATTCCCTCCTAATTGTTGCGTTCGTGTCCTCCGGCACGGGATCGTACCCACCCTTGTGAAAGGGATTACATCGCATAATCCGCTTAAACGCCATCCATCCGCCGCGGAGCGCCCCGAAGCGCTCAATAGCGGTCATGGCATACTGGGAACAGGTGGGCTGAAAACGGCAGGCGTCAGGCAGATGCGGGCTTATGTTCCGCTTGTAAAAGCGGATCATGGCCAAAAGCAGACGTTTCATTTGGGCGTGTTCCCTTCCCTGAGCAGGTTCTGCTTTTTCAAAAGGTAAGCCATCCCTTTTGCCAGGTCCTGGTAAGGCGTCTGGGCGACCCCCGGCCGGGCCACCACCACATACCAGCCAGGCTTGGCCAAACGCAAATACGGGCGGAAGCATTCCCGCAAACGCCTTTTCACAAGGTTGCGAACCACGGCGTTGCCGATCTTTTTGCTGATGGAAAAACCCACCTTCAGCCCGGCTCCCCTCGCGTGCAGAAGCACGATATCTTTGCAGGCCGAGCTCTTTCCCCGCCGGTATACGTACTGGAACTGTTTGTTTTTCTTAAGGCGGTATGTACGCTGCAAGCAAAACCCTTCGTTTCAGGCGGGATCAAATAAACCCACGGCAAAGCCGCATCAAAACTGATCGCCAAAATGCCCTTTCATACTGGAAAAGCCCGTACCCAATGCGCACGGTGGCAAGCAACGGGGCGGGCTGAGCCATGCAGACTTTTGTTTCCACCATCCTGTCAAACAGTCAGAACCTTGCGGCCACGGCGGCGGCGGGCAGCCAGAACACGACGGCCGTTTTTGGTGGACATCCGGGAGCGGAAGCCGTGCACCTTGCTGCGCTGGCGCTTTTTCGGCTGGTAAGTACGAAACATGGAACAACACTCCTTGTTTTACAAAAGTCTTGTATCTGTGACGCGCACCGTGTTAAGCGGCGCAAAATACCACAAAACAGCTATTCTAGTATACTAACCGGGCCATAACATGTCAAGAGAAAGTTTCCGTTTTTCCATTCGTTTTTCCCATGTTTGACATCATCCTCTGAAAAGCGCAACTGCAAGCGCCTGTTTTTCTTGACAAGGGAATAAGCCCTTGGCATAATGAAGCCATTCACAGGCATGTATGGATCAGGTTATGTGCCGGAAAGGAGCATGTTGCCGCCATGAAGAGCACCATCAAGGATATTGCCAGGCGGGCGGGCGTCTCCCCTTCCACGGTGAGCCGCGTCATCTCCGGCAGCAACCGCATCAGCGATGAAACGCAAAAGAAGGTGCGGTCCATCATGGAGGAAATGAACTACCGGCCCAACCTTCTGGCCCGTTCGCTGGTGAACCGCACTACCAATGCGATCGGGGTGTTTTCCGCCCTGGGCGCGGAAGAATCCATGAAGCATCCTTTTTTTGCAGAAGCACTCCGGGGCATCGGCACCAAAGCCGCCCGTCACGGCCTGCATCTGCTGTTGGGAACCAGCGCCAGTCCGGAGGAGAATGGACGCGTGGTACGGGAAATGATATTCTCCGGCATGATCGAAGGAATGATCCTCCTTTCCACCCTATGGGACGACCCGGTGGCGGAGCTTCTTCACCGGCATAGTTTTCCCTTTGTAGTCATCGGCCATCCATACCGTGGCGAAAACTACCACCGCGTGGACAGCGACAATGAAAAGGCCGGCCGGATGGTGACGGAATATCTGCTTAAGCACGGCCACCGGCGCATTTGCTATCTGGGAGCGGATGATTCCCTCAGCGTTACCGTAAAAAGGCAGGCGGGCTTTGAAGCCGCCCTCCGCGATGCCGGTATGCCCGTTTCTAAGGAAATATTCCTGCCCAATCCGCTGATTGCAGGGGAGGACATGTTGCCCGCTCCCCTTCTGTCACCCGATGGTCCCACCGCGGTAGTGGCCCAGGATGACGCCTTGGCCATCTGGCTGATAGGCGCGCTGCAAAAGGCGGGCCGGCGCGTGCCGGAGGATGTTTCCATCATAAGCTTCAACAACGCCGCCGTTTCCGCCTATACCACCCCGCCTTTGACCACGGTAGAGGTGCACCCTTTCCTGCTGGGCGAGCAGGCGATGGCGCTGCTAAACAGCCTGCTCAAGGAACCGGATACAAAGCCCCAATGGGTGGAAGTGCCGGTGAAACTGATAGAGCGCGGAAGCGTATGCTATCTATCCGTATAAATCAGCACTCCCCCTGACTTAAAAAGGCGCCAAATGCAAGGCACGTCATCGTGCCTTTTGCTATACTGCCCCCGGAGAGGAGGAAGTGTATGGGATGGCTGGAACGGATGAACTCGGCACTGGACTATATTGAGGAAAACCTGCAAGGAGAAGTCGACCTCCTTCAGGTGGCCAAACTTGCCTGCCAATCGCTGTCGGGGCTTCAAAGGTTCTTTTCTATTGTAATGGATGTATCCCTGTCGGAGTATATCCGCAGGCGGCGGCTGACGATGGCGGCCTTTGAACTGACCCACAGCGACATCAAGATCATCGACCTGGCGTTAAAGTACGGCTACGATTCCCCGGAAGCCTTTGCCCGGGCGTTCGGCATCATGCATGGCGTCTCCCCTTCCGCCGCGCGCGGCGAGGGGGTCCATTTGAAGGCCTACCCGCGCCTTTCTTTTCTACTGACGCTCAAGGGAGATGTACCCATGGACTACAGGATTCAAACCAGGGAAGCCTTTGCCATATACGGCATCGAAGGCGTATTCACCACCGAAAGCCAGGAAAACTTCCGGGCGATCCCGCGCTTCTGGCAGGAGGTGATGGATGACGGGCGCTTTGACAAGCTGGCCGCCTCTGTTCCCGCAAACCGCCCCAATGAAAACGGCCTGTGCCCCATCAATGCCATCTGCACCTACAGGGAAACAGGCGGTTCCACCTTCCCCTATATGATCTTTGCTTTTCAAACGGAAGGCAGCCGCATGGAGGGGTTCGAAAAGGCAATCGTTCCGGCCGCCACCTGGGCCATTTTCAAGAGCGATATGTACCGCATTGAGGATACGGCAAAGGCGGTCCAGGCGCTGAACCGCCGCGTATATACCGAGTGGCTGCCCAATGCGCCCTACGAGCAGCTGGAAGGCTTTGACATGGAGCTTTACTACGGCGAAAATGACAGGTGCTGGTCGGAAATCTGGATCAGGGTCAAACCGAAAAAATGATATGAGTAGAAAAATTCCGGGGCAGCCATCACAAGGCTGCCCCGGTTTAGGCGTTACGGAAGTTATACTGCAACAGCAAGTACACTAAGGACAGCATTTACGGTTGCGCCTGGTGTCACATCGACAATGGAATTCGTGGACAGGTTGACAGAATAAGTGTAGGAACCGTCCGGTACATCCGCATCCATGAATTGAAAACTAAAGGATTCCGATTCCAAGATATTGACCGTCGTTGAGAACGTGTAGGTGGAACCCACACCTATGGGAGAGCCATTGTTGTGCACACGCTGAATCTGGAAGTTGAATGTTACGGATATTCCCAAAGGCAAACCTATGATGCTGGTAAACTTTAGCAGGTTGTTTGTATTTCCCATGCCCGCTGTGTCGATTGTAGTTGATACAACATTGAGAGGACTGGCCAGTAGAGTTGTAAAGATTGGCAGAGGTCCGACACTGCCGCTAGATGCATTAAGAGCTGCCTGCCTGTCAAATACTCTTTTTTGGCTACTCTCGATCGGATAATTATCTGATGCTATCAATGAACGGGAATCGCCATCGTAATAACCTGAAGGGTAATACCAATTGTTGGCTTCTGCATTCATAACTCATTTCACCCTACGCAATATTTGGAGAGAATCTCCACTTTACTTTATTCTGTCCCTCCTTAATATGTCCCAAATGGTAGTCGCAATAAGGGGCGGCTATCAACATTGTGATGCAATAATTCAGTGAATTCATCATGGGCGTGCAGGAATCCGGTACGTATACCTTCTCCGTTACCGGCAGCAAAGCAGAGGGCAGCATCCATTTTGTCAAGCTGACGGCAGTTGACGCGGATTGATATCAGGAATGTCGGCGCAGCCCCGTGAAAAAAGGCGAAATGCAAATGTGCCGGGTATATCCATGTAAAAGCCACTTAAGTCCCATTTAACTTAAGTGGCTGATGGCCTTTTTCATCGCTTTCACATAATCCGCGACGTATGAAGCGGCGTCCCGGCCATACTGTGCGACGAGCTTTACGATAGCCGAGCCGACAATCACGCCATCCGCTTTCTGCGCCATCTCCGCCGCCTGCCCGGGCGTGGAAATGCCAAAGCCGATTGCCGCCGGGACAGAGCCAGACGCACGCACAAGCTCCGCCATCCTTCCGACATCAGAGGTGATCGCGTCCCGCACGCCCGTGACGCCCAGGGAGGAAACGCAATACATAAATCCCTCTGCCTCCTTAGCGATCATGGCGATGCGATGTTCGGAAGTCGGCGCAACGAGAGAGATAAAGTCGATGCCGTGCTTTTTGCACGCGGGAGCAAAATCCGCCTTCTCCTCAAAGGGCACGTCCGGCAGGATCAGCGCGTCCATACCCGCCCGCTGCGCATTTTCGAGGAACCGCTCCGTACCATAGGAGAACACCACGTTCGCGTAGGTCATAAACGCCAAGGGAATGCTTACGCTCTTTCGCACCCGCTTCACCATATCAAATATCTTGTCCGTGGTCGCCCCGCCTTTCAGCGCGCGCAGGTTTGCCGCCTGAATGACGGGGCCTTCCGCCGTGGGATCGGAAAAGGGAATGCCAAGCTCGATGAGGTCCGCGCCCGCCCCGGTGATCGCGCGGATAAGCGCTTCGGTGGTTTCCATGTCCGGATCGCCGCAGGTCAAAAAGGCAATGAACGCCTTGCCGTTTAAAAAGGCCTTGGATACGTTGCTCATTCGGACAAATCCTCCCCTCTATAGCGCGCGATGGCGGCACAATCCTTGTCCCCCCGTCCGGAGATGTTGATGACGATGATCTTGTCCTTCCCCATTCCGGGCGCCAGCTTCATGGCCCAAGCGAGGGCATGGGCGCTCTCGATGGCGGGAATGATGCCCTCCGTGCGGGAGAGGAATTCGAAGGCGCCGACGGCCTCATCGTCCGTGACCGCAACATATTCCGCCCGGCCGATGTCGTGAAGGTATGCATGCTCCGGCCCGACGCCGGGGTAATCCAGCCCCGCGGAGATGGAGTAGACCGGGGCAATTTGCCCGAATTCGTCCTGACAGAAGTAGGACTTCATGCCGTGGAAGATGCCCTGCCTGCCGGTGGAGATGGTCGCGGCAGTCTCAAAGGTATCGACTCCCTTTCCCGCCGCCTCACAGCCGATGAGCCGCACGGACGGATCATCGATGAAGTGATAGAACGCGCCGATGGCGTTGGAGCCGCCACCCACGCAGGCGAGCACGGCGTCGGGCAGGCGGCCCTCCACTTTCAGAATCTGCGTCTTGATCTCCTTTGAGATAACGGCCTGGAAGTCCCGCACGATGGTGGGAAAGGGATGCGGCCCCATAACGGAACCGAGCACATAGTGTGTGTCCGAAATGCGGCTCGTCCACTCGCGCATCGTCTGCGAAACCGCGTCCTTGAGCGTCGCCGTGCCGGCCGTCACAGGGTGGACCTTCGCGCCAAGCAACCGCATCTTGTAGACGTTGAGCGCCTGCCGCCGCGTGTCCTCCTCGCCCATGAAGATCTCGCATTCCAGGTCCATGAGCGCCGCAGCCGTGGCGGTGGCGACACCGTGCTGCCCTGCCCCGGTCTCGGCGATGACGCGCGTCTTGCCCATCTTCTTGGCCAGCAGCGCCTGCCCGAGCACGTTGTTGATCTTGTGCGCGCCCGTATGGTTCAGATCCTCGCGCTTGAGGTAAATCTTCGCACCGCCGAGCGATTGTGTAAGCTTTTTCGCTAAATAGAGCCGCGACGGCCTGCCCGCGTAGCCATTCAGCAGCTCTGTCAGCTCCGCGTTGAAGCTGGGCTCGTCCTTATAATGCGCGTATGCCTCCTCCAGCTCGATGACGGCGTTCATCAGCGTTTCGGGGATGTACTGGCCCCCGTGGTTTCCAAATCTGCCCTTTGACATATTCTCCCTCACATTCTGCGGTTCTTAAAAATGGCCCGCCTTCTCAGTTCATGCATCAGCCATGACGTATCCCATATCACCCCCCCTTGCAGCCGCAACGGCGGCGCAAATCAGTCCTTCGTCCTTGACGCCGCCTGCTTCGACTCCGGAGCTTACATCCACCCCATAGGGATGGAGCCTAAAAATCGCATCCGGGATGTTCTCCGGGGTGAGGCCTCCTGCCAGGAGGAACGGGCGGGGAAATCGCCCGATGAGCGACCAGTCAAAGCGCGCGCCCGTGCCGCCGCCGCTGTCCAGGAGCACCCGGTCCGCCGTGCAAGCCTTGGCGGCGTCCAGGTCATTTGGTGTGCGGACCTGAAACGCCTTCCAGATCTCTGCTCCCGGGAGCGCGTCCCGCAGCCGTGCGATGAAGCCATCGTCCTCGCTTCCGTGAAGCTGAATGATGCTTATGATCCCCTCCCGATACAGGGGGATGATCTGTTCGGGTGCAGCGTTTACGAACACGCCCACGGTGCGGATCGACGGAGAGACCGCCTCGCGCAGCGCCCGCGCCTGGCCGGCGGACACGTTCCTACGGCTCCGTTCACAAAACACAAACCCCGCGTAATCGGGCGCGGCCCGGTTGACGAATCCGGCATCGCAGGGCCTGGAAAGGCCGCAAATCTTGATCTTTGTTCCGCTCATTGTGCCGCCCTCTTAAACTCCGCGAGTGTGGCGTACCGGTCTGCCGCACGCATGAGCGCTTCCCCGATAAGGATCGCGTCCACGCCGATCCGCTTGAGCGCGGCAACATCTTCAGCCGAACGAACGCCCGACTCCGCAACAAACACTTTATGGGCGGGAACCATGTCCCGAAGGCGCGCGGCGTTTGAGAAATCTACGGAAAAATCCCTGAGGTTCCGGTTGTTGACGCCGATCAAGCGCGCGCCCGCCGAAACTGCCATGCGGATTTCCGCCTCGTCGTGGGTTTCCGTAAGAGCGCTCAGTCCCAACCCGTCGCAGATGGCCAGATACCCCGCCAATGTTCTTTCCTCCATCAGCGCGCAAATAAGTAACACCGCGTCAGCGCCCATGCGCTTGGCTTCATAGATCTGGTATTCGTGCACGGTGAAGTCCTTTCTGAGCATGGGGATTTTGATCTGCGCGCGTATCTTAAGGAAAATCTCGTCAGAGCCCAGAAACCACCTAGGCTCTGTGAGGCAGGATGCGCAGTCCGCACCCGCCGCCTCGTATTCACGGGCGATTTTCAGATACGGAAATTCCTCCGCAATGATCCCCTTGGAGGGCGACGCGCGCTTCACCTCACACAGGAAGGACAGCTTCTCCCCCTTCAGCGCGCGCTCGAAGCGGAAATCGCCCATGGGCAGTAACCTTGCCGCTTCGCGCATTTCGTCAAGCCCGACACAGGCCATGGCATGCCGTACGCGCTCGGCGGCGTGTGCCGCAATTTGATCCAATATCATACGAGTACCTCAAATCGTTTCTATATTTCCGGCATTGCCCCCAAATCACGCCGTAGCCTGCCGGTTTGATTCACGGATGAAGGCGTCAAGCAGCCTTATCGCCGCGCCGTTATTAATGAGGCTTGCCGCAAGCATCACGCCTTCCTTCAGCGAATCCGCCTTTCCGGCGATGTACAGCCCCGCCCCGGCGTTCATGAGCACGGCGTCGCGCTTCGCGCCCCGCTCGCCTCTCAGGATGTCAAGGGTGATCTGCGCATTTTCCTTCGGTGAGCCGCCTGTGAGCGCCGCCTTTTCCGTGCGCGCAAATCCGAAATCCTCCGGGCATATGGTATAGCTTCGAAACCCACCGCCCATAAACTCGCACACGGTCGTCGGCGCGGATACGGAAATCTCGTCGAGCCCGTCCTGTCCGTAGACCGCCATGCCGCGCTTCACACCGAGGTTTTGGAGCACGCGCGCCAGCGGCTTTACCAGCGCCTCCGAGAACACGCCGAGCACCTGCCGGTTGGCGTGCGCGGGGTTTGTGAGCGGGCCCAAGAGGTTGAAGATGGTGCGCACGCCCAGTTCCCTGCGCACGGGGCCGACATACTTCATGGAGGCGTGATACCGCTGCGCGAAGAAAAAACAAATGCCGATGTCTTCAAGGAGCCGTACGCACTGTTCCGGCGAGAGGTCGATGTTTACGCCAAGCGCCTCCAGGCAGTCCGCCGCACCGCTCTTCGAGGAGGCTGCGCGGTTGCCGTGCTTGGCGACCTTTGCACCGCCGGAGGCGATGACGATGGAAGCCGTGGTCGAGATGTTGAAGGAATGCGCGCCATCGCCGCCCGTGCCGACGATTTCCGTGAGATCCAGCGCGTGCGTTACGGGCGTGGCGTGTGCACGCATGCCCGCCGCGCAGGCGGTGACCTCCTCAATGGTCTCTCCCTTTGTGGAGAGCGCCGCGAGGAAGGCGGCCGTCTGCACCTGAGAGGGTTCGCCGTTCATGATTTCGTTCATGACGCAGATCGCCTCGTCGTAGGTGAGGTCCTTTTGATCGATGAGTTTCGCGGTTGCTTCGCGGATCATAGTTATTCTCCTTTCAAAGCGCCAGGAAGTTTTCGACGATGCGCATACCTTCCGGCGTGAGGATGGATTCCGGGTGGAACTGCAGGCCATAGACTGGGTACTGCCTGTGCTGCACGGCCATGACCTCCCCGTCGTCCGCCTCGGCGACGATTTCAAGGCACTCGGGCAGCGTCTCCCTGACTGCCGCGAGGGAGTGATAGCGCGCGGCCTTGATGCGTGCGGGCAGCCCCGCAAACAAGGGGCAACCGGGGCTTACGGCCACTTCGGATTGTTTTCCGTGCATGAGCCGCTTTGCGTGGGAGATGGTCACGCCGAACGCCTCGCAGATGGCCTGATGGCCGAGGCACACGCCCAGCACTTTCGCGCGTTTCCCCATTTCCAGCGCGGCGGCCACGCAAACGCCCGCATCCCCCGGATAGCCCGGTCCCGGGGAGAGGATGACGTGGGTCGGACGGAGATTTTGGATTTCCTCCACCGTCATGGCGTCGTTCCTTATGACCGTGATGTCCGGGTTGCGCATGCCGACGTATTGATAGAGGTTGTAGGAAAAGCTGTCGTAATTGTCGATGAGCAGTATCATGCTTCGAGCCCTCCCTGCGCGATTTCCAGCGCGCGTACGACCGCGCGGGCCTTGCTTAAGCACTCCTGGTATTCGCTCTCCGGCACACTGTCGGCCACGATGCCAGCGCCGGAACGGACGCACACCTTGCCGTTTTTGCGGTAAGCGATGCGGATGGCGATGCAGGTGTCCATGTTGCCCGCGAAATCGATGTACCCGATAGCACCGCCGTAGATACCGCGCTTGACGCCTTCGAGCTCGTCGATGATCTCACACGCGCGGATCTTCGGCGCGCCGGAGAGCGTGCCGGCCGGGAGCACCGCTTCCACGGCGCTCAGGGCGTCCAGATCCTGGCGGATCTCGCCGCGCACGGCGGAACCGATGTGCATCACGTGGGAAAAGCGCTCGACCGACATGTGCTCCTCCACATGCACGGAACCGAACCTGCTGATCTTTCCCAGGTCGTTGCGCCCCAGATCCACCAGCATGTTGTGCTCGGCGCACTCCTTTTCATCCTTGAGTAGCTCGGCCTCAAGGCGGCGGTCCTCCTCCTCCGTCGCGCCGCGCGGGCGCGTGCCCGCCAGCGGAAAGGTGTGCAGTACTCCGTTTTCCAGCTTGACCAGCGTTTCCGGGGAAGCGCCGGCGATTTCCAGATCTTCGCTTGAAAAGTAGAACATATAGGGTGACGGGTTTGTAGTGCGCAGCACGCGGTAGGTATCCAGAAGGCTACCCTCAAAATCCGCGTCCAGCCGGTTGGAGAGAACCACCTGAAAGATATCGCCCTCGCGGATGTACTCCTTCGCCTTTTCCACCATATGGCAGTATTCGTCCCGGTCAAACAGCGTGCGGATGGACGACATCATTCTTCCTGGCGCACTCTCGCGGATTTCGCCGCACAGGATAAGCGCCTTCATGTTCATAAGCTCCATCTTTGCGCGCGCGTACTCCGTTTCCAAGTCCCCGCAGCGGGCATTTACGATGAGTACGATCTTCTGCCGGTAATGATCAAAGGCGATCACCTTGTCAAACAGCATGAGGTCGACATCCTTGTATCCGTCCGCATCGAATGCTTCCAGCTTGAGGGAAGGTTCCGCGTACTGGATGTAATCGTAGGAGAAGTAGCCGACCAGGCCGCCGGTAAAGGGCGGGAGGCCGTCTATGCGCGGGCTTACGTTATCCCGGAGCACCTGCCGGATAGCGCCGGCAGGGTTGTTTGTGTCCATCGTGACGGACGAGCCCGCGCGGATGGTGAGCTTGCCCCCTACGCAGCTTAACTCCATCGCGGGATCGTACCCTAAGAACGTGTACCTGCCCCACCTGCGGCTCTTTTCCACGGATTCAAGCAGGTAGCAGTGCTTGCTCACGGTCTTGAGCCGCTTGAGCACCGTGAGCGGTGTGACCGAATCCGCGTACAATTCGCAGCAGACGGGGATTGTTTTGTACATCCCCGATTCCAAGAGCCGCTTTGCCTCCGTAAAATCCGGATATGCCATAACCTGACCACGCCTTTCCTTTGTTTTTGCAGCCAGGAACGACAAAAAGGCCCGCCCCTGACTATTCGTCAAGGACGAGCCGAACGCTCGCGGTGCCACCTTGTTTCACGGTAGAATTCTGCCGTGCACTTTGCGGGATACCAACATATCCCCGGCAACTGACGTATGCCCACACGTCGCAACATACTCGGCTTGCGCCTTTGGCTGCGCCCTCCGCGGTCCATTTGATGACTTGTGTTCTGCCCGATTCTCAGCAGCGCGGGCTCTCTGTAAGAGCATCATCACCGTTATCTCCGCATCGACGGTTTGCTATGAAATTGGCGTCAGTCTACCATATGCAGGCAGTACTGTCAACAGTTTTTTGATCAATTGGGAGTCTATTTTGCAATAATGAAACCAACGATCACTGAAAGTAACAATAATTGACAGAAAAGTATTGACATGATATTATTCAAAAGATTATTGAAGGGAGCAAAGAAAATGGCAAAAAGATACATATGGCTTTTCCTGTTTCTTTCGTTGGCTTTGCTGTACGGTAATGCCCTGGGGGCGGTTCCCGTCCCGAAAACCACCGAGGAAATGCCCATTCCGCGTTTCACCGTACCTCAAATCACACACTTGGAATTGAAAGACAACGAGATTAGCCTGTTTTATTCTGGAGATTCTTTAGAAGGTACTTCAGATTATTTCGAAGGCACAGTTGATTTGGATGTATTAAGCCCCTTTGGCCCGAAGCGCATCACCATAGAGATTTTTCGTTATTCATCGGGGCAACTAACAGGGTATATTCACGATTCGTCTTATTATGAAAGCTCTTCGATAAACAATATCCAGCTCAACAAAACCATTTCATCCTATGACCTTTCTCTGTATTACAATGCATCGGGCGAATTTCAAATCGGATCCATAGAGGATAGTCTCAAGCAGGAGTCCTATGACATCAATTCCTTGGGCAATGTGGTTACATATGTCAATTACCGTAAACAGACATCCGCGTCATATGATCAGGATGGGAAACTTTTGCAATATATCATTTGGAGCGAAAATGAAACAGACTATTATAACGCCCAAGGTGAGCTGGTGGGGAAATTTTCACTTGACCCGGTAAGCGGCGAAGCAACAAACATTAGTTATAGCAATGGCAAGGTTGCATGGTATAGCATTTCCAGGCCGGATGGAACCATTACGGATTATGACGCCAACGGGGTCATGCGCAAGCGTACTGTTTTAAATAGCGACGGTTCAAACACAGTCACCGTCTTTGGCATAACCGGAGAAGCCCTTTTCAAGATACATTCAACAGACCAATCCTATGAAGTTCTTGATGCCAATGATCATCTGGTGGAGCATACCTATAATGACGAATCGGCAAACCTGATCTATCAGGACCGGTATTTGGACGGCGTGCTTGTCTACCGCAGCGTTAAAGGCGTAATGCAAGACGGGACAGGCTACATCGACGAGTATAAAAATGAGGTGTATATCGGACGGCAGGTATACGGTGAGGGAAAAACGGAGCAATACGATGCCAATGGATTGATTGCCTCCGTTTCTATGAAAAACGGGAATGAAACCCTTGTTTATGACGGTCAAGGTACCCTGATAGAGCGCATCGTAGAAAATGATACGGGCACGGAATTCTATGATGGACAGGGAAGCCTGCTCCGCTTTACAGTAGTTGATAACGACGCATGTTTCACCTATGCCCCGGATCATACCTTGATGGGGTTATCATACCTTGAACCTGGAAGCAGTGTATTCTTCTATTACGATGCCCTGCTTAATCAATGGTATCTGCATGGCGAGGAGTATTTTGGCACGGCCCCTCTCGACCTTTCCGCCCTCGTCTTGCTTGGAAATAAAAACAGCTATACCTGGTATCCCAATAATACGGTATGCTCCTTCGGCCCTCAGTTCCGGGATATCAAGCCGGACCTTACAGACTTATGGTACATGTTTACCCCGCTGGACTTAAGCCAGGAAGGGACGCAAGCTTTTGAACTCATTGGCAGCAATAAATATGTTTTGGGTACGGCCTATGTCACGGTCAGCGGTGACAAGGTAACTGTCAACTACAGTACCGTTAAAGGTAAAAATGGTTACATTTATATAAAAAGCGAGTACCTAAATTTCTTTCCTGATCTTCAAAGCGTAACCACCGTTGTACCCGAGGAAATAGGAAAAGGCTTTTCCTTTGGTCAGGAAATCAGCATTTCAAAAGACCTGAAGGGCGATACAAACGTGCTGATGTTTATCCGTAATGTAGCCACGTATAGGGACTATGTAACAAAGGATACAAAGCTGACCCGTTATTACAAGAACTATCCAACGAGAAAATTACTGCGGGACAGCATGATCGAAATGATGGATTGACCCTTATAGGTAAGGATACTGGCCGTTAACCAAGGCAAGTTTTAAGGGCTCCATGCAAGAGATAACAGATGCCTCCAAATCAAACACATACGGCACCTTATGAGGGTGCCGTTCTTATTATATTTTTCGCACATTGAGATGCTTGATTAGAAGGGTGCAAAAAAGCGCCCCCAGTTGAGGATGACGCGTGGTTGTTTTTCAGGCTTTGATCATGTTCAGAATTTAGATATCAGATTGCATTTTAGCAATTGATACTTTTCATCAACCTCGGTTGCATTCATTGGGAATTCACCGATTTTGACAAAGCCAACTTTTTCGAGAACACGTTTTGAAGCTGCATTTTGGGGATCAACCGTCGCGATATAGACATCATGATGATAGGTTTCAAACAAGAATTTAAGCACGGCTTGAGCAGATTCCGTAGCGTAACCTTTTCCCCAGCAATCCCGGCAATATCCATACAAGAATTCACAGCCGGCCAATTCCTCCGAATATCTATAGCCGCAATACCCCAGGTAATTGTCACTCTCTTTTTCTATAACCGCAAATTCTGCACCCTGCACCGAGAAATCCTCTAAGCACTCCTGTTCAAAAAGCGCAAGACGCTGTTCATAACTGAGCCGTGTTACTCCTCCTGTGTATTTTTTTGCAATTGGATCATTTAGCATCTGCCAAAGTCGCTCAAAGTCTTGCTTGATTGGTTTACGAAAAGTAAGCCTCTCTGTTTCAAAAAACATGGGTTTACCTCTTATGATGGAAATTTGCCGTCTTCCCAAATAATATTCTACCAGGAAACTCCTGGTAGTTCAAGAGATTAGCGTTGCTAAAACGTAATAACCCGTACTGTTACACCATCACTCTTTCTTAAGACGGTACACTTTCCTACCTCTACATAAAAAAACACCAGCCAAGCAGACTGATGGTATAAAATATAAATTGCAGTACTCGGAGTTTTATCCCGTATTAAATACTGTTATTCAACAATAATTCTGTGACCAATAAACTTATTCCATAAATCGTACATTTCACTTCTATGTTCACTCGCCCAAGCCAATAGATCCTTTTCGTCTTCTTTCCTTATATTGCTTTTAATGGGTTGAAGTGTTTCCAGACTATATAGGCCAGAACCTTTTCCTCTAATTGTGATTTTAAAATGAGGTTTATTATGGCGCATTTCAGAGCTTCTAACAACGAACGTTATGGTATTATTTATTCGTCTGTTAGTCTCTTCCAACCAATCACCAGGCAAAAGACGCCGAATTGATAAACTATACTTTTTAGGCTTGCGTTCTTCCCTATAATGTTCATCAAGTTGATATATTGATATAAGGAGTTGTTGCAATAAAAGATCACGCTCCTCTTGGATATTGCCATGAAACACATTTTTTATTGATTTAATCAACCTCAATATATCCACATCCCATCAGTAATATATTATAACAAAACAAGAGAAAATATGCAAGCAAAGTGAATTGTCTATACTGACGCAAGATGGCAATCAGCCTTCTGCAGGCCGTTATGCTGTTATGCGCAGGGTGTTTGCGCAGTGACATCCGTGCCCGTGCATTAGGTGAAACCCAATGTCCACCGAAAGGACCCGGATGCAGGCATGGACCGCCGCGAAGCGCATGGCCGTATCGTCCGTCACCACCACTCCGTGTATACTCTCGGCCACGGTATTGTGGATCACCGCTCCAGGCGTCCGTTCCTTGGCAAGAACGCTGCGCACCCGATCACGAAAAGCCAAACCGCATCACCTCCCTGGAAAAGGCATTAAAATCACCATCCCCGTTTGTGGGTGGTGCATATTCGTTGTTCGTTTATTTCCATATCCGTGAGCGTGGACAGCTTCCATTACACAATCAATTCGAATAACTCATACAATGAACTGGAAATCGCTAGAAGCCTTCTACACGGTTTCCAAGGAGGTTTGTGGCTGTGAAAGGAGTTATCATGGATTATTGTTCTCACCGCCCTTATCGCCCACAATACCCTGACTTTGACCCTTGCCCTTCAACCAATCCACCTTGCTGTACCAACCGCTGCCATTGCATTGGCGAGGATTTTGGTCCTGGCCCCTATGTTACGGATATCACGAGGGCTACCCTGGAAAATCCCTTCTTCAGGAGAGCGCTTTGGACGGGGCCTCATCTGCAGCTCACACTGATGTGCATTCCGCCAGGCGGTGAAATTGGCTTGGAAATGCATTCCAACCTGGATCAATTTCTCCGCTTGGAGCAAGGTCAGGGCAGAGTTATGATGGGGAGAACGCAGAACTGTCTTAACTTTCAGCAAAATGTTGCTGATGATTATGCTGTTTTCATTCCCGCCGGAACATGGCATAACCTGGTCAACACAGGGGATGAGCCGATTAAGCTATACTCTATCTATGCGCCTGTCCAACATCCCCCCGGAACCATTCACTGCACCAAGGCGGACTCCGACGACGCCGAATAAAGCAAACGCCCTTCGAGACTAATGAATAGCAGCCATAAACAGCCTTTGGGATTGCCGCACATTTTGGGTGGCAATCCTTTTTACTGAACAACATAGAGCTGCTGTGAACCTTAACGGTGTCTTTTAAAAGAATACTCCACAAGGGATTCAGATGACAAGGTAACTATACCATCAATCGAGTAGGAGGCTGGGCGTTAACCGGCCAGCCGACCTCTCACACCACCGTGCGTACCGTTCGGTACACGGCGGTTCAATAGTTTGAGTGCAGTACCTCGTAGCGTTTGGATATATCATCATAT
>JAEZQK010000127.1 GCA_023413135.1 Bacillota bacterium
GCCGCTGAAAACCCCCGAAGGGGTTCCCCGCTCGACTTGCATGTGTTAGGCACGCCGCCAGCGTTCGTCCTGAGCCAGGATCAAACTCTTGTGTTTAATCCTATCCATCTCTATCTTGGAGTCCTCCTACTGGTTCCCCACTTGGAGTTTCCCTCGACAAAGTGAAAACTCATTCTTTGAATCGACTGTCGATTTCTTTCTTCTTCTTTAAGTCTTTTCGACTCTGTATCGTTTTCAAGGTCCGGCGCCCGCTTGAGGCGAGCTTGATTATGATAGCACGGAGCCAAAGCTTTGTCAACACCCAAATTCACTTTTTTATGCGTTCTTTTTTACCAAAAAGTCTAGGTTGTTGAACTTCAAAAACCTGGCTATTGTAGCTTTTGCCCCGTCTGCTATTTTGATGATTTCTTTCTTATATTATTCAGCATCTTGCCGAAATGTTTGTGCTATGTTGCCGCTGTCCAGCACCGAGTCCACCACGGCACCGCCCAAACAAACTTCACGCTGATAAAGCACCACGCTTTGGCCTGGAGTAATGGCCCGCTGAGGCGTATTTGCGGTGACCAGAAGTTTATCTTCCTTTAATAGAACAGTTACATCCTGATCCGGCTGACGGTAGCGGAATTTGGCGGTGCAGGCAAGGGGTTCCCCCTCATTCATGGGCGGGCAGCCACTGATCCAGGTGGGATGGATGGCCGTTGCCTGCGTGGCATAAAGCATGGGATGATCCTCTCCCTGAGCCACCAGGAGGACATTGTTTTGCAAATCCTTGCCGATCACAAACCAGCTTCGCCCATCGCCCCTTCCTCCGATGCCGAGGCCGCGGCGCTGGCCCAGGGTATAGTACATCAACCCTTCATGATGCCCCACCACTTCCCCGGATAATGTACGCATGTCTCCGGGCTTGGCAGGCAGGTATGTTTGCAAAAAGGCCTTGAAATCCCGTTCGCCAATAAAACAGATGCCTGTAGAATCCTTTTTTTCGCTGACGGAAAGGCCTTCTTCCCGGGCGATTTGCCTAACCTGCTGCTTGGTCATGTTCCCCACAGGGAACATGGCCCGGGACAGTTGCTGCTGTGAAAGCATGTACAGAAAATAGCTTTGATCCTTGTTGCCATCCGCGCCGCGCAATAGCTTAAAAGACCCGTTATTATTTTGAAGATTCACAAAATGCCCGGTGGCGATCTTCTCCGCCCCCAGCTTCATGGCAAAATCCAAAAAAGCCTTGAACTTGATCTCTCTATTGCAAAGCACGTCTGGATTGGGCGTGCGGCCTGCCCTGTATTCGTCCAAAAAGTAGGAGAACACCCGGTCGCGGTACTCCTTGGCAAAGTTCACCGCATAATAGGGGATGCCGATCCTTGAACAAACATCCTGCACATCCCGCCAATCTTCTTCCGCGGTGCAGACGCCGTTCTCGTCCTGCTCCTCCCAGTTTTTCATGAACACGCCTACCACGTCGAACCCCTGCCGCTTGAGAAGAAGTGCCGACACGGAGGAGTCTACCCCGCCGGACATGCCCACCACGATCCGAGCCATTATCCTTCCTCCAACGCTTCCAGGCGGCGAAGCACGGCCGCAAAGGCCTGCGCGCCGATTTCCTCGGGGGCCAAAGTACCATCCACCGTCACATACCGGTTGCCGTTTTCCAGAATCAGCCGGCGGAACGCCTCCTCCACCCTGGCATGGAAGGATAAGGGCTCCACCTCAATACGGTCCAGCGAGGAAGCCTTGCCCCTGCGTTTAAGCGCTTCTTCATGATTGATATCAATATATACCGTGCAATCCGGCATCAACCCATCCACAGCAGGAGCGTTGATGGCGGCTACTTTTTCCACCCCCAGTTGCCGGCCGCCGCCCTGGTAGGCGATGCTGGAATCCACAAACCTGTCGCACAGCACCACCATTCCCCCTTCGACGGATGGGCGGATGACTTCCCGCACATGCTGGGCGCGGGAGGCCGCATACAGCAGCGCCTCGCAGGTGGCGCTCATGCCAAGATTGGCAATATCCAATACCACATGGCGAATCTTTTCAGAAATCGTGCATCCTCCCGGCTCTCTGGTACGCTTCACCACAAAGCCCCACTGATCAAGATGCTTTTCCAGCAAATCCACCTGTGTCGTCTTGCCGCTTCCGTCCAGCCCCTCCACCGACAGGAAAAAGCCCCGGGGCGCGGGCGTATCGGGGCACAGCAAATTCATCAAGTCCCCCACAGACGATACAATGTAGTCCGCTCCTGCGTTTTGCAGTTCCTCCCGGTCTCCGTAGCCGTAGGTAACGCCGATGGCTTCAATGCCCATCCCCTTGGCGCCCTCCACATCAAAACGGCGGTCGCCCACCATGACGGCCTTTTCATACCGCTGCGGAAGCGCCCTTTGAATCAAATGCTTTTTGTCTGCCTCCCGGTCGTTCTCGCTGATGCCGGCAACAGCCTGAAAAAACTTGCTCAGGCCAAAATGATCAAGGATCCTTTCCGTCAGCACCTGCGGCTTGCCGGTAGCCACGGCCAGCCACGCCCCGGCTCTTTTCAGTTTTTGAAGCAACATACGGATACCGGGGTATACGGCGTTTTCAAATAGTCCAATCTCCGTATACCTCTCCCGGTACAGGGCCACTGCCTGAGCACATTGCGCATCATCCATGCCGCACAAATCACGAAAGGAACCGTACAGCGGCGGTCCGATGAACGCGCGCAGCGTTTGCTCCTGTGGGATCTCCCAGCCCATCTTTAAAAGGGCGTACCGGACACAGTTCATAATGCCCTCTTCCGAGCGGGTCAGGGTGCCATCCAGATCAAAGAGCACGGCATCATAAGGTATACGCACCATCAGGCAACAGCCTCCGAATCCATTATTTCAAAGTACATAAAAGTTGACCGCCGCAAAGACCAAAGCGCTTTTCCTCCGGCGCAGCCAGTAAAATTGCCACCGCCTCCGGAGTGATTTTTTCGCCCGGCGTTATCAGCGGAATGCCGGGTGGATACAGCCCAACGCTTGTTCCCGAAACGCGTCCAACCGCCCGGGATAGTTCCACCGATTCCTGTTTTCTAAGCGCCGCCTGCCGGGGACGCATGACCTGCCGGGGGATGGGATAGTCACATGGCATGGGCGGCATGCTTGCCTTGGGCAATCCTGACGCCTTTTCCAATGCCGACAGCAGGCGCCGGAAAGTTTCTTTCCCATCCATCACGGTCAGGATGCAGACGATGCGCCGGTCATCCGCCATCTCCACGTCTATGCCTTGCCCCCGCAGGCTTTCTGCCAATGCATAGCCACCCTGGGGGGCCGCAATCACCAGGCGGGTGGGATCAAACTCCAAGGGTAGATCCCGCCAGGAGTCATGCGCGTCCGCATATCCCAGCGCCTTCATGCGCACCCGGAACTTAAGTAAATGGTTCCGCAGCTCCTTCAGTGCATAAGCGCCATGCTCCTCCATCCACGCCCTGGCATCGTCCAACGATTGCAGAAGATAGAAGGCCGGGCTGGAGGTCTGAACCATGCGCAGCATCCGCAGCGCCCTTTGTGCATCCTCCCTACGGTTAAGGTGCAGTAAGGCCCCGGCGGTTAACGCGGGCAGCGTCTTGTGGGCAGATTGCACCCACAGGTCGGCCCCATAAAAAGCGGCAGACCGGATGCTTTCCATCCAGGGCAGATGCGCACCGTGAGCCTCATCCACCAACAGCCGCATGCGTTTGGCGTGCGCGGCAGCAGCAACGCGGGCAATATCCACCATGCCGCCGTAATAGTCCGGCCTTGTCACGACCACCGCCCGGGCCTCTGGATGGCGCTTGATCGCATCCAGAAAACCCTCTTCGGAAGCGTAAGCATACCCATCCAAAGTCATTTGCAGGGGCACGTACTTAGGGTTCAAGTCTGCCAGCACACAGCCGCTCATAAAGGAAAGATGGGCGTTTCGGGGCAGGATCACCGTATCACCAGGCTCAGTGCTGTACAGCAGCATGGTATGGATACCTGCCGTGGAACCCCCGGTCAGCATCAGCGTGTGGGCCGCCCCGGCCGCTTGGGCCATCATCTCCTGCGCCTTTACTATTGGCCCGGAGGGGGCGTACAGATCATCCGTCGCGGGAAGCTCGGTCACATCCAGCGCCTGGACGGGCTCCGCATCAAACAACGCTTGTCCCTTATGGCCGGGCACATGAAGGCGCAGGCGGTTTTTATTGCGTCGGGCCATCTCATGCATGGGGCGGGAAAAAGCCATATTTTTCACCTTCCCCGCTATTGTACAGGGGATAAACAAGTTTTGCAAGCAGGGCAAAAGCATATGCGTCCTGATTTTAAACAATCCTCGGTCAGGCTTGCTCGCCAGCGCCCATCTAAAGGAGCCTTTCATTTTCTTCTACTTGGGTCCTCATATCCTGCCTGTCCATATACCCGAGGATGTTGATATTTGCCAACATTTTCAAATTGTCGGATGTCATGTCCTTGGCCTCCTTCCTGCTGTACACGGCCTTGATGCTTCGCACGTTCAAAAGGAGCATTTATCACCCCACCTGATCATACAAAAAACGAAGGGGTGTTTCTCCCCTTCGCTTTGGGCCTGCTTTAAGAACAGGCAAAATGGGCAGAGTACATAAGGAAGCAACTACCGAACACCAAATCCAAAGATAGACAGCCAGCAGATGGGACGTATGCGAGTCTGCAACAGCTTAATGCTGAATATTTAGGCGTTCGGGCTTTCTTTCCCCCGGATCAACCCGTCCAGGAACAGCATATTTATCTCCCTTACAAGTTTGGGATTGTGTTCAATCCTGTCGCGGATTTCTCTATTATGCATTAAATACGTTTGAATCATATCAATATATATTTCGATTGCGGTGTCGGATGCCTCCGATGAAAATACGCCGGAACGTTTGCCTTCGCCTATGGAGGCCAATAAAAGCCGTTTGTTGGCAGCGTTGAAATCGTCGAAGTATTGCCGAAGCACCGGATCGCTTTCAACAGCGTCAAAAAAGAACTGCAAGCCATATTTGCTGTAATACCAGGTTCGGATTTGTATATATTCCTCGATTTTTCCGATGAGGCTTCCTTCTTTTTCAACCAGCATCTTCATTTTCTCTATGCTTTCATCCAGCATGTCCTTGATAATGATCCGGCGAAGATTATCCTTGCTTTCAAAAAAGTTGTAAATGGACACCTTGGAGACATGTGCTTTGGCAGCAATCTCCGTTACTGTTACCTTGTCAAACCCATGTTTGTCAAACAGCTCCAAAGCTGTCTGCATGATGGCTTTTTTCTTATCGTTCCTTCTTTTCTCAAATCCATCCAAAACAGTCACCTCAAAAACATGAACTATATAAACCTTAGTCGTAAATAATATATCATGCCCTGCTTGACAAAGTCAAATAGAATCAAGTAAAATATGAACCATAAAAGGCAATAAAGTTCATATTTTGAAAGGAGTATTCATGTGGCGGACATTCGGTTTGAAAACGTAAGAAAAGACTATCAAATGGGTGAAGTCGTGATTCAAGCGGCAAATGACGTGTCGTTTCAGGTTGGCAACGGTGAATTGTGTATTCTTCTTGGTCCCTCCGGCGCGGGCAAGACCACCGTACTCAACCTGTTGGGTGGTATGGACACCGCCACATCCGGAAGAATCCTTTTTGCGGGGAAAGATATTACCGCGATGAACGATTTGGAACTTACCGATTACCGGCGCTACAAAATTGGATTTGTTTTTCAATTCTATAATCTGATACCGAACCTGACTGCGGCAGAAAATGTTGAGCTTGCAAAGCAGGTGTGCAAATCGCCCCTGGAGTCGGATGAAGCCCTGCGGATTGTAGGCCTGAAGGATAGAATGCACAATTTTCCGGCGCAGCTTTCCGGCGGCGAGCAGCAACGCGTCGCCATTGCCAGAGCGATCTGCAAAAACCCGGACTTGCTTCTTTGCGACGAGCCAACGGGTGCGCTGGATACTGAAACGGGCAAAACCATTCTCGGGGTTTTGTCCGACATCAGCCGCAAGATGGGCAAGACGGTGATTATCGTCACGCACAATTTTCTATTGACCCCGATTGCCAACCGTCTGATTGAAATGAAGAACGGCCGGGTCATCCGGGAAATGATACAGAAAGCCCCCGCGGATTTGGAGGGAATAAAATGGTAACCATGCTGCAAAAAAAGATTTTTCGGGATATTGGGGAAAGCCTCTGGTCATTTCTTGCCATCGTGTGCATCTGCTCCCTCGGAATCGCCTTGTTCAGCGGAGTCAACCTGTATGTCAGTACCGTTGAAAATGAAGTCTCCAATTACTACGAGCGCGCCAATCTTGCCGACTACTGGATTTACAAAACGGAGTTTTCCGATTCGGACTTAAACAATATACGGTCTTTAGAAAATATCCAAGAGGCCCAGCGCTGTAAGGTAACCGATGTGGCCCTGTCCGGCTTGTCCGACGCGGTACTGCATATTCACGCTGCCGATGAAGCGGCGGCAATCAATGTACCGGAACTGCTTGATGGAAGCCTGCTTGACGGGAGCGAAGCAAGCGCCCTGTTGCTCGACAGCCGCTTTGCCCAAGCGCATGGACTGTCTGTTGGCGATATGATTGAAACAGGAGATGGCCAGGGGCAAACGCAATGGTTTATCAAAGGGATCGTCCGTAATGTGGAATACGTTTATTACGCACCGGAGGGCCTGACTATTCCCGACTACCACAAATATGGTTTTGCCTATACGAACGCATCTTCTTTACCGGATATTTCTTTCAATGAAATCATTTTCACCGCCCATAAAGAATTAAATCCTTCACAGGAAGAAACGACGAAGAAAGTACGCGAAACGCTTTCAGGAGCTAATATCCTAAGCCGCCATCATCAGACGAGTTACCGAAAGGTAACGGACACTATGACCGGGTTTAAGCAAATCGGGCTGATGTTTTCGATAGCCTTTTTTCTGACGGCTGCACTTGTGACGTGGATTACGGTTTCCCGCATGATGGAGAACCAACGCCAGCATTTGGGAACGCTTCGCTCCCTGGGCTTGTCCAAAAACGAAATTACAAGGCGATATGCACTTTTTGGGGTCCTGATCACCATTCCCAGCATGATTTTAGGGTGGTTGCTTTCCCGGTATTTGATTGCACAATCCTTGTATAACGCGGGAATCACTTATTACACCATAGAGGCAACCGGACTGAAAGCCTTTTCCCTTCATCTGTTTTTATCGGCGATTTGCGTGGTAGCGATAACTTGTGGCGCGGCGGTACTCTCCTGCCGCAAATCGCTGCTATCCATGCCTTCGGAGCTGATGCGGCCAAAGCCTCCGGCACAAGGTCACCGTATTCTATTGGAACGGATTGAACCATTTTGGCACAGGCTTAATTTCAGCGGAAAAATCGTTACGAGAAATCTGTTTCGCAATAAGGCGCGCCTTCTCATGGGCTTTGTTGGCATTTTGGGCTCCACAGCCTTGATTCTGTGCGGTTTCGGGCTGATGAATTCGATTCATGAGATGCTTGACAAGGCATTTAACGAAACAGTGCAGTATGACGTGGAAATCAAACTTCGCACTCCTTTGGTTACGGAACAGCTTTCAGATATTTATGATGTTTTGCGCAGTGCAGAACATGTTGACGAGACAATGGCATTTGGCGTCTACCTGTATGGAGAGAATAGCAGTATGCAAAATCCCTATCTTGTGGTTATGGACGAAGGGCAAAAAAGCCTTCATTTCAAGGACATAGACGGCAACAAAGCAACCTTGCCGAAGAACGGAGTGTTGATTACCCCGAGAATGGCGAATACCCTTTCTGTGGAAATCGGTGACAAACTTACAGCGGAACGCCTTGACGGAACCATCCTTTCGCTTGATGTCGCAAACATTGTGGATTTTCCCGTTGGCAATGAGGTCTATATGAGCAAAACTGCCTTTTCAAAAGTATCTGATCTGCCTTTTATTGTAAGAACACTGTTGATAGACGGACAGGGATTTGATTTGAACAAACTGAAAACCGACCCGAGGATTTCGCTGGTTGAAACAAAGGAAGAGATTCGGGGCAATATGCTGTTTGTTTTGGAAACGCTGCAATTCTTTCAAGTCATTTTGATTGTGTTTTCCGGCTTGCTTGCCTTTGCCGTCATGATGGTGCTGGGGCGCATGAACTATTATGAACGAACGCGGGAACTTGCAACGCTAAAAGTCTTGGGATTCTACAAAAAAGAAATGAAACGGTTGGTTTTGCGCGAAAACATCTGGATCACGATATTCGGCTTGCCTTTTGGCTACATCGCAGGCTCTTTCCTGCTTAGTGTGATCTTGCAGCAAGCGACGACGCCGGACTTGGAAATTGCACCGATTATTTCCGTATTCAGCATTGCCATAGGCTTTGCCTTTATTCTTGGGTTTACCATGCTTGTAAATCATGTCATGGGGCAAAAGTTCAAGAGCATTGACATGGTGGCGTCACTGAAAAGCGTAGAGTAATGATCCCGCACGAAGCGTCCTATTGCCGCTCTATCATTTGGGGAAACATGATTGAAGAACGACGGCAAACGCCCGCCCTGCCTTTGTTTTCCCGGCAGCAAGCAAAAAACGCATCCCCTAAAGAATGCGTCTAGTGGCCCACCATTTTGACTCAGGATAAGCGCCTGCAGCTATGTACCATAGGGCTTACCGCCTGAGCAGTCCGAACCCACTGGCCCAGCCTGCGCCGCCGCTGGACGCTCAGTCGCTGGACCCCGTCGGGCATCAGAAGTTTCTTTTCACACGGAAAGCAGATCAGGCATCCCAGCACGTGCAGGCCGGCTGGATATTCCTTTCCGCAGAGGATGCATTTTTGACCCGGCATCGTATTTCCCCCTTCCACTGGTTTTCCAGTTCCAGTTTGACCGGTTTGCTGGAAAAATATACTGTGTGCCCTTTCTTTTTTCATTTTTATGCGGGCAGGGGAAAAGGGTGCGAAGGAAAATGCCCCAAGAGTCAAGGCTGCGTGGACAAGGGCGCCAGCCATTCCGGCGCCGGTTCCTGCATATTTTGAATCAGGTAATCTACAAATTTCACCGCATTTTGTTCGTTGCCGCTGCGCACCATCACGCATAAAACGGCGCCCCGGCAATCTATGCCAAAATGGTTGATCAGCCCGTACAGATTGTCCGTAGGAATGCCCAGTAGGTGGCGCTCGCCGATATCCGTCACCGTTACGTAGCCGCCTGACACGTCAAGTCCCTCAACATTCAAAGAACCATCCGCCACATAATTCTCCAGCGGGGCCATGGCTCCCTGGGAGGCATAGCTTTTGAAGCGCTCCGCGTCCAGCAGGTAAACGTCACCCTCCCCCGCCATAATGAAGGTGGAAAGCTGCATCTGGGCATAAGGATCGTCGGTGCCCGCCATTACGGTATAGGCCTCCATCAGCTCCAGATCGGAGAAAGCCTGCTCCCGTGTCTGGTCCAGCCAGACCTTTATGGCATCGCTGTCCATGGTGTTGCTGGCTACGTAAAAATCAATGCGCTTCTCGTCCGGCGGACGGTACTCCGTTGTCTGATAGATCAGATTCCAGCCGGCAATAGCCACAACGACCAGGATCAGATACTTCCAATAGCCGTAGGTAAAATGGTTTCTGACTTTTTCGGAGGTAAGGGACGTTTTGATAGCCATGGGCGTTCCTTTCTAGGGGCGGGCAGATCACTCCCTGGGCTTCATGGTGGGGAATAACAATACATCCCGGATGGAGGGGCTGTCGGTCATAAGCATCACCAGCCGGTCAAGGCCAATGCCAAGGCCGCCGGTGGGAGGCAGGCCGTATTCCAGTGCGTTGACAAAGTCCTCATCCACCTGGGCCATAATGCCCTGGGCCCGGCGCAGTGCCACCTGTTCCTCAAACCGCCGGCGTTGATCCACAGGGTCATTAAGCTCTGAAAATGCATTGCCCATCTCACGGCAGGTAATGAAGTACTCAAACCGCTCGGTCATGTCCGGTTCGTCTTTTTTGCGTTTGGCCAAAGGCGAGATGGATACGGGATGGTCAATGATGAAGGTGGGCTGAATCAGCTTGTCTTCCGCAAACTCGTCAAACAGAGCGGAAAGGCAGTCGCCCTTTGTGGCATTCTTCTCTACGAATACGTCCCGGCGCTTGCATACTTCCCTGGCAGCCGCATCATCCGCCCAGGTGTAATAATCCTCGCCGCTGTAGGTCTTCACCGCCTGGGCCATGGTGACCCTGGGCCACGGTGCTTTCAAATTGATAACTTGACCTTGGTACGGCACCTGGGTGGTGCCGCAAACCGTAAGAGCCACATGCTCGTACAATTCTTCCACCAGACGCATGATCTCATGATAGTCGGCATAGGCCTGGTATAGTTCAATGGAGGTGAACTCCGGATTATGGGTGGTGTCCATCCCTTCATTGCGGAAGATGCGCCCCACCTCGTACACCCGGTCGAAGCCGCCTACGATCAGCCGCTTCAAATACAGCTCCGTTTCAATACGCAGGAACATGTCGATATCCAGGGTATTATGATGGGTCTTGAAGGTACGGGAGGCCGCTCCCGTCTCAATGGAATGGAGTACAGGCGTATCCACTTCCAGATATCCGCGGTCATCCAGGAAGTCCCGGATAGCGCCCAAAATCCTGGAGCGGGTGCGGAACACATCACGCACCTCATGGTTTACGATCATGTCCACATACCGCTGGCGGTAGCGAAGATCCGTATCTTTGAGGCCATGGAACTTTTCGGGCAGGGGCTTTAATGATTTGCATAACAGCGTGACCTCCGTCGCATGCACGGAGATTTCGCCTTTCTGAGTGCGGAACACAATGCCCTTCACGCCCAGCACATCACCGATATCATAATTTTTGAATGCCGCATAGGCTTCCTCGCCCAAGTCATCCCGCTTTAAATAAATTTGGATTTCTTCCCAGGCGTCCAGCAAATGGGCAAAAGAAGCCTTGCCCATGATGCGGCGGCTGACCATGCGGCCGGCTATGGATACGGTTTGGGGATTTGATTGCTTTTCCCAGTTTTCAAACTGCGCAAAGATTTCGCGGCTTGTATGGGTCACATCAAAGCGGGTGATATCATAAGGATTCTTACCCGCCGCCTGCAAAGCGCTCAACTTTTCGCGGCGGACTTGTTCCTGTTCGCTCAGATCCAGCTCGTTTTCCTTAAGGATGTTCCTGTCCTCCGTCATGGGGAGCCCTCCTTGGGGATCATATTACTGCCGCCGGATATCCAGCACCTGATACCGCAAAGAGCCGCTGGGCGTTACGGCCGTAACGGTTTCGCCCTTTTTTGCTTCCAACAGGGCTTTGCCCACCGGGCTCTCGCTGGAAATCCGGTTGGTATAAGGATCACTTTCCCGCGCGCCTACGATGGCATATTCATCCTCGTCCCCGGTTTCGGCATCTTTGACGCGCACGACAGTGCCGATACCCACCCGGTCGGTGGAGATATCGTCATCCTCGATGATGATGGCGGTACGAATGATGTTTTCCAGATCGCTGATCTGACCCTCCAGCGCAGCCTGTTCCTTTTTCGCCTCGTCATACTCGGCATTTTCGCTCAAATCGCCAAAGCCGCGGGCCACCGCGATCTGCTCGGCAATCTGGTTGCGCCGGACCGTGATCATATAATCCAGCTTCTTTTCTAATTCCTCATAACCTTTGCGGGTGAACTCATTTTCCCTGTGTTTTTTTTGTTGGTCTGTCATTGTGTTTTCTCCTTTCCTAATCCGCCGGAAGCCTTATAAAGCCCGGACGGTGGAAGAAAATGAAGATGCACCTGTCCCCTTGCTTGCGCGTGGCGGTGCATTCCTTCTGCTTTCATATACAGTTTGCCTGCAGCAACTGATATGCCGAATGCATTATACTGTATCTGCCTGCAATTGTCAATGATTAGGCATAAAGCCCTCAAAGATTTGCAGATCATAG
>JAEZQK010000056.1 GCA_023413135.1 Bacillota bacterium
TCTACCTTTCCTGTTGCCATACCGCATTCCTCCACGATTCCGGATGAATGCAGTATGACCCCATGAGGGGGGTTTTATGCCGTGCGACAAACTAACTGCTGATGCGTGTCAGTTCGACATGCAGGCGAGAAAGGATGCGTTTTTCCAATCTTGAGATGTAAGATTGCGAAATTCCAAGAATGTCGGCGACTTCCTTTTGTGTTTTTTCCTGGCCGCCGGACAGGCCGAAGCGAAGCTGCATGATGCGCTGCTCCCTGGGGCTCAAGTGATCCAGGGCGCAGGATAGAAGCTGTTTTTCCACGCTTTCCTCAATGCATTTATATACCATGTCACCTTCTGTCCCCAGCACGTCGGAGAGCAACAGCTCGTTGCCGTCCCAGTCGGTTTTCAGCGGCTCGTCCAAAGAAACCTCCAGCCGGGTACGGCTGTTGCGGCGCAAAAACATCAATACCTCGTTTTCGATGCAACGGGAGGCATAGGTGGCCAGCTTGATCTTCTTATCGGGATCAAAGGTGTTCACCGCCTTGATGAGCCCGATGGTGCCGATGGAGATCAAATCTTCCAGCGCAATGCCCGTATTTTCAAACTTTCTGGCGATGAACACCACCAGGCGCAGATTCCGCTCGATAAGAATGGAGCGGACCGTGCCGTCATCATCCTTCAATTGCTCCACCAACAGCCTCTCCTCCTGAGGGCTCAGGGGGACAGGCAATGGATCCGGCCCGCCGATGTAATGGATCTGGCCCGGATGCAAAAGGGCCAGCCAAAAAAGCACCTTCCTGCGCAGGGCAGCATACCATCGCCGGGGAATGACGAGCAGATTGGAGCGCATGAAGATTTCCTCCTTATAATGCCTCCACCACGGCGGCAGGCACAAGCGCCTGGGCGCCGTCATAACCGGTGGGAGCTATGGCGATGAGCACCTGGCTGTCGTGCCAGGTGCCCTCCAATTGCACGCGAAAGTGGCTGGGGCGGAAGCACATCATCATCTTGTGGCCTGCGGTGGTCTGCACCCTGAGAAACCGGAAGCCCATGGGCAGCGTTTCAGGATTGTCGGGCTTCACGGCGGCCGGCAAAAGGGGCTTCAAAGAGCTGGAAGATGCCACCACCACCGGCAGCCCCGTGATGGGATCGGTAAGCTGGTTACCCGTATCCAGCATGGCGGGCAAACGGACAGGCTTGGGGGGGATGCTGCCGCCTTCTAATGCGATCTCCACCATGGTCACGCGGGATGGAGCCTTGATCCGTACGCTGCAGAAAAAGGCGGTTCCGGCCATCGACAAAAACAGCGCGCCAAAGGCAAGCCATGAAGGAATTCCCTGCTGAGTGAGCCAGCTTAAAAAGCCTCCCACCAAAAGACCGCACAGTAGAACCAGCAGCGCCGCTTTTGATATCAGCAGCGGCCGAAGATGGGGGAACAGGATTTTCGCCATCAGAAGCGAGGATAAGAGCACAAAGGGAATGGTGCGCAAAAAAGAAAGCCCCGGCCAAAATGCCACAATTCCATATACGGTGCCGCAAAGTGCCGCCTGGAAAACACGCTTCCATTCCGGTATCGGGCCGCCCAGCAGCCGGGACGCCAGCCACAGGGACAGGCCGTTGGCCAGCGTATTGACCAGCGCAAACAGCTCCCCGTTCACGTTCATACCGGCGCCTCCCTGCGTAGCACTGTTCACAGTATATGATGAGCATAGCGGTGAATATGTTGATTTGGAGCGCGAAACTCTGCGCCTATGCGCCAGGATGCGACAGGCGCCTTTTCTTTTTGCAGCAAACAAATTTTAAAAAGGGGATTGACAAGAAATGCGCTTGGAGATATAATGCAAACAAACGTTCGCATATGGGGGATTTACGTATGATGCAGCAGAATCATCAAACTTGGCAGGAAAGGGAAAAGAAAGCGCTGGCCTACCGTGGCTGGCTGGTACAGGCAAGGCTCTTAGCGCGCATGACCCAGACAGAGGTGGCGGATGCCTGCGGCATTTCGCGAAGTGCGTATCAAAAATACGAATATGGACAAAGAACGCCCAGAAAGAGCAAGCGGGAGGAGCTTCAAAAAGTGCTTGCCCTCCATTTGCCGGGCTTTGACAGAGCGCAGGAGGATCAATGATATGTTTAGCTGGCTGAAATATTGGCACGATCAAAGGAAAATGCTGCGCTGGCAAATGCAGCAGCTGCAGTACAGCCGGTGGGAGCGTAGGAACCTTCCGGCGTTTGCACGCCGCAGGACCCGCTGGTCCATGGTGAAAACGCTGTAATATAAAGCTGATGCCGTCAGGCTGTTGGATACCATATCGCTTCAATGCTGTTTCAGCGGGGTAACGGATGGGTATAGCTTGTCCCGGGAGGGATCGATATGGAATGTAAAGTACAGGTCATCAATGGCATTTTAGATCAGCGGGAAATCGACGCCTATGTGGAGCGGGCGGAAAAACAATTTGGCAAAAGGCCCGCCGGCATAGATATCCGGGTAGATGGCGACTATGTGGAGCTTACATATGATTTCGGGCGGCAGCCCTTCCATCGTATCCGCAGGATCACCGGCTACCTGGTAGGTACGCTGGACCGCTTCAACAACGGCAAGGCTGCGGAAGAACGGGATAGGGTGAAGCATTCCCTGTAACCGGCATTGCGGGAAGGAATGAAATCGGGTATAATGCAGGGGAGGATGAGGCTGGATCGTTGTATGGTCATCCGGGCGAAAGGAGCCGCTTTCGTGAAGTATCTTCGACGGTTTGTATGGTACCTGGCTACGAGGCTGATGCTGGTATGTGCCCTTCTTGGTCTGATGACGGTGGCGTTTTATTATTCGATGAACGCTACCAATATTTATATCGTATTGAAGGACGGCATGGCCAAGCGGGCCCAGGTGATCATGATGGGGGAAAAACCGCAGGATCTGAGCAAATATTTTCAAAACAGCTTTCTGGACCGGGATGAACCCTTGCTTCTGACCAAAAAGGGAAGCTCGCCTTATATCTACTACACGGTTCGCGGTATCGATCACCGGCTTGAGATGGAGTGGATGTGGTGCTGGCCCTGGGATCCTACGGCCAAGGCGGACATCACCGAAAGAATTCCCCGCATTGACGGGCGCGTTAAAAGCGAGAGCCGGGAAGCTTTGCTGGCTGCAGGCGGCGAGGAAAGCCTGAACCCGCCCAGGTGGCAAAGCGCCAAATACCGCGCGGTGCTCACCCGGGAAAACGGTCAGTGGCGCATTAAGAGCCTCACGCTGCTGGAACTGATCAATGACTGAAATCAATAGCAAAAAGATGCCCCAGCCATTATGTTTGGCCGGGGCATTCGTTATAAAGTCAGTATCCCAATGTTTCTTCCACCAGCAGCACAGTAATCTTTTTCCCCTTGGGTGGCCGGGAGATGGCAACGATGATATGGCACATGCAATCATCACCGCAATCTTTCGGCTTGCATAGTCCGGTATGGGCACATGGCGTGTTCAGTGAAAGCCGCCTGGCGTTGGGCGGGCATGCATGCTCCTTGACTCTGGCGATGGCGGTATTCAACCCGCCATCCACCAGCTTGGAATGGCTGATCACAAGATATACCTGCTTGGGCCCGTCAAACATGGCAGCCACGCGGTTTCCAGTGCCGTCGATATTCACAAGCTGTCCATCCCGGGTGACGGCATTGGTGGAAGCCAGATATATATCCGCAAGCCGGGCTTTTGCGCGGGCGGCAGGGCCTTCCTCCTTGGGCACGTCCCAATGCCAGGTTACCTCATGGCCTCGTTCCCTAAGGGCGGGCACCACATTCAGTTCCCGAATGGTCATGGAGCCGCCTACCCCAACGGCAGCGCCTTCGGGGATATGGGACAGCAGAAATTCACGGGCTTCCTGTGCCGTTTCCAGCGGCACCACCTCAAAACCCCTATCACGCATCTGGGAAACGACTTGCAAAATGGCTTCTTGCATGAAAATCACCTTTCATATGAAATGGTTTTTTTTGACTGCCTTTATACCAGCAAATTGAGATTGGTTAGTTGGCGGGGATGGCTTCCTGCACGGCGCCGACCCCTTCCGCATACGGGTTCAGGGGGAAAGGCGTATCTCCCTGAATCCTTTTCACCACGGCCTGGGCTTCTTCCCCGGTGACAAGATAGGGCTGGAAATTGCTTTGCGGCTGGGTGCCGGTGGTATGAACGGGGATGATGTTCAGCTGTTGGCTTTTGAATACGCTGTCTTCAAAGGTGAGCGTCACCTGGGCGATATAGGCCTGCAGGCTGCGGGGATTGAGCTTCATATTACCACCAAAGCTGAAATTGCCGACACTGTAGAGGATGAGGCGGTTCTTATAGTTTTCAACGCCCTGCACCACATGGGGGTGGGTGCCAACCACCAGATCGGCGCCGCTTAAGATTACCTCATGGGAGGTGAGCCTTTGCTTTTTGTTATGGACGAAGGAATACTCCCATCCGTAATGAAAATTGACCACTACAAACTGGCAGTTTTCCTCCGCCTTGAGGGAGGCTATCCTTTTGTTCAGGGCTTTCCCAAACGTATCGTACTCGGTGACGTTGATACCCATGAAGGCGATGCGGATACCATCTTTTTCCAGAATATATACTTCCTCGTTATGGCAGTAAGCGATCCCGGCCGCGTTCAGGGTATCCTTCGTGCTTTGCATGCCCGCTTTGCCGTAATCGTCCGTATGGTTATTGGAAAGGTTGACCATTTCCACACCGCTTGACGTAAGGATATCCGTAAACGAAGAAGGACCGCGGAACCGGTAGGTTTGCTTTTTGTTCTCACCCTTGGCGCTGTCAGCCAGCACGCATTCCAGATTCACGACCGTCCAATCGTCCGCAAGAAAAATGTCACGGACCTTTTCCAGCGGGTATTCCGCACCATATTGCTTGATGTAGGAATCAAAGGAACCGTCCCTCTCCCGCAGGTATTCCTCGCTGCCCAGGGTACAGTCTCCCGCGAAGGAGAGGGTGATCGTCACTTCCTCAGCCAGGCAGGAGGGCATCAGCAGGAAGAAAACGGTAAGCAGAGTAAGAATGAATTTCATGCAAACCTCCGCGATTGTTTATTCCGCCGGGATGGGGGGGAGCAGGGCGCCTGTTCCCGCCTCATAGACAGGGAGGGGGAACGCTGTGTCCTGCTGCACCTTTTTAAGCAGCGCCTCCGCCTGCTTATCGGTAAGCAACTCGGGGCGGAAGGAGTTGCCTTTCGTATTCCCCGTAAACCGTATGGGGTGCAGGGCGGCCTGCAGGCTTTTTAATATACCGCCTTCCAGGAAAAACGTGATCCTTGCGGCCAGCGCGTCCTTTTCCCGCGGGTCATGGTTGCCGCCGAAGACACAGTTGCCCAGGCTGTAAAAGATGAGCCGGTTCCTGTAGATCTCTATGCCCTGTGCCACATGGGGATGATGGCCAGCCACCACATCGGCGCCGGCATCGATCAAAAATTGGGCCATATCCCGCTGCAGGCCGTTATGCTTATAAGCGTATTCCTGGCCCGCGTGCAGGGAATAGATGATGATCTGACAGTCGGCTTCTTTCAGCAGAGCGATTTGCTTTTTGATAGTCTCCTTTTTATCTTCCGTCAGGCTGCCACGGATGCCGGCCAGGCCGATCTTGCCCCGGTCTGTCCTGTACACGCACAGCCATTCGTTTCCTGCATAGGCGACGCCCTGCTTATCAAGCGCCGCAAGAGTAAAATCCCGGCCGGCTTTTCCGTAGTCATCAAAGTGGTTGTTGGCAAGGTTCACTGCCTCCACGCTGCCCAGCGGCAGCATCCGGGCGAATTCTAAAGGGCCGCGGAAAGCAAATTGCTTTTGGGTGTTTTCCCCCTGGCTGCTGTCGGAAAGCACGCCTTCCAGGTTCACCAATGTCAGATCATCCTGGGAAAACAGGGGCAAAAGCCCGGAAAAAGGATAAGCCAATCCCTCTTTTTGGACAGTTTTGGAAAGGCTGTCCGCTTTTTTGCTGGAAGATTCCGTACCGCCCAGCGTGCAGTCTCCTGCTATTGTCACCGTAAGCTGGGCGGTAGACAGCGGAGTATCCGTTACAAGGTAATCCGCTTCAAAGGAGGGGGGCGTTGCGCCTTCCGGAAAGGATACATGTTCCGCACAGGCAGAGCTTGTAAGCAGCACTAGTGCTGCACTTAAGATGAACCGGGTGAAGGCTGCGCCCATGGACCCCTCCCAATAAGTGGATGGGAAGATTATACCATAACCGGCGGAAAATGCATAGGCGGCAGTCTGTTAAGAACTGCAAAAATCCCGCTTCCTTTCGAAGCGGGATGTAAATTGTTGTATCGGAAATGTCCTTGTGGAAGAACAATCTTTGCAGTGCCCCAAAGTGCCGCTGCGCCGAGTTTTCTCACCCGCTTCTAAAGCAGGCTGGTGCCCTGTCCTGCATTTCTGCCGTCCCCTGGCGTTTTTCGAAAACGGGGGCATGACATCCATGCAGAGAACCCGGGCTCCGATTGTGGAGATGTGGGTAAAACCAAAGCGCTGGCGCACACTTCAGGAGCATGCTGCTGCAATTATTATATGTCGGAACCTGAACTTGTGTCAAGGGTTATTGAGCATCCGGAACCATGCCATTTTCCTCCTTTTTGGTTTGCTTTTCAGTCATTTTGGCGATGCGGCCCGCATAATGCGTGCAAAGCTCACCTGCAAATTCCGCGTCGAAGGATTCGGTTTGTACGCGGAAGGCATCCCTGTCCTGAAAGGGCGACAGCCAAACGGAGCCGCTGCCATGACGGATCCGAAGGCCCTCCCCCAGTTCCTTTTCCTTGGCGTTTTCGCAAAGCAGCCGCAAGATCCGTCCCTTTTCTCCGGTGGGGCAGGGCACATCCTTGCGCACCCGGTGGGTTTTGGGCAACTGATCCATAAGGGCTGTGAGGCTGCGCTCGGCAAGGGGGGTAAGGAGGGCAAGCATCCTTAAAAGCCCGTCGTGCATCAGGTCATACTGGCGCAAAAGAACCGGCAGCTCATTCTTGTTTAAAGCGGAAATATCCTGCTTCCAGCGCACGGAGCCGATTTCTTCCACCGCATGGGGCGTATCCGCAGACGCAAAGAGCGGCAAGCTGCCTTCCATGGCCAAAAGATGCCATACCAGCATCTGCTGGCTTGTTTCATCCGGCAGGGTGGCTTTATCCATCACATAGGATGCCGTACCGTCCGGCTCCAGCAAAAAGCCTGTCTCCCAAGACTTAAGCGTTCTCTCCTTTGCGCCCTGGCCGCGGACTTTTTTCAGCCCGGCCTTGTTCAGTGCCCGCAAGGCGAGGGACAAAAGCTGGTCATCGTCACAGAATACGGCTACGTGCAGGCCGCTCTTTTCAAAGGTCTTTTGGTCTACCCCTTTCAAAAGGTTAACCAGGTATAGTTCCTTTATGCCGCCAAACGGTATCAGCGGGGCTGTCTGCGTAAAGGCGGGCGGATATTCCTGCTTCAGGGCGGAGCTTTCTATGGCCTGGATCTGACTCTTTTTCAGCGTCAGCCCGTTTTCGCAAAGGATGGTCACCTTCTGCCCATCCACCATCACCCCCAGGGGAAGCTGCATCATGCGCATGGCCAAGGAAAGGATGGGCACATATCCATCTCCCAGCAGCAGCGTTTGCGCGCCGCGGGCGGCAAAGGCTCCCGCCAGCAGCGTGTACAGCGCCTCACCGTCCCCCCGGTAGCAGAGCGCCACGGAGGCGGCATGCAGCCCTACGACGGCCGCCGCGGCCAGTTGATCGGCCCGCGCGGGCGAATCCAGGGTGATGGATCCGCTTTCATTCAGGTGTAGGCGCTTCAAATCCCCCCAGATCACGTTTTCAGAGGCGATCACTTCACTGCCCACTTCTTTTTGCGGCCATACTTTCGCCCCGCAGTTCAGCCTGGCGTGGGACCCGAGCACCGCGCCGGCGCCCAGCGCGCTGCCCTCCATCATCCGCCCGCCGGGGCGCACCTGTGACTCCTTGCAAAGAACTGCGCCTTCCAGCCTGGCGCAGCGGCCTACACGGCAGAATTCCCACAGGCAGGATCTTGTGATACGCGCGCCTTCCTCCACAATGGCTCCGGGACCGATGACCGCCCCCTCCGATAAAATGGCGCCCTGCTTGATGAGAGCGCCTTCCCCGATATAGCAAAGGCCTTCCAGCGTGACGTCCGGCTCCAGGGTACATTCTCCTCCAAGAATCGCATGGCCTGACGGGCGGCCAGGTATTTCAAAATCCGCTTCTCCCCGCAAAAGGTCGAGCTGGGACTGTATATAGGCTCCCTGATCGCCGATGTCGCACCAATAGCCTGTCATGGGATAGCCGTAGACCGCCATTCCCTCCCGAACCATCCGGGGGAAAAGATCCTTGCCAAAGTCGTAAGCGCCATCCTCGGGAATCAGGTCAAGCACTTCCTGTTCCAAAATATAGATGCCGGTGTTCACCTGATCGCTGAATACGCCGGACCAGTCGGGCTTTTCCACAAAGCGCTGCACACGGCCCGTGCTATCGGTGATTACCACGCCATAGCTCAACGGGATTGGCACCGATTTTAAAACCAGGGTGGCCTGCGCTTTGTGGGATTTGTGAAACGCAATGGCCTCGGTCAAGTCGCAATCCGTCAACCCATCCCCGGACAATATCACAAACGTATCCGTCACCATGCCCTTGGCCAGACGCACGCTGCCGGCGGTACCCATGGGCTGCGCTTCCTCCAAATAGTGCAGACGTACGCCATATTTTTCCCCTTTGCCGAACGCGTCCCTGATTGTCTGGGGCATATACAGCACCGTGGCGGCTACGTCACAAAGCCCATGACGTTTTAATAGCTTCAGGGAGTATCCCATAACCGGTTCGCCAAGCACCGGAACAAGCGGTTTGGGTCTGTCCAAAGTCAATGGGCGCAGGCGGACGCCCTCTCCGCCTGCCATGATGATTGCCTGTAACGCCATATCTTACGCTCCTTCTGTTAGCATGACAGTATTGTTAGCAGGCGTGTTCCAATTTATGATGAACATGGGACGATGGAGGAGAAAACTACTTGTTCCATGGAATGGGTTCTAGTATAATGGACAGGCGGACAAAAACGGACATTGTATATATAAAGAAGGATGATGCTTGTGCAGCAACAGCTGGAATTCGGCAGCCGGGAAGTAGCCCGGGCAGCCATTTTGCTGAGCCTTAGCCGGAGCCGGGAAGAAGAAAGTACTTTGCGCAATCAGATGGCGGCCGACGGCGTGCTTACCGCAGCGGTAGATTACGGCGGGGAGTTTGTAGCCTCCGTGATGCGCATTGTGGAACGTGCGGTGATCGCCGCCAAGCGTGAAAAGGTTATTAACGAGACCCATCATGAGGAAGGCGCCGTGGCCGGAGCCGCAAGGGAAGCCATTGCCCAGGTGACCAACAAAGCCCTGGGCTTTTCCGTGGGCGGCAAGATCGGTATCGCCAGGTGGGGCGAGCATGTGGCTGTCGCCGTATTCTTCGGTGTGGGTCTGGTGCATCTGAACGAGGTATGCGTAGGCATGGGCCATCGGGCCATATAAGCAAATACGGGAGAGACGACAATGCCATTAAACATCGCTATTGACGGGCCTGTTGGCGCGGGAAAATCCTCTATTGCCCGGGAGGTGGCCCGGCGGCTGAATATATTGCACCTGGATACGGGTGCCATGTACCGGGCGGTAGGGTATGCGGCGCTTTCCAAGAGCATTTCTCCGGAGAATGAAAAGGCTTTGGAGGAACTGTGCGGCCAAGTTTCCATAGAAGTGCGCTACCTTTGCGGCAGGCAGCAGACTTTGGTGGACGGGACGGATGTAAGTAGTTTGATCCGCACCCCGGAAGTGGGGATGGCCGCTTCCACCGTATCCCGCTTTAAGGCGGTGCGCAGCCATATGGTCGCATTGCAGCGTGCTTTGGCAAGGGAAACATCCATGGTGGTGGATGGAAGGGACATCGGCACCAATGTGCTGCCTGATGCAGGTGTAAAAATATTCCTTACAGCAGAAGCGGAGGAGCGGGCCAGCCGCCGTCATCTGGAGCTAAAGGCGGCCGGGGGTAAGGACACGTATGAGCAGGTTCTCAGCGACCTTTTAAAACGCGACCTGCAGGATACCACCAGGCCTATCGATCCCCTCCGCCCGGCGGCGGATGCCGTTATGCTGGACAGTACATATCTTGACATGGATCAGGTGGTGGAAAAGATTCTGGCCATTGTGGAGGCGCGCTATGGAAAAGCAAAAGGATAACCGGTTTTTTAAGCCGAAAAAGCGCAGGACTTTTCTATACAGTATTGCCAAGGCGCTGGCCTGGGTCCTTTTTCATACGGTGTATCCGGTCACGCTCCACTGTAGAGAACATCTATCGTTAAACGGTCCCTATATACTCATCTGCAATCATTTGAGCGGGCTTGACCCCATATGCGTTGCCCATGCTGTAAAAAGGGAAGAGATCGCCTTTCTGGCCAAAAAGGAATTGATGCAAGGCAGCTTTGCGGGCAAGTTTTTGCGCGCGGTGCATGCGATTCCCGTAGACCGCCACAATTTTGACATGGCCGCCATGCGCACCTGTACACAGGCACTGCGGGAAGGCCGGGCGCTGGGGATTTTTCCGGAAGGGACCAGATTCAAAAAAGGCAATATGGAGGAATTGGAGGCAGGCGTGGCACTGCTTGCGCTGCGCAGCGGTGTGCCTGTGGTACCCATGTACATTCATGGCAAGCTGCAGCCTTTCCGCCGCATCCATTGCTACGCCGATGTGCCCATCCCCATGGATGATTTGCGGGAAATGGGCGTGGGCAAGGAATCCAGCGACGCTCTTTTGTTAAGGATCGCCGCCTTGTATGCCGAATTTGCCAAAAAGGCCGGCGCGTAAAGTTTCTATAGCGGCTTAACAAAAATTTTTTTACATTTTAGCAGGAAAAATGTGTTCTGCAGCGAATTTCGTTACATTAGTGTTTTTTTGCGGAAAGGAATGGCTATGCCGCTGGAAATCACAACCCACGCAGGGTTTTGTATGGGGGTTCAACGGGCGGTCACAACAGCCCTTCGTGCGGCGGAGGAGGGGAAACCTCTTTGCACGCTGGGGGAGTTAACCCATAATCCGCAGGTTGTGGCGCTGCTGAAAGAAAAGGGCGCTCCGGCGGTGGATACGCTGGAGGCGATCGGCGGGCGTACGGTTCTCATCCGCAGCCACGGCGTCACCCCTCAAACGCTCCAAACCCTGGGCGACACGAGTATCCCCATCATGGACTGCACCTGTCCCTTTGTGGATAAGCTCCATCAAATCGTATCCGAGTATTCCGCCGGTGGAAAGCCGGTGATCCTGGTGGGGCAGCATGACCATCCGGAGGTTCGGGGTACGGCAGGCTGGTGCCATGGGCCGGTTTATATCCTTAAGGAAGAAGCGGAAATCGCCGGTTTGCCGCCGATGGAAGAAGCTTTGGTGGTGGTGCAGACAACTTTTCCCCCAGACAAGTGGGAAAGGATCGCCGGGCTGCTCCGCCAGAGGATTCACGGCATCACGGTGAAAGACACCATCTGCCCGGAGACGAGAAGACGGCAGGAGGAGGCCAGGGATCTGGCCTCAAGGGCGGATGCCATGATCGTGGTGGGCGGTATGTCAAGTGCCAATACGCGCAAGCTCTTTGAAACATGTAAGGAGCTGTGCAAAAGAACCATTTTGGTAGAGCGTGCGGCGGATATCCCGCCGGGCTTTGCAGATATCCATTCAGATCTCATCGGAATAACCGCTGGCGCGTCTACGCCGGATTGGTCACTTAAGGAGGTTGTCACCCGCATGATCGACAAGGAACAACAGGATCAGATGCTTCCCGCGGAAGAAGAAAACAAAACCAACTTCATGGCGGATGTGGAGGCAACTCTGGTCAAAATCAAACCCGGCCAGACCGTTACCGGCACCGTCGTCCAGATCACCGATGATGAGATCTGCGTCAACATCGGCTACAAGTCTGACGGCCTGATCAAGCGCACCGACCTGTCGTCCGACGATGTCGAGTTGGGCCAGGAGATCGAAGTTGAAGTGGTCAAGGTCAATGACGGCGAGGGCAATGTGGTGCTTTCCCAGCGCAACATCGTCAACCGTAAGTCCTGGGATGCGCTGATGGCAAAATTTGATGCGGGCGAATATGTCGAAGGTGTAGGCAAGGAAGCCGTCAAGGGCGGCCTGATTGCCGATGTGGATGGTATACGCACCTTTGTGCCGGCTTCCCAGCTGTCCCAGCGGTATGTGGAAAAGATTTCCGAGTTTGTGGGCAAACCCATCAAACTGAAAATCATCGAAGTGGACAAGCAGAAAAAGCGCATTGTGGCCAGCCGCAAAGCCTTCCTTCAGGAAGAAAGCGCCTCCAAGAAAAAAGAAGCCTGGGATAAATTGGCGGAGGGCGAGGTCGTTGCCGGCATCGTCCGCAGGCTGACCGACTTTGGCGCCTTTGTGGATGTGGGCGGTGTGGACGGCTTGATCCATGTGACGGACCTGAGCTGGGGCCGCATCAAGCATCCCTCCGAAGTCGTTGCCCCCAACCAGGAAGTGCAGGTCAAAATTCTGTCCCTGGACCGGGAAAGGGAACGCATCCAGTTAGGTTACAAGCAGCTTCAGCCCAAACCCTGGGATGTGGCGGAAGAGAAATACGCCATCGGTTCCGTGGTGGAAGGCAAAGTGGTGCGCATCACCACCTTCGGCGCGTTTGTGGAGTTGGAGCCCGGCCTGGACGGCTTGGTGCACATTTCCCAGTGCGCCCTGACCCGTGTGCAGAAGGTGGAAGACGCGGTAAAGGTTGGTCAAATCGTCCGCGTGAAGGTACTGAAGGTGGAACCCGCTGAAAAGCGCATCAGCCTGAGCATCCGCGAAGTGCTGGAAGATGAAGCCTTCAATTACAGCCAGGATATTCCCGGCGAAGGGGAGTTTGACGCGGCGGCCCCCAAGGCGGAGCAGGAAGATGTCAAGGAAGAAGCTGTACCGGAAGAAGCTGCTCCGGAAGAACCCAAGGCCGAATAATAAAAATTGGTATAAGCTGTATCCGGAAAGCAGGCGTTCCCTGCAGGCTTTCCGGATGCAGCTTTTTTTCAATGATCATGAACATTGTTAGAAGGTGATGGCCATGCGGCGGTGCGTAATCATCCCGGCCTGGGCACCAGATGGCATACGCGATGTGGTGGCACTGCGGGAGGATGATTTTATCGTCTGTGCCGATGGCGGCTATGCTTTGGCCCGGAGGGAGGATATCACTCCCCACGTGCTGGTAGGGGATTTTGATTCCCTGGGAAAGATGCCGGATGATCTTCCGCCGGAGTGCCTCGTTTTTCAGGCTGAGCGGGAAAAAAATGAGACGGATACCTTTTTGTGCCTTCAGCGTGGACTTGATGCGGGCTGCGATTCCTTTGTGCTGGCCGGGGGAATCGGGGGCCGGCTTGACCATACCGCAGCCAACTTGCAGCTATTGGTATATGCGGCCCGGCGTGGATTGTCCATGTGGATGATGGATAGAAACAACCGTGTCACGGCCATGGAGCCGGGGGTCAGGCGCATCTCACGGCAAGGCGGCTTCAAGCTGTCGGTTTTGGCATATGCCATTCCTTGCGAAGGTGTGACGCTTGAGCATGTGAAATATCCGTTGCGGGACGCGGTGCTGACAGAGGATTTCCCACTGGGGATCAGCAATGAGTTTATGGGACCGGAGGCAGTTATTCATTTAAAGACAGGCTGCCTGCTGGTTTTTTTAAGCAGGGATGGGAACATGACTGGCTAGAGGATGGGCACTTTGCTGAAAATACACGGAATATGGACATAAATCGGAAATTTTATTGAAGTAGCATTCCTTTTCTGTTAAAATAATTGCCAACGTCTTATAGTTCTATAGGCAGGACGCAAAGGAGCATCGTGCATGAAAATTGGCGGACTGATCTGTGAAGGCAAGGGTAAACGAATTTATGAGACGGATGACCCGAACCTCCTGGTTGTTTATTTTAAAGATGAAACCATCGCATTCCATGGGCTCAAGCGCGGGCGGATCGTCGGCAAGGGTGAAATCAACAACGAAATATGCTGCCATCTGTTTACGCTGTTATCCGAACATGGGATTCCAAACCATTATGTCAGCAAACTGGACGCAAGGCAATCCCTTATAAAGCGGGTGGAAATCGTACCGGTGACGGTCAAGGTGCGCAACATTGTAGCCGGGAGCCTGGCTAAGCGCATCGGCTATACGGAGGGAACGCGTCTTATAAGCACCGTATTGGAATGTAACCTCAAGGATGAAGAGCTGGAATATCCCCTTATTAATGAAACCCATATCCGGGCCATGGGTCTTTGTACTCAGGAAGAACTGTCTGACATGTATGATATGGCTCTGAAGATCAACGAGATACTGACAGCTCATTTGAAGGACATTGACATTGAGCTGATTGATTTCAAGCTGGAGTTTGGAAGGTATGACGGGCAGATCATACTGGCGGATGAGATTTCTCCGGACACCTGCCGGTTCTGGGATGCAAGAACCCATGAACCGTTGGACCTGGACCGTTTCCGCCGGGACCTTGGCAATGTGGAGCAAGGGTACCAGGAGGTTCTGCACCGGCTGATGGGCATTGGGTGAAAAATGCAACGATTGTAAAAAAAGCGGTTTGTGGCGGCTGGAAAGCGTATTTCCATTGATGCCGCCCTTTTTTCATGATATGCTCAAATGACTTATACTATTTCAAAACCTTAACGCTCCGATGCCACGGATCTTTTGATGCATTACTTTGTCGACTTCCGCTCCACGTAGCGCTGCTACGCGTCGCTCCGTCTCCTTGTACTGCACCAAAATCTCTCGCGGCATCAAAGCATTAATGTTTTTCAATAGTATTATAGCCTGAAGAAGCGAGGAAACGACATGAAACGGTTGTTGTCACTGCTGGTCTTGATAACGCTCCTTTTTCCTGTGGTGTTTGCGCAGGCGGCAGAAGGCGATTTTCCCGAGCTTAATGATATGGGCTTTTTGGCGGAAGGGGAATTCGTCTATCAAAACGAAGACGATGGTGTTTGGCGGTATGCTTCCGGAGCGCTGAAGGTGGAAATCTTCCGCAAATACGACAAGAAGAAAAACCTTACCTGGTACGAAGCGGAAATCTGGAGCCGGGACGGTGAAGTTTTCCGCTGTATCCCCAACGACCCGGAAGAGCGTGTACAAAGCGAAGATTGGCCTGCCAATATTGCCAAGAAAAACGGTACAGTGTTTGCTGTCAACAGCGATTTCGCCCATTTGAGGCTTCGGCAAAAGCAGCGTTCAGGCATCCTCATCCGTGACGGCGTTATCCTGGCGGAAAAGACGCTTGCCCACAACAAAGGCACCTTTCCCAATCTGGACAACATGGCGCTTTATCCTGACGGGCGCATGGAGGTTTACGCCTCCGATGCGCATACTGCCCAGGAATACCTTGAGATGGGCGCGCTGGATGTGCTGGCTTTCGGCCCCTATTTGATTATGGACGGCGCATTGAATGACGCGGCGCTAAAGAAGTATGGTAAAAGCAGCGCTCCCCGTACGGCGGTGGGCATGGTGGAACCGGGCCACTATTTTGCCATGATGCTGGAGGGACGTCATAACAAGAGTAAGGGTGCGGGCATCTCGTTCCTGGCGGAAAGATTGCTGGAAAAAGATTGCCAAACGGGATTCAATTTGGATGGCGGACAGACGGCGACCATGGTGTTCATGGGAGAGCAAATCATCCATGTGGGAAAAACATCGGGTACCAATGCAAGCGCCCGCCGGGCGGCGGAGATACTGGGTATTGGAACTTCCGAGCAGGTACCAGAACCCACAAAAAAGTAGCGGAATGAGTCAAAGGAAAAGGCCGCCGGCTAAAAACCGGCGGCCCCGTTTGTTGTTACAGCAGGCCAACCTCCGTAATAATCAGATTGGCTTGTACGATTGTGTCTGCGAGCACAATCGTAGCGCCTGTGGCGTTGACAAGGGTAATAGTAGCAGGCGTTGCTACAACGGTGATCAAGGCACTGCCGTTGATTTGCCCCGTGACGGTGGGTGCAGTGCCAATCACACCGCCGCCGCCATTCAATTCAACGGCAAAGGCTAGATTGATCGGCCCATCAGCACCGTCTACGGCAACCCACCAGGTAACGTAGTAGTTGCCGGGAGCGGTGATAGTGAATACACCCGTGGCGATATTATAGCTGATATCGTTCGCTTGGTCATTGGTAATGGTATTGAAGATGAGCGTAGCGCCATCGGCAATCAAAGCTCCGCCACCGGTCGTCAGTTGAGTCTGAATGCCCAGCAGCTCATTGTCAGGTCCGGTGGGTCCCGTGGGCCCGGTGGGTCCGGTGGGTCCGGTGGGTCCCGTAGGCCCGGTAGGTCCTGTATCACCAGTAGGTCCGGTGGGACCTGTATCACCAGTAGGCCCGGTAGGTCCCGTAGGCCCAGTAGGTCCGGTAGGTCCGGTGGGGCCTGTATCGCCAGTGGGCCCGGTGGGTCCCGTAGGCCCGGTGGGTCCCGTAGGTCCGGTGGGGCCAGTGGGTCCCGTAGGCCCTGGATCACCCGTAGGCCCGGTGGGTCCCGTGGGTCCCGTGGGTCCAGTAGGTCCAGTGGGTCCCGTAGGCCCGGTAGGTCCTGTGGCGCCCGTGGCTCCGGTAGCGCCGGTAATGCCAGTAGCTCCGGTAGGTCCTGTGGCGCCCGTGGCTCCGGTAGCACCGGTCAGCCCTGTGGCTCCTGTCGGTCCAGTGGGCCCGGTAGCACCTGTTGCACCAGTAGCGCCTGTTGCTCCGGTAGGCCCGGTAGGCCCGGTTGGTCCTATAAATCCTCTACAACCCATAGGACCCGGAGGGCCCGGAGGTCCCTGACGACCCGGAGGGCCCGGAGGTCCCGGAGGTCCCGGAATACATTGAGAAGGAGGACAAGGGGGGCAAGGAGGACATGGAGGACAGGGGGGCGGAGGACAAGGGGGGCTAGGCGGAAAGGGAGAGGGAGGATGAGGTGGCATGGGGCAGGACATTACAGGTCGTATATGGGGCGCCGGGCAGGGAGGCGGATAGCAGGGACGGCGGACTGGGCCGTAGCCTCCGGGGCCGACACCCTGGGGCGGATAATGATAATTGGGAAATCTCATACACAATCCTCATTCTTCTGCGAAATTTGGATGAACTCCATCCAATGTTTACATTATGCGGACAAGAATGCAAGTGTTCCCATAGAGGGAATTGACGCATCGCCGTCTGCGCCGTGTATGCCGGGACAGGAACACCTGAATTTCGAAAAAACCGAATATATGGCTTTTCAGGAAGTTTTATCTGTGGTATAATATATGACTTGAGGAAGACAGCGGAGGTCGTCAGATGCGCAGCATGACAGGGTACGGGCGCAGACAATTTCAGTCGGATGGCCGTGAGATGACGGTGGAGGTCAAGACGGTAAACCACCGTTTTTTGGACATTGGCTTTCGGATGCCAAGGAATTTGAACTTTCTGGAGGAACCGATCCGCGCCCAACTATCGACTACATTGAAAAGGGGTCACGCCGACGTTTTTTTGAATTATCGAAACAACCGGGAGGATGCCCGGGAGGTTTCGGTAGACGAGCCGCTGCTTTTTGCTTATAAGCAGGCGCTTGGCCGCATGGAGACGGTAGCGGAAATCCCCAACGACATTGCGCTATCTCATCTGATAGCTTTGCCGGATGTGCTTCGTGTCACGGAGCGGGAGGAAGACCGGGAGGCGGTCACGGTTCTCATGTGCAAAACGCTGGAATCGGTGCTTGCGGATGTGGTTGCCATGCGGGAAAAGGAGGGCGAAGCGCTCCTAAGCGATCTTGAATTTCATTTGCAGCAGCTGGAACTGCTTGCCTGCAAGATAGATCAAAAGGCACCGCAGGTAGCGCAGCTATACCGGGAAAGGCTGGAAGCACGGCTTAATGAACTTGCAATTTCGCCGGTGGAACCTCAGCGGCTGGCTCAGGAGGTGGCGTTGTTTGCGGATCGCTGCGCCATTGATGAGGAACTATCCCGCCTTTCCTCCCATATACAGCAAATGCGAAACTGCATGAAAGGTGACGGTGAAGCGGGGCGAAAATTGGACTTTTTGGTGCAAGAATTGAACCGGGAAGTCAATACCATCGGTTCCAAGGCCGCTGACGCGGAGATCACCAATTGGGTGGTGGCCGCCAAATGCGAAATAGAAAAGCTCAGGGAGCAGGTTCAGAATATTGAATGACGGGCGTCTGACCGGAAAAGAGGGATAGGATGGGGCCTAAGCTCATCAATATCGGTTTTGGCAACATGGTTTCCGCCACCAGGCTGATCGCTATCATCAGCCCCGAATCCGCACCGGTGAAACGCCTTGTGCAGGATGCGAGGGAAAGCGGGCGGCTGATAGACGCTACCTACGGCAGGCGAACCAGGGCGGTCATTGTCATGGACAGCGATCATGTGGTGCTTTCCCCTGTACAGCCTGAAACGGTGGCGAACCGCTTAAGTGCGCGGGAAACATCGTCCGGCGAGGATGAAGGAGAGGAATAGGGGAATGCAGCTACTTAGAAAGGGCATGCTTCTGGTCATTTCCGGGCCTTCGGGAACGGGAAAGGGAACGCTGGCGCAACGGCTTTTGAAGGGGGATCCAAGCTTTCGGTTTTCCGTAAGCGCCACCACGCGGGCGCGCCGCAGCAATGAGACGGAAGGCGTTCATTATCACTTTATTTCCGATGAACGCTTTGACCAACTCCTTGCGGAAGATGCCTTTTTGGAGCATGCCACGGTGCACGGCCACCGGTATGGAACACTGAAGTCCCAGGTGTATGAAAGCATGGAGCGTGGGGAAAACATTCTGCTGGATATTGATCCCCAGGGTGCCCGTAAGGTAATGGAAAAGGAAAAGGAGTGCGTGACCGTATTCATCCTTCCCCCCAGCTACAAGGCGCTGGAGGTAAGGCTTCACACCAGGAATACGGATGATCCGGTGGAGATCAGGCGCCGTTTGGGCAACGCCCGGGGAGAGATCGAGCAATTGTCACGATACCAATACGCAGTGGTAAACGATGAACTGGATTTGGCCTATGAACAGCTGTACAGCATTGTGACCGCCGAAAAGCAAAGAACGATCCGGTTTTTTCCGACCGTTTCGGAAGAATAGAAGTTGTAGGAGGAGTAAAATATGTCGATCGTGGAACCAACCATTGTGGAACTGAGTGAAAAGGTGGATTGCCGCTATACCCTGGTGGTGGAAACGGCCAAGCGTGCACGCCAGCTGGTGGCGGGGAGCCAGCCGCTTTTGGACCGCAAGGAAATGAAGCCGCTGAAGCTGGCGGTGGAAGAAATCAACCGTGGCCTCATTATCTATGCCCGCAATGCTGACGCGGAGGAGTAACAAATGACACTGCAGGGGAAGGACATCGTGCTGGGGGTAACGGGAGGCATCGCCGCCTATAAAGCGGTGGAGGTGGCTTCCAGGCTGCGCAAATTGGGAGCACAGGTGTTTGTCATTATGACAAAAAACGCCTGTGAGTTTGTGACGCCCCTCACCTTTGAAACGATATCCAACCATCCCGTAGTGACGGATACTTTTGAGCGCCCGGAAACCTGGGAGGTGGAGCACATCGCCCTGGCCAAACGGGCTTCGCTTTTTTGCATCGCTCCAGCCACGGCCAATATACTGGCGAAGATGGCGCATGGCATTGCCGACGACATGCTCTCCACCACAGTGCTGGCTACCCGCGCGCCTATCCTGGTAGCTCCGGCCATGAATACAAACATGTGGGAGGCGGAGGCCACCCGGGAGAACATGCGGGTAATAAAGACACGAGGTGTAATGGCTGTTGGACCCGGAACGGGCTTTCTGGCGGAGGGCACAAGCGGTGTGGGCCGCATGGCGGAGCCACAGGAGATCGTGGATGCGATTGAAGCGATCCTTGCGCAAAAGCAGGATATGGCCGGTTTGCGCGTACTGGTGACTGCCGGACCTACCAGGGAACGGCTGGACCCGGTGCGCTATCTTACCAATGATTCCTCCGGCAAGATGGGGTATGCCATTGCGGAACAGGCGTATAAGCGCGGAGCCCAGGTGACGCTGGTGAGCGGGCCTGTCCACTTATCCGCCCCTCAAGGTGTCACGGTGGTGAATGTCGAAACCACGCGGGATCTGTATGACGCGATGATCACGCGCTGCCAAGAGCATGATGTGATTATTCAGGCGGCAGCCCCGGCGGATTACCGTTTTTTACATCCCAGCAGCCAGAAGCTGAAAAAGCATGGGGAAGAAGTGCTTACCCTTCACATGGTGGAGAATCCGGACATCGCCGCAGCCATTGGGGAGCGCAAAAAGCCGGGGCAGGTTCTGGTGTGCTTTGCCGCTGAAACGGAAAACCTGGTGGAAAATGCAAAGGCCAAACTGAAAAAGAAGAACGCTGATATGATCGTGGCCAATGATGTCTCAAAGCCTGGCGCGGGCTTTACCGTGGATACCAACATCGCTACCTTGATTACTGCGGAGGGGGTTTTAGAGCGCCCGCTGCAAAGCAAGGTTCAATTGGCGGACGATATACTGGATATGGCGCTTTCCCTGAAAACGGAATGAGATTGTTCGCAGCAGTACATGGCTAAGATAAGGTCATGAGGAATCGCCGCTCCTATGGGCGGCGATTTTATTTGTGCGAATTTCGATTATTTTTATAAACAGGGTCTTGTTCGTTTTGGTCAACGGGCTATAATATAGATTGACCGGCCCGGTCAGTCAATGAAAGGAGGTGGAGTGCATTGAATGAAAAGTTTCTGGCCTTACCGCAGGAAAAGCAGGACCGCATATTGAACGCCGCTTTGCAATCCTTTGGCGAGAACGGCTACAAAGGGGCGATTACCGATGATATCGCATCATCGGCCGGCATTTCCAAGGGGCTGCTATTTCATTACTTTCACAACAAGCGCGAACTGCTTCAGTATGTGTATGAGTACAGTATCCGTTTCGTCAGGCAAAAGATGGCTGGACACAACCTCCTGGCTGAGAATGATTTTTTTACTTTGATGATCCTGACGCACCATGCCAAGGTGGAGATCATGCATACCTATCCCTTTATCTTTGATTTTCTGATGAACATTTTCCTTCGGCGTGATCAGGAAGCTTCCGAAGCGCTGGATGATTTCAATGCTCATTTCATCATCAACCAGAGGGAAGGGATTTTAAGGCTCATTGACAGAAGCAAGTTCAAGGAGGGCGTTGATCCGGAACAGGTGCTGGATCTGGTGCTCTGGAGCGCCCAGGGGTTTATGGACATGGAGTTCCACCCGGGGAACAGGGACTTCGAAACGCTCAGTGAGAAGTATCTTGTCTGCCTTGATCTGATGCGCAGGCAGTTTTACAAGGAGGAGTATCTTTGAACATGATAGAGATCAGCCGTCTTACCAAGGATTACGGTGCAGGCAGGGGAGTGTTCGATCTTTCCTTTTCCATTCCCAAGGGTGAGGTATTCGGCTTCCTTGGCCCTAACGGTGCCGGGAAAACCACTACCATCCGCCATCTGATGGGGTTCATTAGGCCGCAGAAGGGCAGCCTTTCCATCGGTGGTCTGGATTGCTGGCAAAAATCATCCGACATTCAAAAATCGCTGGGCTATATCCCCGGAGAAATGGCTTTTCTGGAGGATATGACGGGCATCGGCTTTCTTCGGTTCATGGCCGAATACCGCGGCCAGAAGGATTTCTCACGGGCCGAAAAGCTCATGACGCAGTTTGAATTGAACCCCAAGGGGAAGCTCAAAAAGATGTCCAAAGGCATGAAGCAGAAGGTGGGCATCATATGCGCCTTCATGCACGACCCCGAAGTCCTGTTGCTGGACGAACCCACCAGCGGCCTGGATCCGCTGATGCAGAACCGGTTTATCGACCTTATCCTGGAGGAGAAGCAGCGGGGCAAGACAATATTGATGTCCTCCCACCTCTTTGAGGAAGTGGAACGCACCTGCGACCGGGTAGGAATTTTAAAGGGAGGCCATCTGGTAGCGGTGGAAGATGCAGCATCCCTGAAAGCAAAAAAGCAAAGGGCCTATATGGTGACGCTTTCCGATGAAGAAGCGGCTATGGCGTTTGCGCAGGAGAAGCTCGCTGTCACCGGCCGGGAGAAAAACAGGGTCACAGTCACCGTGCGCCAGGACATGCAGGCGTTTATCCAAGCCATGGGCCGATATCCGGTGACGAACATTGAAGTGGTGGAGCAGAGCTTGGAGGAAATCTTTCTGCACTATTATGGGGGGAATGGCAAATGATCAACGGACGGCTCTTCAAAAGGGGTGTACAGTCCAGCTATGTCCCGGTAGTGATATTTATCGGGGTGCTGGCAATGTATTTTTCCATGATCATCTATATGTTCGACCCGAAGCTGGGGGAAACGCTGGAGCAGATGGTCAAGGCTATGCCGCAATTGATGGCGATGTTCAATATGGATCAGGCGGGGAGCACCCTCACGTCCTTCATCACCAACTACCTTTATGGCTTTTTGATGGTGCTCTTTCCCATGGTGCTTGTGATCATGCTGTGCAACCGGCTGGTGGCAAAGCTGGTTGATACCGGTTCCATGGCATATCTGCTGGCGGCGCCCAGGAAGCGGCTGACCGTGGTCGTAACGCAATGGGCGGTTCTGCAGGCAGCTCTGCTTGCGTTGATACTGTTCTGCACAGGGTTTTGCATTGCAATAAGCGAGGTTGTGTTTCCCGGCCAGCTGGACATACCGGCCATACTGAGGTTGAACATCGGCGCATTTCTTCTTCATTTTGCCATCGGCGGCATCTGCTTTTTCGCCTCCTGTATCAGCAACGAAACGAAGCAGTCCCTGGGCATCGGCGCCGGGGTATCGGTCCTGTTTTATCTGATCAGTATGCTTTCCAACATGGGCGGCAAGCTGGAATGGCTGAAATATGCCACCATTATTTCATTGTTCGATGAAGTGGGGCTTTCCCACGGGGACAGCGGCGCCATGATCGGCCTTCCTATCCTTGCAGGCATCGGAATTGTGCTGTATTTGGCGGGGTTTGCTGCTTTTCAAAAAAGAGATTTGCCACTGTAATTCAATTAATGGAAAAGAAATGCTGCCCGGTCGGGAGAAACTCCAGCCGGGCAGCATCTTTATCATGTGCTTCTTTATTTACCGAGAACCTTTTTGGCCGCTTCCACAGCGTTTGAGGCTGTGAAGCCGTAAGTTTCAAACAGCTTGCCGGCGGGGGCGGAGGCACCGTAATGGTCGATGCACAGTGCTTTCCCATCCAGCCCTACATATTTGTACCAGGGCATGGAGGTACCGGCTTCCATGGCCACCCGCGCACGGACACTAAAGGGCAATACGCTTTCCTTGTATTGGGCGCTTTGCTGGTCATATAGCTCCATGCAGGGCATCGACACGACCCTTGCGTCAATGTTCTCCTCCCACAAAAGCTTCTGTGCCGCCATCATGGGGGCTACTTCGCTGCCGCTGGCCATGAGGATGACGTCCGGCGTTTGCTTTTTGCCGCCGGAAAGGATGTATCCGCCCTTGAAGGCGTCGGGGCCGCTGCCAGCCTGCCGGGGCAGATCCTGCCTGGTCAGAACCAGGCAAGTGGGCAAGCCGCTTACAAGTGCGGTAATCCAGCCCGCGGCCGTTTCAGGGCCGTCCGCCGGGCGGAACACATTAAGGTCGGGAATGGCGCGAAGCCCGGCCAAATGCTCAATGGGCTGGTGGGTAGGGCCATCCTCGCCCACGCCGATGGAGTCGTGGGTCAGCACATAGGTGACGGGGGCCTTCATAATGGCCGACAGGCGCATGGCATTCTTCATGTAATCACTGAACACAAAGAATGTGGCGCAGTAAACCCGCAAACCTCCGTGAATGGCCAACCCGTTGGAGATGGCAGCCATGGCATGTTCCCGTACGCCGAAGTGAAGGTTGCGCCCGGTCCTGTTTTCCGCGCTGTAATCGCCGCCGTTTTTAATCAGCGTCTTGGTGGAAGGTGCCAGGTCGGCGGATCCGCCTACCAGGTTGGGAATCCGCTCAGCCAGGCGATTGATCATTTCAAAGGAAGTGTTGCGGGTAGCCATTTTTTCGGGGAACTGCCACAGGTCATCGCCGTCCAGCGCGCCTTCCGGGAGCTTTTGGGAGAACCAGACATCCCACTCCACCGCCAATTCCGGATAGGCCTTCTTATATTCCGCAAACAGCTTGGTCCAGGCCGCTTCGGCCGCTTCGCCTTTTTTCACGATTTCGCCAAGGTGGCCGTATACTTCAGGCAGCACGTAGAAGGAATCCTCCGGCATGCCGAGGGTGACCTTGGCGGCCTGCACGTTCTCCACCCCCAGAGGCTCGCCATGGGCGCTGGCCTTTCCGGCCCTGCTGGAGCCAAAGCCGATAGTGGTGGGCACCACGATCAGGGAGGGGCGGTCATCCGCCTTGGCGGCTAAAATGGCGGCGGCGATTTGCTTGACATCGTTGCCATCCGTCACATGCTGCACATGCCAGCCATAGGCTGCATAGCGCGCTCCGACGTCTTCCTTCATGGCGATGTCGGTGCTGCCCTCGATGGAAATCTCATTGTCGTCATACAGGAGGATCAGCTTGCCTAATTTCAGCGTTCCCGCCAGGGAAGCGGCCTCGCCAGAGATGCCTTCCATCATGTCGCCGTCGCCGCAGAAGCAGTATGTGTAGTGATCCACCACATTGAAGTTTGCCCGGTTGAACTTGGCGGCCAGCATGGTCTCCGCCATAGCAAATCCCACCGCGTTGGCGATGCCCTGGCCCAGGGGGCCGGTGGTGGTTTCCACGCCCACGGTGTGGCCAAACTCGGGATGACCGGGGGTTTTGCTGCCCCATTGACGGAAGGATTTCAGCTCATCCATGGTAAGGCCATAGCCGAACAGGTGAAGCAGTGTGTATATAAGTGCGCTGGCATGGCCCCCGGAAAGGACAAAGCGGTCACGGTCCTTCCAGGCGGGATTAGCGGGATTGTGGCGCATGGCCTCGGCCCATACGGCATATGCCATGGGCGCCATGCCCATGGGCGCGCCGGGATGGCCGCTGTTGGCCTTTTGCACTGTGTCGGCGGCCAGCACTCGGATGGTATTGATTGTCTTTTCCGTGATGTTCATTTCCGCAAAACCTCCAGTATTTTTTATGATGAAAGAGTTTCCAGTCTTTCCTGTATAGGCTGCACCTCGATGCCCGGTGCATCTTTCAAGGCCTTTAGCAGCGATTCCAGCATGTACCGTGTGCCGCCAGGCACATCGCTTTCCACATTGAGCGGAAGAACGGGATCATGTACCGACAGCCGCAAAAGGAACCAGCCGTTTTGGAATCCCTCTCCCAGATCAAAATTGATGCGGACACCTTCCCTGCTGTCGGGGGCGATATGCCAATCCTCCATAGAGGATGCATAATCGAGAATCTGCTGGATGGCCGCTTTGCCCGCCATGCGGAAGTCGGGGGCTGTGATCTTCAGCCGGATTTCAGCACTTTCCACCGGTTCCCGCAGCCCCTCAAGAAGGCTGCCCAATGTTTTGTCCGCTTGCTTGCGCTTCATGGCCTCCACGATCAAAAGAGTTACCAGGTACATGCCGTCATCCAGAAAGTGGTTTTCCCTAAACGCCGCGTGGCCGCTGGTTTCAATGGCCAGGGGGCAGTCGATGCCGGTATGATTTAAGCGGATGGCCTCATCGATCACGTTGCGGTAGCCCCGCTTGTATCGGTAATGCACGCCGCCCCATTCCGTGATGAACTGGTTAAGTCCCGAGGAGGTGACAGAGTCGGTAACAATGGTCAGCCCCTGCTTCTCGCTGAGCAATATGGCGGAAATCAGGGCAATCAGGCGGTTGCGGTTGATTTCCCTTCCCGCATTATCCACGATGGCGGCTCTGTCACAGTCGGCATCAAAGATAACGCCCACATCCGCCTTCGCCCGTTTGACGGCGGCGGAGATGGAAGCCATGGCCTCTTCGTTTTCCGGGTTAGGCATATGCCCCGGGAACATGCCGTCAGGCTCAAGGAACTGGCTGCCGTCTACCCAGGCTCCCAGGTTTTGAAGCATATCGGCGAAAAAGCCGCCCGCACCGTTGCCTGCATCCACCACCGCATGCAGGCCAGTCAGAGGCCTTGCTGAATCCACTCCCAGGCCCCTTTTTATCCGGTCCGCCAGCAGTTTTTGATAGGCGGGCAAAAAGGGCGTTTGCGACATACTGCCGCCGCCCGGCAAGCTTTCCAAGGAAAGGGTGGAACCATCCTGCAAAAGCCGGGTGATTTCTTCCCCCGAAAGTCCGCCCTTCTCCTCTAAGAACTTCAAGCCGTTCAGCCGGTAGGGATGGTGGCTGGCGGTGACCATGATTGCACCGTCTACCTTGAATCCCTCGGTAAGAATGCTCATGTACATGGCGGGGGTGGTGCACAGACCGAAATCCAACACTTTTGCACCTGCCTGCGCCATGCCCTTTGCGGCAGATAAAAGAAGCTCCGGCCCGGAGATGCGTGAATCCCGGCCAATGGAAACGGTGAGGGATTCTGCTGCTTTGCCCGTATGAGCACAGAGCATGCGCACAAAGGCAGCACCCAGCGCACGGGCCACATTTGAAGTCAATACAGCATCTTCACCAACGGCAACGCCGCGTATATCGCTGCCGCTTTTGAGGGCCATCCAGTCCATACAAACCTCCTTGCTTGGGGGTCACATCTGATCGGGAATATTGGAAATTTCCTCCATCATGCCGCGCAGCGCCTTGTACAGCGGCGTCAAAGCCATATAATCCCTCGCCACGCGGTTTACGATATCGGGGGAATAGATCCAGTTGAGTTGTGTTTCCGATTGATGAATGTACAATTCCTTGGCGGTATACCAGGGATGCAGCACGGGTGGAACCTTAACCGGTACAGCCATGCGCTTGAAGGATTCGCCACCCATTTGCAGCTTGTGCTCCGCAAGATTGCAGCTATCCAGCAATTCGGCGAAAGCTTTCGGATTTGCGGCCATGCGGCGGCGCATCAGGTCGAAAACGGGCCGGTTTTCGCCCCAAAAGCCCAGGCCCCAGCCGGTGGACTCCGGCGAAACCTCAAACCAGAACATCAGGCTTCCGTCCCTTGGCTCAGCCGCTTTCCTGAACAGCAGCCACAAATGATCCCGGAAGGGGGACTTGTCCTTCGTGAAGCGCACGTCGCGCCGGATGCGGGCCAGGCATTTGGCGGGACGTACTTCCATGGCGCTGTCGATCTCACGCATGTGGGGAGCCATTTCTTCGATAAAAGCGTAAAAAGGTGCTTGCACATTTTGGAGGTATTCCTCCTTGTGCTCCTCAAAAAAAGTTACATGATTGTTAAAGCGCAAGCTCAGGAAAAACTGGATGGTAGCCTCCGGAAAACCTGCAAACATGCGACACCTCCACTCCTGCCCGTATGATTATACCCGGAATTTACATTGGAAGCAACTGCATGTCCGAAAAAAGCGGGTATGTTCATGAAAAGAGAGGGAAGCGCTCTTTTTGAAAAACTCCCTTCCCGCATCTGAACATCGAAAAAGGCCGCTTTTGACGGCGGCCTTTTATTTTAAAATATTACTACATATCCAGGTTTTTTTCAGTTTGGCCGGTTCGTGAAGTGCGGCGGTGGCGGGCTGTATGACTGGAGGTGGACGCTGCCTGCTCATCCTCCGGTTTGGAGCTTATGGTGCGTGCCAGGCGGTAATGGCCTGTGCCCCCGGACAGGATGGCCGCCTCCTCTTCCGTCAACTCGCGGTATGCTTCTTCAGCCTTGGGCAGATCATCCTCGTTCTCATCGGGAGAGGACGAGTCATTTTCTGTGGCATGTTCGCCGCGGACGTACTTCATGTGAGGCAATTCATCATCCTGCAGCGTGAGGAGCGGGTCGGCCTCCAGCCCTCCCTGATCCTCATCGTCCCCCCTATAGAGAACAGAAGGCTCCTCCGCTTCATCCTCTTCGCCAGGCGTGGTATAATCCCTGCGCGTTCCACGTTCCAAGTGATCCAGCGCCGCTTCGGATTGCCTTCTTTGGGCAATGCGCTTGGAGAAGGCGACCAGCATCAAAAGCAGGCTGCCGCCCAGGAGCACAAGAAACAGCCCGAACAGAACGAATGAAACGTTCTTGGCGGTGGTAAAGGCAGGGGAAAGCCCGGCGCTTGTGGGGATCGGCTCCGTTATCAATGGAGAAGGGGTACGCTGAGGCACGGTGGTGGGTTCCGGCGTAGGCACAGAAAATGTGATGGTGAGGGGGTTGCTATCAAATGTCGCGTCGTTCCCCAACAAATCCTTGCAGGTGGCGGTGAACTGGAACTTCCCGGCCTGGGAAATGCTGGTGTCTCTTGTGATTCTTTTCGTCTCGCCCGCCTTGATGGTGGTGAATTTATACAATTCGGTGTTGCCATGGCGCAAAATTACATCTTTCGCCTCGAACTCGCTGGCATTCGTCACGGCGATTTCAAACCGTACCTGCGCCGGCTGACTGTATACCTCCAGCTTGTCCGCCGTGGCGTTCACGGTAAGAACCAGCTTTTTGTTTGGATCCACAGCATTGACAGTCACCTTGTCTGTGGTGACGCTGATTTCGGAACCGGTATTGTCGGTGGCGAGAATGGTGAACAAATACTCGCCGCTGGCCATCATAGTGACTTCTTTTTCCAGCGTTTTGCTGGCACCTGCAGCAAGCTCCTGATTGGCGAAAACTTCGCCAAGAACGGGATCGGTCACCTTCAGGTTGTTGTAGCTGATGTTGCCCCCGTTTTCGAGCGTTAGCGTCAGCTTCACCGTTTCACCGACGTTTACACCGGCGGCGCTGGTATTAAGTTTTGCCGATAGGTTTGCTTCACCCAGCGTGATGGTGGCGTTTTCTTGTGTATATTTCAGCGTCTGATTGGAGCCGGAGGCCTTGTAGGTGATGGTGGCGCCGCTGGTGAGGTTTTTGCTGCCCATGGTAACTTCAAACTGGACCTGCTTGCTTTCATTGGCGTCCAGCTTGTCAATGGTCACCGCTTTGGAAGAGATGTTTTTATTTTCAGTTACCTTGATATTGGTGAGTGTTACATTGCCCGTGTTACTCAAATCATAGGTGACGGTGACTTTTTGATCCTTACGGGCCATGGTGGGGGAAATAGTACGGGCTACGCTCAAACCAGGCGCCGCACCATTGAACGTAATATTCTTGCTGAAGTTTTTGCTTTTATAGTTGACTTCATTCTCTTTCGTGGGATCGGGAACGGGATATTTGACTGTGAAGGTGATGCGCCCGGCCTCCAACTGCCTTTGCGTTACGCGCCAGTTGCCCGTCCAGGTCTCGACCCCACCCAACCCCAAATTGGCGGCGCCGCCGTCGCCAAAACCAGTGACGGCCTTTCCGTCCGGATATTGCAGATAGACGGGGCCCGGCATTCTGTCGTCGCCAACATTGCTGACGCGGATGGAAACGGTGACATCGTCAGGACCTGTGAATTCGTTTTTTGAAAGCTCCATGCTGACGGCAATGGGATTATAAGTATCTTCTGCGAAAGCACCCATGATGCCCAGCAGCAGGGCGCACAGCAGAAATAGCAAAAAACCCTTTTGCTTCATGTACATCATCGGGTGTTTGAGAAAACACCCTTCCTCCCTTCACACACACCAAAGATATATCGCGCACTGGTGGTGAAACACAAATAGTATGCCACAAACATGCGGGGATATACAACACAGCCATCATAACCTATATACTATCGTTGATATTGTAGAGCATCCCCGACTGCGTGTCAAGCAAAGCAGCCCGTCTCCGGGCTGAAAATGGGGCTGTTTTCCTGAAAACCATGTAAAAACCCGCAAACTTCTACAAAAATTGGCATGGCATCGTTGCGGCATACGGTTATGGCACCAGGTTTAGAAGGTCTGCTTTGTCATTGACATCCACAAAGGAATCGGGAACCTCGCCAACGATAATGCTTTCGGCAATAGAAACGCTGCTGACAAGGTCTACCTGCCTGGCCCCGGTGGGGACCACCAGCCGCACGGTGGTTTTTGCCGAAAGAAGGATCTTGTGCCGCGTCTGGTTGATACCGGCGGATTCAAATTCTGTCACAAACTGGGTGGATACGGCGCCTACCGGCAGGATCCTCACGGGGATGCCGGGGCCGCTGCCTGCCAGGAAATTGATACCGAACGCGGCGCCCAGAGGAATATGTACGACCTGGTTTTTTGCATCCTGCAGCTTTTCCTGCGCCTGCAGCGCCGTGCGGGTGGCTATGTCGTTCATGCGTATGGTATTGGCTTGAAGCATCGTCACCTGCCCCTGATCGCTCATATGTACCTTAATCAAATCTTCATAGGTGATGCCTGAACGCATCACATCCGCTACGGCGGAGTTGATGACCTTGACCGCCAGGGAGTAGGCGTCGGCATAAGCCATATCCAAGATCACCTGGGACAAATTGTTTTCCAGCACCAGGAAGGCGGCGGTCAAAAGCAGAACAACAATAACCGTCCAGCGTAAAAGCTTTCGTGAAAGAAGCTTTTTTCCGGATGGGGATGCAACCATTTTCATTCCTCCCTCGTTTTATGGATATGCGGGAGTGAAGGCTGATACCCACCCGGGGGTAAAACTTTGAATTGGGTATCCGGCTGTGGTATAATCAACAGGAGTGCGTTTCCGCATAACGTGATTCTTGGCGTGATGCCGTTTGGAGGCTTTGCTTTGTATCAACCGCCGTTTCAGGACGATCCTAAGAAATCCAAGCGGGCAGGTGTTTATCCGCCCGTTTCGCCTGATTTCGAGCAGGATATAAACGAACAACTTCCCCAGGAGGAATGGGAATCCTATCAGGAAGGCGAAGCGCCTTATCAGATGGAGGATCAGGCCGCCTACGGGGAGGGAGAGACTTATGCGGAGGAATACCTTCCACCTCAGGAGTTGAGTGAGGACTGGGAGGATGGTGGCCTTCCCCAAAAGACATATAGGCATACCATTTTCAAGCCCAAGGTGCGCAAGCCCAGCTTTTTCCTGTCTGTGCTGGTGAATGCGGTCCGTATCTTCTTCCTGATTGCCGTGCTTGGCGGCCTGGCGGGGCTGGGGGCGGTGCTTGGCATTGCCAAGGCGTATGTGGAAACGGCGCCTACCTTGGACTTGGCGCTGATTGATGAGCAGGCCCAGACCTCCTTCATCTACGATGCCCAGGGCAATCTGATCACCGATTACAAGGGCACTGAAAACCGGGTAATGGTCTCCATCGACCAAATGCCTACCCATTTGCAAAATGCCTTCATCGCGGTGGAAGACGCCAGGTTCTTTACCCATAACGGCGTGGATATCAAGCGGATTGTTGGCGCGTTTATCGGCAATCTTACCACGGGCAGCAATCAGGGCGGTTCCACCATCACCCAGCAGCTGATCAAAAAAACGGTGCTCAGCGACGAATTGAGCTACAAACGCAAGATACAGGAAGCGTACCTGGCCATGCAGCTGGAGGTACGCTATACCAAGCAGCAGATTCTGGAGAGCTATTTGAACACCGTTTACCTGGGCGAAAACTACTATGGCGTGCAGGTGGCGGCCGAGGGCTATTTCGGCAAGGAACTGAGCGAACTGACGCTTCGGGAATGCGCCATGCTGGCCGGCGTCAATAACAGCCCCTATTATTTAAATCCCCGCAGGAATTTTTATCTGCGCTCCGCCGAAGGGGTGGATTATCCTGCCATCACCAACAACCGCACCGATTATGTGCTTCGGTGCATGTATGAAAACCAGTTCATTACCCATCAGCAATACATTGAAGCGCTGAAACCGGAAACGGCCGTGGTTTTGGAGACTTCCCCTTCCGAAGGGGCGGGGATGTACAAGTACGCCCATTATGTGGAATATGCCATCCGAGACGTGGTGGATAAGTTCCTGGAAATGGAAAGCCTGCCCGATACAAGCGCCAACCGCCTGGCAATGGAAAACAAGCTGCGCACCGGCGGATACCATGTGAAGCTGGCCATCGATACGCAAATCCAGGAGATTGTGGAGGATACCCTGGAAAATTGGAAGGATTATCCCAGCCTGCGCGATCCCAGCGACAAGATCTACCGGGCACGCAACGCCGACGGTACTTATACGGAGATCATACAGCCCCAGGCGGCAGCGGTGGTACTGGATTACCGCACCGGGGAGCTGAAGGCCATCGTTGGCGGCCGCAACAGGCCGACCCAACGCAAAACCCTCAACCGCGCCTCCGACAACGAAATGCCCGTAGGTTCTGCTATCAAGCCCCTGGCGGTATACGCTCCGGCCATCGAAGGCGGTGCGTCCCCGGCCAGCGTGGTATACAACATGCCTTTGCCTATCCCCGGTTACAAGAATGAAAAGAATCAGGATGCGTGGCCGGAGAACTATGGCGGTGGGGGATACAAGGGACCGCAGACATTAAGAGCGGCCATGAAGGACAGCTATAACGTATCTGCGGCCCAGGCGCTGATGACCATGGTGGGCGTGGACCGCTCGGTGGATTACCTTTTGAAGATGGGTGTCGACCGTGACCATATCAATGCCACGCCCTTCGGCGTATCGCTGGGCTCCAGCGGCATATCGCCCATAGAAATGTCGGTTGCCCTTGGTGTTCTGGCCAACGCCGGCGTCTATCAGGAGCCTATCTCCTTCCTTGGCATTTCCGACAGCAACGGCAAGGTGATCTATGACAGCCATGCCAATCAGGAGCGCAGGCAGGTGTTCAAGCCTTCCACCGCCTGGCTGACGGTGAGTATGATGAAGGACGTTGTGACCGGCGGTACCGGTACCGGAGCCAAGATATCCGGACAGACGGTGGCCGGCAAGACGGGCACCAACTCTGACCAAAAGGGCATCGGCTTTGGCGGAATGACGGGCTGGTACGCGAGCTATGTGTGGATCGGGCATGACAACTACAAGGCCCTGTCCTCCAAGTCCACGGGCAGCAAATCTGCAGTGCCGCTATGGAAAGCTTATATGTCCAAGATTCATACGGCCAAGAACCTGCAAAACAGGGATATCATAGAGGCCGATCCATCCGAATTGGGATTGGTGAAGGTCACCACCTGTACGGTCAGCGGCCAGTTGGCTACCAGCGCCTGCAAAAATGATCAGGAGGGTTACGGCACGACAACGGATTACTGGGCCGCGGGCAGCAAGCCGCTTACGGAATGCCAGATGCACAAAGTCATGACCGTCTGCACCGAAAGCGGCAAGCTGGCGAATGAATATTGCCCCAGCGTGATCAGGGCCAACAAGGGCGTTATCGTTATCCCCAAGGGGCATCCGCTGTATGGGTTCATCGGCAGCAAGTATGATTCCACTTTGCGCAAGTATTTGGGCGAGTTCGCTACACTTCGCTATACCAACGACGCCAATGCCAACGCGGCGATCAACGGCGCCATTACCTGCGACATCCACGGACCGGGCACCGACAACGACAGCTATATCCGCGACAATACGCTGATCCCGGATGCTAACCGCCTCCTGGGCCAGGCTCAGGAGAAGCTGGGAAGCATCCAGCAGGGTACCGATGCCTACAACAACCTGCAAAGTGCCATCAACAACCTGCAAGGCCTGATCAATCAAGGAAACCCTTCCGCCTCCAGCCTGATGCAGGCCATGGGCTATCTGACACAGATGATGGCGAATGCGCAATAATTCAAGAAAAGCAGGCGAGAGCCTGCTTTTTTCGAGTCTGCATGTATTACCCTTTTGCCTTTGGTTTGAACAGCATAGCGGCCAGCGTGCCGAACAGCACTGCTGCGGTAATGCCGCCGGAGGTGGCGTTGAGGCCTCCGGTAAACGCGCCAAGCAGCCCGATCTCCTGCACGGCGTGGATGACGCCCTGGCTTAAGGCGTGTCCGAAGCCGGTCAGGGGGACGGTGGCTCCGGCACTTGCAAATTCAACCAAGGGACCATATATGCCTATTGCGCTTAGGATGACGCCTGCTACGATATAGCCTACAAGGATTCGTGCGGGGGTCATTGCCGTCTTCATCACCAGTAGTTCACCGATGGCGCACAGGAGGCCGCCCACCAGGAAAACCTTCAAATACATCAGCATGCATTTTCCTCCTTAAGCCAGTGCCGATTCAATGGCCACCGCATGAGCTACGCCGGGGATGCTTTCGCCCTGCTGATTGCTGGTGGGGCTCAAAAGGGCCCCGGTAGCCATTAACAGGATGCGCTTGAATTCGCCGGAAGCCAGCTTATTAAGCAGCAGTGTATTGAACACGCAGGCAGAGCAGCCGCAGCCGCTGCCTCCGGCATGCACATCCTGGTTGGCGTCGTAAATTTGAAGCCCGCAATCCATATAGTGGTCAAAATCCAAAGGCGTACCCTTCTGTTCCATCAGTTCCAGAAGTACGTCATGGCCCACACGGCCCAAGTCGCCGGTGACAATGCGATCATAATCTGCGGCGCTGCGCCCTGTATCCTTGAAATGGGCAGCCAGGGTGGAGGCTGCGGCTGGCGCCATGGCGGCACCCATGTTGTTGGCGTCGGTAACGCCCATGTCTACCAGACGGCCTACGGTTACATGAGTTACATGGGCGATGGGCTTCAGGTTTTTGTCGCTGGAGACCAGTGTTGCTCCAGCCCCGGTGACCGTCCATTGGGCGGTCGGGCAGCGCTGGCTGCCGTACTCCAAGGGAAAGCGGTACTGCCGCTCGGCAGTGCAAAAATGGCTGCTGGCACCGCAAATCACCTGCTTGGCAAAGCCGCCGTCCACCAGCATGGAGCCCAGGGCCAGACTTTCCGACATGGTGGAGCAGGCTCCGTACAGGCCCAGAAAAGGGATGCCCAGCTCCCGGGCGGCCATGGAGGAGGCCATGATCTGGTTAAGAAGGTCTCCGCCCAGCAGATAGTGAATTGATTTTTCAATGACCCCGGCTTTTTGAAGGCATGTTTTGACGGCTGAATAGAAAAAGTGGCTCTCCGCCTTTTCCCAGCTTTCCTCGCCGTAGGTATCATCATCGATGGTCTGGTCAAAGAGGTTACCCAGAGGCCCTTCCTTCTCCTTTTTTCCCGCAAAGGCCGCACCGGCGATGATTCCGGGGCGGGAGGGAAGCAGCACCGTTTCGTTTCCCATTCTTTTTTCCATGGCCTGCTCCCTCCTTACCAACGGAAGATTGCGTAGAGGATGCCAACGATCACCGAGGCGCTGACACCGTATACCAGCACCGGCCCGGCTATGGTGAAGAGCCGCGCGCCCAGCCCCAGCACCATACCCTCCCGGCGGAATTCCATGGCGGGGGAAACCATGGCGTTTGCGAAGCCTGTGATGGGGACCAGCGTGCCTGCACCGCCGATCATGGCCAGCTTGTCAAACAGGCCGATGCCGGTAAACAGTGCCGTGAGGAATACCAGTACGATGCTGGCAAAGGTACTGGCGGCGCTGGCGGTCATGTTGAAAAGAGCTTTGCCAATATCAATGAATGCCTGCCCCAGTACGCAAATCAACCCGCCCACCAGAAAGGCTCTGAGCATGCCCTGGCCAAGCTGGGATTTGGGGGAGATGCGTGAGACAAGGTTGCGGTACTCATCCTGCTTTTGTTTCTGGCGCAGGGGAATGGGCTTTTGTTTGTCAAACATGCACTTTCTCCTTTGACACTGATTTCCTGGGCCGGGCGTGAATGGTCGCAGACATAGGCCGCGTGCGTATCTCACGGTCGCCGGCCCGGGGAACGGTTTCCAGGGTATATGGGATCAGGGTGGTTCTCGTTTTTTCCATTCAGACGGACACCTGCTTTCCATGGCGTGCAAAAATGCCGATACATGACCGCAGGCTGTAGTATGCGCCGCACTTGTTTTGCTCATGTACTTTATGCTGATTTTGTTGAAGGCGAATCTGCACATATCAAAAAAGAAGGTCCGCATAGGCGGAACCTTCTTTTCAAATGTGTGCATTTTACGCTGACATCGCCTGCTGGAACTGCGCGTTATAAAGCTGCGCGTAGAAGCCGTTCTGTTCCAGCAATTCCTCATGCTTGCCTTGCTCCACGATGTCCCCGTCCCGCATGACCAAAATGAGGTCGGCATCCCGGATGGTGGAGAGGCGGTGGGCGATGACGAAGCTGGTGCGGCCGTGCATCAGGTTATCCATGGCCTTCTGGATGCGCAGCTCAGTACGCGTATCCACGGAACTGGTTGCCTCGTCCAGGATCAGGATCTGCGGATTGGCCAATATGGCCCTGGCGATGGTCAGAAGCTGTTTTTGTCCCTGGGAGATGTTGTTGGCTTCTTCATTGATTATCATGTCATAGCCGCCGGGCAGCGTTTGGATAAAGTGATGGGCATTGGCGGCTCTGGCGGCAGCTTCCACTTCCTCCGTGGTGGCGTCGAGCCTTCCGTAGCGGATGTTGTCCAGGATGCTGCCGTTAAAGAGCCATGTATCCTGCAGAACCATACCGAAGAGGCTGCGTATTTCCTGCCTGTCGAAGCTGCGAAGGTCGTGGCCGTCGATGAGGATCCGCCCGCCGGATACATCGTAAAAGCGCATCAGCAGCTTGACCATGGTAGTCTTGCCCGCGCCGGTGGGACCGACGATGGCCACCTTCTGCCCGGGCATAACATGGGCGCTGAAGTCGCGGATGATGGTCTTTTCCGGTACATAGCCGAACTGCACGTGGTCGAAGCTTACCTGACCGGACAAATTTGCAATGGGCGTGGGATTTAAAACTGTTTGCTCCTCCTCTGGAAGTTCCAGGAACTCAAACACCCGCTCCGCCGCCGCTGCAGTGGACTGGAGCATGGTGGTCACCTGGGCGATCTGGGACAGAGGCTGGTTGAACATGCGCACATACTGAATGAAGGATTGGATATCGCCTACGGTGATGATGCCTCGGATGGCCAGGGAGCCGCCCAGGATGGCGACCATCACATATCCCAGGTTACCGATGAAGATCATGATGGGCATCATCAGCCCCGACAGGAATTGTGATTTCCAGGCGGATTCGTACAGCTCCTTGTTGTTCTCTTCGAACGCTTTTAGCGCCTGCTGCTCACCGTTGAATGCCTTAACGATCAACTGGCCGGCATAGACTTCCTCCACCTGGCCGTTGACATGGCCCAGGTATTTTTGCTGGCGGATGAAATGTTTTTGGGATTTTTTCACGATTACCTGCATGAGCACGGCGGAGAGCGGCACAATCAGAAGGGAGGCCAGCGTCATCTGCCAGGAGATGGAAAGCATCATGATCAGCACGCCGATGGCGATGGTGATGGAGGATATCACCTGGGACAAGCTCTGGTTCAGGCTTTGGGTCAGTGTATCCACATCATTGGTAATACGGGACAGAACCTCGCCGTGGGTCACACCGTCAAAATGGCTCATGGGGAGGCGGTGGATTTTCTCGGAAAGCTGCCTGCGGAAATTGTAGCTGAGTTTTTGAGAAACACCGGCCATCACATATCCCTGCAGGATGCCAAAGGCGGAGCTGAACGCATACAGGAGCAACAGACCCAGCAGGAGCCCAGATACGGCGTTAAAGTCGATGCCCGGGCCGCCTTGGAAACCGCTGACAAGCCCGGTGAAAATCTCATCTACGATACGGCCCGACTGTTTGGGGCCGATGATGGAGAGCGCGGCGCTTGCAACAGCCAGGAAGATCACGATTGCCGTGGCCAGCCGGAAGCCCGCCAGGTGGCGGATCAGTTTGCTCATGGTTCCCTTGAAGTTTTTCGGCTTTTCTCCCCCCATCATGGGGCCGTGGCCCATCGGGCCGCCCATGGGGCCGCGGGGGCGGTTTCTATTCTGCATGTGCCAATTCCTCCTTTGAAAGCTGGCTCATGGCGATCTGGCGGTAGACCTCACAGCTTTCCATCAGTTCCGCATGGCTGCCTATACCGGCCACCTTGCCTTCATCCAGCACGATGATCTGCTCTGCATGCAGCACGGTGCTGATGCGCTGGGCAACGATAATGACGGTGCTGTTTGATGTTTCCTGCTTGAGTGCGGTGCGCAGCGCCACATCCGTTTTATAATCCAGAGCAGAAAAGCTGTCGTCAAAAATGAAGATTTCAGGTTTTTTCATAACTGCCCTTGCAATGGCCAGGCGCTGCTTCTGTCCGCCGGATACGTTGCCGCCGCCCTGGGCGATGGCATCCGAATAACCGTCGGGCTTTTCAGAGATAAAGCCCGATGCCTGGGCGATGGCCGCTGCTTTTTCAACATCCTCCTGAGGTGCGTCCTCCATGCCAAAGGCGATATTGGAGGCAATGGTACCGGAGAACAGAACGCCTTTTTGCGGCACGTAACCGATGCGTTCTCTTAAGTCATGCTGAGTGACTTCCCGCACATCACGTCCATCCACCGTAATGCGCCCGCCGGTCACATCAAAGAACCGGGGGATCAGCTGCACCAGCGTGGACTTGCCCGAGCCCGTGCCGCCCAGGATGGCGGTAGTCTGTCCCGGCAGCGCGGAGAAGCTTACGTGACTTAGCATATCCTCCTTGGCGTCGGGATAGCGGAAGGAAACATCCTCAAACCGTACGATACCCTTTTGGGCTGTGTCAAAGGCCGCGGGGGAGCCGGGATCATGGATGGAGGAGGGGCTTGAAATGACCTCGTCGATACGCTTGGCGGATACGGAGGCGCGGGGGAGCATGATGGACATGAAGGAAATCATCAGGAAGGACATGATGATCTGCATGGCATACTGTATGAAGGCCATAATATCGCCCACCTGCATGGCGCCCTCGCTGATCTGATGGGCACCCACCCACAAAATCAACAACGAAATGCCGTTCATGATCAGCATCATCAGCGGCATCATGCCGGACATCATTCTTGTCACAAAACGATGCGTCTTTGTCAATACCGTATTGGCCTTGTCAAACCGTTCTTCTTCCTTCTTCTGCGTGCCGAAAGCGCGAATGACGGGCAGGCCGGTGAGAATCTCCCTGGAAACAAGGTTCAACTGATCGATATAGGGCTGCAGCTTTTTGAACTTGGGCAGGGAGACAAAGTACAGCGTAGCTACCAGCGTAAGTAAAAGCCCCACTGCCAGCGCGATGATCCAGGTCATGGACACATTCGTCCTAAGAACCTGGATCACGCCGCCCAGTCCCATGATGGGAGCAAAGATCACCATTCGCAAAAGGAAGACCATCACCGTCTGCACCTGCTGGATATCGTTGGTGGAGCGGGTGATCAATGAGGCGGTGGAAAAGCTGTCCATCTCCTTTTGAGAGAAGGACACCACCTTGGAAAACACGCGGCTGCGCAGGTCGCGGCCGAGTGTTGCTGAGATACGGGAACCCAGAAAGCCTACGCTGACGGAGGCGGCCATGGCCGCTAAGGCCACGCCCAGCATTTTTAAGCCCGCCAGCAGTATGTAACCGGACTGCATCGAACCGGTATTCAGACCGATGGCCTGGTATTCCGCTTTCACAAAGGGAATGGAAAGTTGCAAAAGCGCCATATCGGGAACGGCTGCCATCCGATCCTTTGCAATGTTCAGAACGGCGTCACGCATTTGTACCGATAGACTTGGGAGGCCGGCCAGCAATTGGAAGGCATCGGCGGGCATGCTGGCAAAGCCTGATTCCGACAGGGATTCCGGAATCTTTCCCTCCGCGATCATACGGATCAGGAACGCACGGGAAAAGATGGTGTCCAGGAAAGCCCGCGTTTCTTCATCTACCTTTTTCAGATCATAAAGCTGCTCTGAGGCCTGCAAGGGGTACTTTGTGCCTTCTTGAATAGGAAGCAGTTCATAATTCGGAAGCACTTTATCATTATAATCCGTGCTCAATATGAACACAGACAACGCCTCCAGCTCCTTAGCGCGTATGACAATTGGCGAGGGGCTTTCAATGCCCTGCTGCTGGATGCCTACGTTCACAATGCGGGCGGTGTAGCCGGGCAGCGCCAATTCGCTCATGGCCTGCACAGTCAGCATGAATATCACCAGCAGCAATGCAGGCCAGGATTTTCTTAAATATTTCAGCATTCGGGTCACGGGCTTTTCACTCTCCTTGATTGATATTGGGATTCTCCGGCTGGTCAGATTCCAGGAAGGCGCTCAGATTATCTACGATCCGTGTAAGGTAGTTGAGCAAGCCCTCCATTTCTTCTGCCGAAAAGCCTTGTATCGCCAGCTCCTGCACACGGATCACGGAACTGCGGATCTCCTTGGCTGTTTGAACGCCTAGCGGCGTTAGACGCAGAAGCTTTTCCCTAAGATCGCTGGGGTTTTTCAGCCGCATGATCATGCCCTGTTGCTCCAGGCGGCGCAGGGATACGGCTACCGCGGCGGCGCTCACTTTTAGCGTGCGGCACAATTCGCCCTGGCCGATGGAGCCTTTATCCAGCAGGCAGGAAAGCAGCCCGGCCTGGCCGGGATGGACGAACGGGTTGCCCAGTGTTTTTGAAATGCACTGAAAAAACAAATGGTGCAACCGGTGGTATCGCATAGACAGGAGGATTTTTTCGTGCATATTTCAAGACCCTTCTATTCGTTAGCCGGCTAAAGAAATCCGGTTTTTGCATTGTAAGCCTATTCCTTCTGCACGTCAAGCCCCAATTTGCAACGAAAATTTCTTTAGGGATACGCATCATGTATTTGCTGGCAATACCTTCGCCACCTTTGACAATTGTATTGTTGAAATGTATAATAACTTTGAGTTACACTTTGGGAATAAGGTCATTATCAAATGACCATGAAGTGAGTGAAACTGGCTATGAACCTGCAGAAAACCGGAAAAAAGCGATGGCGGTTTCTGCCCCTTCGGTTAATGTTGTATACGCTCATGTACGCCTCTTTTTTCGGAATCATGGGCTTGAACAACTGGCAGCTCTGGAATTTGAGCCGTACCTCCGGCGTAACGCTTTTTACGTTTACCGTGCTTTTGACGGTGATGCTTTCCGTGTATGGAGGCTATGATATCGGAAAGCGAAAGAGCAAGCCGGTGATCTCCTCCCTGGTGCTGGCGGTAGGCATGACCGATATCGTCACTTATTTTCAGTTGCAGATCATGAATGTAAACGATGCAAAATATGATGGGCTGACATTGTTTGGCCTGGATTTTCTTTTGCTCGTATGCGCCATGGCAGTGCAGATCATTACTATTGTTCTTTTAACCAGGTTGGGTAACAGCTTGTATTTTTCTGTCCATCCTCCGGAAAAATGTTGCATTATTTCCAGCTCCAGGGGAGCGGCGGAGCATGCGGCGTCCAAACTTAACCGCTATAAGCTGCAGTATACCGTCCAGGATATGGTGAATTTTAACTCCAGGGATGTGAAGGAATGTATTCTTCGAAGCGACGCCGTATTTTTTGCAGATGTACCTGCAGAGCAGCGGGTCAGGCTGCTGGAGTTTTGCTATGACAATAAAAAGAATGTTTATACCACCGCGGATCTGTATGATGTGATGGTGGCCAACGGCCGGCAGGTGATTTTGGATGACTGTCCCTTCGTGGCCATGGGCCGGGGCGGATTGGAGCCGCATGAGCAATTGGTAAAGCGAATCATGGATATTGCGCTTTCCGTCATCGCGCTTTTAGTATTCAGCCCCGTTATGCTGCTTGCTGCCGCCGCCATCCTGCTGGAGGACGGACGGCCGGCCTTCTTTTTGCAAAAACGAAAGACGATCGCCGGGAACGTGTTCGAAATCGTGAAATTCCGCACCATGCACAAGGGCATGAAGGATAACCGGCCGCATGTTTCTGCACAGCAGGGCGACGGGAGGATCACCCGTGTCGGAGCCTTTTTGCGCAAGTTCCGGTTGGATGAACTGCCGCAGCTTTTTAACATCCTCAAAGGCGATATGAGCATGGTAGGACCCCGCCCGGAGATGCTGGAGAATGTTGCACAATACAGCAAGGAGTTTCCCGCCTTCGCCTACAGGCAAAAGATGAAGGCGGGCCTGACGGGGTATGCCCAGATTGAAGGCCGTTACAATACCACCGCCAAAGATAAACTGATGATGGATCTGATGTATATAGAAAATTATTCCATCTGGCTGGATGTAAAGCTGCTTTTACGTACGCTGACGGTATTCTTCAAAGCTGACAGTACACAAGGGTTTGTGCCACCTGTCAAAACGGATGAACAGCTTTCGAACAATGGAAGGCAAAAATCATCTTTCGCAGGAGAAAACGTCCATGGGACGGCGGTAGACAGTAGTGGGCAGGAGAGTTCCGCTTCGCTTCATAGTGCAGGATGAAAGAGCGAGATTTCAAAAATAATGCTCAGCATGATAAAAAAACAGCAAAACTAAAGGAAACGGAAAAAATGGTCAGAACGGTTGACAAGTGACACAAAAAAGGATACTTTATTATAAACAACGATTATATACTGGCAATACGGGATCTCAGCCCGTTAACCAAATTCCCTTGCAGGAGTGACACAGTAGATGGGAAGGTATATCGGAAAACGGGTATTGTTATCTATTTTGACATTGTGGATCGTTACCACGCTGACATTCACCCTTATGTTCCTGATTCCAGGCGGACCTTTTTTGGCGGAGAAAGCAAAATCCCAATCAACGATAGATGCTTTGAACGCTAAATACGGGCTGGATCAGCCCAGGCACGTGCAGTACTTCAATTATTTGGGAAACTTGCTGCAGGGGGATCTTGGTCTTTCCATCAAACAGCGCGGCCGGACGGTGAATGAAATTATATCTGATGGCTTTGCCGTGTCTTCCCGGGTAGGCGGCCTGACGGTACTGCTGGCGTTGTTTCTTGGGATACCCCTGGGCAGCATCGCGGCGCTGAACCGCGGCAAATGGATCGATAGCGTAATCATTGTGATCTCTACTTGCGGCATCGCCGTGCCTACCTTCGTGATTTCCGTGCTGCTGATGATGGCGTTCAGCGTAGGCCTGGGGTGGCTGCCCACTTACGGGTTGACGTCACCGCTGCATTACATCATGCCGGTGATTGCCCTATCCTTTCATCCTACGGCGTACATTGCCCGCCTCATGCGTTCCAGCATGCTGGAGGTGCTGGGGCAGGATTATATGCGGACCGCCAGAGCCAAGGGCCTATCGAGATTTGTTTCCCTCTTCAAGCATGCCCTGCGAAACGCCATCCTGCCGGTGGTCACATACCTGGGCCCGATGCTGGCCTATACACTGACAGGCAGTTTCGTGGTGGAAAAGATATTCACGATTCCCGGCCTGGGCAATTACTTCATCAGTTCCATCATCAACCGGGACTATCCGCTGATCATGGGCACTACCGTGTTCCTGGCCGCTCTGATCATCTTCATGAACCTTGTGGTGGATATTGTGTACAAACTGGTCGATCCGCGCATTAAGCTGAGGTAAGGAGGAGACGAACGTGCAAGAAAACAAAAAGAAGAATCCCCTAAGCCTTCAGTTGGACGTGTCGGATTTTCTCCCGGCAAATGCGCAGGAAAAAGAAAGCCTTGTCGTGATGCGGGAAAGCGTTAACTTCTTCCGCGATGGGCTGCGCCGCCTGCGCAAGAACAAAGTTGCCATGGTAAGCTTCTTCATCATTATATTCGCACTTCTGTTTGCTTTTGTTGGGCCAGCCGTCTATCCGTATTCATATGAGCAGCAGATCCGTACCAGCGTGAATCTTGCGCCTTTGGAATATAGTGCAAAGGAGCTGCAAACCATCCATGACGGCGGAAAAGTCTTTCCCCATATCCTGGGGACCGACCGCCTGGGCCGTGACCTGATGGTCCGGCTGATGATGGGCTGCCGCATCTCCCTCCTCGTAGGTATTGTGGCCAGCGCCCTGATCTTGCTCATCGGTTCCGTCTATGGCGCGGTGGCCGGATATTTCGGCGGTAAAGTCGACATGGTGATGATGCGGTTTGTGGATATCATCTACACAGTGCCAGACATATTGATTATCATATTGCTGATGGTGACGCTGAAGTATCCGCTGCAAAGCCTGGCCGACCGGGTCAAAGGCTTTGCATGGATCAATACGTTAGGCGTCGGGCTGATCTGCATTTTTGTCGTATTTGCACTTTTGTATTGGGTGGGTATGGCCCGCATCGTGCGCGGCCAGATACTAGCGCTCAAGGAACAGGAATTTGTGACGGCCGCCAGGGCGCTGGGCGCCAGCCACGGCCGGATCATCCGCAAGCATCTGCTGACCAACTGCATGGGCGCTTTGATCGTGACCACCACGCTTCAAATCCCCTCGTCCATCTTTGTGGAGAGCTTTCTGAGCTTTATCGGCATCGGCGTTGCCGCCCCGCTTCCCAGTCTGGGTTCCATGGCTTCTGATGCCATCGGCGGCATCACTTCCTATCCCCATCGGCTTTTGGCCCCGGCCATCACCATCAGCCTGGTCATTTTATCCTTCAATCTGTTCGGGGACGGGCTGCGGGACGCCTTTGACCCGAAGCTCAAGAATTAAGGAGGCCTAAAAATGAGCCAAGCGCTGTTGGATATAAAAAATGAACGCCTCTCTTTCTTTACGCCTGCAGGCGAAGTCAAAGCCCTGAACGATGTCTCCATTCGAATGAACGACGGGGATGTGCTGGGCATCGTGGGAGAATCTGGTAGCGGTAAGAGCGTTACCGCCTATTCCATTATGGGCCTGACGGCGTATCCCGGCCGCCTGGTGGGCGGAACCATCGAATTTGACGAGAAGCGCATCGACAGGATGTCGGAAGCGGAACTGCGCAAGATCCGCGGCAATGATGTCAGCATCATTTTCCAGGATCCAATGACAAGCCTGAATCCCGTATATACCATTGGCAACCAGATCCGGGAAGTTATTTGCCTCCATACGAATAAAAAGCGCCGCGAGGCGCATGAGCGCGCGCTGGAGCTGCTGACGCTGGTAGGAATCAACGAGCCGGAAAAGCGCCTGAAGCAGTACCCCCATGAGCTGTCGGGCGGCATGCGCCAAAGGGTGATGATCGCAATCGCCTTGGCCTGCGAACCCAAGCTGCTGATTGCGGATGAGCCCACCACCGCCCTGGATGTGACCATCCAGGCGCAGATATTGGAACTGATGATGGAGCTGAAGGAAAAGATCAGTATGTCCATCATCATGATCACCCACGACCTGGGCATCGTCGCCAACATGTGCAGGAAGATCGCCGTCATGTATGCCGGAAAGATCGTGGAGTACGGCACGGTGGATGAAATTTTCTACGAGCCCAGCCACGAATATACGAAGGGGCTTTTGCGCAGCATCCCCAACCTCAGTCAGAAGGAGCACAAAAAACTCTATCCCATTCCCGGCACGCCGGTGGATATGCTCAACCCGCCTGCCGGCTGCCCATTTGCGCCCCGCTGCGAAGCATGCATGAAGATCTGCCTGCGGCAGATGCCCGAATATACCGACCTGTCTCCCACCCACTACAGTGCCTGCTGGATGCTTCAAAAGGCAGCCTTTGAAAAGGGAGGGGAGAATCCATGAGCAAGCTGGTGGAAGTGCAAAACCTCAAGCAGTATTTCCGCGTGGGCGGTACCATCAGCCATCCCCGGTATGTGAAAGCCGTGGACGATGTGAGCTTCTTCATCGACCGCGGAGAAACCCTGGGCCTGGTGGGGGAATCGGGCTGCGGCAAGACCACCACGGGTCGGACGATTTTGCGGCTGTATGAGCCTACGGCGGGCAAGATCCTCTATGATGGAGTGGACATCACCCATGTGGACATGCATTCCTACCGCCGGAAGATGCAGATCGTATTCCAGGATCCTTACGCAAGCCTGGATCCCAGGATGACGGTTGGCGACATCGTCGGCGAAGCCATCGATATCCACAAACTGGCGGCCAGCAGACAGGACAGGCGTGACCGCATCATCAGCATGCTGGAGCGGGTGGGCCTGAACAGCGAGCATGCCAACCGCTATCCTCACGAATTCTCTGGCGGGCAGCGCCAAAGGATCGGAATTGCCCGCGCTTTGGCAGTAAATCCCGAATTCATCGTCTGCGACGAGCCTATCTCCGCCCTGGATGTATCCATTCAGGCGCAGGTGATCAACATGTTTGAGCAGCTGCAGGAGGAATTCGGCCTTACCTACCTGTTTATTGCTCACGACTTAAGCGTCGTAAAGCACATCTCCAACCGGGTTGGCGTCATGTATCTGGGTAAGCTTGTAGAGCTTGCGGGAAGCTATGACCTGACGTTCCACAGCCGGCACCCATATACCCGCTCCCTGGTATCGGCCATCCCTATCCCTGACCCTAAAATCGCCCGGGAAAGCCACCGGATCGTACTGGAAGGCGATGTGCCCAGCCCATTGAATCCCCCTTCCGGGTGCCGGTTCCGTACCAGGTGCCGGTATGCTACAGAGCGCTGCGCTAAGGAAGAGCCACTGATGCAGGAGATATCATCGGGCCATTTCGCTGCCTGCCATAACCTGGATAAGGTGGAGTAACATTGGTTATAATGCCGATGGCGTTATAATATACACTGGCAAACATGCCAAGAAAAATAGGAGGAGATCACATGAAACGGTTTCTCGCCATGACCCTGGCCATCGTTCTCGTGTTGACCGGTTTCAGCGTGGCAGTCGCGGAAGACTATTCCGCCCTTAAGACGTTGAATGTGAACGTTGGCCCGGATCCGGACACCATCGATCCCGCCCTGAACTCTTCTGTGGACGGCGCCACCATGATTATCCATGGGTTTGAAGGTTTGATGACCTTGGATAGTGACGGCGTTCCAGTATACGGTGCTGCGGAATCCTATGAAGTTTCTGAAGACGGTGCCGTGTACACCTTCACTCTGCGCGATGGCCTCAAATGGTCCGACGGCACTCCCCTTGTCGCTGGCGACTTCGTCTATTCCTGGAACCGCGCAGTTTCCCCCGATACCGCGGCGGACTATGAATACATGTTCGACGTGATCAAGGGCTATGAAGAGAAGGCCTTGGATGTGGTTGCCACTGATGACAGGACACTGGTGGTCACCCTGAATGTGGCTGTTCCCTACTTCCTTGAGCTTTGCGCCTTTCCCACCTTCTCTCCCGTACGCAAGGATCTGGTGGAAACCTATGGCGATGCCTGGGCCACCAAGCCTGAAACCTACATCGGAAACGGCCCCTACAAGGCAGTGGAATGGGTAGCGGGTTCCCACATCCTGTACGTCAAGAACGAGAACTACTGGAACGTGGAAGCGCTGGGCCCGGAAGCCATCAAGTTCGTATTGATGGATGATGATACTTCCATCCTAAACGCTTTCGTTAGCGGTGAATTGCTCTTTGCCGACAGTCTGCCCAACGACGAAATCGAGGCCTGGAAGGCCAAGGAAAATACCGAGCTGTACATCCGCGGCCAGATTGGTACCTACTATGTCTCCTTCAACGTGCAGAAAGCACCCCTTGACAACCCGCTGGTCCGTCAGGCGTTGATCTTGGCTGTGGATCGTCCCTTCATCTGTGAGACCATCGGCCAGGCCGGCCAGATCCCTGCCGGCGCCTACGTGCCCGTTGGCCTTACCGATGCCGACCCCGCCAACCAGTTCCGCGATCTGGGCGGCGACTACTATGATCCCATGGATGTTGAGGGCAACCTGGCCAAGGCCAAGGAACTCCTGGCTCAGGCCGGCTATCCCAATGGCGAAGGCCTGCCCACCATCGAGTATCTGTACAACACCGGCAGCGGCCACCAGGCCATCGGCGAAGCCCTCCAGTCCATGTGGAAGGAAATCGGCGTCAACGTGACGTTGGCCAACCAGGATTGGGGTACCTTCCTGAACACCCGCAAGAACGGCGAATATCAGATCGCCCGAAACGGCTGGCTGGGTGACTATAACGATCCCATCTCCTTCCTGGATATGTGGATCACCGGCGGCGGCAACAACGATGCCCAGTGGAGCAACGCCGAATACGACGCGCTGATCGCCACGGTGAAGAGCTCTTCCGATCCCGCTGTGCGCTATCCGGCGATGCATCAGGCGGAAAAGATCATCTTCGACGAGTGGATGCTCAGCCCCATTTACTACTATGTGGACCTGTTCCTCCTCAGCCATGATGTGCAGGGCTTCTGGTCCTCCCCCCTGGGTTACAAGTACTTCATGTATTCTACCGTGACCGAGTAATTGACCCCGTGATAGCCCTTCTGCCTGATTCCAGGCAGAAGGGCTTCTTTTTTTTCATATAGACAACCGGGTTTCCAAAGGAATACTCCCATAACATGACGAAAGAATAGAATGTTACAGCTTTTGTTCAAGGAGGTACATGGATGCGCACGACGCTCATGGTGATGGCGGCCGGACTTGGTGCCCGCTATGGCGGCAACAAGCAGATCGACAGGATGGGTCCCAATGGAGAAATACTAATGGAGTACTCCATCTACGATGCGCTGGAAGCGGGCTTTGACAAGGTCGTATTTGTGATCAAAAAGGACATGGCAGCCGTCTTCCCGGAAATGGTAGGGAACCGCCTCGCTGAGAAAGTGGAAATAGGCTATGCCTATCAGGAGTGTGATTCCCTTCCCGGCGGCTTTAGGCCGCCGCTAGGCCGAACAAAGCCCTATGGAACAGTACATGCCGTGCTTTGCGCGAAAGATGTCATCCATGAACCCTTTGCCGTGATCAACGCTGACGACTATTATGGAAAGGGAGCATTCACAGCCATGCGAAGCTCGCTGTGCTCATTGCCGGCAAAAGGGCATGCATCCATGGTGGGATACCGGCTGAGCAACACCGTATCGGAAAACGGCTATGTGACCCGGGGGGTGTGTCAGGTCGATGCCAGCGGAAAGCTGAAGGGGGTTACGGAGACATACCGCATTGCGCTCTTTAAGGACGGGACCATCCACGATACGGAAAATGATGTCCTCCTGGATCCCAAGAGCCTTGTATCCATGAATTTCTGGGGCTTTACACCCTGGATATTCGATATCGGGGAATCCTATTTGGATGCTTTCTTAAAGGGACTTGCGCCTGACGAAATGAAGAAGGAATATCCTCTGCCTGTGATGGTGGACAGCTTGATGCGGTCAGACCTAATGAAGGTGGATGTTTTATCCACCGAGGCAAATTGGTTCGGCGTAACGTATCAGGAAGATAAGCCCTATGTAGCCGATGCCCTGCGCAGGCTGCATGGCACGGGAGCATATCCGGCTAAACTTTTCTGATGTATGAGGAGGTAGTGCCCATGGTGTTCTTGTTGACGGGTGGCGCAGGATATATCGCTACCCATACGATCGTGGAGCTTACAAAAGCCGGTCATGAGGTGGTGGTGGTTGATAATTTTGTCAACAGCCAGCCGGAAGCACTGCGGCGCGTAGAGGAAATCATCGGCAAGAAAATTACCGTATATGATCTGGATGTCTGTGACAGGGAAAAGCTGCGGAAGGTCTTTTCGATCCATGAACTGAATGGCGTCATCCATTTTGCAGGTTTGAAGGCTGTAGGCGAGTCGGTTGGGATTCCGCTTCGCTATTACCGCAACAACATCGATTCTACCCTGACGCTGCTGGAAACCATGCAGGAATTCAAAGTGAACAAGCTGGTATTCAGTTCTTCCGCTACGGTATATGGCATCCCGGACAAGATGCCGCTGGTGGAGGATATGCCTACCGGCGCCACCAGCCCCTACGGCTGGACCAAGTTCATGATCGAGCAGATATTAAGAGACTATGCGTATGCCAATAAAGATTGGTCTGTGGTGCTTTTGCGTTACTTCAACCCCGTGGGTGCCCACGAAAGCGGTCTGATTGGAGAGGATCCCAGCGGCATTCCCAATAACCTGATGCCTGTCATTACCCAGGTGGCATGCGGCAAGCTTCCCATACTAAAGGTTTTCGGCACCGATTATCCCACAAGGGACGGTACTACCATACGGGATTATATCCATGTGATGGACTTGGCCCGAGGGCATGTGAAGGCCATTGAGTACGCCCAGCGCCATACCGGGGCGGAGGCAATCAACCTGGGTACGGGCAACGGATACAGCGTTTTGGAAATCCTCCGTGCTTTCCAGGAGGTGAATGGTATCCAGGTGCCGCATCAAATGGCCGGACGCCGGCCGGGTGATGTGCCGGAGTGTTATGCCGACCCCAGCAAGGCGATGGTGCTATTAAACTGGAAGGCCGAGAAAACGCTGGAGGATATGTGCCGGGACGCTTGGCGCTGGCAGAAGAAGAATCCAAAAGGGTACGTAGTGTAAAAGAAAAGTTTGGTATATGAAAGCAGGGCTGTCAAGTGTGGCAGCCCTGCTTTTTTGTGGTTGTGATTACAGGATAGCTACACCCGCGCTGGCAAAGCCGGTTACTGTTGTGGCAACATCAATGCCCGCAGTTACATCCGCGGCGAATACCATCAAAAGCCGTGTGCCGGCGGCGATGGGGATATTCAGGCCTGTGGTGAGGCCGCTTGAGATGGAGCCGATGCCCACCATGCCGGATAGCAAGGGGGAGAGGGTGACGATTGCGCCGGGAATTGGGAAGAAGACATTATCCGGCGTTGTGGACGCATATAGCTGCGCCGTCAGTGTGACAGTCGTGCCTATCAGGGAGAGAGCCACTGTAGTACTGAAATAGGCGGCCACGGAGGAAATGGTTCCATCCCTGGGCATAGAGAAGGCCATATTGGCGATTGTTGTAGTGTTAATGGTACCGCCAATGAGGCTGACACCCGTTACGGAACTGCCAAAGCCAAGCAGCGTGGTAGTGCCGATCAACTCGCCGATTACGGTGGTCATTACAGCCGGGGTTCCTGAAGCGAAGGGGATGATGGCACCATCACCTGTTGCACCAGTGGCACCCGTAGCACCAGTGGCGCCGGTGGCACCCGTTGCCCCGGTCGCACCTGTGGCACCTGTCGGCCCGGCAGGCCCGGCAGGTCCGGTAGCACCGGTAGCGCCTGTTGCACCGAAGGCGCCTGTTGCACCCGTGGGTCCGGCTGGTCCGGCTGGTCCGGTGGCACCCGTAGCACCGGTTGCGCCTGTTGCACCGAAAGCGCCGGTAGCGCCCGTGGGTCCGGCTGGTCCGGCAGGTCCGGTGGCACCCGTGGCGCCGGTTGCACCGGTAGCACCGAAGGCGCCTGTAGCACCCGTGACTCCGGCAGGTCCGGCAGGTCCGGTGGCACCAGTGGCTCCGGTTGCGCCAGCCGCGCCGGCAGCACCGGTAGCGCCCGTGGCTCCGGCAGGTCCGGCAGGTCCGGCGGCTCCCGTGGCTCCGGCAGGTCCTGTGGCGCCAGTGGCCCCGGTCGCGCCGGTCACACCGGCAGGCCCGGTAGCCCCCGTGGGTCCGGCAGGCCCGGTAGGTCCGGTAGCACCCGCAGATCCGGTAGGTCCGATAGATCCGGTACCGCCAGTAGGTCCAACAGGCCCTGTTCCGCCTGTAGGTCCGGTTGGCCCGGTTGGCCCGTTAGCGCCGGTGGGGCCGGTGGGTCCGGTAGCCCCCGTGGGACCAACTGAGCCCGTGGGACCGGTAGGTCCAATGGGACCGGTGGGGCCGGCACCGCCGGTGGGCCCGGTCGGTCCGGTGCCGCCTGTAGCCCCGGTACGGCCTATGGAACCGGTAGCACCTGTGGCTCCTGTAGCTCCCGTAGCTCCGGTAGCTCCTGTGGCACCCGTGGGGCAGACGCATCCCGGGGGACATGGCGGAGGGCATGGCGGGGGACATGGCGGAGGGCACGGCGGAGGACAAGGTGGCGGGAACGGAGGACAGGGGGGAGGGAAGGGAGGGCAAGGAGGCGGGGGGGGCGGAGGAGGCGGAGGTGGCGGGGGAGGCGGGTAAGGAGGGCAGGGAGGCTCGGGCGGTATGCTATCATAATTGGGATCATACGTGTGATGAGTAGACTCATAGGGCGGAGGAACGGCTTTCCCCCGGCCCGAGCCATATTGCGGGCCTCTCATCGGCTGAAATCCCCGCTGATCATAATATCCGTTTGCCAAGAAGATCACCTTTCTTATCAACAGGCTAGGAGTATGGGCAGCACGCTTGCCCATCATCTCCATACAATATGGTATGAGAAGCGCTGGATTCGGTGCGCTTCCAACGTGCCGGAGGTGGCGGGCCAGATGGAACTAAGCTTATGTATGATCGTCAGGAACGAGGAGGCAGTGCTTGAGCGCTGCCTTACATGTGTCAAGGATGCGGTGGATGAAATAGTGATCGTGGATACGGGTTCCACAGACAATACACGCAGGATCGCGCTGTCCTTCACGTCCATGGTGTTTGATTTTCCCTGGGTGGATGATTTTGCGTTGGCAAGAAATTTCGCCTTTTCCAAGGCAACAAAAGATTACATCATGTGGCTGGATGCCGACGACGTTATCACGCCGGAAGCATCATTGCAGCTAAAGGCATTGAAAGAAAATCTCGACCCTGCCGTTGACATGGTGCTGATGCCTTACCATGTGGCATTTGATGCGCAGGGGAAACCAAGCCTTACCTATGAAAGGGAGCGCATCATCCGCCGGGCTAAAGGTTTCCAATGGGTAGGAGCTATTCATGAGGTGATCACACCCGATGGACAGATGCTGCACACGGATATCCCCGTGCTTCACCAAAAGATAGGTCCCGGCGACCCGGACAGGAATTTGAGAATTTTTGAAAAGATGAAAGCTTCCGGACAAACGCTTTCCCCCAGGGAAGAATACTACTATGCCAGGGAACTGATGTTCCATCAGCGCTGGGAGGAAGCTATACAAGCCCTGAGTACGTATTTGAACGCCGGACTGGGCTGGCAGGAAAACATGATTTCCGCCTGCATTGATCTTTCAAATTGCTGCCTGGCGGTGAATAAAAAGCCGGAATCGCTGGCGGCGCTTTTCCGCTCCTTTCAATACGATAAGCCAAGAGCGGAAGTCTGTTGCGAAATAGGCAAGTACTTTTATGATGAGGGAGATTTCAACATATCCTCCTTCTGGTATGAGCTGGCCGCCTTTGGAAACCTTCCGCGCCCGTCGGGCGGATTTATTCAGCCGGACTGCTATGGCTACATCCCGTATATGCAGCTTTGTGTTTGTTATCACAGGATGGGGGATGTGAAAAGGGCAATGGAATTCAATGCCATGGCGGGCAACATCAAACCTGACGATGCAAGCTATCTGTACAACAAGGCATTTTTTGAATCGCTATCCGGAGGGGAGGACACAAAGAAGAATTAGACAAGCAGGATCATACAAAACTGCAACAATCGCCTATTTTTCGCTCAATCTCTTTACAGAAGCGGTACGGAGGCGTATTCTATAATACATTCGTTTATAACTCCAGCCCGCGGGGAGGATTTATGGATACGTTCCGGCGGATATTAAAGTGGCTTAAGCCCTACCGGCGAAAGTTGACCCTCTGTATCGTTCTGCTTACCTTATTGACGGCGCTGCGCATGGTGGTACCCTACATTACCGAGGCGGTGGTGAACAGGGTGCTTCCCCAACGGGATATGGGGCTGCTTTTGCAGTTGTGCGCGGCGCTTATTTTTATGACCGTTATCCGCGGCCTGATGATGTACAAGCGTGGCATGCTCATTGAAGAGGTATCCCAAAGCGTGGTATACGATCTGCGCACCGGGCTTTATGAGCACATGCAGGAGTTTTCCTACGGTTTTTATGATTCGCACCATATTGGTGAAATCATGAGCAGAATGACCGGGGACATCGAAGGCGTACGTGTTTTTATCGTCACCGCCGTAATAGGTGTGATCGAAAACCTGCTGTTGTTCATCCTGTCCCTGATCGGCATGAGCCTTATGTCCTGGCAGCTTACGCTATGCATGGTCTGCTTCTGCCCCGTGGTAGCCTTTGTGGCCTGGCGTCTGCACCGCAGGATCCGGCCCGCCCACATGGCCGTGCGGGAACAGAATGCCGTTTTGAATACCCGCACCCAGGAAAACATTGCCGGCGTTCGGGTAGTAAAGGCGTTTGCACGGGAAGAGTATGAAAAGCAGGCCTTCTCTTGCGATAACCAAAAGGTATTGCAAAATAACCTGCAGGTAACCAGAATCTGGAGCACCTTCTTTCCCCTCATGGATATGATCGCCAGTTCTGCCGTGCCTGTTCTGATCCTGGCCGGTTCCGCGCTGGTGATGCGTGGAGACTTGCAAATCGGCACCCTGGTGGGCGCCACCGGCTTTGTGTGGATGATCATCGGCCCCATGCGGCAGGTTGCAAACTTTGTGAATGTTACCGCCAATGGTCTTGTGTCCTCCGAAAAGCTAATCTACTACTTGGATTTGGGCTCCATGATCCGTAGCCCCGAAAAGCCCCGGGAAATCGAAAAACGGGCAGGCCGTGTGGATTTTGACCATGTCACATTCAAATACGGAGACAAAACCGTCCTTCACGACATTGATTTGCATGTGGAGCCCGGCCAGACGGTCGCCGTCATGGGGGCAACCGGCGCCGGCAAATCCACCTTGGTGACGCTGCTGGGAAGGTACTATGATGTAGCCTGCGGCAGCGTGAAGGTGGATGGCATTGATGTGCGCGAACAAAACCTGAAGGACTTGCGCAGCCATATCGGCGTTATAATGCAGGAGACTTTCCTGTACAGCGAGACCATTGCCGACAACATCCGCTACGGAAGGCCCGAGGCCACCATGGTTAAGGTGCAGGCGGCAGCCAGGGCGGCCCAGGCGGAGGAATTCATTCTTCAAATGCCCCAGGGGTATGATACCGTGGTAGGGGAACGGGGTCTTGGTCTTTCCGGTGGCCAAAAGCAGCGGGTAGCGTTGGCCAGGGCTATCCTGTATGACCCATCCATCCTGATTCTGGACGACGCGACCTCCGCCGTGGATATGGAAACCGAGGCGGAGATTCAAAAGGCACTGGGCAACGTACTCTACGGGCGCACCACCTTTATCATCGCCCACCGGATCTCCTCTGTGCGCAGGGCGGATCAAATTGTAGTGCTCAAGGAAGGGCGCATTGCCGAACGGGGCACCCATAAGGAGCTTCTTAAACTGAACGGCCTGTATGCATCCATGTACCGGGATCAGACAAGAGATTTCGTCACGGCGCAAAAGGCAGGTGATGGCGTATGACACGGCTTCGCAATCTGGACGATGAGGTCATGGAAGCGCCGTTTGATAAAAGTCAGTTCCTGCGTTTGCTTTCCTATCTCAAGCCGTACAAAAAGCAAATGTTTCTGGCGCTCGGCCTGATGATTGTTGCCTCCGGCGCTTCCTTGCTGGGTCCGTACTTGATGAGCCGGGCTATAGGTCTATTGGGGGAAGGAAACTATTCCAGCCTGCCCTATCTATTTATCGGCATGGCCATTGCCGTGATCATAGGCGGTTTATGTCTCCGGCAAAGGGTGCGCACCATGGATACGGCCGGGCGCAAGGCCATTGCCAAACTCCGTCAGGACCTGTTCGACCATATCCAGGGGTTGTCCCTGCCGTTCTTTGACAGCCGCTCCGCCGGGAAGATCATGGTGCGCGTCATCAACGACGTCAACAGCCTCAATGACCTGTTCACAGGCGGCATCATCAACGTGCTGGTGGACTGTCTGACGCTGATCCTGCTGGTAGCGATCATGTTATTCATCCACTGGAAGCTGACACTCGTGGCCTTATGCTCCTTGATAGTGCTTGTTTTCCTGATCGCCATCCTGCGCAGAAGGATGCGCAAGGCATGGCAGATCGTGCGTGCAAAGACCAGCACCATGAATGGGTACCTGCACGAAAGCCTGGCGGGGATGCGGGTGACCCAAACCTTTATACGTGAAAAGGTGAACAAGGAGATATTCGACGAGACGAATCAGGACATCAAGCGAAGCTGGCTCAAAGCCGTGGGCATCAATAACCTGTTCTGGCCCTATATTGATACGCTGGGCGCCGTGGGTACCGCCGGGGTCTATATTGCTGGTACCATTTTCATGAGCATGGAGGGCGGGCCCCAGAGTGTCACATTGGCGGACCTGCTGGCAATTTTGTGGTATTTGGGTAGGTTTTGGGAGCCCATCAACAACCTTTCCAACTTCTATAACAGCGTGCTGGCTGCCATGGCCTCTATGGAGCGCATTTTTGAGATCATGGATACCAAGCCGCAGGTATTCGACGCGCGGGATGATTTAAAGGAACTGCCGCCTATCCATGGCGAGATTGCTTTTGACCATGTATCCTTCGGCTATGATCCCGGCAGCCCTGTTTTGCAAGATGTATCCTTTACCGTAAAGCCTGGCCAGACCGTGGCGTTGGTGGGACCTACAGGCGCCGGAAAAAGCACGGTGGTGAACCTGATCAGCCGCTTTTACGACGTGACGGATGGTGTGCTGCGTATTGACGGGCACGACGTGCGGGAAGTGAAGCTCCACTCCCTGCGCAAGCAAATGTCCGTTATGCTGCAGGATAGTTTCATTTTTAGCGGCACCATTTTGGATAACATCCGCTATGGCCGGCTTGATGCCACCGAGGAGGAAGTGATGGAGGCCGCCAAGGCGGTGCACGTCCATGACTTCATCATGGGCCTGCCCAGGGGTTACCGTACCGAGGTGAATGAGCGGGGTTCCACACTCTCCGTGGGGCAAAAGCAATTGATCTCCTTTGCCAGGGCGCTGCTTAACGACCCCCGTGTGCTGATCCTGGACGAGGCGACATCTTCCATTGATACGCACACGGAGCTTCTTATCCAAAAGGCGCTGGAGGTGCTTCTAAAGGGCCGCACCAGCTTTGTTATCGCGCACCGTCTGTCCACCATCCGCCGGGCGGATGCGATCATGGTGGTGCAGGATCACCATATCGCCGAGTCAGGCACGCACGAGGAGTTGATGGCTGTTCCCGGCGGACATTACCGCGCCTTGTGCGAAGCACAGTACAGGTTTATGGAGGGCGACTGATTTTTCAAGGTTGCACGATTAAAAAAACGCCACGAGCGCCGGCTGAAAGAGGCCGGCACTTTTTGCTGTTGCAAAATCATAAAAACCTTTCGGAAAAGCCCATAGCATCGTTGACAATCACGCACATACAGTGTATGATGATGTTAAGTTAAGATAAATCCATAATGTTTTAGGTTGATGCAAAATAAAAATGTTCAGCCATTTTCACCACAGGACAAGGCAGGCGGTTAGCTGCCGGCCAGGCTAAACTGGAGGATTCATATGCTGCACATCCGGAATCTTAGGGAGGGCCTGCCGCTGTTCAGGGCTTTAAGCTCGGAGGTACGAATCGCTATCCTGGAGATGCTGTATGAAAACGGACCTATGCGCATGTCCTTAATCTCTGAACAACTTGGCCTTACCAACGGCGCGCTGACACCCCACATCAGGGCGCTGGCGGAATGCGGTTTGATTACCATCGATATGGCGGTGGGGAAGCATGGTGTGCAGAAAGTCTGTTGCGTTAATGAAGAAAGCATTCTGATCGACCCTGTCAGGAATGGACGCAAGCACAATGTATATGAAACGGAGATCAGCGTGGGCCAGTATACAGCCTACGATATCTATCCCACCTGCGGCATTGCCACGCCGGAGCATATCATCGGCGAGGTGGATGACCCAAGGTATTTTGCTTCCCCGGAGCGGGTGAACGGCAGCATTTTATGGTTTGGCCGCGGCTTTGTGGAATACATGATCCCCAATTTTCTCAACGCAAACCAACATCTGCTGGAGATACAGATTTCCCTGGAGCTATCTTCAGAAGCGCCGGGCTGTTCGGAGGATTGGCCCAGCGATATCTATTTCCACCTGAACGGAACGGAACTGGGCTACTGGACCAGTCCGGGAGATTTCGGACGGGTGCAGGGCATTTATAATCCCGACTGGTGGTTCCGTAACTGGAACCAGCACGGCATGTATAAGCTTTTATCGGTGAATGACAGCGGCACCTTTGTCGATGGTGGAAAGATTTCCAATGTCACGCTCAAGGATATTCATATCACCCACGGACCCAGCCTTTCTTTTCGTCTGAGCGTGCCGGAGAAGGCCCAAAACCAGGGAGGCCTCACCATCTTTGGCCGCTCCTTCGGCAACTATCATCAGGATATCAAGGTCCGCATGCATTACAAAGAAATGACCGGACGCAGATAATAGATAGGGAGGAAGCATATGCGTATCATTGTTCAGCCGGGTGTGGCAGGCGCCAGGATTTCCAAAGACATCTACGGCCATTTTTCGGAGCATTTGGGCCGCTGCATCTACGGCGGCATCTATGTGGGGGAGGATTCGGCCATTCCCCATGTGCGCGGCATCCGCAAGGATATCGTAGCAGCCCTTGCGCATATCAAGGCGCCCAACCTGCGCTGGCCCGGCGGCTGCTTTGCTGATGAATACCATTGGAAGGATGGCATCGGCCCCAAGGAGAATCGCAAGAAAATGATCAATACCCATTGGGGCGGCGTAGTGGAGGACAATAGCTTCGGCACCCACGAGTTTATGGATTTGTGCCATCAGGTAGGCTGCGAGCCTTATGTCAATGGCAACCTGGGTTCCGGCAGCGTGCAGGAAATGCAGGAGTGGGTGGAATACATGACCTCCGGGGAAGTATCGCCCATGACGCAGCTCCGCAAACAAAACGGGCGGGAAGAACCCTGGAAACTGCGGTTTTTCGGCGTCGGGAATGAAAACTGGGGCTGCGGCGGCAATATGCGGGCGGAGCATTATGCCGACGAGTACCGCCGCTACCAGACGTATGTTCGCAATTACAGCGGCAACAAGATTTACAAAATCGCCTGCGGAGCGGGCACCAGCCGGCAAAACCCCGCCTACGACTGGACGCAGACCATGATGGAGCGGGCCGGAAACATGATGGACGGCCTGTCGCTGCACTATTACACCATCACCACCGGTATATGGGAAGACAAAGGCAGCGCCACGGAGTTTGACGAAACACTGTATTATAAGACGCTGTATCAGTCCTCCTTTATGGAAACATTGTTGAAAAATCACGGGGCCATCATGGACAGGTTTGACCCCAAGGGCCGGGTGGGATTGATCGTAGACGAGTGGGGCACATGGCACAACGTGGAGCCGGACACGAATCCGGGCTTTTTGTATCAGCAAAACACCATGCGGGATGCCATGGTGGCGGCTATGAACCTGAATCTGTTCAACAAGCACAGCCGCCGCGTGCGCATGGCCAACCTGGCCCAGACGGTAAATGTGCTGCAGTCCCTGATCCTGACCGACGGGGAAAACATGGTATTGACGCCAACCTATCACGTGTTCGATCTGTTCAAATGCCATCAGGAAAATCGTCTGATCCACACATCGGCAGAAAATGAAACCATCGAAACGGCCTATGGCATGATGGAGCGCATCAGTAAATCCGCTTCCGTGGATGAAAACGGCAAAGTATATATCACCATCGCCAACTTCCATGCCACGGACAGCGCCCCCGTTAAAATGCGGCTGGACGGCAAAGCTTACCGGCTGCAAACGGCACAGGTGCTGGCGGATGATATCCGTGCCAAGAATACCTTCGACAGTCCCGATAAGGTAAAGATTATGATGCTGGAAAACGTGGATGTGACGGTGGAACCCCTGGGCACAGAGGTTGCTTTCAAATTGCCAGCCTGCTCTGTGGCAGCGTTGACCTTTGAACAGATATAACGATAATGTAAGGAGAGTTGGATTATGAAAAAGGCGACCATGACGCTGGACCGGGATTATGCCATCGGTACGGTTGACAAGCGGTTATACGGTAATTTTGTGGAACATTTGGGCCGCTGCGTGTATGGCGGTATCTATGAGCCCGGCCATCCTACGGCTGACAAGCATGGCTTCCGGCGGGATGTGATGGAATTGGTGCGCAAGCTGAATGTCCCCGTAGTGCGCTATCCCGGCGGCAATTTTGTATCCGGCTTTAACTGGGAAGATTCCATCGGCCCCGCCTGCGACCGGCCCAAGCGGCTGGATTTGGCCTGGTTCACCACCGAAACGAATGAGGTGGGCTTGCATGAGTTTTACAATTGGGCCAAGGAAGCCGGCAGCGAAGTGATGTATGCCGTCAACCTTGGTACCCGTGGTCCGGACGCGGCCAGGAACGTGGTGGAATACTGTAACCATCCCAAAGGAACCTACTGGTCCGACCTGCGCCGCTTAAACGGCCAGGAAGAGCCCATGAACATCAAGCTCTGGTGCCTGGGCAATGAAATGGACGGCCCTTGGCAGATGGGGCAAAGGACAGCCTATGATTATGGCCGTGTGGCATACGAAAGCGCCAAGATGATGAAGTGGGTGGACCCCTCCATTGAGGTGGTGGCCTGCGGTTCCTCCTCCAGCCAGATGAAAACGTTTGGTGACTGGGAACTTACCATGCTGCAGGAATGCTATGAGCATGTGGATTACGTATCCCTCCACCGGTATTACGGCAATCCCGAAAGCAACACGCCGGATTTCCTGGCCAGCACCATGGATCTGGATGATTTCATCAAGACGGTGGTAGCCATCTGCGACTCCATCAAAGGAAAAAAACATTCAAGCAAGAGGGTTTACCTTTCCTTTGACGAATGGAATGTATGGTATCATTCCCGTCAAAAGGACCAGGATCTGCACAAGCTGGACCGCTGGGGCCGGGCGCTGCCGCTGCTGGACGACATCTACAACTTTGAGGATGCGCTGCTGGTAGGCTCCATGCTCATCACCTTCCTCAAAAATGCCGACCGGGTGAAGGTAGCCTGCATGGCGCAATTGGTGAACACCATTGCCCCCATCCACACACGTGAAAATGGCGGGGCCTGGGCACAAACCATCTACTGGCCTCTTGCGCAGGCCAGCCAGTTTGGCCGCGGCACATCGCTTTTGCCGGTGGTGAAATCCCCCGTCTATGACAGCAAACAGTATACCGGCGTGCCGCTTGTTGATGCCGCCGCCACCATGGATGATGATGGAAATGTGACGTTGTTCTTCGTGAACAAGGATATGGCGGAAGACATCGAGATGTCGGTGGATCTCAGGGACTTTGGGGCATTTAAGAAGGTGGAACATTCCTTGCTGCACCATGACGACGTGAAGGCCGTCAACACCGAGGAAGATCCGGACAACGTTTCTCCAAGGGATGGAAAGGGCGGCAAGCTGGATGACGGCAGGTTCACCATCGCATTGCCCAGCCTGAGCTGGAATGTGGTCCGTCTGACGAAATAACTTGAAGGAGCGAAAAATGATGGCCAAGTATGCGATCGGCATGGACTTTGGCACGCTGTCCGGCCGTGCGGTAGCGGTGGAGGTAGGAACCGGCAGGGAGCTTGCTTCCGCCGTATGGCCCTACACCCATGCCGTGATGGACGAAACGCTGTGGGACGGTCAAAAGCTGCCCCCGGACTGGGCGCTGCAGTATCCCCGGGATTACATCGAAGCCATGGAAAAGACGATCCCCCAGGTGATCCGCGAAAGCGGCATTGACGCCCAGGATGTGATCGGCATTGGTATCGACTTCACCGCCTGCACCATCCTGCCTGTCAAGAAGGATGGCACGGCGCTGTGCGAGCTGCCGGAATTCAAGCACAACCCCCATGCCTACGTAAAGCTGTGGAAGCATCACGCTGCCCAGGAGCATGCCAACCGCCTGAACGAGATCGCACAAAAACGCGGCGAGGATTTTTTGCCCCGTTACGGCGGCAAGATCTCCAGCGAGTGGCTGGTACCCAAGGTGATGCAGATCGTGGAGGAAGCGCCGGAAGTGTTTGATGCCGCCGACAGGATCATGGAAGCGGCTGACTGGGTGATTTGGCAGCTTACAGGCGAAGAGACCCGCAACAGCTGCACTGCCGGGTACAAGGCCATCTGGCATAAGCAAAAGGGTTACCCGGGCAAGGATTTCTTCAAGGCGCTCCATCCGAAGCTTGAAAACCTGGTGGAGGACAAGCTCTCCACTGCTATTTCGCCCTTGGGCGCAAAGGCCGGAGAGGTGACGGCGCAGGCCTCCCACTGGTGCGGGCTGAACCTAGGCACCGCCGTCGCCGTGGCAAATGTAGACGCTCACGTCTGCCTGCCCGCGGTGGGTATCGACGGTCCGGGTAAGCTGCTGGCCATTATGGGCACATCCACCTGCCATATCATGCTGGGTGACAAGGAACGGGAAGTGCCCGGCATGTGCGGCGTGGTGGAGGATGGCGTCATGCCGGGATACTTTGGGTATGAGGCCGGGCAAAGCTGCGTGGGCGATCATTTCGCCTGGTTCGTGGACCGCTGCTGCCCGGAGGAATACGTAAAGGCAGCCCGTGAAAAGGGCGTCGATATTCATGCTTACCTTACGGAAAAGGCGCAGGACCTCAAGGTGGGGGAAAGCGGTCTGGTGGCGCTGGATTGGTGGAACGGCAACCGTTCCGTGCTGGTGGATGTGGATCTCACCGGGTTGATGGTGGGCATGACCCTGCTCACAAAACCAGAGGAAATCTACCGTGCATTGATTGAGGCCACGGCTTATGGCACCCGCATGATCGTGGAGAATTTCCAAAAAAGCGGCGTGCCGGTGGACGAGCTGTATGCTTCCGGCGGCATCAGCCAAAAGAACGCCATGGCGATGCAGATCTATGCCGATGTGCTGAATATGCCGGTACGCATTGCTGCCTCCAAGCAGGGCCCGGCAGTTGGCAGCGCGATCTTTGCGGCAGTGGCCGCGGGCAAAAAGGCAGGCGGGTATGACGACGTATTCCAGGCCGCCCGTGATATGGGCAAGGTGAAGGATACGGTATACCATCCCATCCCGGAAAATGTGGCGGTGTACAATAAGCTGTACGACGAATACCACACCCTCCACGACTTCTTTGGCCGCGGCGGGAACGATGTGATGAAGCGCTTGAAGGCGCTGCGCAAGGAAGTTGCAGGAGTATAACGGGTAAAGTTTGCGGGGAGGAGGATTTTTGAAAAAATCCTCCTCCCCGCACCCCTCTACAAAAACTTTCAAATAAAAAAGCTTTCCTCAACGCCAGGGGAAAGCTTTTTTATGCCAATTAGAAACGTTAATCTATAAGCATGGGCTCTGAAAGTGAGGCCAACTCCGTAAACTTTGTGCGGAGCTCGTTTATATTCTATGCGCTTGTTATTTCTTCTGCCCGTAATACGCGTTCTTCCCGTGCTTGCGCTGGAAATGCTTCTCGCTGACATGCTCGGGGCAGGGAAGAGCATTTGGGCTGATCTCAATTGTCATGGCTGCCATGGCAGCCACTTCTTCCAGAATGATGGCGTTTTCCACCGCTTTGCCCGGCGTCTCGCCCCAGGTGAAGGGGCCGTGGCAGCTTAACAAAATGGCGGGCACATGCAGCCTCGGTATATTCTTAAAGGTTTCCACGATCAGGTTGCCCGTCTCTCCCTCGTAATCCCGTGCCACTTCCACCGCGGTAAGCGGGCGGGCGCAGGGTACGGGGCCATGGAAGCTGTCGGCATGGGTGGTCCCGAAGCAGGGAATGGGCAGGCAGGATTGTGCCCAAGCCGTAGCCATGCGGCTGTGGGTGTGGGTGACGCCACCAATCTCCGGCCAGGCTCGATAGAGCTTCAAATGGGTGGGCGTATCGCTGGAGGGGCGCAGGGCGCTGTCTACCGCCTGCCCGTTATCCAGGCGTACCAATACGATATCCGAAGGCTTGAGTAACTCATAGCTTACGCCGCTGGGCTTGATGGCCATCAGCCCGGCTTCCCGGTCGATGCCGCTGACGTTGCCCCAGGTCAATACCACCAGCCCGCTTTTCCAAAGGGAAATATTCGCTTCATACACCTGTTCTTTCAAGGTTTGCAGGGACATAAAAAAACCTGCCTTTCCCATGCTATACATGGAAGCTGTTGCCTATATTATATCGATTAACTGCTTGCAAGTCAAAGGCTTCCTGGTTAGCGGATATTCCTTGGGTCCACCGCGTCCCGCAAGGCATCGCCGATAAAGTTGATGGCCAGCACTAAAAGAATGATCAACACTCCCGGCGGAACCCACAGCCATGGCTTGGTTGTCAAAATGGTGATTGACTGTGCACCGTTGAGCATGTTCCCCAGGCTTGCGGTGGGAGGCTGTACGCCCATGCCAAGAAAGCTTAATGCCGCCTCATCCAAAATGGAGATGGCCACAACAGAGGTAGCGTATACCAGGATGGGGGCGATTGTATTGGGCAAAATCTCCGAAAACAAAATATGTCGGGTGGGCATACCCGCCACTGCATTGGCTTTGATGAAGGTAGTCTCCCGAAGCGACAACACGTTTCCCCTGACAAGGCGGGCCACCCCCGGCCAATCCACGAACCCAAGGATGAGGATAATGTTTAATAGGCCCGGTTGAAAGATAGCCGCGGCCACCAGAACCAGCAAAATATATGGGAAAGACATGACCATGTCCGTAAAACGCATGATCATCATATCCACCCAGCCTCCAAAGTAGCCGGATACAAGCCCCAGCACCACGCCGATGGCCGTGGCAATGGCGGTGGAAGCAAAGCCCACCAACAAGGATATACGGGTGGCGTATAAAAGCCTTGTCAGCACATCACGCCCCACCTGGTCGGTGCCCAGCAGAAACTGGTGGGAAGGCGGCGCAGAAAATTTGCCTGCGATTTTGTTGGGGCCATACGGGCTGATGACAGGCGCCAGCAGCGCCAAAAAGACCAGCACAACAAGGAAAAACAGGCTCACCACAGCCAACCGGTGGCGCAGGAACCGGCGGCCGATGGTATGGAGATAGCTTTTTCTTTCCCTATCCGCACGCTTTGCGGGCCGTTTAGCCATGCCTGCCCCCCCCTTCACTTGAGTTGTATGGTGGGATCCACCACTGCGTACAAAATATCCGTCAGAAGGTTCCCGGCCAGCACAATGACGGCGGAAAGCAGGCTGACACCCATAATAACGGGATAATCCCTGTTCATGATAGCGGTCATGGTGAGCAGCCCCAGCCCCGGCCAGGAGAATACCTGCTCCACGATGACCGCGCCACCGATGAGAATGGGAATTTCCATGCCGATGACGGTGATAATGGGAAGCAGCGCGTTGCGCATGGCATGCTTGTTGATGGTTAGAAACCGGCCGATGCCCTTTGCGCGGGCGGTGCGCAGGTAATCCTGCTGCAGGATTTCCAGCATGCTGGAGCGGATATAGCGGATGTTGCTGCCCGCCAGGGAAGCGGTGAGCACGATCACAGGCATGATCATGTGCCGTATCACGTCCAGGGCATCCCCGCCCGTACCAAGGGTGGTCATGCCGCCGGAGGGAAGCCAGCCCAGTTTGATGGTAAACAGGTATACCAGGATCAGGGAAAGAAAGAAGCTGGGTATGCTGGTGCCAAGAAAAGAAAAGGTGACGGCGGTGTAATCGCCTTTGGTGTACTGGTGTGTAGCGCTGTATACCCCCAGGGGTACGGCCACCAGAAAGCTCAGCAGCATGGAAGTACCCATCAGCAAAAGCGTGGGCCCCAGGTTGGCGGCGATCATACCATATACCGGAAGGTATGTTTTGATGGAATAGCCCCAGTTACCTTTCAATAATTGGGTGAGCCAGGTGAAATATTGGATGTGGATCGGCTGGTCCAGACCCAACTGAATAGCCTTTGCCTCCACCGCCGCCTGAGAAACCCTTGGCCCCTGCATCATGGAAAGGGGGCTGCCTGCCAGGCTCATGATGATGTAGTCCAAAAGGGTAATGCCTATCAGCACCGGGATGGCGATCAGAATTCTCTTTACAATATAGCGCATCATACTTCCGGCCCCCCTTTTGCTTTTTGCAGCATCCCCGCCAGATGGCAGGCGGCCAGATGGCCGTCGGGAAAACCGGAGTGCCCAGTAAGCTCCGGTTCCTTTTCGCGGCATAAGGCTACGGCATAGGGACACCGGGGGTGAAAGCGGCAGCCGGAAGGCGGCTTTGCGCTGGATGGAATTTCGCCGGACAGCACCATGCGGTCACGGTTCCGCTCTCCGGGGTCAGGCACCGGCGCTGCATCGCACAGCGCCTTGGTGTAGGGGTGGGCGGGCTGGAAAAAAACATCCCTGGCCGGGGCGATCTCCACGATCTTGCCCAGGTACATCACCGCGATGCGGTCGCTGACATAGTTTACAGCTGCCAGGCCGTGACCAATAAACAGATAGGTGAGGGAAAGCTCCTTTTGCAGGTCTTTGAGCAGGTTCAGGATTTGCGCCTGGATGGATACGTCCAGCGCCGAAACAGGCTCGTCGCATACGATCAGTTCAGGCTTTAGGGACAACGCTTTGGCGATGCCGATGCGCTGGCGCTGCCCGCCGGAAAATTCATGGGGATATCGGCTGCGGGCGGTGGAGGGCAAGCCCACCAGGTTAAGAAGGCGGCCTACTTCTTCCCAAACCGTCTTTTGGGTGGCCAGGCCATGATACTTAATAGGCGCGGCCAGGATATCCCCGATATGCTTGCGGGGGTTCAGTGAGGAAAAAGAGTCCTGAAAAATCATTTGAAGCCGGGTACGGCTTTGCCTGCCCCCGTTTTTGAAAAGATCGTTAAGCTTTTGGCCGTTCAGCAGTATCTCCCCGGCGGTGGGCGTTTCCAGCCCCACCACCTGCCGCCCCACGGTGGATTTGCCACAGCCTGATTCGCCCACCAGGCCGAGGGTCTCGCCGCGATACAGTGAAAAATCCACCCCGTCCACCGCCTTTACCGTGCCCACAGTGTGGGGGATGATGCCCTGGCGGATGGGATAGTACTTTTTCAGGCCTGCTACCTCAAGCAGAGAGGACCTATCCATTTGTGCCTGCCCCCTAGGCTTCGCCTTCTGTTCCAAGACCGTCTCTCCCCCTTGCCTTAAGCAATTTTTCTTCCTGGGCAGCCACCCAGCAGCGTACATACGCCTGCTTATCCACCTGCTCTAGCATTTGAGTCATATGCTCGCAGGCCGGCTTGTTAAGGGCGCAACGGTTAAAAAACCGGCAGCCCCTAATATCCTGGTAGCGCTCCGGTACCGTGCCGCGGATGGAGGCAAGGCGACGGTCCGCGTCATCCCGGATGCTGGGCACGGATGTCAAGAGTGCCTTGGTGTACGGGTGCCTGGGGGCGTGAAACAGTTGGGAAACATCCGACTCCTCTACTACCTGGCCCGCATACATCACCAGCACCCTGTCCGCCATCTCCGCCACAAGGCCCATGTCGTGGGTAATCAGTAAAATGGACATGTGGTATTCCTGCTTAAGTGCCTTGAGTAAGCGCATGATCTGGGCCTGGATGGTGACATCCAGGGCGGTGGTGGGTTCATCGGCAATGAGAAGCTTCGGGTTGCAGGAAAGAGCCATGGCGATCATCACCCGCTGGCGCATACCGCCGGAGAGTGTATGGGGATATTTGCGCATCACCTTTTCAGGGTCGGAGAGGCCAACCTTCAAAAGCAGCGCCGCAGCCCGGGCGGCGGCCTCCCGTTTGGACAAATGCAGGTGGACGCGGATGGATTCCGTCAACTGGCTGCCGATGGTGAAAACAGGGTTTAGCGATGTCATGGCATCCTGAAAGATCATGGTGATTTCATCGCCGCGAATGCGGTCCAGATCCGCCTCGGATAAAGCCAGCAGATTCTTGCCGTCAAACAGGACCTGCCCTGCCGTGACCCGGCCGTTTTCCCCCAGAAGGCCCATCATGGAAAGCACGGTTACGCTTTTGCCGCAGCCTGATTCCCCGACTATGCACACGGTTTCGCCATCATCCACATGAAAGCTGACGCCGTCCACATAGGTGTTTTCCCCCGAATCCCCGGCAAAGGCCACGTGCAGATCCTCTACAGCAAGCAAATGCGCCATAGGCTTCTCCCTTAGATACAGCGGAAGGGAGGCCGCGAATATGTACGGCCTCCCGGCTGTATGAAATTCTTTTTTGCTTATTCAGTAATGTCCCACAGTTCTATATGATTGAAGGAGCCGTATACGTGGGGTTCGGCACCTAAAAGGCGCTTGCTCACAGCCCCCAGGGGGCCGATGGCGTACACGTTGAACAGGGGCGCATCCTGCTGCACGATGGCGTCGATCTTGGAATAGATGGACTTGGTGCTCTCGATGTCCTTGGCGGAACCCACCTGGGCCAGCAGTTCATCGACCGTGGCATTCTTGTAGCCCACATTGTTGTCTTCGCCGCTGATGAGCCACTGGATATCGGGATACGGGTCTACCGGCGCCAATGTGTACTGCACGGCATACAGGTCAAACTCACGGTCTTCCACATACGTCCAGATGGAAGCAAAATCTACCGTGCGGATGTCGATCTGAACGCCCACTTCGTTCAGCTGCGCGGCGATGACGCTGGCGGCCTGAACGAAAGTCGTATCCCCGGAGTTGACGATGAAGGTGAGCTTTTTGCTGGAATCCCAGCCGGCTTCCTTCAGCAGCGCCTTGGCTTTTTCAGGATCATAGGGAACGGGAACGATGGAAGCGTCATAATAGGGGCTGTAGGTGGTCAAAAATCCGTCCACCACTTCGCCTTTGCCTTCCAGAAGTCCTTCGACCAGAAGATTGCGGTCGATGGCATACAATATGGCCTGGCGGACCCTTGCGTCGCTTACGTTGCGGGTGTTGAAAAAGGCCAACTGGCTGGTGAGAGGCTGCTCCCGGATGACGGTCACGTTAGAAAGGGCGGCGATGCTTTCCTGATCCTCCTGGGGGATGACACCAGTGGTCTGCTGCACAAAGTCGATTTCGCCCGATTGCAGGCCTGCGTATAGCTGACTGCCTTCTACGATCTTGATGTTGAGCTTGCCGATCTTCGGCGCACCCTTCCAGTAGTTTTCATTGGCTATGTAGGAGATATAGTGATTGCTGTCAAACTCCGATACGATATAGGGGCCGCTGACGGCGTCGGGATGGTTGAACCAATCGCTGGTGGCAATCTCCGCCGCGGGCACGTTTTCCAGCTTGTGCTTGGGCAGGGGCATAAGGTACCTTAAGTATGAGTTTTGGAAGGTAGCTAAGGCGGTGGGGGACTTGAACACAAATTTCAGCGTGTGGTCATCCACTTTCACAACACCTTCCACCTGGGTGGCATCGTCGGGAGAGAAGCCGCCGTCGTCAAAGCCTTTAAGGGCGGCATACCCGCTCATGGCGGCATTGCCTACGGCATGGCTTGTCAAGCGCAGCACGGTGAAGATCACATCATCCGCCGTAATGGGCACGCCGTCGGACCAGGTGGCGTTTTCATACAGCTTCACGGTGAAGGTGATATTGTCCTCAGTGGTAACGGATTCGGCCAGCAGGCCAACAAAATTCAATTCACTGTCCAACTCCACCAGCGGCAGGAACTGCAGGCCTGTTGCGTACTTGTTCAGTTCGCCGGCGTCCTGCAAAAGGGGATTCAGCGTGCCCAATGTGTCGGTCACGCCGATATTGACGACTTTATCGGCAGTCTGGGCGGAGGCACCAATACTTGCGGAAAGCAAAAGGACAATGGCCAGTACAATGCTTAAAAGCTTTGATAAGGAAGCGTGCTTTGCGGTATGCATATAAACCCTCTTTTCTTAAGTTATTCTTATAGTTTATATCGTGATCTTTCGATTGTGAAACGTTGTCAGCACGGACATCGCTCAAACCCTGTGTAAGTGGGCTGGGTGAAGGAGAGCATGTACATATCAACCACCCTTTCTAAACATAGTAATATCGTATGATTAGTATATTGGGGTCGGCGGATATTGTCAACCCTTTATGGGTGGTCAAATCACGCTTCCCCGTTCAGTGCGCGGATTACCCCTTGCAGCGCATCCTTATCTATTTTGCCTTCCGAAAAGGAGACGATGGTGTGCATCGGCATATCCCGCATCATGGCGGCCATCATTTCCGGGCTGAGGGCGGAACCCTCGTCGGCGGCGTGGGCGAAGGCTTGCATCCCTTGCATGATTTGATCCACAAAGACCTTGCCCTGGGGAATATCCATTACATCCCCCAAGGTGGAATCCATGGTGAAGCGGACGGGTAGGGTGGAAGCACCGGTAACTTCCACAATCCCTTCCAGGCGGATATCCCTGGAGGAGGCGCCGGCCAGGATGCGGTATTCGCCGTTTTCCACATGCCAGCCGGGGAGGGAAGTTTCATAGTAGGCGAAAGCCCTGCGGTCCAGGGTCATAATAACAGTTTTTGTTTCCCCAGGATTCAAGAATACTTTGGCAAATTGCTTCAGCTCTTTTTCGGGGCGGGAAATGCCTTTGTGTACGCCGGCCACATATAGCTGCACGATTTCCTTACCGGCCATCGAACCTGCGTTTGTTACATCCACAGAAACCTGCAGGGTTTCGCCATCTTGCAGGCGCCCTGTACTCAAGCGGAGGTTGCCATAGGTGAAGGTGGTATAACTGAGGCCATGGCCAAACGGGAATCGCACGTCCATGCGCTTCGTATCATAATGGCGGTATCCCACGTACACGCCTTCCCTGTATTCTACCGTATCCTTGTCACCGGGGAAATACAGGTAGGAGGGATTGTCTTCAAGCTTCAGGGGGAAGCTTTCCGCCAGCTTGCCGCAGGGGTTTGATGCCCCAAACAGCACATCCACCACCGCTCCGCCCACGGCCTGCCCGCCCAGGTATGCTTCCAGAATGGCGGGCACCTTGTCCGCCCAGGGCATTTCCACAGGGGAGCCGTTATGCAGCACCACTATGGTACGGGGCTGTACGTTTAGCACCGCCTCCAGCAGTTTCACCTGGCAGTCGGGCAATCTCATGTGGGTGCGGTCATATCCTTCCGACTCAAAGGCATCGGGCAGCCCCAGGAACAGCACCGCCATATCGGCTTCTTTTGCTGTTTGTACGGCCTCACCCATCAGTTCCGTTATAACCACATCTTCTATTGTATCATACCCCTGGGCATAGGTGACGCCGCCATGGACGCTTCGCACCGCCTGCATGGCGGACAGGACTTCACTGGCATTAATATGGGAACTGCCACCGCCCTGGAACCTGGGCTCTTTGGCAAACTTGCCGATGAAGGCCACTTTCTTGTTGCCGCGGATAGGCAGAAGGTTTTCCTCATTTTTTAAAAGGATCATGCTTTCCCTGGCAATGCGCCTGGCCAGGTGGTGGTGAACGCCCCTGTCGAATACGGCAGAGGAATCGCGGTTTTCCACATAGCGGGCCACGATGGAGACAATGCGTTCCGCGGCCTGATCCACCGCCGATTCGGGAATTTTCCCTTCGCGCACTGCCTTTACAAGAAGCTTGTCGTTCGCATCGCTAGTTGAGGGCATCTCCAGATCCAGCCCGGCCATCACGCCTGCCACATGGTCGTTGCAGGCGCCCCAGTCGGTCATGGTAAAACCGTCAAAACCCCATTCGTCCCGCAGGATATCGGTAAGAAGCTTTTTGTTTTCACTGGCATAGGTGCCGTTCACTTTATTGTAGGAGCACATCACTGTCCAGGGCTTTGCCTTTTTCACCGCGATTTCAAAAGCAGTCAAATAGATTTCCCGAAGCGTGCGCTCATCCACCACGGCGTTCACGGTCATGCGACGGTGCTCCTGGTTATTTACGGCATAGTGCTTTATGCTGACGCCCACGTTTTTTACTTGTACGCCGCCGATATAAGCTGCCGCCAGCTCTCCGGCCAAATAGGGGTCTTCCGAAAAATATTCAAAATTGCGCCCGCACAGGGGAGAGCGTTTGATGTTCACTGCCGGTCCCAGCAGGATAGCCACATCCTCCGCCTGGCATTCCTCGCCCAGGCCTTCCCCCAACATCCACATCAGGTCCCGGTCAAAGGAGCATGCAAGCCCGGCCGCCGTGGGAAAGCAAACGGCGGAAATGCTGTCGTTCAATCCCAGATGATCCCCGGAAGCAACCTGCTTGCGCAGGCCATGAGGGCCGTCGGATACCATGACGGAGGGCAAGCCAACTCTATCAATTCCCTTCAGGTGCCAAAAGCCTTTGCCGGAACATAAAGAGGCTTTTTCTTCCAGAGTCATTTGGGAAACCAATTGTTTCGCGTCCATGTTTGCTCCTCCCTGTGCAGATACTCATCATAAAACAAGAAAGCTATAACTTGCTTATTGGATGGATTCTACCATTATTCGTGCCTGATAGGATGAGTATATCAAATGGACAGGCATATGGGAAGGGCTGGGGGAATTGTTTTTCTGAAAACCATGGCTTCCTAACATGGTAAACAGAATTGCTTAACGAAGTAAATCGAAAATGCTCGAAGAAGGTTGGTTCACTGTATTGTACCGGATTATTTTCCTTATGCTAACAAGGGTTTGTGGATGTTGATAGAAACAGAGAACAAAATTTGTCAAAACGCTTGAATTACAAAAAGTGGTGTAGTATAATCAGAACACCGGGCGGAAGTAGGAATAAACAAATTTGTTAAGTAAATAACTTTACCGCCTATACGTAGATTAATAGGAGTCCCATCGCTGGCGTATGTCTTTTGCTGTGTAACAGCTTGTTTGTTGTGCATTGAAATCCCGCTTTGATCCTGGCAGGCGATATGCCTGTTAAATAGGAAAAATGTAAGGAGGCATAACATGAAGAAACTTGCCAAGCTGCTCACCCTTTCGCTGGCGCTGCTGATGATTTTATCGTCAGTCGCTTATGCGGGCGGAACCCTGGAAGTTCCGCGCAAGGAAACGTTGTACATCAACGGCCTTGCCTGGGGTGCTCCCGAGAACTATAACCCCGTAACCGGCAACCCCTCCTTCCCCAACAATGGTCAGCGCGTAGCTATGTTTGAGTTCCTGTACATGTACAATCACTTGACCGGCGAAGGCGAGCCCCTGCTGGCCGATGGCCCCATTGAGTGGGTGGACCAGTACAACTTCACGGTCAAGGTAAAGGATGCTGCCAAATGGAACGACGGCACCCCCCTGACCAACGAAGACGTGGCTTACACCTACAACTTTGCAAACAAGTACCCGGTGAACTGGTCCAACAACTGGACCTACCTGGAGAAGGTGGAAGCCGTTGACGGCAATAAGATTCAGTTCACCTTGAAGAAGGAACCTTATGACCGCATCCAGGTGCCCGCTTCCCTGGCCACCGTGTACATCCTGCCCAAGCATGTGTGGGAAGCCCGTGAAAAAGAGAGCGGCGATGATATCGCCAAGCTCCGCGCCTACACCGATCTGGACAGCGTTGTAGCCTCCGGTCCCTACAAGCCCTTCTATCATGACAATACCAATATCATCGTGGTGCGCGATGACAACTACTGGGGCCAGGATGCTTCCATGTTTGGCAAGCTGCCCGCGCCCAAGTACATTGCCCACCAGATCTTCACCGACAACGCAGCCGGCAACCTGGCTATGCAGGAAGGCATGCTGGATATGTCCCAGCAGTTCATCGCCAACGTATGGGAACTGTGGGAGAAAGATCCCGCCATTTCCACTTATCTGCCGGAGAATCCCTACTATTTGGCCGGCTCCATGCCCTCCCTCGTGTTTAACGTGACCCGTCCGGGCCTCGATGATCCTGTTGTCCGCCGTGCCATCGCGCTGGCTACCGACTTTGAAGCCATCGCGGAAGACGCCATGTGCGGCATGTCCGAGACGCTGATCCCCTCCATCATGATTAAGAAGTATCATGAGAAGTACCTCAACGCCTCTGAGAAGATCGACGAACTGCGCTGGGATACCACCGACCTGGACGAGAACCGCGAAGCGGCCATCGCGCTGCTGGATGAAGCCGGCTATAAGGATGTTGACGGCGACGGCAAGCGCGAAATGCCCGACGGCACCAAGATCGAGTGGAAGGTCGAGTGCCCCTACGGCTGGTCCGACTGGAACGCCTCCCTGGAGATCGTTGCCCAGGCTGGCCAGGCCATCGGCCTCAACCTGGTGACATACTTCCCCGAAGCGCCCGTATACGATAACGACCGCTTCTATGGCAGCTTTGACATGATCATGCAGTCCCCCCATGGTGACCCGAACCCCGGCGCACCCTGGACCGGCATACGCAATGTGCTGTACTCCAAGGACCGGCCCGGTATCGGCGAATTTGCCGGCTGGAACGCAGGCCGCTATTCCAATGCGCGCATTGACGAATTGTTGGACCTGATCGCCGGTGAGGCGGAGGAAGCCAAGATCAAGGCATACTACACCGAGATTGAGGAGATCTACCTTACAGAGCTGCCCACCGTGCCGCTCATGTACCGTCCGTGGCTGTTCCACACAACCTCCGAGCATGTGTGGACCGGCTTCCCCAAGCTCAATGATGGCAGCAATATCCCGCCGCAGGTCTGCGTTGCCGGTGCCGGCATCCGCGCTCTGTATAACCTGAAAAACGCAGAATAAGTACCCCTTAACACAAAGAAAGCTTTTGCATCGGGCGTCGGGAGGCAGGCCCTTCCGGCGCCCAATTCCCATATCTGGGAGACTATATGTTCTGCGCGAGGGCTTGCCGGTTTTACCGGGATATCTTTGCAATTTATGGCAATTGAGGTGAGGGGCGCTTTGAAGAAATTTTTTGTAAAAAAATTCTTCTGGTATCTGCTAACGCTTGTTGTCGCTCTGATGCTGAACTTCTTCCTGCCGCGGCTGATTCCCGGCAATCCTGTTCAATCCATCGTCGGGCAGGTCACCCAAGGCATGACGGATACCGACAAGATGCGCGATATCTATGAATCCTACATGCGGGACTTTGGCTTGGATAAACCTCTGATTCAACAATTCTTCATTTACATAGGCAAGCTGTTTCAAGGGGATCTTGGCAAATCCATCCGCAATCTGAACAGGCCCGTAGCGGATATACTGGCCTCCGCCGTTCCTTATACGGTGGGCCTTCAGCTCCCGGCCATCCTTGTGGGCTGGACGCTCGGCAACCTGCTGGGTGCTCTTGCCGCATATAAACGCGGTGTGTTTGACAAGATCACCTTTCCTGTTTCCTTATTCTTAAGCTCCATACCCATGTTCATCTTTTCGCTAATACTGCTGTATTTGTTCGCAGTCAATTTGAAATGGTTCCCCATCAACGGTGCCTATGGGCAGGGCATGATTCCAAACATGAGTTGGAAATTCTTTGCTTCGCTGATTGAACACTGGACGCTTCCATGGCTGAGCCTGGTGCTGGTCATGATCGGCGGTCAGGCCATTGGTATGCGTTCTATGTCGCTGTACGAGCTCAATGCCGACTATGTGCTTTACGCAAAGCTTTTAGGTATCCGCGACAAGAAGATCACCGGCTATGTATTCCGCAACGCCGTTCTGCCGCAGGTGACCGGCCTTGCTTTATCACTTGGCACCATGGTCACCGGCGCTTTGATCACCGAAATGGTATTCAATTATCCGGGAATAGGAACATGGATGTTCACCGCCATCCGGACGGTTGACTATCCGCTGATCTCGGGATGTACTTTACTGGTAACGATGACGGTGCTGATTGCCAATTTCTTCATTGAGATCATATATGGCTTCCTTGATCCGCGTGTCAGGGCCGCGCAAGTGGAGGATTGAGCTATGAAGCACATTTTGCAGATCCTGCTTAAATCCGGTCGGTTTCTCTTCGGCTTCGCGGTGGTATTGCTGGTAGTGGCATTTGCGGTTTTCTATCCGATGATCAACACCAATGATCCAAAGGAAAACAGGTACAACAACCCCAACTATTTGACGATCATGCCCGTCCGCGAAGCGCTGGAGGCCGGCAACCTGGCATTGGCCAAGGTGGAAGCCGTGAAGCTGTCCGGAGCCGGCGACGAGGAGCTTACGAAAACCATTGAGAACACGCTAGTCAAAATTGAGGAAGGCGATGAAAAAGGAGCGCTGAAGGCGGCCAAGGAGATCAAGAAGACCATCAAGCGCGAAAAGGATCAGCCGCCTACCCGTGAGTTCCCGCTGGGCACCGATAACTTTGCCACGGACATGTTGCTTAAGCTGTCATACGGCGCACGCACGTCCTTGTTTGTCGGGCTGGAAGCTGGGGTCATCGCCACGTTGATCGGCTTGATCATAGGCCTTTGCGCCGGTTTTATCGGAGGTACGACGGACAATATATTGACTACCGCCACCAACATGTTCATCGTCATTCCATCCTTTGTGATCTTGATCCTACTGTCTGTGGCACTGGGTTCCACTCCTACATGGATGACGGGCATTATCATCGGCGTGACAAGCTGGCCGTGGACGGCAAGGGCCGTACGCGCCCAAACCACTTCGCTTCGGAATCGTGACCATGTGAATATGGCAAGGATCACAGGCTACTCTACCGCCCGGATCATTATGACCGAAATTCTGCCCTACATTGCCAGCTACGTTGTGATGGCTTTCATACTGCAGATGGCTTCAGGCATCATGTCGGAAGCAACACTATCACTCCTGGGTCTTGGCGATTCCAGCAGCATTTCCCTGGGCAAATTGCTCAACTGGGCAATGCAGTTCGAAGCGGTGCGCTCCGCCCGCTGGTGGCAGTTTGTGCCGGTGGCGGTCACCATCGCGCTGGTCACCTTCTCCCTGTACATGATGAACAGCGGGATGGATGAGGTGTTCAATCCCAAGATTAGGAGTTGATATCATGTCAGAACATGTGTTGAAGGTTACGGACCTGCGCACGTATTACAAAACGCGCCTGAAGGAAAACGTCTATGCGGTGGACGGCGTCAGCCTGGAGCTAAAGGAAGGCCGGGTCCTGGGCATCGCTGGCGAATCCGGCTGCGGCAAGTCCACCCTGGCTCTAAGCCTTATGGGATATTATTTCCCGCCGCTGCATTACGGTAGTGGAAGCATTGAGCTGAGCGGTACGGATATCATGAAGCTGTCCTACGACGAGCTGCGCCGCCATTATCTTGGCACGGAGATCGCCTATATTCCCCAGGCGGCCATGAACGCGCTGAACCCTACCCGCAAGATATACAAATTTGTGGTGGATGTGCTGAAGGAACACCGCCCAAACATGAGCCACGAACAGATGCTGAACCTGGCTAAGAACAAGTTTGCTTTCCTGAATCTGCCGGAGAGGGTGCTGAACGCCTATCCCAACGAACTTTCCGGGGGGATGAAGCAGCGCACGGTGATCGCCATCTCCACACTTTTGAACCCCAGGGTGCTCATTGCCGATGAACCGTCCTCAGCGCTGGATGTGTCCAGCCAGAAGGTGGTGATAGCCATGCTGAAAAAGATGCTCAAGGATGGCTTTGTCAAGTCAATGATATTCATCACCCATGAGCTTCCTCTATTGCGCCATGTGGCCGACGATATCGTGGTGATGTACGCCGGGGAGATGGTGGAAAAGGGCACCAGCGAAGAAGTGATCTTTGACCCCATCCATCCTTATTCCCATGCACTGATGGGCTCCATTATCGTGCCTGAGGAGGGGATGAGGACACATAAGCTGTCCGCCATACCCGGAGCTCCGCCTAACTTGAAAAAGGTGCCCCCGGGATGCCGGTTTGCCGAAAGGTGCATGTATGCAGACGATACATGCAGGCAAAACCGTATCGGCATCAGCGAGTTTGGAGATGGGCGCTATCACCGTTGCCGCTTTACGGAGGCGGAGCTGAGAACCATGCACGCCAAGCAAAACGGGAAGGGGGAAGCGAATAATGGCTGAAATCAAACAGCGGTATGGCGATTTGCTGCTGGAAACCAGAAAGGTGAATAAAGTTTTTGGTACCGGCAGGAAAAAGGTCCATGCGGTGAGGGATGTGGATTTCAAACTCCATCAGGGCGAGATTCTTTCCATCGTGGGGGAGTCGGGCAGCGGAAAAACGACGCTGGCCAAGATCCTGCTGGGGCTGCTTTCCGAAACCAGCGGGCAGGTGTTTTATAAGGATATTCCCAGGGATTTGCACTCCTATATAAAGCGCCGGGCCTACTGGCAGAACATACAGGCGGTATTTCAAGACCCGTTCTCAACGTTCAATCAGTTTTTCAGGGTAGAAAAGATACTGGAGGATTGCCTCAAATTGCAGGGGATGGGGAAGATACCGCTTGATGAAAAGCGTGAAAAGATGCGGGAGGCCTGCAGCTTTGTCAACCTGAAGTTCGAGGAACTGTACAACAAGTATCCCTTTGAACTCTCCGGGGGACAGATGCAGCGGTTGATGATCGCGCGGATCTTTATGATGCATCCCAAGGTTCTCATTGCAGACGAACCCACCTCCATGATCGACGCCTGCTCCCGTTCCACCATTTTGGATATGCTTATGAAGCTGCGGGATGAGGAGGGCATGACCATATTGTTCATTACCCACGACCTGGGTCTTGCTTACTATGTCAGCGATACGCTGTACATCATGGAGCATGGGCAGATGGTGGAGCACGGCAGCGCGGAGGAAGTCATTTTGGCAGCCAGACATGAATATACGCGTCGTTTGGTAAAAGATGTACCCAAGCTGAATGAGGCATGGGAACTGGATTTGGGATAACGGTTGGATGAATGAAAGATTAGCCGGACGGTATCGTATCGTCCGGCTTGTGTTAATATCAGATATTATAGCGGCAGCCTCTGCAGCGCATCCATCACCTGGCCGATGACTTCACGGCTGGGCATCAGCGGCGGCATACTGGGGAGGGAAATGTAGTAGCCCTGCAGGTAATCTACGCCGCAGGCAATCAATGTTTCCATCTCTTCCCGGGTTTCCACCCCTTCGGCAATGACCTGGATGTTTCTCTCACGGCAAATGCCGATGATCCCGGTCAGCATGTGCTGCCTTTCTTTATCCGTATCAATGTTGCGAACGACGGACATGCCGATTTTCACCAGATGGGGAGACAGGGTGGTGAGCATTACATCTCCCGTATCGTTGCTGCCAAAGTCATCGATGGCGACCATCGCCTCCCAGCGGTTGGTAAGCAGCAACTTGTCCCGCAGGAAGCCTTCGCTGGAGGGGTCACCCTGAGCGATTTCAAGCACCATCTGCCTAAGATATGGGCGGAACTGCATCTCAAAGGAATCCAGATCAGTGGCATTCATGCTGCAGCTGGGGATGGAATGGATAAACACCCGGCTTTCCGAAGGGATGCTGCCGATTTGAAGGCAATTCACGAAGGTTTGCATGGCACCAAACCAGGTAAGACGTTCCACACGGCACAGCTGGGCATGGGATCTTGCCATACGAAGCACATCCCGCGGACCGGAAAAATCGTTTCCCCGGGGCCTCATAAGCATCTCGTAGCCAAAAACCTGCCCGGTTTTGACGCCCAGGATCGGCTGCATGGCATAGTCGATCAGCGCCTGCTCGATCAGGTTGTCCAGCGCCTCCTGGCCGCTTAAGAGCACCTCGTTGCCATCAAACAGAAGCCGGTTAAACTCCTGAAGCTCACCTTTGCGCGTATGCTTGGCCTGGTACATGGCAAAATCCGCATAGCGCACCAGGTCTTCCAGAATAGTGGCGTCATAGGGATACCAGGCCACCCCGCAGGAAGCCCGAAGCCGGTAGGGGATACCGCTGGGCAGGAGAATGGTCGTCCGCGCAATCTTCTGGCAGATGTTCAGTATGACATCCATGGCGGCTTCCCTGTTTTCATAGCCGTATACCAGGGCGTAAAACTCATCGCCTGAACGCCTGGCGGCCATCACATTGCCGCGCTTGCCATTTTGCAGGCATTGGGCAAAGGCCTGTATGTATTCGTCCCCGGTTTTATGCCCATAGGTATCATTGATGTATTTCAAATTATCCATGTCCCACATAACCAGGGCACAGACTTTCGCTTTCTTGGGATCAAGGAGCAGCCTTCCGCCATGCTCAATGAAACCCCGGCGGTTAAACAAGCTTGTCAAAACATCGTAATCCCGCTCATAGGCCAGCTTCTGCTTTTCCTGCATTTCACGGGTAACATCCATCACCGCGCCCAGTACCTGGTCTCCTTCATGCACGGTGTGGATTTGAATCCACCACTCCGCCTGATCCCGCACCATGTGATAGATTTCTTTTTCGCCCGGTTCTCTTGCCTTATCCAATTGCGCCATACGCTGATGGAATGAATGCACATCCAAATATCCGAAATCACCCTCGCAGGGAAGCCAGCCCATTAATTCAAACAGGCTTCGGCTCAAAAAAACGGAATGGGCATCTAAAGCATACTCAAAAACGCCGATGCGTGCGCCTGTCATGGCAATGATCTTCTGAATCTTTGATGCCGATTCTGCGACGGCGCTGGATAGCTCCTCAATGGAATCGGTCAATTGATCAATTTCTGAAATATTCAGCTTTTGAAGACTGACAGCTTCCTCGGGGTTGCTCTTTTTCAATTCCGATGCCAGCAGAATGATGGGCTTTGTGATGAGGCGGCTGGATACGGCCGACCCTAAAATTCCCAATAGCAATGCAAGAATTAACGTCCAAATGATCATGCGCATGACTTGGGCAGAAAAGGAAAGAAGCACGCCTTCCTCCAACATGCCTATCAACACCCACTGCTGCTTGGCAAAGGGCGTGTTGGCGTTGTACAGGTGCAGGTTCTCCACACTGGCCAGTATAGCACTTTGCCCGGCCCCGTCATTCAGACGGATGACCTGGCCTCCAATGCTGCCGCCGCTATACAGTGTATCCCCCGGGCTAAAAAAGCGCCGGTAGCTGATACCGCTTACCAGCACCGGACGATAGCTTTGCCCGCCATCCTCGGTAATGGCCAAGCAATAGGATCCTGCTTTATTTCCCCAAAGCTCGTTATAGCCAAGAAGGGAGTACAGGTATGTATCCGTCAGGTCGATGCCCAATACCCCAAACACCGCACCGTCGGAAGCGATCAGGGGCATGGAATAGCTGATGACTTGCCCATCGCTTCCGCTTAGGGAGAACAACGGGCTCCAGTAGCCATAGGCGGCGTCATCCGGGGCGCTGTTTTCAAGGGCTGCCCGGAATGGCCGGAAGTAGAACTGTTCGTTAAGCAGGTTACCATCCTGCGAAAAGCGGAATCCGGCGCTCCAATAGCTATCCAAAGGGATATTCAAAGATTTCGAAATGGAAGAAAGCCCTCGCTCCATCAGCAAATCGGAACCGGTAAATGCATAAGCCGTATCGTTACTGGGATCAAGATCTCTAAGATAAAGCCCCGCGCGTACGTCCTGGGCCGTATGATTTGGCACGCCTGCGCCATCCAATACCAAAAATGCCCCGGTGACGCCGTTATTACGGAGCATGGTTATCAAATCCGGCGCCAAGGCGGTAACCAATTGTTCGTTTAGGACTGCATCTGTATGGACATCCGTCCAGGATGCATTCTTTTCAACCAGCAGCTGTTCCACATGATCCACAATGCGGTTTTTTACTGAATCCAACCTGGACCAGCGCTGAGTCATGGCATTGATAAGCGCATCGGCGCGGCTTTTTGTCCGCTGGTTAAGCAGGCTGTACGCGTTTTCTTCCATACGCGGCAGGATGCCGCTAAACAGGAATACGGCTGCAAATAATGCTGTTTGCAGCAGCACAATAAAGGTGAATTGCATCAAAAGCTTGCGGGAAAGTGTTTTTGGCCGCTTGGCCCATGGCTTTTTCATGCTTCTTCCTCCACTATTCCACCATGAACCGCGGATTGTTCTCCCGTGGCCGAAGCCCAATGACCAGTTCCAGGTGCCGTACCAAAGAGCTATACCACTTATAGAAATTTAAAGACGTGTCAAATTCGGCTACAGCTTCCTTTCTCGTATGACCTTGGGCTATTCGTTCCAGCACCTTCAGCCTGTCGCCGACAGCCTTTGCCTGCATGCTTGTTTCTAAAACGGTCCTGGCTGTGCCGCCGCCCTGGAAGGGTTTTCCTGAAAACAAAGTATACGTTTGGGTCATATCCTGCCCAACATGCAGCACATCGCGGACGATGGGTTTTTTTTCATCCATAGAGGCGTTTTCCTGTGCCTTGTTCCCTGAGGCCGGCTTTTTGACAGGAAGATATCCCGACGAGCCGGAAAAAATCTCGTTCTGTTCCCGATCGGTGAACCATTTGAGAAAAGTGACGGCCGCTGCTTCCGTTTGAGGATTTGATTTGACAACGGCCATCCCGGCGCCTTGCTGTACGGCATAAGGCGCCTTTCCCTCAAAGTTGGGCACGGGGTATACCTTGGCCTCGATAGGATATGTACTGCCATCGGCCAGCGTGACTTCCGTGGGGAAATAGACGGCGCTGGAGGTTGAGCCCACAAACGCGATCAGGTCGCCTGTCTTTACATCGTCGGAACGGAACCTGCCGAACGAAGCAAAATAACCGTTGATGTAGGGAACGTAGTAATGATCCCAGAGGCGGCGCATAAGTGCCATATCCGCATTCAGGGATACGGTTCTGCTTGAAACGGTGAACAATTCCTTTCCCAATTGGGCAAGCCCAACCAACATATAATTGGCCATGGCATCCCGTCCCAAAAATGCCTTCCCATCCTCCGGCGTTTCCGTCAGGCTGTCGGTCCAGCGGTAATATGCTTCAGCCAGGCGAGTGATGCCTTCCCATGTCATAAGATCTGATTCCTTTGCATCTGTGGCAATGGCAAACCGCTGCCAATCTGTGCGATTGAGAATCAGTACCTCAGTGGCCTTGGCAATGGGGAATATGTATAAGCCGCCGTTGCCGTTTAGATCGCCTTCCTCAAGATAATACTCAAGGTATTCAGCCTTCTCATCATCGGTCAGATAACCACTGATATCAGCCACCTTATTTTGCATCGATGCCTGATAGACGGTATCGGCATAGGCGGCAAACACATCCGGCGCTTCCTGGGCGCCTACCTTGTGCGCCAGGGCATCCAGTGTCTTTTGGGCAAGCTCGTTGATGGAACCCTGGTTTAAAGCCTCAACAATGATATCGTTTTTTTCGCCAACCGTTTCGTTGAACCGTGAGACCAGCTGATCGAAAAGCTGCTTTTGTACACCGTTGTAGTAGTGCCATATACGCACAGAGGTGGGGGTGCCCCTGCTTCCTTGTGATTGGGGGACGGAACAGGAGATAATGGTAAACGCAACGAGAAGATAAATGGCTGCCAAAAGGAATTTCTTCGCGCCGTTTTTCATGCTGGGCTCCTTTAGTACCGAAATCAAAGAACGAATGATGGCAGAAAATGAACATATTGCGCGACAATAGCTATATTATAGCAATTGTTTCCAGTCAAATCAAGATAGGATGAAATAAATAATAGGATATTTTAAAATAGCCGGAGGAAACATCTCCTCCGGCTATTTTCATGATTTTTATACCAGCCGCACCTTGTATTTTTGCAGCCAGTAATCCAACTGCAAAAAGTAGGCGATTGTCTGCGGCCTGGTCATCAACTGTCCGTACCATGGCCAGGGCTGCTGGTCGGTGAGCAGCTTTTGCAGGCTATCCCTTTTGATCAATTGGAAGACCGGCGCATCTTCCCGCTCCAGCAGCTCCTTTAAAAGCTTGGAAACCGTCCCCTCATAAGCCGGATGATGGGTCTTGGGGTAGGGGCTTTTTTTGCGCCAGAGGACTTCCGGAGGCAAAACATCCGCCATGGCCTTTCGCAGAAGACTTTTTTCCATGCCGTTTTCATACTTCATTTCCCAGGGCACGGAATACAGGTATTCCGCGATGCGATAGTCGCAATAGGGGACCCGTACTTCCAAGCCGCTGTACATGCTCATCCGGTCTTTTCTGTCCAATAAGACTTGCATGAACCAGTCCAGGTTCAGCTTCATCATTTCTTTCATTCGCGCTTCCCCGGGGGAGGTTCCCGCTAGCTTGGAGGCTCGGGCGCATGTCTTTTCGTACCTGGCCTGCACATACCGCTCCACCGGGAAGTTTGCTGCAAAATCATCGTGCAGGAAGCTGATCCTGTAGGCGGTTGATTGAGCCCAGGGGAAGCCGGCTTTGGACCGGACATCGGGATCGGTATACCAGGGATAGCCGCCAAAGATTTCGTCGGCGCATTCTCCCGACAAAGCTACGGTGCCCTGTTTTTTGATCTCCCTGCAGAACAAAAGCAGCGACGCATCCACATCCGCCATGCCGGGAAGATCCCTGGCATCTACTGCCTCGTACAATGCCTGTGTAAGCTCCGGCGTATCCACAACCACATTATGGTGCACGGCCATAAGTGCGTCGTTCATCAGATGGATGTATCTTTCATCGCTACCCGGTTGGAATTTACCCGCTTGAAAATATTGTTCATTGTCCTTGAAAGCGATGGAAAACGTGTGAAGCTGCTGACCTTTTTTCGAAAAATGCCTATCTGCCAGAGCGGAAATGATGCTGGAATCCAGCCCCCCGGATAGGAAGGTGCATACGGGCACATCCGATACCAGCTGCCGGATAATGGCATCCGTCACCAATTCCCGGACCTTTTCCACCGTCTGTGAAAACGAGTCCTCATGCGGCCTGTCCGTAAGCTCCCAGTAGGTATGAAGGCGCAGCCGGTCCTTATCAAGAAGTCCGCATTGCCCGGCCTTCAGTTCCTGCACGTCCTGAAAAACACCGCAGCCGGGCGTTCTGCCGGGGCCTAGCAGCATGATCTCCGCCACGCCGTTTTCGTCAAGCTTTGGCTCGACCAAAGGGTGGCATAATAGCGCTTTCAGCTCCGAGGCGAACAAAAAAGCACCGTTTTTGTAGAAATAGAAAAATGGTTTGACGCCGATGCGGTCCCTGGCGATAAACAGCGTTTGATCCTGTTCCTTCCATATGGCAAAAGCAAAGATGCCGTTGAACCTGCTCACACAATCCTCGCCCCAGGCCATGTACGCCTTGAGCAGTACTTCCGTATCCGAATGGCCGATGAAGGTATAGCCCAGCGCAGTAAGATCCGCCCTGATCTCTTCCGTATTGTACAGCTCGCCATTGTATACCAGGATAAATGATTCATTTCCCTGGGAAAAGCGCATGGGCTGGCAGCCATTTTCCAAATCAATGACCGCAAGCCGTGTATGCACAAGCCCGGCCTGCGGCGTTACGTAAAGGCCATCCTGGTCCGGCCCGCGCTTGGCCAGAGACCTTTGCATGGCGGACAGGAATTCCCCGTCCTCCCGCACATCCCGGGTCCAACTGATTTCCCCCGCGATTCCGCACATATGCTTCACCTCAAAAAAGGGGCGATTCCATCCTATGGGAACGCCCGTGTTCGTTTCCACCATATGCCGCCCGGGAATAGAAGGTGATTGAGGAAGGACCCGCGATTCGGCACATTATCAAGGAAATATTGCAAAATATGAAGAATTATACTGTGTTCTGGCGTAATTCCGGCAAGATTGAATAAAACTTGCATGTGAACAGAATGTGAAGTATAATTTTCCCGTATGCCCGAAGGAATATGGGAGGATAGGAGGGAGCAGCATAGGAAAAGGCGTTGTATGGATTACCGGCGCTTCCAGCGGCTTGGGCCGACATACCGCTTTGGCCCTACATAATGCAGGCTTTGACGTCATAGCCGGTGCCCGTTCCTTCGCAACTTGCGCATTGCCGGGGGATGACGGCATCTACCGTCTGCCGCTTGATGTAACCGACACGGAGAGCATCCGCCGCTTTATGCATAGCGCGTTGCATATTTACCCCAAAGTGGATGCGTTGGTCAATTGTGCCGGCGTACTGGTGCTGGGTTCATGCGAAGAAACATCGGCTGATGAATATCAAAATGTAATGAAAACGAACTTCCTTGGGACGGCGGCCATGGTGAAAGCTGTGCTGCCGCACATGCGTAAACAGCGCTCCGGCAGAATCATCAATTTTTCTTCCGTGCTGGGCCTGTTGGGTATCCCGTTTCAAAGTGCTTATACCGCCAGCAAACATGCCATCGAAGGATACACGGAATGCCTTGCGATGGAAGCGGCGCCTTTTGGCATACAAGTTTGCCTGGTGGAGCCGGGGGATCACCGGGGAGGGTCGGCGGCCTACCGGCGATGGGCGGAAGCGGTAAACGCAGATTCCCCTTATGATGCGAATTTCTCAAGGGGTATTGCCACCATTGCCCATGATGAGGAAAATGGCAGCGATCCCGACAAACTGGGAGACAAGGTAGCACACCTCCTTCAAAGGCGAAGAATGCCCCTGCGCAAGCGGGTGGCCAAATTTGATCAGCACCTGGCAGTCATTCTTCATTCATTCATTCCTGCCAGGATTATGCAATTCATTCTTACGCAATACTATCTTGGAAAAGGAGTTTCGGTGCATGAAGAATAAAAGGAGTCTCATATTGGAGCATAGTGACGCGCTCCGAAAAGACATGACCCTTTCCAATTTGTTCCGCCTGACCTGCTCCTATGGGGATGTTCCTGCAGCGCTGTATCTGGAGGACGGCAATGAGGTAACCATCACCTTTTCACAGTACGAGCAGCAGGCGAAGGCATATGCATCCTATTTGATGAAACAATTTGGCGGCGGCAAAAAAGAAAAATTTGCGGCCATTGCCATGGATACATGCCCGGAATGGTTTCCTGCCTTCTGGGGTTTGATACTGGCCGGCTACAATGCCGTTCTCTTGGATTTCACCCTCTCCGAGGAGAAGATGAGCCATATGCTAGCCCAGGCGGGGGCGGTGCTGCTGATCACCAAAACATCCCGCAATCTGTCAAAAGGCGTACAGCTGGTGCTTCTGGAGGATTTGAAGGCCGCGCCGCCGGCGCCGCGGGATTTCAAGCCCGTTTTTGCCGATAAGGTAGCGCTGTGCACCAGCGGCACCACCGCCACCAGCCGCATATTCGTATACGACGGCCATGCCGTTTCCCAGCAGGTGCTTTCCAGCGAGCTGCTATACAAGGCGAACCGCCAGGTGGTGGGCGACGGCAACCGCCGTTCCTTGGCATTTTTGCCGTTCCATCACGTATTCGGCTTCATGGTGTGCATGATGTGGGTCAGCTTCCTTGGATATGCCAACGTGTTTTTAAAGGACCGCTCCCCGCAGACCATTGTGGAAACGGCTACGCGGTTCCGTATCCAACTGCTGCTGGCTGTGCCGCTTCTGGCCAACAACCTGGCCATTGCTCTGGAAAAGAAGGTGGCAAAGGAGAAGAGGGGCAAGCGCATTGCCTACCATATGCTCAAGGGCACAAGCCTTGGTTTGCAGCATGTGGCCCCCCGCTTCGGGCAGAAATTTGCACGCAAGGCGCTGTTCCGCTCCGTTTTGGGTAAGCTGCTGGGCGGCAATGTGGAGTGCATCATTCTAGGTGGCAGCCATACGCCCAAGGAACATATGCGCACGCTGAGCGCACTGGGATATTATACAGTATCCGGGTTCGGTATGACGGAAACGGCCATCACCTCCGTGGAAGTAAGCCGTAAGCTGCGTACCCGTATTTCCGGCTCCGTGGGCCGGCCACTTTCCAACATCATCTACAGCGTGATCCCAGACGGAAAGCAGTTGAACCGGGGTGAAATGCTCATCAAGGGCCATTCCATGCACATGGGCCAACTGGTGGACGGAAAGATACTGCCGCCTGCGCTGGACAAGGAGGGCTGGTTCCATACGGGTGACGTGGTGCGCCTGGAAAAGGGCAGCCGCATGTATGTGGAGGGCCGTGTCAAGGATGTTATCATCAATGAATCCGGCGAAAACGTCTATCCCGACGAGGTGGAGGACGCTTATGCACTGCTGGAAGGCATTGAGCAGTTGAGCGTGCTGGGCGTGCCCAAGGACCCGAAGAATCCCCTGTACCAGGAGATCACCCTGGTGATTTATCTGGGAGACAAGGTGGAAGACGAGGTGTTTGTCAAAGGCCTTACCACCCGTATCGCCCATATCAACGCCAAGCTGCCGGTTTTAAAGCAGGTGGCCAGGGTGCTTGTTGCCAGGGAAAAGCTGCCGCTTGTCAATTCCATCAAGGTCAAGCGCGTGGAGCTGCGCCGCCTGATTCTGGAAGACGGCGAGAAGTTCCAGGAGCTGGACATCCGCGCCGCTTCCTCACTTTCCAATTCCGCCGCCTGGAAAACAGGCACAAAGGTGGAGCTTGTGGATTTGGAGATGCGCCGCATCCTGGACACGGTGCGGAAAATTTACGCGGATGTTTTGGAAATGCCTGAAAAGCAGATCAAGGACGACGCCCATTTCATTGATGATTTGGGTGGAGACAGCCTGCAGGTGCTGAGCACCTCTATCAAGGTGGAAGAAGCCTTCGGCGTGATGATCCAGCCGGAGGAGTATGGCCGCTGCACCACGGTCAATGGCCTAAGCCGCTTGCTGTATGAAAAGCAGCATGGCTTCCAGGAAACAGTGGTTTCCGCGGAGCCGGTGACGCCTATCTCGAATTTCTGCGACACGCCAGAATACAAGGCGTTTGACGAGCGGCAAAAGGCGCTGCTGTCACACGGGGCCGCCAATCCTTACTTCGTCTGCCACGAGTCGGCCTTGCGGGATGTATCCCTGATGGACGGCAGGCAGGTGCTGAACTTTGGCTCCTACAACTATGTAGGTATGTCCGGCCGGCCGGAAGTCATGCAAGCCGCCAAGGCTGCCATTGACAAGTACGGCACCAGTGCCAGCGGCAGCCGCCTGCTGGCAGGGGAAAAGAGCCTGTATCAGGAACTGGAGCGGGAGATCGCCGACTGGAAGCATGCCGAGGACGCGCTTGTGCTGGTGGGCGGCCACTCCACCAACGTGACCATCGTGGGCAACTTTTGCGGACCCAAGGATATGATCGTATACGATTCCCTGGCCCACAACAGCATCGAGCAGGGCTGCCGCTTAAGCCGCGCATTGTGCAAGCCTTTCCCGCACAACGACGCCGCGGCGCTGGAAACCATTCTGCGCATGCAGCGCAACAAATTTGAAAAGGTGCTCATCATCATCGAAGGTGCCTATTCCATGGACGGCGACATTGCGGATGTGCCCGCTTTTGTGGCCCTGAAAAAGAAGTACGGCTGCTTCCTGATGGTGGATGAGGCCCACAGCGCCTGTGTCATCGGCAAAACCGGTGGCGGTGTGGACGAATATTTTGGCCTGAATGGCGACGATATCGACATCAAGATGGGCACATTATCCAAGGGCTTGGGTACTTGCGGCGGGTACCTGGCAGGCTCCAAAGCCTTGATCAACTACCTGCGCTATAACCTGCCCGGCTTTGTGTTCTCTGTGGGCATCTCACCTCCTTTGGCTGCCGCCACGCTGGCTTCCATCCGGCTTTTGCGCAATGAACCTGCCATCATGGCCCGCATGCGGGAGAATATTGATGCCTTCATGCAGGAAGCCAAGGCACGGAACCTGAACACCTGTTTGGCTTCCGAAACGGCCATCATTCCCATTCTGGTGGGCAGGGATGAAGACGCGTTCCTTTTGAGCAACAAGCTTAGGGAGCATGGCGTGTTTGTACCCCCGGCGGTCTTCCCGGCTGTGCCCAGGAACAAGGCCAGGCTGCGCTTTTGCGTGATCAGCGAACACCGTAGGGATCAAATCGTGCAGGCGCTGGATCTGCTGGTAAAGCTGGCAGAGGAGGAAAACATCGCGCTGCCGCCAGCCAAGCAGGACGAAAAGCAAAAAGATGAACAGGCTGTTGCCACTTTTGCGTAAAATCATTGTTTTTTCTGCCTGTTCACGTTATAATGACTTCGTATCCCCGTTTATTTATCTGCTTATGGAGGATTGCTGATGTATAAACTGCTGCTGGCAACCGACCAGCACGACATCCAGAATATGTTTTCCCAGATCACCGATTGGGAAAACCGGGGCTTTCGTGTGCCGCGGACAGCGGCAAGCGCCCAGGAAGCCATTGCATGCCTGGAAAAGCACCATGTGGATGCTGTTGCTTATCGCTTGAATGCACAGGATGAAAGCGAGCTTTACCAAAAGCTCAAGCAAAGCTATCCCAACCTGCCCATTTTCCATCTGGGCCGGAACGTCTCCGAGCAGATGGCCATTTTAAACGAACTTCGCGTGCTGCTCAATCGAACCCATGCCGACTTTGCCAATGAGGATTATGGCATTGCCGATATGATGAAGCTTTGCCGCAATGATTTCATGCGCACCCTGCTGTCCGGCAACATTTCGGACAGCAGGGATATCCTGTCAAAAGTGCGCCTGCTTCGGTTTGGCATTGACGTGGACAAGCCTTGCGTGCTCTTGGATATGGATTTGCCCCAGGGCGATGAGTATCTGGCGGGCCGATGGCATTACGGCAGCGAGCGTCTGGAAGTGGCGCTGAGAAATTTTTTTGGCATCGAATCAGATGGTCTTTCTTTCAGCGTGGCTGTTGTGACACCTCAATTGCTTCGCCTGCTGGCCTCTCCCTTGGAAGGGCAAAGCGATGCGGAAGGGGAAGATTCCCTCACCGGCATGGTGGAAAATCATGTCAGGGACGCTATTGAGCAAATCAGCGAATACCTGACGCTGGAAGTCCGTATAAAAAGCATGCGTGTTCTGAAAAACATCACTGTCTTGGCCGCGCAGCCATAGAATAGTACAAAAGCCTTTTGACCATGGGAGGTATCTATGGGATTTTTCAAGAACATCATTAAGGGCCAGCTCATCGATGTCATCGAATGGGTTGATAATTCCAGAGATGTGATGGTGCACCGCTATGACATGAACGGCAAGGACATCATGATGGGGGCTCAGCTTACCGTACGGGAGAGCCAAATAGCCATCTTCATGAATGAAGGACAGATCGCCGATGTATACAGCCCCGGCCGTCATGAGCTGACAACCGCCAACATGCCCATTTTGACTGCTTTGAAAAGCTGGAAATTCGGATTCAATTCGCCTTTCAAAGCTGACGTGTTTTTCGTGAACACGCGCCAGTTCCTGGAGCTGAAATGGGGAACCGCCAACCCCGTGATGATGCGGGACGCCGAATTTGGCGTGATCCGCCTGCGGGCTTTCGGCATTTACTCCTTTAGGGTAAAGGATCCTGTGGTGTTCCTGAAAGAAGTGTTTGGCACCAACAGCCTGTTTACGGTAAGCGGCGTAGAGGGGCAATTGAAGCGGGTCATGGTGTCCTCTTTGAGCGATGCTATTGCCGAAAGCAAGATTCCGGCTCTTGACCTGGCCGCCAACTATGAGGAACTGGGCGCTCTTGCCCTGAATGCCTTGCAGCCCAAAGCGCAGGCCATGGGTCTGGAGCTTACATCCTTCGTGATCGAAAACATCAGCCTGCCCGAAGAAGTGGAAAAGACGATGGACAGGCGTACCTCCATGGGTGTGTTGGGGGATATGGGCCGCTATACCCAGTATCAGGCGGCGGAAGCCATGCGGGAGGCGGCCAACAACCCCGGCGGCGGATCCATGGCCGGTATGGGTGTAGGTATGGGTGCCGGCGCCATGATGGGGCAAATGTTTACTCAAAGCATGCAGCAAACCGCTCAGCCCGGTCCTGGGCAACAGGCTCAGCCATCCAAGGTTGCCTGTGTCCGCTGCGGCGTTGCCATCGCCCCCAATGTCAAGTTCTGCCCGGAATGCGGGGCCAGCCAGGCCATACCCAAATGTGCAGGCTGCGGCGCAATACTGCCTCCTGGAACGAAATTCTGTCCGGAATGCGGGGCAAAACAATAATCATTAAAAGAGGTCAAATGCATGGCATTTGACCTCTTTTTATGATATCAAGGATCGAGCGTATTTTTTTCCACGCGCCTAAGATGGCTTCGCATCGCCGCGACGGCAGCCTTTAAGTCCCGGTCGCGAATGGCTTCCGCGATGCGCACATGCTCCTGTATCAGGGTTTGCAGCGTCTTTGGGTTGTTGGTAAGGGAGATGGCCTTTTCGCGGATGGTGTCATAATACATGTCAATAAAGGCACAGAACAGAGGATTTCCCGAGATTTCGGCCAGACGGTAATGAAAGTAATAGTCCGGCCTGCGCTCCGATGATGACAAAGGGGCATCCAATAGATTGAAAAGGCTGTTGATATCCTTTTGGGAAGCCTGGCGGATCACGCTGCGGACGGCCCGGCATTCCACCGCTTCCCTAAATTCAATCAGGCTTTTGTGTTCACAGGAATGCATCAGGGAAGCAAACGAATTGCCTATTTCGTTCCCGCTGATGCTGCATACGACGGTGCCGGACCGTGGAGCGCGGCTGATGTAACCCTGCATTTGAAGGATCGTCAGCGCCTCGCGGAGGATACCGCGGCTGACGCCCATGTGTTCCGCCAGTTCCGCCTCGCTGGGAAGCCGCGTACCAACCGGAAGCTCTCCAGCCCGGATGCGCTGCACAAGTTGCTGAACGGCCTTGTCGGAAAGGCGGTCGTTTCGTATGCGGCGAAATCCTTCCACGTTGGCACCTCCCTGCAAATCATCCAATAGTAAAACAATTTACCGGCTCCATCTTACCATAGAACCGTAAGTGCTTCAAGATTTTTCTTAAAAGCACACACGATAGCTATATAGATGTATGGAAGCGATAAGTATGGTAATAATTCGGAAAGATTTATGAGCCGCTTACTTAAAAGGCTGCATAAAACAATGGAGGGAGGCCCCAAATCCGGCCATCCCTCCATCAGTTTGCTTGCGCTTATTCTCTGTTGATGATAGTGCAGTGTATTCCCGCCAGCACATCCAATGCCTTTTCATGCATATCATCATCAAAGCTGGCGGTGCAGGCGGCGTCGATGATGATCTCCGCATCCGGCCTGGCTGTTTTTGCGATGACGGCGTTGGAAAGCACGCACATGTTGGTGACCAGCCCGCAAAGCTCGATGGAGTCATAATCATGATCTGTAAGGTATGTAAGCAAACCGGCGGCGCCAAAGGTAGGCTTTTCAAACACGGTATCCTTGGGGGATCTCAAAGCTGCCACCTTGCCAAATAGCTGCCAACCCGTTAAGCCGCGGGAGCAATGGGCGATTGGCAGCTTTTTGCCCTCCATTGTCTTAAGATAATCGCCGCCATGGGTATCCAGTGTAAAAACGATGTCATTTCCCGCATTGCGGTATGTGGCGATTTTCCGGCAGATGGGCTCCTCCAGCATTTCCGCTTTGGGAAAACCGAGGCTGCCGGTCACGAAGTCGTTTTGATAATCTACAACGATCAGCAGTTTTTTCATAAAGAATTCCTTTCTTCAGAACTTGGCTGGGCATCTGCCATCATTCGGGCTACATCCTGCATCAGACGTTCGAAAGCGGGAACATCCACCTCGTTGGCGCACAGGCACAGTATAAACGGTTCCCTGGCAAACACGATACCTACATCATGGGTGATGCCGTCATCCTCGCCGGTTTTGTGCGCAACGCGAATACCGCGGCTGTGCAGATAGAATGGGATTTTGCTGTTCAGCTGCTGGCAGGTTAGAATGTGCAGCATCTTCCGGCTGGCCTCGGGGGAAATGGCTTCCTCCCGGTATATCTTCTCCAGCAATCGCCCCATATCCCCGGCGGTGATGTAATTCTGTATGCCGCGTCGGGAAAGCTCCGGCTCAAACAGGCGGCGGTTCAGCCTGCTGTGAGCGGTGCCCAGAGTGCGTAGCGTTTCGTTGATGTTGTCCGGGCCAAGGAAATCGATCAGCAGGTTGGTAGCCGTATTGTCGCTGACGATGATCATTAGCGTTACAAGGTCCAGGAGTGTTACCTCCATGCCGCTATGCAGATAGCTTAAAACACCGCAGGAAGGCAGCTTATGGGAAGCTTCAATGCAGAATTTGGCATCCTCGGTCGTTTCTTCGTCTCTTAACTGCCTGAACGCTTCCGCCATAATGGGCAGTTTGATGACGCTGGCGGCGATCAGGGGTAGATCGGGCTGATAAGAAAAGGATATGCCGGTGATCAGGTTTTTGTAATATAGGCTTGCTTTTCCCGGTACCCGGGACAGCATGTCCAAGATAAATTCCCGTTCCTCGGGCAAAGGACGCACCCCGCTTTCCAGTAGGCCATTCACTTCATTATATCCCTCCCTTTGGTAAAATTGCAAGGCGCGAATGATGTCGATTTATTGGGTTTTTCCGTTGCATCCGCTTGAATTCCGTGCTATGCTATGCACTGTTGTGCCTGAGTTCGCACGCACGAGGAAGGAAGCCGTTTCGGATGAGACCTGCTTTTTTTTCATGCCTGAGACAGTATTCCCGGGAAAAGTTCGCAAAAGACCTGACGGCCGGCATAATTGTCAGCGTTATCGCCTTGCCACTGTCTATCGCAATGGGGATCGCCTCCGGCGTATCGCCGGAAAACGGCTTGGTAACCGCCATTGTGGGAGGATTTCTGATTGCCCTTCTTGGTGGTTGCAGCGTTCAAATCGGCGGTCCGACGGGTACCTTTGTGGTGATCGTAGCCGGGGCGGTCGCCAGGTATGGGATCGACGGCTTGGTCCTGGCTACGCTGATGGCGGGCGTGATCCTGATATTGGCCGGGCTTTTGCGCTTTGGAAAGTTCCTTCAATTCATTCCATATCCGGTGGTTGCTGGATTCACCAGCGGAATCGCGGTTGTTATTTTTTCCACCCAGGTGGGAGATTTTTTGGGATTAAAAACCGGCGCCGTACCCGCGGAGTTTTTAAGCAGATGGGCGGCATATGGCCGCGCGTTGGTGACCATATCCTGGCAGACGGCGCTGCTGGGGATTTTTGCTTTATCCATCATCATCTTGTGGCCCCGGCTGAACAAGCGGATTCCGGCAACGCTGGTGGCGCTTCTGGCCGCTACACTACTGGCTTTCCTGTTGCCTGGTGCCGCGACCATCGGCACGCGGTTTGCCGACATCTCCACAGCCTTTCCCGCTCCAAAGCTTCCTGCCTGGTCGTTGGCAAAGGCTGCCGCGCTCCTGCCCACATCCCTCACCATTGCGTTTCTGGTGGGCATTGAATCGCTGTTTTCCGCGGTAGTGGCGGACGGCATGATGAACAAGCGCCATGATCCCAACATGGAGTTGATTGCCCAGGGCGCTGCCAACATCGGTTCTGCCATCTTTGGAGGCATCCCCGTAACCGGTGCGCTTGCCCGTACCGCCGCCAATATCAAAAACGGCGGCAGCACCCCGGTGGCCGGCATCGTACACGCCGCCGCGCTGTTGCTGATCCTTCTTGTGGGCATGCCTTATGTGAAGTTTGTGCCCATGGCCGCTCTGGCGGCGATCCTGATGATGGTTTCTTACAACATGGGAGAATGGGCTTATTTTAAGGAAATAAAGCGCCTGCCCAAAAGCGATTACGCTGTGTTCATCACAGCCTTTGTGTTGACTCTGGTGCTTGACCTGGTGATGGCTATCGGAGCCGCACTCATGCTCTCGGCCATTCTTGTGCTGGTACGGTTGAAAAACATGGTGGCTATGGAGGCGGCGCCTGTTCAGGATGGTGTAATGCGCATGAAGGTGGAAGGCCCGCTGTTTTTTGTGGCTGCCCAGAAACTTCGAGAAATGCCCAAGGATGAACGGGACGGTCTGAACACCCTGCTTTTGGACATGCAGGGCGTGCCGTTTATGGACGCGTCGGCGCTAAAAGCGCTTGCTGCCCTGCGGGAGAGCACCGGGAAGGAAGGCATCGCCTTGCAGCTTGTCAATCTGCAGTCGCAGCCCCATATGCTGCTTACACGTAATGGATTCAAGCTTGCATAGCATAAAAGCGCCCGTTTTAACATGGGCGTTTTTTTATCGGATTCAGCACGAAAAAGGCACACTTTCCATTTTTTCTGCCGATCTCCTTGAAAATCAGTCGGAATTCTTGTACACTAACATATAGTTTTATGATGTCCAAGAGAAGAAGGGTAAAGCTTGAAGCACGTTTTTCTTTATCTGCGTCCTTATGTCCCAAGAATGCTGCTAGGATTCCTTATCAAGTTTACCGGCACCATCATGGACCTGTGTCTGCCCTGGATACTGGCTTATGTGATTGACAACGTGATTCCCTTAGGGCAAATCGGGCCAGTGGTCTGGTGGGGCGTCGTAATGCTTGCCTGCTCCGTGGTGGCGGTGGTTACCAATATCCTAGCTAACCGCATGGCCTCTGCCGTTGCCAGGGATACGACGCGACGTATCCGTTACGACCTGTTCCGCAAGGTGGCATATCTTACCAACCGGCAGGTGGACAAGTTCACCATCCCATCCCTTATTTCCCGCATGACATCCGATACATACAATATTCATCAGATGGTGGGCATGATGCAGCGCCTTGGCATCCGCGCGCCCATTCTGCTGATCGGCGGCATTTTCGTCACGCTGACGCTGGACCCGATGCTGACACTGGTGCTTGTTTCCGTGCTGCCATTCATTGTGCTGATCACCGTGATCATTTCCCGCAAGGGCGTTCCCCTGTTCCGCTTGTCCCAGGAGGCCCTGGACAACATGGTGCGGGTGGTACGTGAAAACGCCGCCGGCATCCGGGTGATTAAGGCGCTTTCCAAAACGGAGGATGAAAAACAGCACTTTGACGGTGTCAACAAACAGGTGATCCAGGCGGAGAGGAAGGCCAGCATGACCATGGCAGTTATCAGCCCTTCCATGAACCTGCTTTTGAACGCCGGACTGGCTTTGGTGGTGCTGGTAGGAGCCGTTAGGGTCAACGGCGGAGTGGGGGAAGTTGGGGAGATTGTGGCCTTTTTGTCCTACTTCACGATTATTCTAAATGCCGTGATGATGGTCACCCGCATTTTCACCATGTATTCCAAGGCCAGCGCTTCCGCCAACCGCATCGCCGAAGTGATGTCTGTGCCTGAGGAAATGACCGTGCAACCGGAAACGCAGGTAGATGCGGAAGGCAACCATGTGGTATTCGACCATGTTTCCTTCTCCTACAATAAGAAGGAAGACAACCTGACGGACATCCACTTTGCCTTAAAGCGCGGAGAAACGCTGGGCATCATCGGCCCTACCGGCGCTGGCAAGTCTACCATCGCCCAGCTTCTTTTGCGGTTTTACGATGTAGATAAGGGCAAAATCTGCATTGGGGGCCGGAATATACAGGAGCTTGATCCCGGGATACTTCGGGAAAAGTTTGGCGTAGTATTCCAGAATGATATACTGTTTGAGGATACCATTGAGGAGAATATCCGCCTTGGCCGTGACATTGGCAAACACGATCTGGAAAAGGCCTCCCAGTACGCACAGGCGGCAGACTTTATCGCCGAAAAGGAAGGATATGGGTCTGAACTCAATATTAAGGGTGCTAACCTGTCAGGTGGGCAAAAGCAGCGGGTATTGATCGCCCGGGCACTGGCCGGGAATCCGGAGATTTTGATTCTCGATGATTCTTCCAGCGCATTGGACTATAAGACGGATGCCTCTTTGCGCAGTGATATCCGCACCCACTACAGCCATACCACCACCATATTGATTGCCCAGCGTGTTTCCACCGTGATGCGTTGCGACCATATCCTGGTATTGGATGATGGGAAAATGGTAGGCTACGGCACCCACGCGGAATTGATGGAAAGCTGTGAGCTGTACCAGGAAATCGAGCGCATTCAGATGGGAGGTGTGGATCGTGGGTAAAAAAACGGTCTACCGCCGCTTGGGGCGCTATTTGTATCAATATAAGTGGCTGCTGTTGCTGGCTATCGCATTGTCCATTGGCGGCAATTATCTGGCTCTTTTGGGTCCCAGGTTGTCCGGCTTTGCAATCGACCTGATTGAGCCGGGTATAGGGAAGGTGGATTTTTCGGGCATCGTGTCCCTGGTACTCCAGATGATCCTGTTCTATGCCCTATCAGCCGCCTTAAGCTATTGTCTGTCGGTGCTGATGATCGCCATCAGCCGCAACGTCATCTATCAAATGCGCAAGGATGTATTTGAGCGACTTTCCGATATGCCGGTAGGATATTTTGACACCCATCAAAGTGGCGACATCATAAGCCGTATCTCCTACGATATCGACACCATCAACACATCCCTGTCCAATGACCTGGTGCAGATATTTACCGGGCTATTCACGATCGTTGGCTCCTTGGTTATGATGCTTGCCCTGTCGCCCGTCATGGTGCTGGTGTTTGTGGTTACCATCCCCTTATCCGTGCTGCTGACGCGGTTCATCGTCAGCCATACCAGGCCGCTGTTCCGCACCCGTTCCAAGAAACTGGGGGAACTGAACGGCTTGGTGGAGGAGATTATCTCCGGCCAGAAGACGCTCAAAGCCTACCATCAGGAAGAAAATACCATAAAGCGCGTGAGTGATAAAAATGATGAGACGGTAGAGGCGTATTACAAAGCCGATTATTATGGCAGCACCGCCGGACCGTCGGTAAACTTCATCAACAACCTGTCCCTGTCGCTGATCAGCGTATTTGGGGCCATCCTATACATGAACGGCTCCATGACGCTGGGCAACATCTCTTCCTTCGTGCTTTACTCCCGCAAATTTTCCGGGCCAATCAACGAAATGGCCAACATCATCGGTGAATTTCAATCGGCGCTGGCAGCGGCGGAGCGTGTATTCCGCCTGCTGGAGGAGCCCCTGGAAGCGGCGGATAAGCCTAATGCCAAGGAGCTTACTCGTGTTTCGGGAGATGTGAATGTTCAGGACGTTTCCTTTGGCTATGAAGAAGGCAAGCTCATTTTGCAGCATTGCAGTTTCCATGCCAAGCCTGGCAGCCTGATCGCTATCGTCGGCCCTACCGGCGCGGGGAAAACGACGTTGATCAATTTGCTCATGCGTTTTTACGATGTGGGGGATGGCTGCATCACGGTGGACGGCTGCGGGGTGGAAGACGTGACGCGGCGGAGCCTTCGGCGAAGCTATGCCATGGTGCTGCAGGATACGTGGCTTTTCCACGGCACGATTTTTGAGAATATAGCGTATGCCAAAAAGGATGCTACTGGGGAGGAAGTGGAGGCGGCAGCCAAGGCAGCCCGCATCCACTCCTACATCAAGCGCCTGCCCCAGGGATACGACACGCTTATCACAGACGACGGTGCCAATATCTCCAAGGGCCAAAAACAGCTTTTGACCATCGCCAGAGCCATGCTGATGGAATCGCCCATGCTGATCCTGGATGAAGCCACCTCCAACGTGGATACGCGCACGGAGGTGAAAATCCAGCAGGCCATGCGGGCGCTGATGCAGAACAAAACCTGCTTTGTGATTGCCCACAGGCTTTCTACCATTCAAAACGCCGATCTCATCCTGGTAGTCAAGGACGGCAACATTGTGGAAACGGGTACCCACGATTCCCTGATGGCCATGCAGGGCTTTTACAGAAAGCTCTATGACGCCCAGTTTGCCTAAAGATGCAAGGAGAGAAAAGCCATGCTGGAAAAGACAGGCACCGAAAAAGAAATCGTGTATGAAGGCCGCTCCCTGCGCTTTTTGAACCAGCGCAACAAGGGCTGGTCATATCCCTACGAGTATATTACTTCCCCCAACGAAACGCTCTCCAGCGCGGGCTGCGGCCTTTTTTCCTTGTGCCACGCGGTGGAATGGATGCATGGCATCCGCCTTAATCCGGAACGATTGTCGGATTTTGCGCGGCAAAAAGGGGGCAGGGGTGACGACGGCACCGACCGCCCGGCGCTTCTGCATGCCCTGATGACCTATGGGGAAGCGGCCCGCATGGGTTTTCGCTATGAGGAGGATGGGCTACTAAACGACCTGGATACGCTGTGGGAGCATATTTCCCAAAAGAAAGGCGTTTCCCTGTGCAATCTCCGGGTAGGTCATATCGTGGCTTTGGTGGACAGCCGTGAAGTGGATGGAGAAAAACAGCTTTTGGCCATTGATAGCTATTCCGAAAGCGCGGCGGAAAAGGTGCGGGACCATGTGCGGGAGATCGTACCGCAGAGCGAAGTCATTGCCGATGTCGTCAATAGGGAAGGCCTTATCACCGGCCAGGGCATCCATTATGCCATGTTCTGGGTTCCCGCCAGCCTGCCCAGGGATTTCAATTTGCTGCATGAGATAGCGGTGCAGAAATAACTATTCCGTGACATTGATAATATGCTTGAACTTTCCGCTGCCGGGATGCTGCTTCGGCTCCTCATCGGATAAAGTAATGGTTACATCCCTGACGCCATGCAAGGTTAAAAGCGCCTTCAGCGCTCCGCAAGCTTTTTCAAACGCCGCATACTTCGTAACGCCTTCTGCCGGCACAAGCCTCAATTGGGCCTGGTTTCCCTGGCGCACGATCAGTTGGAAACGGACAATCTCATGCACTTCTTTCAGTGCTGCGTAGATGGCCAGCGGCGCAATTTTGATTTCTTTGCCGCTTTCCCAAAAGCTTACTACATCATCGGTCCGGCCTTCCAGCGTAAGCCAGGGCGATGCGTGGCCGCAGGGGCATTTTTCATGATGCATGACCACCCGGTCCGTGACTTCGTAGCGGATAAAAGGCTGTGTGTAGTTGTAGAGGTTCGTCAGCAATATCTTATCCGACTGCACACCGTCCGCAACGGGCCGGTTCTCCTTATCCACCGGCTCTACAAGGATCCAGTCCTCGTTAACATGAAAATGATGTTCCGTGCATTCGTACGCTACGCTGCCACCCTCGGTACAGGAGTAGGAGGTTTGCACATAGCAGCCAAATGCTTGGGAAAGGCGGTTGCGGACATCTTCCGAAAGGTATTCTCCGCCCGTCATGATGATGACCGGGTGGATGCTTAACCGTCCTTTTTTTTGCTCGTCGATCAAAAGCTCCAGAATAGTGGGGTAGCCCCCCAGCATGGCCGGTTGGAAAGCATTCAGTTCCTTTACGATTTCCGGTACCGGCTTCAATGCGCTGGTCACCGCCATCTGCTTCTTTTTCCAGGGCATAGCCAGCAGTCTGGCCCGAACAGAACTGTTTCCCAGATAAAAGCCGCCGGTGGCAAACACGCCGATGGATTTTCCGCCCCGCAGCATGAACGATTTCAAGTCTTTCTTTCTAGCAAAGGAGCGCCTGGCATTGATAGCGCCAAACATGTTGTTGGTGGTTTTGTCGCACAACGATACCAGCGGGTTTCCGGTGGAACCGCTGGTAGTGAATATCAGATACTTGCCATGGATTTTCCGGCCGATGTTATCAAGGTCGCGCATGAATTCCTGAATATCCTTAAGCCTCACGGTGCGGTCTGTAATCCATTCGTCAAAGTGGGCCATCAGGTCTACCTTATTGACCGGGGGCAGGTCGCCAAGTGAAAAATGATCGCCAATATTCTGATACAGCCTTTTGTAGTACGGGCTGTTTGCTTTTGCATAGCGTACCAATTCCTGAAATCTTGCGTCCCTTGCTTTTGCTTTATCCTCTTTACTCATTTTCTCGTATTGTCTGCATAACATCATTCCCTTGAGCAGGCTGATCTTTTTCATATGTTTTCCTCCTTTGCCACACCGTATAGCATCAGGCCGATATAGGTCTTGAATTCTGATTTAATCGCTTCCGCCGCCTCAAAGAAATCTTCGGGTCTTTCCTGGTATGCTTCCATATACTGATTGATCAAAGCGTTGATATAGATGGACAGTCCGGCGGTAACTTTTTCCCTTTCCTCAGGGTTCTTTAAGGGAAGAGCAGAAATTGCCTTTGCCAGGACCGATTTGGAATTTGCTTTTGCCAATACCATGAACTTTTGGATCACGGCCTTTTTGCCTTCACTCACATCTGCGCTATTTTCTCTCGCGGCCATGTTGGCCAAGCGCGTTTCGTTGGGAAACTTTAGGCAAAGGTTGATTTTCGCATCCATTATGGAGAAGAGAATATCATAAAAGCTGCCCGTTTCCGGTGCCGGTGCGTTATCGGATGTGATGGCCGAAAGTGCCTGATCCAGGCAATAGAAGTAGAATTCGCGCTTGCTGCCAAAATAGTGGAACAGCAGGCCTTTGGAAATGCCACTGGCCTTCGTGATATCGTCTGTGCTTGCCTCCGGGTAGGACCTCCTGGCAAACTCGGCAATGCCGCTGTCCAGGATCGTTTTCTTGCGCTGCTCCGGCAGTTTATCATAGGATTCCCGTGACATTTTGTTGAGCCTCCTTTGACTCGTGAGTCAACTCTCGTATATCATACAGTATTTTGACCAACCAGTCAATATAATTGCCAAGATTTTCGCAAAAAAGGATGGCTTTCATTGAAAAGCCATCCTGCTGATACCAACTTGAAGCTATTTTCAGATAGGTCAATTAGGATACAAACTCCGAAAATGCTGCTTTTTCCTTGTTTTCCGGCAGATGAATGTGGAACGTGGTTCCGGCGCCCAGCTTGGAGCGGACCGTAATGCGCCCGCCGTGGGCGATGACGATGATCCTGGCGATGGAAAGCCCCAGGCCATGGCCGCTGGTGCGGGATTTGCGGGCACTGTCGGCACGGTAAAAGCGGTCGAAGATTTTTGGCAGGTCCTCCCCGGCGATGCCGGATCCCGTATCGGTGACGGAAAGCATGCACCCTTCCATGGTCTTTTTGACACCCAGTGTGATGGTGCCGCCGGCCGGGGTGTATTTTACGGCGTTGTCGCACAGTACGCGCATCACCTGCTTGAGCATGTTCTTGTCTGCGGTGATCTGACAATGCTCCATGGGGGAAAGCATAAAATTGTGATTGGGGGAGAGCATCTTGGCTTCCCTGTGCAGCGCGGCCACCACTTCGGAAGGATCAAAGGATTCCATTTCAAGTAGCAGCGTCTTTTTGTCATGCCGGGCCAAGAAGAGCAAACTTTCCACCAGTTCCTTCATGCAGGCTGTCTCCTGGGCGATGGCGGCAATGCCTTCCTCCAGTACAGCCTTGTCCTCCTTGCCCCAGCGGTCCAGCATGTTGATGTATCCCTGCAGAACGGAAATAGGGGTGCGCAATTCATGGGAGGCATCGCTGACGAACTGCTTTTGGCTGTTGTAACTTAGTTCGATCCTGTCCAGCATGCTATTGATGACTACCGCCAGGTCTTTCAGCTCGTTCTTTGTGCCGGCGATGTTGATGCGGTTGGACAGGTTGTTGGCGCTTAGCGTGGCGGCCAGGTCGGCGATCTCCCGCAGAGGCTTCAGTACCGTTTTGTTCAGCCTGTTCCGTTTGCGCAAGAAACGCCATATACGCCAAAGATCGCAGAACAGGAGCCCGCCCATCAGGTATAGCCATATTTCCAGCCGCTCCCGAAGGTCGAAGGACATCATAAGCGTACCGCCTACAACAGGCCGCACAATATGGAGGACGGGAGGCCAGCGGAAGAGATCAGGAGAAAATGCCTTTTTTAGTATATATCCCACACGGCTTATCCCTTCCGAGGGAAGGATATCCTTAGTTATCTGTGCGGTGGCGGTGCGGTCCATGACCTGAAGTGCCGTGAAGTTTCCACTGTTTTCCGGGGTCAGGGTAGACAGCCGTTCCATGTTCCGCAGTATGCCCGGCGTTTGGGCCGCGGCAAAAACAATCGTCATCAAAAGCATCAGCGGCAGCGTAGTTCGCAAAAGCTGCCATGCGTAATGGATGGCAATGCGCAGCGTCAGGGAAAAGCGCAGGTTGCTCATCAAAGCGCTCAGGCGGCCATGAACGCCGCTGCTGACGCGGTTGATGCCCCTTTCCCCGGTATTAGGACGCGGGCGTCTTTTTTGTTTCTTCCTGTTACTTGTCTTCATACTGGAACATATACCCCACAGCGCGGATGGTTTGTATGCATTTCACATGGTAGCGGTCGTCGATTTTCTGGCGCAGGTAGCGGATATATACGTCTACGATATTCGTTTCCCCGGCATACTCATAGCCCCATACATCGTTGAGCAGCACATCGCGGCTCATGGCCGTGCCGGCATGCTCCATCAGACAGCGCAAAAGGTCAAACTCCTTTTTCGTTAGCGAAAGCGGTTCCCCGTCAAAGGAAGCGCTGTAGCTGGCAGGATCCACCTTCAGCCTGCCGACGGTCAAGGCGGATGAAGGACTGTTATGCCCGGCACGATGCTTTTTAAGCCCTACGCGGATGCGGGCCAGCAGCTCCTCAATAGCAAAGGGCTTGGTCATATAATCATCGGCGCCCATATCCAACCCCATCACCTTGTCGCTGACATCATCCTTGGCGGTAAGCATGATGATGGGCAGATCACTTTCATGCCGGAGCCTCCGGCAGACCTCAATGCCGGACAGTTCCGGAAGCATCAGGTCCAGGATGAGCAGGTCGGGCTGCCAGCTTTCGCAGGCTTCCAATCCAGACCTACCGTCAAAAGCGGTGCGCACTTCATAGCCTTCATGCTTGAGCTCCAGCTCCAGAAAGCGTGCGATTTTCTGTTCATCCTCAATAATCATAATTTTGGGCATTGGAAGCCTTCCTTTCCGGAAAAAAAATCATATACAATTATATCACAAAAGCTTCCGGCAGCCTATGATGGAAAAACGGAAGCCGCCGCAGGGCTAAACTGCGGGCGGCGGTGGCAAATACATTGCCTTATTCGATGGTGGCCTCGCTGTAGCCATCTGTGTCTTCCTTGACTTCTACCTTGCCGTCATCCTGATACTGCACGGATACAGGCGTTGTCTGGGCCGGGGGAGCGGGGGGCGTCTGGGCGGCGGGAGCGGGCCGGGCGGTTTCGGACTGATAGAAGCTGCGGCCGTCATCCTGCTTGGGAGCAGCTTGCTTTTCATTGCCGCCAAAATCCCTGGTCAGATTGTTCACGGTGCTTTTCACGTTCTGGGCGGCGTTTTTCACCATGGACTCCAGGTTGTCGCCGGCAAAATCGGCGCTGTTGGTATCAAAGGTCACGCGGTAGCCCAGCACCAGCAGTACGATCAGGCCCAGGAAGACAAGATGGGGGCTGATGAGCAGCGCGATGAGTGAGAAGAGCAGCGACAGGTTCACGATTGTGATGTCACCCTTTTTCACGATCAGGCGGAAGCGGTACAGGCGGCCGAAGAAGTTGGAAGCCTTTTTGTGGCTGGCGCCGTGGCAGCTGGGAGCCTTCTTCTGTTCTGCCTGGGGCTTGATACGGCCGTTACGCTCCAGATCCACCAAGGCGCGGGCAAGGTTGCCGTTGTGGTACTCCAGCAGGTTGACAGCCTCTTCATAGCTGATACCGCTCTTGCGGCGCAAAATTTCGATGTCTTCGATGGTGTAGCGTTCCATAGTATGTTTCCTCCTTGTAATATCGGCGTTTTTGTTTGGTGCTCAGCACGCTCTGCTGATGGTGTCATGATATCACGAACTTAACCTACCTGCTTGAGAATGCGCTGACAATTTCATGAGAAAATCATGAGAAATTCAATGTTTTGTTTTCAGAATAAGTGAAAAAATGGTATGATGGACAAAACGTGAGAGGAGACGCAAGGCGATGGATCTGTTTTTGATCCGGCACGGCCAATCCGAAGCCGATTTGCTGGATGTGCATGAAGGCCGGGCCGATTTTCCGCTGACGGAGCTGGGAACGCACCAAGCGCAGGCTATGGCCCAATGGATGGCCGGTGAATATGCACTGGAGCGCATCTATGCCAGCACGCTGAAACGTGCCAGGCAGACGGCTAAATTTCTGGCGGAAGCCTGCGGTCTTGAGCCCATATTTAAATCAGAGTTAATGGAAAGAGATAATGGCCTATTAGCGGGCATTGATTACAAGGAGGCGGAGCGGCTGTACCCCCAGGCGTCTACACTGCCTGTTCATAGAGCGCTGTATAATATGGAATCGCTTCTGGATTTTCGTTACAGGGCGGAAAGAGCGCTCTCCAGAATATTGGAGGAATCCCATGGTTTAAAAGCCGTCGCCATCGTGTCACACGGCGGGATGATCAACCGGCTTTGTCATTGTCTGCTGCGCCTGCCTATGGAGAGCGACGCAGTGTTCTTTACGGGCGATACCGGCATACACGGATGGCGGCTGACGGAAGGCCGCAGATCCATCCTGTTTTTAAATAAAACAAATCATTTGCAAAAATAATATTTCTATTATTATCGAATTATATTGACATCCTTATTTTCGATAGGTATAATATCGAATGTAAGGAGTGATTTTGATGGATATGAAATTGATTCTTGACCTCCACGACCGGTTTCTGCAGGGGAAGATGGCGGAAATAGAGCACAAGATCAATTTTCTGGAGAAAGACCAGCGGCAGGACGAAGCCAACCTTTACAAGGCCCGGCGGAACGTATTTGACATCTTCCGTAAGATGGCGAACGCATCCCGCAAGCAGGGGGAGAATGCGCTGGAGGCCTATCGCAGGCACCTGATGGTGATTCCACAAAACTGGATAGAAGCCAGGAAGCAGGCGGTTCAGTTTGGCGATGATCACCGGCAGGCGGTGGAAGACATGAAGCTGTCGGCACTGAAAGAAATCGTGCAGCAGTTAAGTGATATCATGGGAGAAGGGGGACAGGGACAATGACGGAGGCAGTGGAGCTGTTCAAATGTCTGGCGGATAAATCCAGGCTTCAAATCCTCTCGGGGCTTATGGCCGGGCCGATGTATGTGGAATTGATTGCCCAAAGGCTGGCGCTGTCACCTTCCACGGTGTCCTTCCACCTGAAAAAGCTGGAGGCGGCGGGTTTGGTAACTTCCCAAAAAGAACAGTATTATACCGTCTATACCTTGAAGGAAGGGGCACTGAAGCAAACGATAGAGAGCCTGTTGGGGAGTGAAACCAAAGAAAAAAGCGTGGAGGAGCAGCGGGAGGAAGCATACCGCCGCAAGGTGCTGGATAGCTTTTTTGTGTACGGAAAATTAAAAAGCCTGCCCGTCCAGTATAAGAAAAAGCGCATCGTTCTGGAGGAATTGGCAAAAATGTTCCTGCCAGGCAGGCGATATACGGAAAAAGAGGTCAATATCCTCATTGCGGATGTAAACGAAGACTTTTGCACCCTGCGCAGGGAACTGATCTGTGAGCATCTGCTGGACCGCGACCATGGCGTGTACTGGCGGGTGGAAGCTGAAAAGGATGCTGCTTCAAACGAAGATGATATGTCCGGAGCACAATAATGAAGGGCGGGAGTTATACTAATGGAAAATATTAATGCGTCCAAAGCGGCGAGGGATTTTCGATGTGGGGCAAGGAGCCGGAGCGAGACGTAGCAGCGCTACGTTGAGCGGAGAGCGACGCAGCCCCACGCGAAAAGCACCGCCGCAACGACGCATTAATGTTTGGATTTAGTATTAGTTCCCGCCCTTGCTTTTTACGCTCTTACATCAATTACATGCCATTGACGGCGATGATAGATTTGCAGCTTGACCCGTTTCCAGTGGCTGGGCAGCCGTGGTGTGGGCGTCAGGTTCCCGGCAGCGGGATTTAGGCCCAGGAAACCGTTCAGTAGCGTCATATAAGCGCCGCCTGCCGCTGCGGGATGGGTGCCCCCGATATATACAAGCCCGGCCCATTCCTTGCCTCCGCCCTGAAGATCGGCCCTGGCAGATTTAAGAAACAGGGGATAGGCTGCCTCCGGCCGTCCGGTCAGGCAGGCTGTCAAGGCGTACATGCAGGCGCTGAGGGAGGAACCATGCTCCGTGCGGGGCTCATAGTAATCATAATTGGCGGCGACTATTTCCGGTGTATACTTGTCTTTGAATAGGTACAGCATGGTCATTACGTCCGCCTGCTTGATCACCTGGGTATGGGACGCCACGCCATAAGCGCCGCCCCAGTATTCCTTGGGATGCATAAGTCGGGAGCGGACTTCTTCCACCGATGTATCTTCCAGCGCAAAATAACCGTCGAACTGTTCGATAAGGCCCGTCTTGGGATCGGGCTTCTGCTCTTTGAGCTTTTGGACCGCCTCCCAAAAGTGCGGCAGATCCTTTTCAAAATCCAGCTTTTTGCTCAGGCTCCAATAAGCGTCTGCATCCAACTCCTTCAGCCTGTTTGCTGCAAGGATGGCATGATGGAATACAAACCGGGCCATTTCGTTGGTATAGGCGTTGTTATCCACCCGCTCGTGATATTCGTCCGGGCCGATCACATCCTTGAGCTCCCAAACATCGCCGGCAACGCGCTTTATCAGCAGGCTATAATAGAACCTTGCACACTCCAGCATCACTTCCAAAGCGCCTTTCATGAGCAGGTCTTCTTCCCCGGTCCAGGCCATGTATTTTACAAGCCCGTATACCACGGCTGCGGAAATATGTATCTGCTTGTCTTTGAAATACGTGCGCATGGGGCGGCCTGTAAACACATCGGTAACGTTGTAATCCGAGCAGGCGTCAAAACCGCCCTCCTGGCTTTCCCAGGCGTAAAACGCGCCATCAAACCCATATTGCCGGGCTTTATCAAGTGCGCCGGACAGCGTTTGTATGCGGTAGTTGAGCGCACTTTTCGCGGCCTGCGGTAGGCAGGAAAGATAAAAGTCCAGCATGAACATTTCCGTATCCCAGAAGACCGCTCCCTTGTAGGTCTGCCCGGACAGCCCGCGTGCGGCCACAGACAGATCATCCTTATGCCTTGGTGCGATGCACATCAAATGGTACATGGAATAATTCAGCGCCATTTCCGCCGTTTCATCGCCTTCAATGGTGACTTCGGCATGCTCCCAAAGCGCTTCCCAAACTGCGGTATGGGCCGAAAGCGCCGCGTCAAATTTCGGAAGCTCTGCCTCTTGGGCGGCCTTCCTGGGATCTAACACATCCTTGGTGGTATATACCGCGGCCACCATCGTCAGGCTGTATGTCTGTCCGGCTTTTGCACTCGCCGAAAATACAAGTTGATTGCCCTCCCGGCGCATCTGGGCGGGGAAATCCAAGCAGCATCGTCCGCTGACAGCCACCATTTCGCCGGTGTCTGTACTGGCGCATACGGTAAGCCTATCGTGTTCATATTCGGAGGAAATTTGGCTGTAATGCGGGCCATGGATGTCCCATACATCGCTGTCTATGGCCCAGGCAATGGAAAGATGCCCGTCCGAATCCGGGCACACAGAATACCGCATGGCCAACAGATGCACATCAGGAAGGCTGGCAAAGCGCCTGCCGGAAACAGCAACCTTCTTACCGCTTATTGTAAATTCCGTATCTCTCATTTGAATGCCGTGGCGGAAGTCAATCCCATGCCGGTGGGAAAAAGGCGGCGAAACCAGTGCGTTCAGTTGGGCACCGTCAAAGATGCACTGGATATGGAAGGGATTGGGGGCGTTGAGGGGCTCCCGCCAGCCCTCGCCGTGGCGGTGATAGATGCCAGCCAGATTGACGGCGGCCAGCTGTTCCTTCCCGTATTCCTCCAGCGTTCCTCGCACGCCAAGATACCCGTTGCCGCAAAGGAAACGGTTACCCAGTTCCGCAGCTTGCGAAGCATCAAAGCCTTCCTTGGTGATCTCCCAGACCATAAGGACACCTCCATGAAGTTTAACGTAAAACTTACATGCAGTATATCATGCTTTCTGTCACAGGTAAACCATATACTGTCATTTATTAAAGACTGCCTCATTTAAAATGGCAAAGGGGCATTGGTTTGCTTGCAATGCGGCTTCATGCGTGCTAGAGTATGATTGGCAATAGAAACCATAGATGGGGGAATTGGATATGCCTGTTAAGATCTGGGCGCACCGGGGAGCATCCGGCGACGCTCCCGAAAACACGCTGGCGGCTTTTCAAATGGCGGTGGATGCTGGAGCGGATGGCATTGAACTGGATGTACACTTTACACGCGACCGGCAGGTAGTGGTCACCCATGATGATGACACAGTCCGGGTGACAGGCTATAAGGGACAAATTTGTGATTTAACGCTTGCACAGCTGAAGAAACTGGATTTTTCCTGCAATATGGCGGCCTTCAAAGGGGAAACGATCCCCACCCTGGAAGAAGTGCTGGCGCTGATTCAGCCGGGACCGCTCCACATCAACATTGAGCTGAAAACCAATGCCGAGAATCCCAATGGGTTGGAAGAAGCATGCCAGGCGTTGGTAAAACAATATGGCATGGAGGAGCGCGTTTTATACTCTTCCTTTAATCATTATTCCCTGGCTCATATGCACAGCATCGCACCTCATATGAAATGCGGCATCCTCTATTCCAACAAGCCGTTTCGGCCTTGGGAGTACGCCAAATCCTTCGGATGCCTGGCCGTGCATCCCCAATTTGGCAGCGTGAATACGCCAGGATACATGGAGGAATGCCATCGGGCGGGCATCGCCTGCAATGTATGGACGGTAAACAGTGCACAGGATATAAAGGCCATGCTGGATCTTCAGGTGGACGGCATCATCACCAACTATCCTGCCCTGGCATTGCGCCTTCGGGACGGAAAATAATGCATCCCTGGTAATTTGTTACCTTTATATTCTAAAGCATGATGCGGGAGATGGCCATATGAGCCATTCCCGCATATATTTTAATGGAATGCTGCATCCTTGATAGAGAGACAACCTTGGGAAAATTTTTCCGGTTTCTGCAAAACCTATTGACTTTTCCCGGGAAATGGTGTATAATACATACTAAACCGCTAGGATAACTAAGATAATGAAAGAGGGAGATATCATGGCACGCATTTATCGGCAGATCACCGATTTGATTGGGAATACGCCGCTGCTGGCTTTGACGCACTTGAAAGAAAAAGAAGGCTTGAAGGCCGATATCATCGCCAAATTGGAATATTTCAATCCTGCCGGAAGCGTCAAGGACCGCATTGCCAAGGCCATGATTGAAGATGCGGAAGAAAAGGGGCTTCTGAAGCCCGGTTCCGTCATCGTGGAGCCCACCAGCGGCAACACGGGCATCGGCCTTGCGTCCGTGGCAACGAGCAAAGGATACAAAATCATCCTCACCATGCCGGAGACCATGAGCGTGGAGCGCCGCAATCTGCTCAAAGCCTACGGCGCGGAATTGGTGCTGACGGAAGGCGCCAAGGGCATGAAGGGCGCTATCTTAAAGGCGGAGGAGCTGGTGAAGGAAACACCCAATGCGTTCATGCCCAGCCAGTTTGAAAACCCCGCCAATCCCGCCATCCACTTTAAGACCACCGGCCCGGAAATTTGGGAAGATACCGATGGCAAGGTGGATATACTCGTCTCCGGCGTAGGCACCGGCGGCACCATTTCCGGCGCGGGGAAGTTCTTGAAATCAAAGAACCCCGCTATCAAGGTAGTGGCCGTGGAGCCTGCCGATTCTCCGGTGTTGTCCCAGGGCAAGTCAGGCCCCCACAAGATTCAGGGTATCGGCGCGGGCTTTGTGCCGGGCACGCTGGATACAACCGTTTATGACGAAATCATTCCCGTAGCCAATGAGGATGCCTTTGCTACCGGCCGGGCCATTGCCTTTGCCGAGGGCGTTCTGGTGGGCATCTCCTCCGGCGCGGCGCTGTGGGCGGCCATTCAATTGGCCAAGCGCCCGGAAAACGAGGGAAAAACAATCGTGGCCATTCTGCCGGATACTGGGGAAAGGTATCTGTCCACGGCACTGTTCAGCTTCTAAGATCCATCGTATCACAAAACCCTCCGAGGTGCTGCTTCGGAGGGTCTTTTATGTATGCCCGTAGATTGAACGGCAGTATCGTGTGTGGTATACTGAAATGAAAATATACGGAAGCTATTGACATGGAGGGAAACTTATGGATTTTATCCCAACGCCCCACATTACCGCCAAGGCGGGTGATTTTGCCAGGACCGTGCTGATGCCGGGAGACCCGCTCCGCTCCAAATTCATCGCGGAGACATATCTTCAGGATGCTGTTTTGGTCAACAACATCCGCGGCGTACAGGGATATACCGGCTTTTACAAGGGCAAACGCGTTTCCGTCATGGCCTCCGGCATGGGCATGCCGTCTATCGGTATATACTCCTATGAGCTGTTCAACTTTTATGAGGTAGAGAACATACTGCGCATCGGGTCCGCAGGAATGATCGCCCAGGCGCTGAAGGTGCAGGACATCGTGGCAGGCATGAGCTGCTATACCAATTCCAATTTCGGTTCGCAATTCGGCTTCCCCGGCAATCTAGCCCCGGCTTGTTCGTTTGCGCTATTGCAAAAAGCCGTGGAAGCGGGGAAAAAGATCGGTGTGGAAGTGAAGGTGGGTTCCATCTATTCCTCCGATACCTTCTATGATGAATCGGAGCCTTTGGGCAAGCTGCAAAAGTTGGGCGTATTGGCGGTGGAGATGGAAGCGGCTGCGCTATACCTGAACGCTGCCCGGGCGGGAAAGAACGCGCTGTGCCTGTGCACAATTTCCGACAACCCCTTTACCGGGGAAGGTCTCAATGCCCAGCAGCGGCAGACGGCGCTCACGCAAATGATGGAGATCGCTCTTGAAGTGGCGTAGTCAAAAAATGACATGGTGGACAACCATAGTTTTTACGGAATATGGGTGATGGACTATTACTCAGCATTCCGAAGAAGATGCTTTAGAAACGGACAATATGAACGGCCAGAGGAGGCTTCCCCTTGAGGGGAAGCTGTCGACGAAGTCGACTGATGAGGTGATCATGACATTCCCGTAGCAAACCACCTCATCCGGCGCTGCGCGCCACCTTCCCCTCAAGGGGAAGGCTCACAGAGTGCATAACATAAGCGCCACTTGACAAAGCAGCTTTGGCGATGGAAAAATGAAAATCGAAATATCTTTAGTTGGAAGTCCAGTAGTCATTTCTTACGAAAACACCTGAAAGATGCCGCACTTCAAATACTGGGTCTCCGGCGCGGCAGGAAGGATGGGGTGGTCTCGGCCCTGGGTGCGGTATTCGATCTGCCTAAGCTGAACCCGTGCGTCCCGGGCGGCATCCTTTACGATGTCCAGGAAAGGCCCAGGCAAAATGTGTTGGGAGCAGGAGCAGGTGACAAGGTATCCGCCATCCCGCAAAAGCTTCATGGCCCGCAAATTGATTTCCTTATACCCCCTGGTGGCGCCTTCCACGGCGGAACGCGTTTTGGTAAAGGCGGGCGGATCGAGGATCACCATATCATATTGCTCTTTTTCATCGTATTGGGCTCGCAAAAAGTCAAAAGCGTTGGCCTCCGTAAAGCGGACGCTGCCCGAAAGATTGTTGAGGACGGCGTTTTCCTCCGCTACAGCGCAGGCATGGGCAGATATATCCACGCCCAGAACATCCTTTGCGCCATAGTGGCCGGCATGTAACGCAAAGCTGCCTGTATGGGTAAAGCAGTCCAATACTTTGGCATCATTAGCGAACGGGGCGATAGCCGCCCTGTTTTCTTTTTGGTCCAGAAAAAAGCCGGTCTTTTGCCCTTCCATGACATCCACCAGAAAGCGGACGCCGTTTTCCACCATTTCCACCCGATTAGGCACGTGGCCGTACAGCAGACCTTTCTTTTGATCCAGCCCTTCCAGGGTACGTACAGGCACGTCGTTGCGCTCATAGATGCCGGTGGGATGTACAAGCTCCATCAGCGCGTTTACGACATCAGCCTTGAAGCGCTCCATGCCCAGGGAGAGGCATTGCAGTACCAGCACATCGCCGAAGCTGTCCACGATCATGGCGGGCAGCCCGTCGCTTTCGGCAAAAATCAGGCGGCAGCTTTTCAAATCTGCAAACCTTTTCCGGTAATCCACCGCCCGTTTCACACGGTCATAAATAAAAGAGGCATCAATAGCCTCCTCCTTGAGGCTCATCATCCGCAGCGCGATTTGCGACTGGGGGTTGTATATGGCCATGCCCAGCACCTTGCCCTTGTTTGACACCACCTTGACCACATCACCGGGTTCATGCCTGCCCTCCAAGCGGGCGATATCGCTGCGGAATACCCAGGGGTGGCCGCTATAGACGCGCGCCTCCCTGCCCGGATTCAATATTGCCGATGCCATAGGATCCTCCTTGATAGAATGTGCTCATTATAACAGGAACGCGTTTTGATGTACAGAAGCGGTTACACGGAATCAATGCAGCATAAAGAGTCAATTGACAACCGGATTGGAATACTGTTATACTGGTCAACGGGAATCCAGAGTATTCCATGAATTCCTTTTTTATGGCACTTTGGAAAAGTAGGGGGGCGTTTGCTTGCGCACTTTCGTACTAAGGATGATTTTGCTGCTATTGATGCTGGTTACGGTTTTATTTGCTGTGCCATCGGGTGCGCTTCTCATGAATGCCTATGCTATGGAACTGAGCGGGGAAGGGATGGTGCCCCTTCCAATCGACAATACGCCGGGCTATATTCCCAACAAAGACTGCTACTTAAGTGACGGTACGGGCTATGAAGATGCCACCCTTCAGGTGCATATCGAAACCGTCCGTGCCTATGAAACCACGATACAGGTGATCCGGGTCAAAATTGCAGATCCTTCCCAGATTCGCACAGCCATGTCCGCGCAATACGGCCACACTTCTACCAATGCAGGAGCCGCTATCGCCAAAAGAAACAATGCCGTACTGGCTGTCAACGGTGATTTTTTCACCTTTCATAACCGGGGTTATCTTGTCCGCCAGGGAAAACTATACCGAAACCGGCCTGACGGCAGTTTCGATACTTTGATTATTGACGACCATGGCGATTTTCATATCATTCCAAAGGCGACCGGCGAAGCACTGGCAGCCTTTCAGGGTGTAATGGTCAATACATTTAACTTTGGCCCCGGCTTGGTGATAGACGGAAAAATGACGGAAAGTTTTGAAGAAAATGACTCTACCGTGCCCAACAAAAGAACACAGCGGATTTGTATCGGCCAAACCGGCCCTCTATCCTACACTTGCATCGCTACGGAGGGACCGGAAAACAAGGGATCACAAGGCCTGTTATTAACGGAGATTGCCCAGTTAGCCTCTGATTATGGATGCGTGAACGCGTATAACCTGGATGGGGGAAGCTCCTCCACCGTGGTGCTGAACAACAAAAAGATCAATGCGCTAAGCACGGGAAAGACAAGGTCCATCTGCGATATCCTCTATTTTACCACAGCCATACCGGCCCAATAGGAGGGATTGTTTATGATGGAGCAACTCCCTGTTGGATGGCTTTTGGGTGTGCCCATCTATGGTTACAGCATTTTTCTATGCCTTTCCATCGTTGCCGGTCTGGGCTTGACGGCGCTTTGTCAGCAAAAGCGCCATTTGCCCAAAGATACCGCCTTAAGGTATGGCTTGTGGGCGATTCCTTTGGCAGTGACAGGCGCCCGGCTTTTTTATTGCCTTGTCCGCCTGGATTATGTTTTTTTTGAGCAGGAATGGTCTTTCATTTTCTCCCTTTGGAAGGGCGGATTTGCGTTATATGGCGCCTTATTGGGCTGCCTTTTGGCTGCGTTTATCTTCTCGAGAGCAGCCAAGGTAAAAGCGGGCGATGTGCTGGACTGCATAGCGCCCGGTGCGGCCTTGGTAATTGCGGGGGCTCGCTTTGCGGAATCCGCAACAACCCAGGGAGTAGGCAGGCTTGTGGAAGCGGAAGCGTTACAGTGCTTTCCCTTTGCAGTTCAAAACGTATATGGCGAATGGGTCATGCCTGTGTTCTTCTATGAAGGCATAGTGGCCCTTGCAATATGCTTCACGGTATACAGGCATTTAAAACGTAAAAATGAAAAAGCCGGCAATACCGCGCTTTTGTTCCTGCTGTTTTTTGGCGCATCACAGGTGCTTTTGGAGAGCATGCGGGAGGACGATTTTTTGCGCTGGGGCTTTGTAAAGGTTTCTCAGCTGATGAGCATGGGGCTTGTTGTGATCATTGCGGCGATTTTCGGCGTACGCATTATGGCCCAAAAGAAAAGGATGCCACTTGCTGCGTCCGGATTTTTCCTGCTGGCTGCGGGGGTAGGATCATGCGTTCTTATTGAATTCGCCCTGGACAAGTCTCCTATTCCAAACCTGTATCTGTACATTGCCATGATGGCAATACTTATCCTCATGACAGGAATCGTTCTGGCTTACTGGAAGGCGGGAAGGGAAATGCCCATAAAGATTGTCAGGGAGCTTGACTAGCATCCATTATGGACAATTGGAAGGGATCATCCTTGATCCCTGTTCCCGAAAGGATTTCCATCTGCCGAAGGTCTACAATGCAGGATATGCGCAGCCCGACGTCTTTCCTGGTATAACCGGCATAACTTAGATGGCCGTCGTAGCCCACCAGCTGCACCTGATGACCCTGCGGGTCCCGGACGGTGCTCGTCCAATAGCCGCTGGTTCCAATTTTGTCCTGATAAACGCCTTGTTCCAGCGCATACTGCGTCGGCTTGCATTGGCGTCTTTTTTGAATGCCGTAAACGGAAGCCGTAAAGCCATATTCTGGCTTTAAATATTCGGCGCGGGATAGAAAAAAGACCTGTCCCCGGGGCGTTTGTATAACCGCCTGCTGCTCCGAAATGGTAAATAGTATGTCACGCATGGTCGTATTCATCCAGGGAAACAAATCGCTTTCCTCAAACGTGCTGATCTTGCGGTAGGAATGCTCGGCAATGACTGCGGGATCGGATTCGAAGATGACCTGCTTGGCATCCAAAACGTATTCGGATATAAGCAGTGCCTGATCGTTTTCACATTCAAGCACCCGCCACATCACCGGAAGGATCGTTCCATCCCGCTGTTGAGGATATTGGCCGAAGTTTATATATTCGTATTTCCGTGCGTGCTTCCAGCCATGCAAGGTAGCTTCACCCAAAGCTTCTCGCCCTTGGAAAAGGCACGCTGCCAGAAGAAGAACCAAAACAGCTCGCCGCATGGTATCTTATGCTCCTTCCGCTAAATCGGCAAAGTTACTTACCCATTATATGCATCGCATATATTGCTGTCAATCTTTGCTATCCACCCGGTACCACCATTGACGGTATGCAACTTATCATTGATTTTTGGGCATATCCGCTGTATGATTGAAAAAGTATACGGCCCCAATGGAACGTAAGGAAGTGCCTTTATGCATTTTTCAATGCCTGTTTACCATGCGCCTGATTTTTCTGCCGACCGCTTTGTACATGCTCCCGATGCAGCTTTTAAGCCTGCGCCCATGGACGGCGTTGCGCCTGATAACTATCATGCAACCACCATCTTTCCGGAATACTTCAAGGTAGGCGGTAAGTGGCTGCTGGCCGAGCACTCCCGTATGGACTGCGTGGCCGTGCTGGAGCCGGAAGGGCAGATTGCCATCCGGGAATTCCGCCGCTTAAAGGCTGGGGATATGGTGGTGGTGGGACGCACGGAAAACGGCAGCGAGGGAGTTTTTGTACATTCGGATGGCTTTAGCCGGGAAGGGGATGGTGCAGAATCCTTTGCTTTCCGTACAAGCCGCTCCCGGGAAACTTCCTATTCCAGGGATTATGACCTGCTGTATCAGCGCCTTGCATACGAGCGGGAGCACGGCTATATTCTTTGGGTGCTGGGGCCCGCCTGCTCCTTTGACTCGGATGCACGAAACGCCATGGCGACACTTGCCCTGCAGGGGTATGTCCACGGCCTGCTGGCGGGCAACGCGCTGGCCACCCATGATCTGGAGGGCGGGCTTTTCCGCACTGCGCTGGGCCAGGATATCTATACCCAGGAATCCATGGTGAACGGACACTATCATCATATCGACGTCATCAACAAGGTGCGCCGCTGCGGTTCCATTCCCAAATTCATTGAGGAATACAATATCCAGGATGGCATCATACACGCTTGTGTGAAAAAAGATATTCCTTTCGTGCTCACCGGCTCCATTCGGGATGATGGGCCGCTGCCGGAAGTGGTGGCCGATGTGTACAGCGGGCAAAACGATATGCGCGCCTTAGTGACAAAGGCTACCACCGTCATCTGTATGGCCACCCAGCTGCATACCATTGCCACAGGAAACATTACGCCCTCCTTTTGTGTAAAGGAAGGCGTAATTCGGCCCGTTTTCTTTTATACGGTGGATATATCGGAATTTGCCGTCAATAAGCTGCGTGACAGGGGGAGCTTGTCTGTGGTAAGCTTTATCGCCAACGCACAGGATTTTTTGGTGCATGTCATGCGGGGAATAGGGAAAGAGAACGAATAATCTGCCAAGCTCTTCCTGAAGTTATTTACTCCTCAGGGAGAGCTTGTTTTCCGTACCCTTTAAAAGCCTGACGATGTTCGCCCGGTGCCTGAAAATGCACAGCGCGGCGATGATTACAGCCCATAAGCAAACGAGCCAGTTACCCCAGTTGAATATGATCACCAGCGCCGCAAACAGCGTCAGCATGGCCATGCTGCCAAGGGAAATATACTTCGTTAATGCCACCAGCGCAAAGAAAAACAGAAGGGCGATCAGGCCATAGAGGGGGAATACATACAGCATCACCGCCACGGAACTGGCAACGCCTTTACCACCTTTAAACTGGTGGTAAACAGGCCAGTTGTGGCCGATGATTCCCGCAAGGCCGCCTACCATAGCCCCATACTGGCCATACAGCAGGCTGCCGATGATCATGGCCAGCAGCACCTTCAAAAAATCGCCTACAAAGGTGATGGCGGCGGGTTTTTTCCCAAGCACCCGCAACACATTGGTGGCCCCGGTGCTCTTGCTCCCTGTCTCCCTTAAATCCACGTGGGGGCTTTTCTTCGCTACGATCAGCCCGGTGGAAATGGACCCCAGCAAATATCCTGCAACAGCCGCAACCGTATAGGAAAGTATCTCACTCATGACTGATTCTCCTTTTGCTTTTCCCGAAGTATGAAGCGCAGGGGCGTTCCCTCAAAACCGAATGTTTTGCGGAAATGGTTTTCCAGGTACCGCTGATAGGCAAAGTGCATCAGCGTCTCATCATTGACAAACATCACAAAGGCGGGCGGGCAAACGGCCTGCTGTGTGGCGTAATAGATTTTCAGCCTGCGTCCCCCGGTGGAAGGCGGCTGCAAAGAGCCTTGCGCATCCGCCAAAACATCGTTGAGCAAACCCGTGGGCACCCGTTTGGAACATTGCGCCCATACCTTGTCCACCCACTCCAGCACCGTATGCACCCGCTGGCCAGTGAGTGCCGAAAGGAACAGCACGGGGGCGTAATCCATGAATTTCAATGCTTCCAGCACTTCTTTGCGGTAGGTTTCCAGGGTGCCGGTATCCTTTTCCACCGCGTCCCATTTGTTGACTACGATGATGGCGCCCTTGCCTTCCTCATGCACCATGCCGGCAATCTTCGTATCCTGCTCCGTGACGCCGTCCTTGGCGTCGATCAAAATCAACGCCACGTCGCAGCGGCGGATGGCGGCAATGCTGCGCAGCACGCTGTAGCGCTCCAAGGTGTCGTCTTCAATAGAGCGCTTGCGGCGCATGCCGGCGGTATCGATGATGTTGTATTCCGTACCATCCTTGCCGGCAAAGCGGGTATCGATAGCATCCCTTGTAGTGCCGGGGATGTCGGAGACCATGGACCGTTCCTGATTTAAAAGCTTGTTCACCAGCGAACTTTTGCCCACATTCGGCCGGCCAACTACCGCCAGCTGCAGCACATGCCCGGCTTCATCCTCTTCCTCGGGGTCCGGCGGGGGAAGCTTGTTTACGATCTCCTCCAGAAGGTCACCCAGACCAAGCATGTTGGTGCTGGAGATGCCGATAGGGTCGCCAAGACCCAGCGCGTAATACTCAAACCGCACGTCATCCATCCCGGCATAATCCAGCTTATTTACCACCAGCAAAAGGGGTTTTCGGGTCTTGCGAAGCAGCCTGGCCACCTCTTCGTCATCGGGCGTAAGCCCGACTCTGGCGTCCACAAAAAAGCAGATCACATCCGCCATGTCCATGGCTATTTGTGCCTGATGACGCATTTGGGAAAGCAGCACATCCTCGCTGTGGGGGTCGATGCCACCCGTATCAATAAGCGTGAACTTGCGGCCCATCCACTCCACGTCGGCATAGATGCGATCCCGGGTCACACCGGGGACATCCTCTACAATGGAAATACGCTTTCCTGATATTCTGTTGAAAAAAGTGGACTTGCCAACATTGGGGCGGCCCACGATGGCGACCAGGGGTTTAGCCATTTGAATATTCCTCCGGATCGGTGATGATACCGTAAAGGGCGCGATAAAAGGCTTTCCCACTGTTGGGGATCACATACAGCGGCGCGGGGAGGGCTTTTTCCACTTCTTCCAGGGAAAGGCCGTCCAGAAACAGGTCGCCCTCCGCCCGAAGCATAGTGGCACAGATCAGAATCCGGTCTGTTTCCACTTTTTGAAGCTGCTTTACAAGGTCCTGCCCCGTAATCAGCCCGGTGACGGTGATGGTGTGGCCGAAGAAATCATTTCGGATGGGGCAGACATCCACTTCCACCTGCGGCGGACCATACTTGTCCGCCAGTCCGCTCAAGAACGGCGCCACAGATACGCCGCAAGCGATGGTGACGCGGCCAGGAAGATCGTCTGGAATGGCGATTGGTTCTTCCGCCGCCTGCTCCACATCGCTGATGAACAGCCGCAAAAGCCCGACGCCGTTTTCGATTTGAGGGAAATCCTCATACTCCGCTTCCGGAGGGAGGGGAAGGCCACTCAGGCAATACAGCTCGTCCGCCGGAAAAACGAAGGCAGTACCGTACCTTTTGAAAAACTGTTCCTGCAAAGGCTTGATCTTTGAAATCAGCTCGGCGGCCGTTTCCTTCGTATAGGGCGTAAGGGGGTAAAGTCCTTTCCGGTGGGAAGTCAGCCCCACGGGCACCAGAGCGGCGGAGCAGGCGGCAGGATAAAAGGAAAGCAGATCGTCCAGCGTTTTTTCAAGTACAGGCCCGTCGTTGATGCCGGGGCAGAGCACGATCTGGCAGTGGAATTGGATACCGGCATTTGATAGGCGCTTTAGGTGCTCCATGATCCTGTCCGCACCGGGGTTTTTCATCATCTGCCTGCGCACAGCGCCAGAGGTTGCGTGCACGGAGATATACAAAGGGCTGGCGTGGCGGCGGATAATCCTGTCCATCTCACTTTCCGAGATGTTTGTCAGGGTGATGTAGTTACCCATCATCAGCGAAAGCCGCCAGTCATCGTCCTTGACATAAAGCGTCTGGCGCAATGAAGCGGGCATCTGGTCGATAAAGCAAAATAAGCAGTGGTTCCGGCAGCTCCGCGGGCGGGAAAGCAGCGTGTCTTCCAATTGGATGCCCAGCGGTTCGTATTCATCCTTCTGGATGGTAAAAATGGCGCTTTCGCCATTCTTTTTTTCGATGTCCAGGATCAAAAGGCTGTTGGTGGAAAGGGCCTGATAATCGATCTGGTCGATGATCTCCTCTCCATTGATCCTGCTCAGCCGGTCACCCGGCCGGATGCCGCTTACATACGCGGCGCTGCCCTTTTGAACGGCAGTGATGGTGTGCGGCAACGCACAATCCTCCTTTTATTTGCATGCAGGCATATAAATGCAGGATACATTATCGGCCATTCCCAGGGAAATGTCAAGCAAGGGTAAAATCGCATACACACAACATTCACATTACCTTCATTTTCCCACAACATGTCGGCATTATACTGCAACTGTTTCCATTTCATCCACATGCAAGGAGGTTCCCATGAAGAAGGTCTTGAAAACCATTCTGAAAGTGCTTGTGCTTTGCGCCGTCCTCGGCGGTCTGGGCTATGGGGGATACCGGTTTTACATGAGCAGGCAGGTTGCGGCAGCTTCAAATGAAGCGGGGACCTCCTATGTCAAGATGCAGATCGGCACCGGCAGCCTGGAAAAAACGGTAACGGGCACGGGTACGCTCAGCATATCCAAAACGCAGGATGTGACTGCCCGCTTTCCCGTTATCGTCACAAATGTGCGAGTATCCGCCGGGGAGGCGGTGAAGGCAGGCGATCCCCTGATTAATGTGGACAAAAATGCCTTGAGCACAGCCATTGCTACGCTGGAAACCGATCTCACCACTGCGGAGGATTCGCTGGCGCAGTTGGTTCGCTCCCACGAAGACGATACAACGCTGACCACCTACGCAGCGGGACGGGTGAAAGCCATCTATGGATCGGTGGGGGATCTTGCGCAGGATGTAATGGAGAAAAACGGCGCCCTAATGCTTTTGTCCATGGATGGGAAAATGGAAGTCTCCATCACAACGTCTGATTTGAGTGTCGGCCAGACCGTGACGGTGATGGATGGCCAGACAAAATACAACGGCACCGTGGAAAGTATTGAGGACGGGGCGGCCACTATCACCTTCAGCGACTCAAAAACGCTGGATGGGGCAAGCGTCCAGGTGGTGCAAAACAGCGTGATCCTGGGCAGCGGCACGGCCAAGATTCATATGCCCTTCCTGTACACCACCACCGCCCAGGGGCGGATCTCAAAGATATATCCAAATGTCAATTCCAGCGTGGGTAGGAGATCCTCCCTGTTTTACCTGACCCAGGTTCCTGTTTCAGAGGAATATGCCACATTGGTGAATCAGCGGGACGACATCCTTCAAAAGCTGAAGGAAGCCAAGGCGGTGCTTGCATCTGGCGCCATTGGTTCGCCCATCGACGGTATCGTTTCCACCGTGACAACCGCTTCCATCACGGAGGTGGTGGCAAACACCGCTCTGTCCACGCTATACGAGGGCAACGCCATGCAGATGGTGGTCAACGTGGATGAACTGGATATCATCAACGTTCAGGTGGGCCAGGAAGTGACCGTCGAAATGGACGCCATCACCGAAAAGACATATGATGCCACTGTCGCCTACATATCTCAAATCGGCACAAGCTCCAGTGGCGTGACCACCTACAGCGTCACCTTGGATGTTCAGGGCGACGATCAATTGAAGATCGGCATGAACGGCACCGCCACCATAAAAGTGGGCGAGGCCCAGGGCGTTGTATTGGTGCCTATTGCGGCGCTGAACACATCCAGAAACGGGCAGTATGTGTGGCTGTATAATGAGTCAACAGCCAATGGGACGCAGGAACCAGGTGTCAGGACTTTTGTGGAGACCGGGCTTTCCAGTGAAACGTATGCAGAGGTCAAGTCCGGCCTGAATGAGGGGGATTATGTACTTGTTACCCGTAGCGCCGCCTCCGATTCGTTTGGCGGGATGATGTTTGTGGGCATGGGCGAGATGCCTCAGATGCCTGCCGGCCAGGATGGTCAAACTCGTACCTTCCCCGGCGGCGGCAACTGGGACGGCGGGGGAACGCGCAACTTCACGGGGGGCGGCCAGCGGCCCGGGAACTAGGAGGGCAAAATCATGATCCATATGGAGCACATCGTAAAAAAATACAAGATGGGCGGCGAGGAGATCTACGCGCTGGCCGATATTTCCCTGAATATTGAAAAAGGGGAGTATGTGGCCATCATCGGCCCCTCCGGCAGCGGAAAGTCCACGCTGATGAACATCATCGGCTGTCTGGACGGTGCGGATTCAGGCTCCTACTCCTTGAATGGAAAGCCTATTGAAAAGTATAACCAGCGGCAGCTTGCGAAAATCCGCAACACGCACATAGGCTTTATTTTTCAGGGTTTCAACCTCCTGTCCAGGCTGACGGCGCTGGAAAACGTGGAATTGCCCCTGGTCTACCAGAACATTCACGCCTCAGAGCGTAAAAAGCGGGCCGTGACGGCGCTTACACAGGTGGGCCTCCAGGATCGGATGAGGCATAGGCCCACCCAGTTGTCGGGCGGTCAGCAGCAGCGGGCGGCCATCGCCAGGGCACTGGCGGCGCATCCTTCCCTGATCCTGGCGGATGAACCTACGGGTAACCTGGACAAAAAGACAGGCCTGGAGATTATGGAACTGTTTTCGCAGCTTCACCGGGAGGGGAACACCATCGTGGTGATCACCCATGATCCTACGATTGCCGCCAGGGCGCAGCGGGTCATCCACATTGAGGATGGACACGTATGGGAGGAGGGAACGCCAGATGATCTACCAGTCGCTTAAGATGGCGCTGAAATCCATTGGCGGCAACAAAATGCGCTCCTTCCTGACGATATTGGGTGTAGTCATCGGCGTGGTAGCCATCGTAGTACTGGTAGCCATTGCCCAGGGCGCCAACGCCTCCGTGGTCAGCCGTATTGAAAGCATGGGCACGAACCTGATCAGTGTAAACATCAGGGCCCGGTGGCAAAATCCCATCACTTTGGACGATCTCCAGGATCTTTCAAAAATCCCCGGCATCGCCTATGTGGCTCCCACTGTAAACGTGTCCGGTACGGTAAAGGCCGGCGTCACCACCTATGACGACGGAACCATTCAGGGCACCACGCCGGGCTATGAGGAAATTCGAAACTATGATGTGCAGCTTGGCCGGTTTTTGAAGGATCCTGACATCGATAACCGCAGCTTTGTGGCTGTCATTGGCACAGAGGCAGCCACGGAAATGTTCGGCACCGTAAGCGTAGTGGGGGAAACCTTCACTCTCAATGGCTATACCTTTACAGTAGTCGGGGTACTTAAGGAAATGGGTACGACGATCGCAGGTTCCGGGGATAACCTGATTTTGGTCCCCTTTACATTGGCGGAAAGGCTGTTTTCCCAGCGGGGCATCACCAACTTCTACGTTTCTGCCGCTTCCTCCCAGGAGGTCACCGCAGCCCAGGAGGCCGTGACGGCTTACCTGAAAACCGTGTTTTCCACTTCCAATCAATACAGCGTTTACAATCAGACGGAAATGCTTTCCACGCTAAATGAGACCACCGCTACATTAACGCTGATGCTGGGCGGCATCGCTGCCATCTCCCTGCTAGTGGGCGGTATTGGCATCATGAACATCATGCTGGTGTCCGTCTCGGAACGCACGCGGGAGATCGGTATCCGCAAGGCCATCGGTGCGGCCAGGGGCAACATTTTGACCCAGTTTCTGATTGAGGCGCTGGTGGTGAGTTTGATGGGCGGTCTTTTAGGTCTTTTAATCGCGGCGGCAGTCTGCTACCTCCTAACACCGGTGCTGAATATGGTGCTGGCCATATCGCCCATGGTTTCCATGATCGCCATCGGATTTTCCGTTTTCATCGGCGTGGTGTTCGGGCTGTATCCCGCCAACAAGGCTTCCAAATTGCGCCCGATTGAGGCACTTAGATACGAGGGTTGAGATTTTCCCAAACCATGAATAATGGAACAAGCCGCCGCGCATGCTGATTTGGAAAGGAACGGAGGGATCAGCATGCGCGGCGTTCGTACGGACCTGGCCATGGAAAGTGCCGGATGCTATACCGGCGACAAGAGCGGCATCCGCGTTGACAACTGGGAGGAAGGAGACATCTCCCGGACCACCGTTACCATCGACACCGATGAGGCGGCCAACCGTTTGGGCAAACAGAAGGGTACGTTTGTAACCATCTGCTGCGACAAGCTGCCCAAATGCGGGGCGGACATCAGGAAACGCGTGGCGGAACTGTTAAGCGACGCCCTGAATGAAATGCTGCCCGAGTCCGGGGAGATCCTGGTCATAGGCCTTGGCAACCGCCGTGTTACGGCGGATGCACTTGGCGCGCGGGTGGTGGAAAACACTTTGGTAACACGGCATCTTAAGCAAAATCTGCCTGAGGACCTGAAAGGGCGGTTGCGCGGCGTTTGCGCCGTGGCGCCGGGCGTTTTGGGCGTGACGGGTATGGAGACTGCAGAAATGGTGCGGGGTATTGTGGAGCATGTGCGCCCGGCGGCAGTGATTGCAATCGATGCGCTGGCGGCTATGGAAACAAGCCGCATTTGTACCACCGTACAAATCACCGATACGGGCATCAGCCCCGGCAGCGGTGTGGGCAACCACCGTTTAGGGCTTACATCCGGCACCCTTGGCGTGCCCGTGATCGCCATCGGCGTGCCCATGGTGGTCTATGCCACCACCATCGCCAAGGATGCGTTAGCCATCCTTTTGCATGATCTGCAAATGCCCTCTTCCGATCATATGGATGCGGTGGATGCGTTGACCGATAAAATCTCCACCCATTCCCTTGGGGAAATGGTCGTTACACCCCGGGAGGTGGACGAACTGGTGGGCAATCTGGCGGAGGTACTGGCCATGGGCATCAACCTGGCTTTACAACCCAAACTGTCCGGGGACGAGATTCCCATTTTGATGCATTAAGGGGCTTGTCTGCGCATAAGCATGAGTATCCTACATCAGATGAGGTGACATGCATGCGCATACGGTTTTATACGCGTACCCAAGCCATATGCCTGGCGCTTTCCCTGTTTTTGGCCGTCTTTGTGCTGGGCCTTGCGCTGGGTTTTTTGCTTTCCGGCTTTCAACCGCCTGTTCATGGCGCAGTGGAGGCCTTTGCGCCCATGGAACTGACGCCGCCCGTTACTGCATTGCCTTCCGATGCGCCATTGCCTTCCCAAATAACCTCTGAAATAAACCTGTTTGCCATTCAGACGCCTTCCCCTGAAATAACAATAGCACCCTCCATTGCGCCTTCATTTTCCGTTACGCTGCAACCTTCCGTAACCCCCGCTCAGGCGGTAACACCTACACCGCAGCCTGGTGGATTCAGTATAGAGGTGATCAAAGGGCCCGGGGTGTCCGGCTTGACAGGGAAAAAACGCATATTGATTTATCATTCCCATACCTACGAAGCCTATAAGCAAACACCAGAAAATACCTATGAACCAACCGAGGAATGGCGGACAAAAGATAATCAGCACAACGTAGTCAGGGTCGGGGAGGAATTGACCAGGCTGCTTGCTGCGGCGGGTTTCGATGTCGTTCATGATACGACGGCCTACGAACCGCCTGTGCTGGGCACATCCTATACA
>JAEZQK010000096.1 GCA_023413135.1 Bacillota bacterium
TTTGTTGTATAATCTGGCTGTAAATTTATTGTTCCCACAAACATAATTTTACAACAAAAGACGGCTTCTGGCTACCGCTAGATGCCGCCTTTTGTATTTCCCCGGGCTCTCCTGGTGCGACAGCCCCCTCATTTTGTCTGTTTAAGGTGATCCACTACGGCTTTCTTCCTCGAACAAATGAGAGAACCGGAAGCCCCAAGATTCGAAACTTTGCCTGATGATGTTCTGCTCCGGTAAAACCGGATTCCTCCATTAGGGGAAGCAACTCCTTCAAATCGTGTTTTAACATAAACCCTAAAAATGTTTTAACAAACGCTCTAGGCAAGGAATGAACGGGTAGGGAAAGATCGATCACCATCAGTAGCCCTTGCGGTTTCAGAACCCGGTAAATTTGCTCAATTCCCTTGCACCTCACCGTTTCAGACATATGAAATATCATGAAGCTGCACATAACAACATCGAATTGATCAGCAGAGAAGGGTATATTATCAATGCTTCCCAACTGAAAAGCAACATCCAAACCGGCTTTTGCAGCCTTCTGTTTGCTAAGGTCAATCATCCCAGGAATGATATCGATCCCAAATACCTTACCCAATGGCCCTGCTTTTCGTTTGGCCGCCAGTGTCAGCGTGCCTGTGCCACAACCTACTTCAAGGACGCTATCACCGGGTTTTACCTGCGCCAAGTCTACCGTCATCTCACGCAGAGTATTTTCCCGCCCGAAAGTAATTTTTCTCATGTAAGAATCATAGGTGCCCATCGCCTTTTCCATTTGACTTTTGATCTCACTTTCTTCATCCCCTTGATTAACAGGTCTACGCGGCTTTTCAGTCTTTTGCATATGCTATTTTCTCCTTTCATAATGAATTTACAATCCATTATTGAACATCGTATTCTGTATTTGCTATTATACTTTATAGAAAACCATTCGTAGAAGGCCAAAATTATGCAGAAAATTCATTAATGAACAATAGGGGAGAATTTGTGCGGAAAAGAGGAAGAAAAATATGCCCAAGGTACTTGTAGATCGGAGAGTACAAAAAACCCGCCAGCTTCTGAAAGATGCACTGATAGCGCTGATTTCAGAAAAAGGCTTTGAGGCAGTTACTATTCAGGATATATTGGATAGAGCCAATGTGGGGCGTTCCACATTTTATATCCACTTTGACAACAAACACGACCTGCTGCATAGCTGTTTTGAAGAATTCAGCCGGCTGTTTGAACAACATAATATTGATATATCAAATAACGAGAAGAGTCCAGGGTACTTTTTTAAAAGCGATTTTACCCTCAACCTATTTCGGTTCATAGAGCAGAATCACCGCCTTTTTAAAGCGATACTTGGGAAAGACGGTATCGCTATGTTCAGCAGCCCAATTCAAGACTATATTTTTGCACATATAAGTGAGACCCTTAGAGTGTTAAAGCAAAACAAAAAACAGGCTTCACTCCAATTTGAAATATTGGCGCATTATCTAACGAGTGCCTTTATTGGTACATTGAAATGGTGGATCGACAGGGGTATGCCTTGTACTGCCGAGGAGCTGGATGGAAATTTCAAGAAGTTTGCGTTATATGATATTCAACAAGTTCTAAACTAGCTGATGGTCTTTTCAAACTATAACTCCATATAAATAGTGCCAATTTGAGTCTCATATTTCATTAAGAAAGAACGGCATGTTTGTCATTTCCCATGGCGCTCAAATGTTTTTATAAGAAATAGCTTGTTCATTCTTCCTATCACCGCTTCTTTGTACGGTGGGCGAATGTGGTGCGGTCCCATTTGAAACGGTATCTGTTGATCGGCTTGCATTTGACCAGACAACAGCTTGACTTGGTATTGGTTTTGTGCTACACTCCGCAAAAAGAACGGGACCTTACGATAATCGGAGAAAGAATGAACACTTTGTTTTATCAAAGCCCTGCAAAGAGCTGGGATCATGCCCTCCCCATCGGAAACGGCCGTCTTGGCACCATGATCTTTGGCGGTGTTACCGTGGAACGGATGCAGCTCAATGAGGATTCCGTCTGGTCCGGCGGTTTTGCAGACAGGATCAATCCAGACAGCTTATCCTGCATGCCTGTGATCCAAAAACTGATTGGGGAAGGCAAGATCCGGCTTGCGGAGCAACTGGCGCTGTCGGGTTTGACGGGCGTGCCTGACAACCAGCGTAATTATGAACCTTTGGCGGATCTGTTTTTCTACTATGACGGCGATCATCCCGGCTTAAGCATACAACAGCTGCGCCATGTAAGCGATAAGGATATGGCCGGCTGTATACCGCCGGATGTACAGGATTATGCCCGGAGGCTGGACTTGCGCACGGGTATACATTCCGTACGCTACCGCTTGCGCGGCAGGGATTATGCCATGGAATCCTTCGCCTCCTACGTGGATCAGGTCATAGCCATAAGAGCCGGCGGCAATGCCTTTTCGTTATGGCTGTGCCGCAACAATCAAATCGGCCGGCTGTATGCTCCGGATGGAAGAACCATTCTTCTTACGGGCAAAACGGGGAACGATGGCGTATGGTTTGCCTGCGGGGTGCGGGTCATCAGCGGCGATGTGAAGTGCATAGGCGCGGCCCTTCATTGCGGCGGCGATTGCGATATTCTGTGCGCAGGCACTACGAGTTTCCGCTATCAAGACCCTGTGGTGGCGGTCTGCTCTTTGCTGGATGAAGCCGAAAAAAAGGGGTACAGCGGATTGCTGGATAGGCACCGGGCTGATTTTACGGCGGTTATGGATGCATGCGAACTGTCTCTTTTTAGGGACGAGGCGCTTGAGCGTATGCCTACCGACCGGCGCCTTGCGCGCTTTGCAGGCGGGGAAGAGGATTGGGGATTGGTATGTGATTACTTCCAGTTCGGCCGGTATCTTCTGGCCTCCTCCAGCCGTCCGGGAAGCCTGCCGGCCAACCTTCAGGGGATTTGGAACAAGGATTTCGACCCGTCGTGGGGAAGCAAATATACCATCAACATAAATACCCAGATGAACTACTGGCCTTCGGAAGTCTGCAACCTGTCCGCCATGCACCTGCCGCTGTTTGATCATATGCGGGCCATGCTTCCTAATGGACGCGAGGCGGCCAGGCGCATGTATGGCGCGCAGGGCTGGGTGGCCCATCACAATACCGACATATGGGGCGACTGCGCCCCCCAGGACAGTTACATCCCAGCTACTTTTTGGCACATGGGCTCGGCATGGCTGTGCCTGCATATATACGAACACTACTGCTTCACGATGGATGAAGCATTTCTCCGGGAATACTTTCCCATCATGTGCGAAGCGGCAGATTTTTTCCTGGATACGCTGCTGCCGGGGGAAGACGGATATATGGATGTATCGCCTTCTTCCTCACCTGAAAACACGTATATTCTTCCTTCCGGCGAACAAGGCTGCCTTTGCCGGAATGCCACCATGGACATGCAGATTCTTCGTGAGCTGTTTTCCGCCATCGCACAATGCGGCGCAATCCTTGGCAAGGATACCGCCATCTATGAGGAAACAATCACCAAGCTTCGCCCCACCAGGACAGGCAGCAACGGTGCCCTGATGGAATGGGGGGAAGAATATCTTGAGGCGGAGCCCGGGCACCGCCATGTGTCCCATTTGTTCGGCCTTTATCCGGGCACCCAGATCACGCCGGAAAATACAAGCCTGTTTGATGGCGCCCGCGAAACACTGAAGCGGCGCCTTCAAAACGGAGGCGGCCACACCGGCTGGAGCCGCGCCTGGATCATCAATTTTTATGCCCGGCTGCTGGATGGGGATCAGGCCTGGCAGAACATTCGCGCGCTGCTTTCAAAATCCACATTGCCCAACCTTATGGATAACCACCCACCCTTTCAGATCGACGGCAATTTTGGCTCGATTGCAGGCATAGCGGAAATGCTTTTGCAAAGCCACACAGGCCGCGTTATGCTCCTGCCCGCCCTGCCGGCGCAATGGCCGCAAGGCGAAGTGAAAGGCCTGCGCGCACGTGGGGGATACACGGTGGATATCCGCTGGCAAAACCATCAGATTACCTTGGCCAGATTCAAGGCATCCACGGACGGGGTGCTTACATTGGCGGATGGCAGAACATACAGGCATACGGCCGGGGATGTCATCCTGGTCGACGGGGCGGGCCGGGTTGAATACGGGGGCCGGTAGCATTTTTATTTGACGATATGGGCTGTGTTCGGTTTTCGCGGCGGCGGCACGGATTCTTTGCCGATGTATCCGATGGCGGCAGCCGAGCAGATGGTATGCTCTTTGGGAATGCCGAGCTCATAGAGGAAATCCCGTACGCCTAAGTCATTTCGCAGCCAGTGCAGTTGATTGAGATAGCAGCTGCCAAGCCCAAGCGACTGTGCCGCCAGGAAGATGTTTTCAAGGCCAAGCGCGCAGTCTGCCATCGCGTTCTCATAGCCCGGCTTGTTGGAAGCGATGATGACGGTCGGTGCATGGTAGTAAAAATTGTAGCTCTCCTTTTGTGAAGCGGCTTTGGCGCCGAGCTTGCCGGGATAATCGTCATCCGGCACCCAATGCTGGAAGCCTTCGCGCACCAGTTCATTGAGTTTCAGCAATGCATCTTTTCTCTGGATGGCGGTAAACAGCCAGCTTTGGTTGTTTCCGCCGCTCGGTGCCCAGACGGCGGCGTCCAGCAGCGTTTCAAGCTGTTCCAAATCAATTTGTTTTTCGGTAAAGCTGCGGGTGCTCCGGCGGGCATGGATAACGTCCAGAACTTCATTTCGGATCATGGCGGCTCCTCCTGTTTGGTGCCCGGCTGCGCGGTTCGATTTACCTGGCGAGCGCTTTTCTGCCGGGGCATTTTAAGTGGTCGGTAAACCAGCGGCAGCTTTTGCAGCCATGGCAGGGGTTGACGGGCTCGCCCATCAGCACATGGTTTGCAAAATCGGGATCGCTGAGCATGGCCCGGCCTATGCCCACAAGATCTATGCAATTATGCTCAACGAGATACCTGGCCTGCTCTGCCGTACGTATCTCATGAACGGCAATGACGGGAACGTGGACCTCTTTCCTCACCCGGCAGCCGCTTAAAGTCATGGCGCTGCAGGGAAAATCCTTGGGAACCGGCCCGGTGGGCGGTTTCATGCCGAAGGAGATATTGATCAGGTCGATGCCGGCACTTTCAAACACTTTGGCCGCTGCGATGCCATCGCTGCTTTCCGGCTGGAATTCGCCCATCCGGACGCCCAGGATAAAGTGCTCCCCTGTTTCTTGCCGGATCGTAGGTAGGATTTCCGTAAGGATGGCCGCACGGCGTTCCACATTGCCGCCATAATCATCGGTGCGGCGGTTATAGGCGGCATCCAGGAATTTGCACAGCGTGAAGCCGTGGGCAAAATGAAATTCTGCGCCGTCAAAGCCAAGCGCATAGGCCGTGACGGCAGCCTGCACCATATTCCGCTGCATGGCATGGATGTCTGGCAGCGTCATATCGTTGATGTCCAGATTCCCGCAGGCGAGCTGCATCATCGCGACAGCCCCGTATTCGTGGCAGCTTGATGCAATCTGCTTTAGCACCCGCGTGTTGTCCGCCGACCATTTTTCCGTACCGTCCGCTGCGCCGAAGACGGCGGTGGCCTGCAGGATCATCAACCCCGCGCCGCCTTTGGCGATAGCCGAATAATGCTCAAGGTGCTCTCTACCGTAAAAGGAGCCATTGTCCCCGTGAAAGGAAAAGGTAACCATCGGTTCCAGCACAATCCGGTTTTTGATGGTGTTGCCCCGAATGACAAGCGGGTCATGAAGCTTCATTCCCGGTCCTCCCTCCGTCTTTTAAATACATTTGATGTTATGCGGAATATTGGGCATCTTGCTCAATAGGGCTTACAAAGAATTTCATGGATATTCGTCTCCAAAATCCTGTTGGCATGGGCCGGGTGCATGACAACGGCCGTATCCAGGCCGTGCCCTGTCCCGCCCAGGGCTACGATGGGCTTTCCATACTCGATGGCGCCGGCGTCCAGCGCCATGGAGCCGATTTCGACAACCACCTTTATACCCTGTGAGAGGATGCGCAGCGTCTGTGCCATAATTTCTACCGGATAGATCCCCTTGAACTGCGAACTGATTCCGCGCTCCGCCCCGGACAATACGTGGGCCGCGGTGACCAGCGTCGCGCCGTAGGCTTTCATCGCCGAGCGGCATTCCTCCCTGAGCGCGTTTTGTCCCGGCATGCGGGAGCCGTACGCATGGGTGACGATGACCACCGGGCCGGCAAACCCAAGCTCCCCGGCCATCTGGCACAGGCGCAGGCCTGCGTCGCCTTCCGTCGTGGCCGCAACAATCGGCGCCCCGATCTGCCTGGCACGTTCAATGGCAATGCGGCAGGCTTCGTCTGTGTTGTGCTTTCCCGGCTTTTCGAATACTTTCATAAGCCAATCTGCCTCCTGTTGTCCTTTACCGCCATTTTACCACTTTTGTCAATTGAGCGCATGCAACATAAACGCCTGGCACGGTAGCCGCCGTGCCAGGCGTTATCGATGATCCTATCTGTCCGGGACTGCCTCCCGCAGCCTTGTGTTCAGTACCGCCATATACGGCTTGTTCACAATGCAGTTTTTGATGTGGTATGCCTGCATGACACGGTCGATGTCATTTTCACTCATGCCCTTGAAGCGCAAGGCATACACGGGTTGCAGCATGGCTGCGGCAAATCCGGTCAGCGCCGCATAGTTCAGTGCCAGGGCGTTGGAGCGCTGGTTATAAGGTGCCTGGGATACATCCAGGATCATGTCGGCCAGCTCCGCGGCCTTTTCACGGCCCGGGCAGCGGGCGTATTGCGCCACAAAGTTTTCCGCGCCCAGCGTGCGCTTCATCTGCTGCACGGGCTGTACGATCTGCATCAGCTCGGATTCCGGGTCCACCGTCACCCAGCCCATGACCCCCGCGTCTTTATACGTCCATGTGGTCCAGTGGGCTCCATACTCGTTGTAGATGGATAGCTGGTCGTCCATGTTTTGTAGGCGGTAAGGCAGCTCGTCTGCCGGGCCGTGGTACTGCGAGCCGAATTCGCCCACCCACAGCGGTACATTATGCTCCCGAGTGTATACGGTGCCCTGATCGAAATAAAAATCGCGGAAATGCTTGTTCCGGTCCCAGTAGATCTCCGCGCCGCTGCGGCCGAAATGGCCCGGATACTTGCCGGGGCCAAAGCCGGGGGCGGTATAGTTGTGGCTGGAATAGACCAGGTTGGGCGCGAAGGGCGCGTCCATCCCATCGAAGTAGTGGCCGTACCGGTCGCCTTCCATGAAGATGATGTGTTCCGGATCGATCTCGCGGATATCTTCGACGAGGCGGCGGTAGACGCGGTTCATGGCGGGCCAGTCGGAGCGGAAGTTTTCAAAAAAGTCAAAGGCATGGTCACCGCAGGGCGTGTTGCTGGAGGGCTCGTTCATCAGCTCATATCCGGCGATGACGGTGCGGCCCCTGTACCGGCGGGCAAATTCCCGCCACAGAGCGGCCAGCCGGTCCTGAAAGAGCTTATGCGTCCAAAAAAGCGACGCACCGCGCTCGTTGTCGCTGTGCCAGTGGCTGTTTTGCCAGCCCTGCACGGCATGCATGTCGAGTATCACGTACAGCCCATGCTTCTCGCACAGCTTTACAATCTCCTCCAGCCGCTTAAACCCCGCCTCCTTGTACACAAAAGGCGCGCCGTCATCCTCAAAATGCCTGTAGTTCAAGGGCAGGCGCACGCAGGTCGCCCCCTGCTGGGCAATGAAGCGGATATCCTCCTCGCCGAAAAAATTGTCCAGCAGCCGTTCAAAGAAATACCGGCCGGTCTTTTCTCCTAGCACCTGAGCGATATGCTTGCGGATGTTTCCCTCCGTTCCCGGATAGCCGTTGATGAAATCCTCCATATTCATCCAGCCGCCTACACATGTTCCCCGCAGGTATGCAGGCTTGCCGGACGCATCCACGATTTTGCCATTCTTCACTTGCAGCAGATCCATATTGCAGTCACTCCCTGCCTTTCCGGTCATTAAAATGAGAACTCGTGCACCGTTTGGGTATCGAGCATTCTTTCCTCATCGATTTCTTCCCCCAGGCCCGGCGTATCGTTGATGGTCAGCCAGCCGTCGCTACCCAGGCGGTTATGCGCAAAAAAGGCGTTCTTCTTGTCCATGAAGTTGAGCAGGTATTCGCAGTAGGGGCAGATGTCCGGCGGCATGGCAGCCACCACATGCATGGCGGGCAGCAGCGAGTGCCCGTGGGGGATAAAGGTCACGCCGTACATTTCGCACAGGTCGGCAATGCGCAGCGCCTCGGTGATCCCGCCGCACCACACCGGGTCGGACTGGAGCACATCCAGCACATGGTCCTGCAAATAGCCGTTTACTTCCATGCGGGTATACAGGTGTTCCCCGGCGGACAGGGGAATGCACGTCTCCTCCTTGAGCTTGCGGTATCCGTCGGCCATGTGGGGGCGAAGCACCTCCTCCACCCATACGGGATGCACCTTTTCAAGCTCCCGGAAGACGGCCTTGGCATAGGCGACCGTCCACCCCATCCAGCAGTCGAACATCAGCTCGTACGATTCTCCCAGCGTTTCCCTCAGCGTAAAGGCAAGCTCCAGATTCTTTTGGATGCCCTCCGCGCCGTCGCTTGGGCCATAGCGGAAAAACCATTTCTGGGCCTGAACACCCATGGCCTTCACCATCAGTGCCCGTTCCCTGACAGCCTTGGGCTCCAGGGAAAAGCCCAGCATGCTGATATAGGGGCGGATACGGCTGCGGCCGCCGCCCAGCAGCTTGTATACCGGCTGGCCAAGGATTTTGCCCTTCAGATCCCACAGGGCAATGTCCACGGCACTGATGGCCATCATCATCACCCCGCTGCGGCTGTGCCGGTCGAACCGGCTGATGATGTCCCACAGCATACGGTTTTCCAGCGGATCCCGGCCCATGAGATGGGGGGCGATGCCATCCATGATGGTTAGCAGCTCACTGCGGTTTTCCACCGGGCCGTACTGACCCTGGACGCCCTCATCCGTAGTGACGATCACAAACAGCGCCGTCTGCCGGCCGGGCTCGCCCTTAACGGCCGCGCGCATGTTCCGCGGACGGACGTCGCGGTCATACTCCTCATAAATGTCCAGCGGGCCCACGCTGCGGGCCTCGCCGTTGTATATGGGCTCAAAGCGGATGGTCTTCTTTTCGATCCTTAACCCGGTAATCTTCATTGCGAATCCTCCCGTGCCTTATCATGCCTGGTGAATCTGGTCATAGTACCCCTTGGGGGAGATGCCATAGAACCGCCGGAACGCTTTATAAAACGTATTGAGGTTTGTGTAGCCCACCAGCGTGGAGATATCCTTGACCGTACGTCCTCCCTCCCGAAGCAGGCGCTCGGCTTGCTCCATTCGTGTCTTTTCTATGGTACCCGGAATGCTCTCGCCCGTGATGCCCTTGTAAAAGTACGATAGATAGCTGCTGGTCAGCATAAACTCCTGGGCGATCATAGTAAGGTCCAGCTGGCTGTTTTGATAATTGGTTTCGATGCAGCGGTTGATCCGCTGGATGAGATTCGTGTTGCGTTGGTTCTTTTTGTGGCATACCGCCTCGCACAAAAGCGAAACCGCCTCTAAAAGCCGCGTCCATTGTGCCTTGGGTTCCAGGCCGTTATGCAGGTAGATGATCCTGTGCAATTGCGCGTCCGCCTCCCCGTCCAGTTCCTTGATCTCGTCCCGGGCGCGGATCAGCGTCCCTTTCACGGCATACAGCAGGAATGTGGCGCTGGGCATAGCCAGCTTGTTTTTCTCCATGTTCTCCTCGAACAGGAGGGAAAGAAGCCCGGACGCTTCCCGCTCATTGCCCGCCAGCAGGTAGTTGAGCAGCTTGGTCTCCATTGCGATGGGATAATAGTAGGATTCGTTCAGTATATTTCTGTTCCGTATGAACTGCACCGGCTCCCCCGGCAGCGCCTCTGTTTCCTGGAGCTGGCGGTAAAGGGAGAAATAGAGGAGGCCCAGGGAGTTGGGGTCCTCCAGATCTTCGCTGATGGCGCAGCGGAGCTGCAAATTCAGCTTTTCCGACACGGCGGCCTTGAGCGCCGTTACCTCGCCATGGATCGAGCTGATCTGCCCCGGCATATCCAGGCAGAAGATCAGGGCGATATGGCTGAAATCCGTCTTGTGTACGAATATGCCCAGATTCACGCGCTTATCCAGAAAATCCGTGATGGCGATGGTGGCCATGTCCATTTCCTGCAGGAATTCGGAGCGTAGCTCGTTGTTATAGCCCATCAGCTCGAACACCGCCAGCACATACTTGCGGTATTCCATCACAATACCGGAGTGCTGCGCGATGGCCATCAGCTCCTCGGTGGAGGAAAAACCGCTTCCCAGCAGCCGGTCCAGGAAGTTTGCGCGGTTCAGCTCCTGATACCTGCGCACCTCAAACTGCAGGCTTTGATTGTTCTTGATCAGGCTGCGGATGTGGGCATCCAGGTTCACATATTCATTTCCCTCCGGGAGGGGGGCGCCCTGATCGGCCGGCCGGAAAACGCGAAGGAGCCTGCGGATCGGCATGAGGCCCCACAGGGAAAGCAGCACGCTCATCAGCACCCCGGTCAAAAGCACCGAGAGGGTCAATATCGCCAGTGTCCGGATAAACTGTTGCTCCTCCGCCAGGAATACGTTTCTTGGAACCAGCAGGGTATATTGCCACTTCACATTGCTTAGCGTTTGGGCAAACGCCACGTATTTTGCGCCGGCTTGCGGCGCCGTCTCCCCGGCGTCGGTGGGCGGCAACGGTCCTGCAGGAAACGCCGGGTCACTTAAGAACACAAGGCGGCCATCCCAGTCGCGCAGCACTACGATGGCCCCATCCGCCATCGCCCCCTCAAGGCCGTTTAGAATTTCGGGCGCGCCGATCCTCGCGATCAAAAGCACCTTGTCGTCGGCACCATAATCCGGCGGAAGGTCCAGCATGATATCCAGAAAGCGCTCGCCCGTCCGCTCGTCGGTATACCGGTGGTAGTTCATGAACTGCGGCGTGCGGATCCTCTCCCGCCATTGGGGGAAAGCGATGTCCTTGTACCGCAGAACTACGTCATAATACACCTGGGGATACAGGCCGATGCTGTTGGAGGAGATGAATATCCCGCTTTTGCTGAAAAACAGGATCAATTCCCTAAGAAACATGTTCGTGTAGTTGTAGGGCTGCAGCTCCCGGGAGTAGGCGTTTATGGCAGGGATGTCCGGCGCCTGTATGGGGGAACCCAGCCGGCGGATGGCCTCCGTCGCGTCGCGGGCCTGAAGCACCACCGACAGCTCGTACAGGCTGCCAAGCCGGTCATCCAGCATTCCGCCGGCGCGCTCCAGCGCCGCCCGGTATTCGTCCCCGATGGCCTTTTGCGCGGCCTGCACATTGGTGGTATACAGGAACACGGCAAACACCGCGATGGTGACAATGCAAACGGTCATGTATGTCATTACGTACCGCAGGAACAAGGAACGCTTCCGTTTCACAGCCATCCCTCCGGCGTTTATCTTAGCATACCGGATACGCCCGGGCAAGCGCGAAGGAGGCGGCTGCAGGCCATGACGGGAAGCAGCCGCCGCTCCGGACGATGTCGCGAATGTTACTTGCTGGCCATGAAGCGGTCGTATGCCTGCTGCATGATCTGGATCGCCCGCTCATAGTTGATGTTCTTCAACTCGTTAAGGTATCCCTCCCAGGCGGCGTCGATGTCGCCGCCGGTGATGAACGCCACGCGGGTCTCATCAATGTATTGCACCAGGGCCGTGTTGATTTCGTTGAGCTCCCTGGCCTCCTCCACCGTGTAGATCAAAGGCGGCAGGCAGGCTTCAGGGGCGGGGGCGAAGGGCTTGTACGTAAGCATCGTGTTCCACAAAAGATCCTGCAGTGCATAGGGATCCTCGCTGGCTACGCCCTTGTTATCAAAGAAGTTGTAGTAGGGGTTGCGGTTTTGCCAGTGGGACTTTTGCTCGCTGCCGTAGACCAGAATCGCCTCGAACAGTGCGTCGCCGCCGTCCACGGCTTTTTTGCCCACCGGGTTCTTGATGTAGTCGGTGCCGGGCTCGCCCAGGCGGCCCCACATCGAAATTTCCTCCGAGAAGAACAGATCGCCCAGCCGGAAGGCGACATCGGGATTCTTGCACGCCGAGGTGATGGCCCAGCAGTTGGCATTGTTGAAGTAGCCATACGGGTTGTATGCCGTGAGCTGGACGCCCTGCGGCCCCTTGAGGGGCGGCACAGCCACATAATCCCGGAAGCGAGTGCTGCCGGTCATATTGGCAAACGTATTGGGGCCGCCTGCCGTCAGCGCGCCCAGGATGGCAACGTCGGGATTTTCGAAAATCTGCTTCATCTGGGCCGCGTCCTGGGTGAAGGTCGCCGGGTCAAGCAGGCCCTCCGCCACCAGCTCGTGCATGAATTTGAGGCCTTCCTTGTATGCCTCCTTGTCGTACACCGGACTGATTTTGCCGTCTGCAATGGTGTACCGCCGGGATCCGGTGCCGTTGGAGTCGGTGGGATACTGCAAAAACGCGTTGAGGATGAAGGTGTCGGCAAGCGTGCTCCAGCCGGTGGTAGCGCCCATCATGGGGATCTCGTCGGCCTTGCCGTTGCCGTTGGGGTCCTTCGTCTTGAACGCGGCCAGTACGGCCTTGAGCTCATCTGTGGTGGTGGGCATTTCAAGGCCCAAATTGTCCAGCCACACCTTGTTGATCCACAGATGGCTGGGCATCATGTTCGGCTCGGACATGTTGATGTTGGGGAGCGCGTAGATGTTCCCGTCGGGGGCGGTCATCATCTTCTTCAGGTCGGGGAAGATGGCCAGGACTTCCTTGAACCACTTGGAGTCGTTTTCGATATAGTCGTTCAGCGGGATGAAAGTGCCCTGCGCCGCGTACTCCACCAGGGTGGAGGTGTCCATGCCGCCCATGAACACATCGGGCAGGCCCTGCCCCGTGGCCAAAAGCAGGTTCAGCTTCTGTGTCTTGTCCTGGCTGAGGACCAGGTCCCAGTCGATCGCTACGTTCGTCAGCTTCTGCAGGTGCTTGGTCAATTTGTTGTCCACATAGTCCAGCACCTGGGGCTCCTGCTGGAAGAAAATGCGCAATGTCACAGGTTCATCCGTCAGTGGCAGCGTGCCGGGCGCGGGGGACTCGGCCAGGGCCGCGGCGGCGCCGCCCAGGGCAAGCAGGGCGGCCATCAGTACGGTGATCGCGGTTTTCAGGAATTTGAGCATGTTTTTCTCTCCTTTGCAAATGAATGGGATGCATGTACAGGGGATGGCCTTACAAGGCGCGCATATCCCTCCTTTCCCATACCGGTATTGTCCATTGCGTACGGCACGGAATCATCCCTTGACCGCGCCGGTCAACGCGCCTTTCACAAAGTGCTTGGAGACAAAGGGGTAAGCCACCATGAACGGAACGGTGGCCACAATGATCAGCGAATACTTCAGCAAGTCGCCCAGGCCCTGCTTGACGGCCTCCAGCTGAGGATCATACACCACGGAGGGATCGATGGTGTTGCGCACCAGGATCTCCCGCAGCATGATCTGCAGCGGAAACTTGCTTCTGTCCGACAGATAGATGAACGCGTTGAAATACGAATTCCAGTGGCTAACGGCATAGTACAAAAGCAACACCGCCAGAATGGGCTTGGAAAGCGGCAGCACCACGCTGGGGATGAACCGCACATGGCTGCATCCGTCGATGGAGGCCGCCTCAAACAGCTCGGCCGGGATGTTGTTCTGAAAAAACGTACGGCAAATGATCAGGTTGTACACGCCGATGGCACCCGGGAGCAGCATTACCCAGCGGTTGTCGATCAGGTTCAGGCGCGAGGCCAGCAGGTAGGACGGGATCAGCCCGCCGCTGAAGATCATGGTAAAGGTGAACAGGAACATGATGATGTTCCGCCCCGCCATCTTCTTGCGGGAGAGCGGGTATGCGGCCAGTACGGTCATGACGATGTTGATGGCGCTGCCCGCAACCGTGTAAAAGATGCTGTTCAGATACCCCGTGATGATCGTGGGATATTTGAATACCGCCGCATACCCCTCCAGGGAGAACTCCACCGGCCAGAGGAGCACCCGGCCGGTCATCACGGCGGCGGGCGAGCTGAACGAGGAGCTGACGATGTGTACCACCGGCAGCAGCACGATCAAAAGCGCCAGGCCCAGAAAAATATCGTTGAAGAGAAAGAAAATGCGGTCACCGCGGGACTGCCCGATCTTTTTCATAAGGATCCCTCCGTTCGTCGCAGGGTTTCGTTACCACAAACTCGTCTCGCCCCACCGGGAAGCGATCTTGTTTACGATAAAAATCAGGATCAGGTTGACGGCTGAATTGAAGAAGCTGATCGTCGTCGAGTAGGAAAAGTCCGCCGAGGCGGAAGCCAGGCTTACCTTGTAGGCATATGTGGCTATGATTTCGGAGGCGCTTATGTTCATGAGGTTCTGCATCAGGAACGCTTTTTCAAAGCCCAGGTCCATGATCCGGCCCGTATTCATGATCAGGATGATCGTTGCCGTCGGAATGATGCCAGGGATGTCGATGTGGACCAGCCTTTGCCAGCGGCTGGCCCCGTCGATCACCGCCGCCTCATGCAGGTCCATGTCCACGCCGGACAGGGCAGCCAGATAAATGATGGTACCCCATCCGCAGTTCTGCCACACCTCGGACCATACATACATGTGGAAGAAGGCCGGCCCGGACGCCATGAAGTCCGTTACCTTCCCCCCCAGAAGCACGGTCAGCTTGTTGAGGATGCCTACATGCACATTGGTGAACTGCACCAGCATGCCCACCAGCACCACCGTGGAAATAAAGTGCGGCAGGTAGGTAATGATCTGCGTCGTCTTCTTAAGCCGCGTGTGCAGCGTGCTGTTCATCGCCAGCGCGAGGATAATGGGAAAGGGGAAGGAGACCAGCAATTGGTATATACTCACCGTCAGCGTATTTTTTAGCGTCCGCGGAAACATATAATTGCGGAACAGCTTCAAAAAGTTGTCAAAGCCTACCCATGGACTGCCCCAGATACCGTCTGCCGCGCGGAATTTCCGAAAGGCGATCTGTGCGCCGTACATGGGCTGGTACTTGAATACCAACAGCCAGATCAGCGGAATGAGGATGATCAGATAGAGCTGGTAATTCTCCCGCATGAGACGCATAAACGGCGATGATCTTTTCCCGGCGGCTTTATTCAACAAGCACAGCCCCCTTCATTCATGATGTGAAAATGCCATATGATACCGCATACTTTTTCCCTGAAAGAAGCGGCGTTTTCAAAATATAAAATCGCATTCCATGCCTGCATTTTAACGCATGGCATCCTCTGTGAATAGTGTAAATATCTACGATACAGTGAAAATGCATATATTTCGATGAAAAAAGTACCCAGATACAGCAAAATTGCACAGTCGGCTGCAGCGTCATCCTCCTGCCGCCGGGATGCATCCGTTCCGGTATTTGCGGACAGGCAGGCCGGCACAATTTTTGAAATTAAAAAAAGGTATTGCACAAATTGTTCAGATATGCTAATATGGCGCCATAGAGTAAAAGAAAATTTCAAAAAGTGAAATCGATCAAGGAAACGATTCTCCAAATCTGCCGGTAAGGAAAGGAAATGTGATGCGCATGGATCACTTGTCCATGAAGAAACGGCAAACCTATGTTCGGCGGCTCGGGCGTGATCTGGCCGTCAACCGCGAGCTCTACCTTCTGTTTATTCCGGTGCTGCTGTTTTACATCATGTTTCATTACGCGCCCATGTATGGCGCGACCATTGCGTTCAAAGACTTTAAGCCGGCCCGGGGGATCGCCGGCAGCGCCTGGGTCGGGTTTGAGCACTTTTCAAACTTTTTCAATAGCTATTATTTTGGCACATTGCTGCGCAACACACTGACACTGAGCCTGTCAAACCTTCTTTTCGGTTTTCCCGTTCCGATCATTCTGGCGCTGCTGATCAACGAGCTTCGTTCCCACCGCTATGCCCGCGTGGTACAGACGGTGACCTACATGCCGCATTTTGTATCTCTTGTCGTCATTTGCGGCATGGTACGCGAGTTCACGCAGAGCACAGGCCTGGTGACTACGATTTGGCCAGCACTGCGGGCGTATTTTGCGCATCCTCCGCATGGATACGGGGATAAAGGCCCAGGCGAGCGTGCTGGCGGGCATGTTCTTTCAGCCGGATGGCGGCGCGCTGGACGCTTTGAAGGCCAAGCAGCTGTTCCGCGCTTTTTTGCGGCGCGCGCAGTTGCAAACGCATACCGCCAAGCCGGGGTATGAGGATATCAACGCCTGGCTGACGGACTATTATGAACTGGAAACGCAATTGGACGGTTTTCTTGACGCACTGTGCAAGGAAGCCGCTGCCCTGTTGCAATCCGGGGAGGGGAAAGCCTTTTTTGACAGGGAGGATGCGCTGACAGCCATGGCGCTTCGGGGCGAAGCGCTGGCCGGTCGCGACCCGGAGGGGCTGGCAGGCCCATCCGTTTTCGACGGCTTGCTGGCGGCCATCTGCCGCAAGGTGGACTTCTCCGCCCCGCTGGCCATGGGCCCCTACAGCGTACACCCCGACTTTCCTAATCGCATGGCGGCCGGCGACGATGCGCTGGAGGCCATTGTCCGCCAGAAGATGGTGGACGTGTCCGGCATTGCTGGCCCGCTGAAGATCACCTCAATCCAGATGCGGCTGTGCAAGGGCCACTGCCTGCTGATCACGCGGACGGCCTGCGGCATGGAAGGCATCGCCATTGCGGGCGGCAACTGGCAATATTTCTATCCGATCCTGGAAAAGAAGATCGCGCCTTATTTTATCGGCACCGACGCACGCGACCTGGAGGACACGCTGGAGGCCGTGTATGTGCGCGACCTGAATTACAAAATACAGGGCCTGGCCTACTGGTGCTGCGTGTCGTGGCTGGAGGCCAGCGTACTGGACATTTTGGGGAAGGCCAAGGGCGTGTACGCCGGCGAGCTGTTCGGCCCGCGGGTGAACCATCAGGTGGAGTATTACTGTGCTAGCGGGAACCGGGGCACCACCCCGCTGGAGGAATTGGAGATCCTGGAGGAGCGGATTTCCGCCATTGGGGCAAAGGCCGTCAAATTCAAGATCGGCGGCCGGATGAGCTGGGGCAGGGATGCCATGACGGGGCGCAGCGAAGAGCTGATCGTGCTGGCGCGCAAATACTTCGGCGACGGCATGGTCATCCACGCCGACGGCAACGGCTCGTTCATGCCCGGGCAGGCCATCGAATATGGAAAGCTGCTGGAGGACATCGGCGCCTACTTTTATGAGGAGCCCTGCCGCTTTGACTACTTGTGGGAAACCAAGGAGGTCGCCGATGCGCTGCGCATCCCCATTGCATTTGGGGAGCAGGAAACAAGCCTCCGGCGGTTCCGATGGCTGATCGCCAGCGACACAGCCCAGGTGCTTCAGCCGGACATCCAGTACATGGGCGGCTTCATCCGCGCAGCGAAGGTCGCCGGGATGGCGAAGCTTGCGAACATTCCGGTGACGCCGCATATTTCGGGGGGCATCCAGTACGCCCACGTGCTGATGCTTGCTTCCTTCACGCCTAACATGGGCAAATACCAGGAAATGAAAACAGGCTATGAACAAACGAAGGATTTTTTCACCACACCGCTTGTGCTGCGGGAGGGCAGCATGAACATTCCCACAGGCGATGGCCTTGGCATGGCGTTTGACCGGGACTTTCTGGACTGTGGCGAAACGGTATTTATCTGCAAGTGAATGTTGGGGCGCTGTAGACCTTACGCTGACTTGCCCGCAAGGTTTTTAAGGCGTGAGGATATATCGGCGTTGAATTCCTCATCGCTCACAGCGGGGCTCCGGGTGGCATGCCATACGCTGCATGGCGCCTCCCCACAATCCCCGCAGCTTGAGTAGCCGCGCTTAAGCGCGCACTCATAGACGGGGCAGAGCTCCTTGCCATAGTAGGCCGCCCATGCCACCCGGCCGCAGAGCTCGTTACATCCCTCGCATTCCTTTTGGTATGCCCTGCAATCCTTCGAACAGCAAACCCCGCACCTGCTCAGCATAGCGCTTTCTCCCTTGCAATCTGAATCAAGACCGGCTTGTCAAACAGACTAAACCCAATTCTATGAAAAATCAAGCATGCCCGTCTTTTTTCAGTACTAAGCCTAGAGCTTCCCGCAAAGATTTGAGCACTGTCCGGTCGTTATAACTAAAATGCCCCCCTGGTAGACTATTAACTACAGGAGTTACGAATTTCATAACCCCCGGCAGATAAACCAATAAACAAACAATGCCGTAGGGGCGGGGCTTCTTAACCGTCCGCTGCGGTAGGTAATGTTTCTCATCGGGCGGAGCAGAGCCCCGCCCCTACGGTGTTCAGACAAAGATGAATGGTCACATTCAGAAACATCTGTAGTTGAAAGTCCCCTAGATATTTTCGTTCAATATCGCAAGGACCTTGTCCATACAATCGGCGAACTCCAGGATTTTCGCCACGATCTTATCCCGCTTTTCACGGTTCTGCAAAGCAGCCAGCGTAACGTTAAAGCCGCCGCCGATGGCTTCCAGGTCCTCCCCGTTTTGATCGTTCCACAGGTGGCCGGTTTGCCTGTAAAGGTTGCTTATTTCATTTAAAAACGTGAGATCCGGATTCAATTCCATTGCTCTTTTAAAGAAGGTTTCGTTGCAGCTGCCGTTTGTGGCGAGGTTGCAGACATAGATTTTATACATGGCCCAGCCGTCTAATTCCTCCGGCTTCATGTTGTCAAACCTTCCGCTCTCGATCTGCGCGGCCCATGCGCGAAACGCTTCCGGGCCAAAGCAATACCCATCCACCTTTGTTGTCAGCAGCTTTGGCATATTCCGGATGATGTCTCTATAAATCTGCTTCAATTCCACTTGCCGCTTTTTCTCGCCCACAAACAGCCAGCCGAATCCCAAGTCGCCGGCCTGCTCATCGTAAAAGCCGTCGTGCATCACAAATACATCCTCAAAAGGGAGCCGCTCCGGCTCGGTTTTGTCGGCCGTCATATACAGCAGCACCTTTCCGTAATCCTCATACCCGACAAAAACGCCCCAGCCCATATGAAACCGGATGACGGGAATGCCCTTGTCGATATAGGATATCAGCGTCTGCAAATACATGGTCCGGTTGGATTTGATGCTTTTTGCATTCACAAATGTACTGGCATATCCGCACGCGTCGAAAACGCCTTCCACAAACCGGCCGCTCTGGCCGGCCAGGTAATCCGACGCGCCATCGCCCCGGAAACGGTCGTAAGCGAACACCTGCGCCAGGTTGTCGCCCGTCAGGCCCGCAAAAAACCAATAGTCATAATCCGGCTCGCCAAGGCACTCCATCACATACTTCGCGCAGCCATTGAACCAATAATTCTCGCCGTAATGCATGGTGATGAGCTGATGGATGTTGGGGATCATGTTGTTGCTTTGACTTGTGACCATGATAAGAGCTCCTTCTTTTATTTTGCTTTTGTATGTATGCTTTAACTGCGACACCCGTATAGCCCGGAAATAGCGCTTCCCCTGGCCGTTGGAGCCAAGGAGGATAGGGTGAGGCTTTAGCAAGCGCGTATCCATGGTCATGTACGGGAAATGGACGCCGCAGTACCGGACATCACCGTTGAGGATGACCGCAAAATGCTTCTCGCCCACGATCCACGTAAGATTGTTATACACATTCGGATTGATTTTGCCCAGTTTGGGATAGCTGCAGTAATCTCCAAAACCCGGCTGATGAAAGCTGATGGCCTCTTTGGAAAGCCTGCTGTCGGCATTGTTTTCCATATTGATGCCGAACATGTCGCTGCCATGATAAAAGCGGATGCTGCCCTCGTCGCTGCCGTATCCGAACCGGCCGCTAATTTCATCGACCTTAAATTCGATATCTACACGGAAAGGTATTTTCACCCGGACATTGGTGGATAAAAGGCGTTTGTCGATATACGCGATGTATTCGGCTTCACCGTTTTCGTTGACCCGGTAGTAAGGGTCGAAGACCGGCTCCAGCTTGTCCATAGGAATATCAACCTGCCATAGAACCGGGTTGGCTTCTTCAATCTCCCGTGGAGTAAGCCCTTCCGCCCGTTCATTGGGGTCGTATAGGGATATGTCCGGCCGCCGTTTTTTGATCGGCAGGAACAGCTCAAGCCTTTCCCGCTGGTCATCGGGCGACAGGACCGTCTGTGCCAGCGTTTCGTGCCGCAGGCGCCCGCCATTGCGGTAATCCGCTTCGTAATAAGGATTATCGTCCAGGCATTTGAACATCCCTTTGTGGAACGCGCCGATATCCTCATCGGCATACACGCAGCAGGCGGCAAACAGGCCGCCATCAAACGCATAATCGATAAACGGGCCGTCGTTCACAAAATCATCGTCGATCTTTTGCAAAAACACAGTCTGTTCCCTGTCGTCCTGATATTCAAAAAGCTCATGGTGCCCTGGCCTGCCGGGCAGGATCCCTTTCTCATGCAGCCAGTCCCAAAAGTCTGCCGCATCCGGAATGCCCGGCTCCGCGCGCTTGGATGACAGCACCCGCATGGCCGGCAGTGCCACGATACGGATATCAACCGGCCTGGACAATTGCTCCGAGACAGCCGACAAACGCTCATAGGTTACAGGCTCGTGATCTTTAAGCGTTGCAAGCTGTTTGTCCATTTCTTCATATAAAAGTGGCAGCGCGGATATTTTGGTGATGCCATTTTTGAGCATGGCCTGCAAAAACTCATTGATGATTCGCTTCAATTCGGTTAATGCGCCCATTTCATTGTCAATCGCACGAAGGCGCGTCACAAACGCTTCTACCACCGCGCTCATGTCCTGGCTTTTAAAAATTCGAATGACGTCTTTGATGGGAATTTGCATCTTTCTAAGCACCATGATCTGCTTGAGCCGTTCAATGCTATCGGCGCCGTAGAAACGGTACTTCTCATGCTCCGGACGCTCGCTTTGAATCAGGCCCACCTGTTCATAATAGCGCAGGCTGCGGGATGAAATGCCCAGTTGGCCGGTCAAGTCGGTTATTTTAACAAGCTCCATCCTATCACCTTCCGTTGTTTGTCATGCTGTGACTGCATACATATCCTCCTCAAGGCACATTTGCTTTCATCTTATCACTTGACCCAGCGTCAATGTCAAGCTCATCTTTTCCAGGATAATCTTTCCTGTTATACATGTGTGCATCCATTGTATCCATTTTCTGTATTGACACCCGGAATGGATATGGTGTAATATGGAATCAAGTAAGCGGTTACATACACCGCGCCGTTGCGTTTATATGAGCCATATCGGATGACAGTCCTTAAGTGCTGCCATCCGTATGAGAATATTTCTGGAGGAAAGAACATGAAGAAGCTGTTTGCCCTGGCGCTTTCGTTGGCGTTGGTACTGACCTGTACCACCGCGCTGGCCCAGACGGAAATTACGGTCTGGTGCTGGGATCCCGCGTTCAACCTCTATGCCATAGAGGAAGCCGCAAAGATCTACGAAACGATCAACCCCGATGCGAAGATCGTGCTCGTGGAGACTTCCTCCAATGACTGTGAAACCAAGCAAACCGTGGCGCTTAGCTCCGGCCAGACGGATACGCTGCCCGATATCGTTTTGATGCAGGACAATTCCGGGCGCAAGTTCCTCAATACGTTCCCCGGCTCCTATTTTGATATGAGCAGCCTGGTGGATTATCCGAACTTCGCATCCTACAAGGTCACCCATTTTACGTATGAGGGCAAGCAGTACGCCGTCCCCTTCGACAACGGCTGCGCCGCTACCTTCGTGCGCACCGATTATTTGGAGGCTGCGGGCTTCACCTTGAACGACCTGACCGATATCACCTGGGACCGGTTCATTGAAATCGGCCAGAAGGTGAAGGAGGCCACCGGGCAGTTTATGGTAACCACCCAGGTGGGCTACAACGATTTTGTGATGATGATGACCCAAAGCGCCGGCTCCTGGTTCTTTGACGTGGAGGGAAAGCCCAACATTGCCAACAACCCCGTCCTCAAGGAAGTGGTGGAGACCGTCGTCAAGCTGCGCAAGAGCGGTATCGTCAAAGAAGCAGTGGACTGGACAGAATACATTGCTTCCTTTAACAATGGTTCTGCCGCTTCCACCATCCAGGGCTGCTGGATCATCGGCTCCGTCGTACTGGCCAAGGACCAGGCCGGCAAGTGGGGCATGACCAATGTTCCCCGGCTGAATGTGGAAGGCGCCACCCATTACACCAGCCAGGGCGGCTCTTCATGGGTCGTGCCTGCCACCAGCAAGAACCCCGAAGTCGCGGTGGATTTCCTGAGCAAAACCTTTGGCAACAGCGTGGAGTTTTATCAGACCATTTTGGCTTCCTCCGGCGCCATTGCCACCTATCTGCCTGCCGCAGGCGGCAGCGCCTATGCCGAGCCCCATCCCTTCTTTAACGGACAGAAGGTGTTCGAGGATCTGATGAATTACTCCAAGAACATCCCCATGGTGGAATATGGCATGTACAATTATGAAGCGCGCGACGCGGTGGTCGTAGCCATTGACGAGGTTATGAACGGCGCGGATGTGGATACCGCTTTGCAGACCGCGCAGGAGACCGTGGAATTCCTGATGGCGGAATAAGCTTGTGGTCTAGGGGCGCCGGGCATGCATCCGGCGCCCCTTTGTTCCATATGCATATACATGCAGGAGGAGAAGGGAATGCTCCAACAAGAAATCCGCCACCGTCCCAATCTTGAGCGCGGCATCCGCAGAAAAGGCTGGCTGTTCGTACTGCCCGCCACACTGCTGATCGCCGTGCTGTGCTTTTATCCCATGATCCAGGCGGCGCTGCTTTCCATGCAGACCGGCAAAGGCAATGCGCTGAAATGGGCCGAGACCTTCTACTACAATTACGCCCGGCTCTTCAAGGATAAAACATTTACCGCCGCCGTATACAATACGTTTTTTTACCTGGTGATCCAGGTGCCTATCATGCTGGCTTTGGCGCTGATTCTGGCCGCAATGCTCAATGACAAGAAGCTTCTGGGCCGGGGAATCTACCGCACGCTGATCTTTCTGCCCTGCGCCACCTCCCTGGTGTCATGCGCCATCATCTTTAAGCAGCTCTTTGCCGCCAACGGCTTTATCAATACGCAATTGATGGCGGCCGGCTGGATCAGCGAGCCTGTCAGCTTCTTAACGGACGGCGTGCTGGCCCGGCTGGTCATCATTGCTACGATGCTTTGGCGGTGGACCGGCTACAATATGGTGTTTTACCTGGCCGGTTTGCAGAACATCGATACCCAGGTATATGAGGCGGCACGCATTGACGGGGCTTCCGTGGTGCAGCAGTTCACCCGGATCACTGTGCCGCTTTTGCGCCCTATTATCCTTTTGACCACGGTGCTGTCCACCAACGGCACACTCCAGCTTTTTGATGAAGTGTTCAATATGACCAATGGCGGGCCGGGCAACAACACCATCACATTATCGGTATACATCTACCGTCTCACTTTCCAGAACGTGCCGCAGTTTGGGTACGCTTCAGCCATCGCCTATGCCATTTTCCTGGCCGTGGCCGCGCTGGCCTTCGTACAGTTGAAAGTGGGTGAATCCAAATGATGGCTTCCCGGCATATCACTAGGGTGCGGCCGGCCCGGGTGTTCAAGCACCTGTTTTTGATCCTGGTCTCCTTCCTGTCGGCCTTCCCGTTTTATTGGATGATCGTCTCCTCTACCAACCCAACTACAGACGTGGTGCTGGGGCGCATGCTGCCGGGGGCGCATCTGATAGAAAACTTCCATACCCTGGCCGAATCGGGAAAACTGTATCAGGCATTTTGGAACTCACTTTTATATTCCACAGCCACCACCGCGGGAGCGCTGCTCATCAGCTCCATGGCCGGATACGGCTTCATCGTATACCGTGACAAGGGAAAAAATCTGGTATTGGGTCTTTTGCTGCTGTCCATGATGGTGCCTGCCGCCGCCACCCTCATCCCCCTGTTCCGCTTTTTCAGCCAGCTGCAGTTGATCAATACCGTGGCGGGATATGTGCTGCCCATGCTGGCCACGGCTTTCCTGATCTTCATGTTCCGCCAGAGCGCCCATACATTCCCCATGGAGCTGGTTCAAGCGGCCCGCATCGACGGGCTTGGCGAATTTAGCATCTTCTTTAGGATGTTCGTTCCCATCATGAAGCCCACGTATGCAGCTGCCGCCACCATCACCTTTATGAACACCTGGAACTCCTACCTGTGGCCCCTGGTGGTCATGCAGGAACCCTCCAGGGTCACCATGCCCATCTTTGTGGCAAACCTGCAGACAGGCTACGTATTGGATTACGGCATGATCATGCTGGGTGTAACCATTACCACCCTGCCTACGCTGATCGTATTCTTTGTGTTGCAAAAGAGCTTTGTGGAAGGTATCCTGGGCTCGCTGAAATGATCCGGATATGACCTCGGTTGATACTTCTTCCAAACATTATTGCGTCGCTGCCGTGGATCTTTTCACGCACTTAAGCGTCGACTTGTACCCGGCTTGCTCAATCGGCGCGCTGCTGCGCTGCCGCTTGCATCGCTTGTATCGCAAGCTTCCTCCGCCCGGCTTATTGCCGCCACTGGCGGCAACCGGGCTACGGAACCCAGCGTAGCGCGGCGTTGCCTCGCTTTGTCTCCTTGTATTGCGCAAAAATCTCTCACGGCCATCGACGCAATAATGTTCTCCATTAGTATAATTCATCGGCAAAAATACAAGTATATCTGATTATATGGGCGGCCGGCCATGGATGGGTCATCCACAGCCGGCCGCGATCTATGAAAAGCCCTCGCAGGCGGGGGCTCAAGTAATACTGCTTCCAAACATTATTGCGTCGTTGCCGCGGATCTTTTCGCGCACTACTGCGTCGTCTGCCGCTCAGCGTAGCGCTGCTACGCCTCGCTTTGTCTCCTTGTATTGCGCAAAAATCCCTCACGGCCATCGACGCAATAATGTTCTCCATTAGTATAACCCCGCCAAGTGTCATCCTGAACGCAGTGAAGGATCTTGTGTTTCACGCATCGCCAAGATCCTTCGTCGCAAGCTCCTCAGGATGACAGCGTGCGGGGCGTTCTTGCATACTATGCGCTAGTGTTCATCGATTCATTTATGCTTTGAATCGGTATTAATACTGCTTCCAAACATTATTGCGTCGTTGCCGTGGATCTTTTCGCGCTACTTAAGCGTCGACTTGTACCCGGCTTGCTCAATCGGCGCGCTGCTGCGCTGCCGCTTGCATCGCTTGTATCGCAAGC
>JAEZQK010000098.1 GCA_023413135.1 Bacillota bacterium
CTTGCGATACAAGCGATGCAAGCGGCAGCGCAGCAGCGCGCCGATTGAGCAAGCCGGGTACAAGACGACGCTTAAGTAGCGCGAAAAGATCCGCGGCAATGACGCAATAATGTTTGGAAGCAGTATAACATATGACAAAGCGCAGGAAAGCACATCGTACTGCCCTGCGCTTTGTTCTGCCGGGTGAAACCGGGAGTAATACTATTGAAAAGAAATAGTATTACTTAGCCAGGTCGCAGATCGCCTGGTACTCGGTCTCCAAGCCTTCGGTGCAGGTGGCGATGACCTTCGCGCAGGCATCCTTCCACTCCTGAACGTTGGCAACTTCGACAAAGGTAACATTGTTGGCCTTCATCTCTTCCAGGCACTTGAGCTCGTTCTCCTCGGACAGGCCGGCGTTGAACTCGCGAGCAACCTTGCAGGCCTCGGTTACCGCGGCCTTCTGGTTGTCGGTCAGCTTTGCAAGCGCGGCTTCCGTGATGATAACTTCGCCGCAGCCCAGGGTGTGGCCGTCAAGGATCATGTAAGGAGCGACTTCATAGAACTTGTTGCTCTGATAGTTGGCAATGGGCTGTTCCGCACCATCCACCACGCCGGAGGACAAAGCGGTATACAATTCGCCGAAAGCCACCACCGTGGGGGAAGCGCCGAGGCCTTCGACCATGCCGTTCATCGTCGGGTCGTTGGAAACGCGGATCTTCCTGCCCGCAAGATCGGCCATGCCGGCGACCTCTTTGGAGAAGAAGAAGTGGCGGAAGCCCTCTTCGACATAGAACAGGCCGGTGATGCCCAGGCCCACTTCGGCCGGCTCGCTGAGGAAAGTGGCGCCCAAATCGCTGGATGCGAACTTCCAGAAGTGGGCCCGGCTTTCAAACGTGTAAGGCACGCTGAGCAGCGAGGTCTTCTTCGCGCCGTAGTTGGTCAGGCTGAACGCCGAGATGCGGGCGATGTCGATGGCACCGGTGCCGCCGATCATGGCGTCCAGCACGTCGTTTTCAGCGCCCAGCACACCGCTGGCCTGCAGGTCGATGGTGACCGAGCCGCCGGTGAGCTCTTCAACCTTTTCTTTGAAAACCTTCGCGGTTTTGCCCATCAGGGAGTCTTCCGGGTTGACTTCGGCATACACGAGGGTCACTTTGGGATCGCCGGCCGCATCGGCAAGGCCGACAGAAGCCATGCCCAGCATCAGGGAAAGAACAAGCACGAGAACCAATAACCTTTTCATGATATTGCCTCCTTCATTATGGGTATCCACACAAAAACGCAGAGTTTGCCGCATCGCTTCACCTTTACATCCGGCTCAACCTCCGCCGCGTTCGCTTACGCGGCTCGTGTCGCCAGCCTCTTTCACAGCGCCCGTTCCCATCACTGGCGGGGGCGGTATCCCGGAACCATATGCGGCGTAACCTCGAATTTCCGATGAACACTCCATCCACTTATTTGTTATAAGTGTACATATTTTTGAAAGTTTTGTCTACTAGCATACAAGTAAATTTTATTAATGAATATCTGTTTATTTCTAACAATCTTACAGAGCCGCTTGTCAAAGCATGGTATGGGCGTCATAATATGCATAATCGCAGCACCAAAGAAAGAGGGATTTTGATGCAGGAAGCGGGCATTGTTATTCCGGTAGCCATCGACGCAAAAACATTTCGCGATTTTGCATTTTTTGACAGCTTTATAAGGCATAAGCGCTGGCGGCCGTTGGCACTCTTTGCATGCATTATGTTATGCAGCGCCATCCTTTGTTTTATCTTGCGCAGCCGGGCGGAGCAGGCGGCATTTCTGGGTGGCGTGTTGGTTACGGTGGGCCTCGGACTGCCGGCTGTATACCTTTTGAGCTTTCTTTCATCGGTCAGGCAGCAAAGCAAAAAGATGCGTCTGGCCACGCAGCGGCATGCCTATACGCTCACCATGAGCGAAGCGGAAGGTATTACCGTCAAAACCGGCAAGGAGCAGCTCACCTACCGCTGGGAGGAAGTCTTTGCCGTATACCGCGTGCGTGCTTATACCTATCTTTATGTGGCGCAGCAAAAAGCCTACTTGCTGCCAGACGCGCAAGTGCAAGACGGCACGGACGTCCTATGGCGGCTGTTGAAAAGCTCGGTGCCAGCCGGCCGGCTTTTTGACCGGCGGCACTAAAGACTATCAATGCAAGCATATCCTTTCAATACAATCCGTTTCATCAGCGTCCGCCCCTTCCCTCACGCATGCCACAAAATATCAAAGAACATATAGTACATAGTACTTTGGGTACAGATAGTACATAAGGCGTACTATATGTACCGTATGTACTATGTACTGTCAGTACTTAAACCACCGTCTTTGTTCATTTTGCGCTGCCTTCCCCGTAAGCGGGGCGTTCCGTGGGGATCAGGGAATCTTCCCCAACACTTTGTTTATCCATTAAATATTGATACAATAATAGAGATAAGCAGGTGAGTATGACACAACTTGTACGCAGCTATACGATATAGTTGTCACAAGGCAGGTGAAAATAAATGATCAACATTTTGATTGTGGAAGACGAGCAGGCTATTCCATGAAGGAATAGCCGAATAATAATGAGGCAGGCGTGCAAAGCAAAGAAGTTGCACGCCTGCTTTCTTTTTTCCTTCCCTTGAATGTGGCAGCGTTTATCATTCGTTTACATTCCGATGTACACCTGTTTACAGGCTGTATGCTAGAATAAAGCTGTGTAAATGGAGGTATGAAAGTGGCAAGAAATAGAATTTTAATCGTTGAGGACGACGAATCCATATCAAAGATCATTCGAAAAAACCTGACGGCGGCAGGCTATGCGGTTGCCGCGTATTACGATGGAGCGGAAGCCGCAAAGGCCGTAGTTTCAGATACGGATTTTGACCTAGCGATTCTTGATATCATGCTGCCCGGCATGGACGGCTTTGAGCTGATGGGTTATATGAAGCACGCAGACATACCTGTTATCTATTTGACGGCAAAGGCTGACCTGGACTCTAAAATACAGGGCCTAAGAGACGGCGCGGAGGATTATATCGTCAAGCCGTTTGAGATTTTGGAACTGCTTGTCCGCATCGAAAAGGTATTGGAGCGTACAGGCAAGATGCAGCAGGTGCTTGAAGTTGCTGACATAATGATTAATCTTCTGGAGCGTTCCGTTCGCAAAAACGGCGAGGAAATCAGCTTGAAGCCGATGGAATTCGATTTGCTCGTCATGCTGGCAAAAAACAAGAACATCGCGCTTTCCCGCGAGCGGCTGCTCCACGGTGTATGGGGTGTGGATTATGTGGGCGAAACGCGCACCGTGGACGTTCATATCGGGCAGCTTCGCAAAAAGCTGGAGCTTGCAGATAACATCAGGACCATCTCCAAGATGGGCTATCGCCTGGAGGACTGACATGAAGCTTTGGCTGAAGGTATCCCTCATCGCCATCATTATGGCAACGCTGGCCACAAGCGTTTGCAGCCTCATCATGCTTTTGCGTTCCGGCCAAAGCAATCTTACACTCGCGATACAGAGCACTCTTACGGATCAGCAAATGCGCGCTGGTTCATGGATGGCCGCAATGGAGAGCGCTATTGACATGGAATACAGCGCGACCGCGCAGCGCAGCCTTGCCCGCTATCTTATTGATAAATTTGCGGATAAAAATACGATACTCCTATCGGACGATGATTGCATCTATAACGCCACAAGCATCGACCCCAAAGAATTCCTGAAGGTTAATGGCGATGCACAGCAGTACATCATTAAGGACATGGACTTGGGTTCCATTCTGATCACAGGGAGCAATCTTCAAATCAATGATACGCCTTATACCCTTTATGTTATCAAAGATATTAGCTCCGTATACAAAGGCATTGAAGGGCTCTCCTATCAATTCGCGTTGATCAATCTTGCTGTTATACTGTTTGCCAGCGCCGTCATTATTGCGCTGGTTCGCTGGGTGCTTCGGTCCATTTCCAAGCTTCAACAAACCACCGGCCTGATTGCCGCGGGCATCTATGATAAGCACGTCGAGATAGCCGAAAATGATGAAATCGGGGAACTGGCGGCGCACTTCAATCAAATGGCGGCGGCGGTCCAGCGCCATGTGGATGAACTGCGGGACGAAGCGGACAGGCGAACAATGTTCATGTCCGCGCTTACACATGAACTGAAAACACCGATCACCTCTATTTCAGGCAATGCGCAGACCCTGCTTCGAACAAAGATGGACGACGATGAGCGCGAGGACGCACTGATCCGTATCGATAACGAATGTACGCGCATCGAGCGCCTTTGCCAAAAGCTAATGCAGCTGATCGTGCTCCGGCAGGACAACAGTGTCCGCCTGGAACCAGGCAGTGTTGCAGATTTGTTGGAAAGCATCCGGCTTTCGTGTGCCGAACCATTAAAGCAGCGCAGTTTGACGCTGACCATTAAGAACAGTATGGATACGCTGGCGATGGACAAGGATTTGCTTTTAAGCCTGCTCCTCAACTTGATCGACAACGCGGGCAAGGCGTCCAAACAGGGCAGCGTGATCGAGCTTTTGGCACAGGGTCATACGATTGCCGTAAAGGATCACGGCACGGGCATCCCACCGGATGAACTCGGCAAGATCACACAGCCTTTTTACATGGTGGACAAATCGCGCAGCAAAAAGGCCGGCGGTATCGGGCTCGGGCTGGCGCTTGCGGAGCAGATCGCGTATCTTCACGGCGCAAAGCTGGAATTTGAAAGCGAAGTCGGAAAAGGGACGACTGTAAAGGTGGTGTTTGATCATGTGTAAGAAAAGCAAATGGAACATGCTTTATCTCGTACTGGCGCTGCTTTTGCTTTTTTCGCTTTTCGCGGTACCAAAAATCCCTATAGGCGTGATGACAAAGGCCAAAGGGCAGATCGTGACCGTACCATTGGATTAAATCCGGGGTCCCCAAAAAGCTTTTAGCTTTTGGGGGTGGAAATTACAATCCGTTTACGATCCAATGAATACTTGCTGCATTTCTTGGGTTTATGCTTACGTCATCCCAATAAAGAAATGAGGTTAGGAAACATGAGAAAAAAAGTTGCCCTATTGCTTTGCATCCTGCTGGCCACTGCATTTTTTGCCAGCTGTCAGGCGGCGTCTACGAGCGAAACAGCCGGTCAAAAAGATTTGGAGCAATTGATCGACAAGGCGGCAGCGCAAGGCGATACGCAAGGCGCTTCCCTTGCGGAATACCTGAAGGCACCCAGTACATACACGGCTTCCTTCGACGGGAACAACGGGAATTTGACAGTGAACGCAAACGCATCCGTGACCATTCCCGATACGGCCGGCATTTCCGCCATGCGTGTAAGCAGGCATTACTTCACGCAAGAAGAAGCGGATAAGATGATGGAGGTCTTTTTGCAGGGCGAAACGTTATATGAGGCTGCCCATCCACTGACAAAGGCGGAAATTCAAGATAGGTTGGATCGGCTTAACGATATGCGGGGCTTACCCGATGCGGCTGCGGCTGCAGGAGCAGACCCTCGTCTTGGTAAGTTTGAGGAAAAGATTCAGGGTGACATCGAAACCTATGAAAGCATGCTCGCCGACGCGCCCGAAACAATGGAGCCGGTTCCAGCGGATACAACTTTCCATCCGTCCGATGTGGCGACCAATCCGGATGCGCAGGTAATCGAAGGGATATCCACCGTTCATGGGAAAACGTATTATCTGCTGATCAACAATGGTTTTTATAACAAAAATAACGTGGAAGCGGTCTTTACCACCGGCGGGGGATCCCTGGATGGGAGTTACATCTCCTCCACCCCATACTACACCATTTTTAGCGTAGAAGAGCTGTCCGGGGTTCAGCCCTCAGAAATCCTTAAAATAACCGAGTCGGATGCCAAATTAGTCGCGGAGGAACTGCTGACTCAGCTCGGTTTGACGGATATGGCCTGTGTGGATGTTCAGTATGCGGGGGTGTCCGAGGAAATCTCACGCGGAAATACCGATCCGGAACAATTGAAAAACGGAAAGTGGGCATATAGCCTGCAATACCAGAGGACCGTAAACGGAATTCCCGCCACACTGACTGGCCATACGGGCGTTATGAGCGAAGACGATGTGTCCGTGCCGTGGCCGTACGAACGCCTGCGAATCATTGTGGACGAGACGGGCTTGGAATCTTTTGAGTATACATCGCCCACCCGTGTTGAAGAAACCGTTACGGAGAACGCGTCCCTGCTGGGTTTTTCCGAGATCACGTCCGTATTTGAAAAAATGCTTCCCGTCACATACGGATATCTGGCCGAAGAAACGGATTACCGTTTGCAGCTCGATATCACGGAAGTACGCTTGGGGCTCATGCGTATTACCGGTAAAGACAGCCGTGATACCGGCCTGATGATACCGGTTTGGGATTTCATTGGAGACTTGATCACCGTGCCTGACGAAGGAGAACCAAGTAAAGTGTCTGGGGGACCTGATTCACTGCTAACGATTAACGCGATTGACGGCTCTGTCATCGACCGGGGCCTGGGTTACTGAGCTAAATGAAGCGAAGATAAGCAGGCATGTAAAATTGCTCATGCCTGCTTATCTTTTTGCCTGCCGAAAGCTGGGAGAATGGTACAGCAAATCCCAGCCCCAGGTTTCAACCCCCTCATGGCCGGATTGGCACGTTGGGTTTTTACAACTTTGGAAGCGACTTCACCACGCCATCGCTCGGCGGTACACAAATGGAGATTTCCCGCCGCGTGTCTCCAGGGCCATCCAGCGTGATGCATATAGGAGCCTCTTTCCCGGTAGGGTTGACGGCAATGATGATATCGTGGGAATCCGTCTCATGCAAACGGGTGACGGTGGCCAGCGCCGGGAAAAAGCCTTCCCCCTTGGGAACATCAAGGCTTGCAAAGGCGCCGTATCCCGCTTTTCGCAGATAGGTTACAAGCACCTGTTCATTTTCCATCTCCTCTCCCCGGGCATAGGGCAGGGAGAGGAATGTGCCAAGCCAGACACCTTTGCCCAAGCCCAGCGCATATTCCGTCCACGCGGGCATGCCGTCGTGAAAGGAAGCCAACGTCTTTGTTCCCGGCAGGGGGTTCGCGGCCTGTCTGTACAGCGAGCCTGAAAAACAGGCTTTCCCATCCTTTACCGCCGCTGCTTTTTCGTCAGACGCAAGGCCCTGCACTTCCACATGCTCAAGGCCAAAGAGCCGGCGCAGCGCTTGCGCTCTTTGATCCAGAAGCCCCGTTTGATCATACAGGCCGGCAAAGGCTTCCGTAACCACTGTGCCGCCCGCCCGGATGAACGCTTCCAACTGGTCGGTTTCCTGGGCGGACAGCGTCATGGGCATGGGCAGCATCAGCGTGCGCACACCCTCTTCAAAGGCAGTATGAAGGTTATCCTGATGCACAAACCCAAAGGGAATGCCCCGCAAGTAGGCGGCCTTGCACATGCCATGGATCGCCTGGGCGTAAAGCGCTTCCTGCCTGTCGGTGCCATAGAACCATACGCTGGTCACCCGCGACAGGTAGACGGCATTTTGTGATTTGATGGGCCTTGCCTTCGCCAGCAGCTTGGTATTCAGCGCTTTTGCACAACGCCCGGCCTCCAACGACCTAGGAGTGTTTTCCCCCTTAAGCCCTGTCAGGCCAAAGCCGGGCGATTCCACGCCGGCCGGCTCCGGCGCGTACTGCCAGTAGATAACGCCCTTGCTGCCGGTGACAATGGACAGGTAATTCCACATGCGGATGTCGAATTCGTCCGGAACCTCGCCGCCAAGCAGACCCGCCTTGCCGCCGCCGCCCTGCAGCTCCACCTGGTAAAAGGGCTTCCCGCGGGAGGCTTCCGCCACGATCAGGTTGTTGAGGAAATGATTGAACAGGGCATCCCTGCGCATCAGCCATTTGGGAAAGCAGGTCAGGCCGAAAACATCCACTTCCCGGGAGAGCAGAAACTCATCCCCCAGCTCGTTGGCCAGCCCGCCGTTGCCGCTGGTGCCCACGTAACCCGAATAGGCCACATGGGACTGGACAGGCAGGTTCGGCGCGCCACGCTTTGCCGCCGCCACCCGAAGGCGCATCCAGCGGCGTATATTGTCCAGCCAAAACAGCCGCCAGTCCATCATATCCGTCCAGGTGCCGATGCGGGGCGGCGGATCAATCTGCTCCCAGGCGGTATAGGTTCGGAACCAGACGCAGTTGACTTCGTAAAGCGTGTGATACTTGTTTTTAAGCCAGAGGCGGAACTGCTCCCTGGAATGGCTGCAATAGCACAGCATATCGGCCCGGTAGTCGAACATGGGCTCCAGGTGCGGCTCGTTCCACACATCGATAGCCAGCATGGCGGGATGGTCCTTCACATGGGCGGCCAGCGTCTCAATAAAGCGCTCCACCAAAGCGGCGGCTTCCTGTTTATCCATGCAAAGGCCCGGCCAGCCGGCAGTAGGCAGGTTGGCCGGCCCGCCGTAAGTGACCTTTTCTCCGCTGGCCGTTTGATAATAGGCATCCTCATTCCCCTGCCGCGTCCAGTAGGGTGATCCCTCGGGAATGGTGTTGATGACCACCTTCAAGCCAAACTCCAAGGATAAATCCATCAATTCATCCAGGTCGTCAAACTGGAATATACCAGGTTCCCGCTCGATCCAATTCCATACAGCCCACAATTTGACCGTATTGAAGCCAAGCTCCTTCATATTTGCCATATCCCGCCGCCAGCAGGTCTTGTCCGGGAATGGCGGGCGAAAATACTGCGCGCCAAAGATCATGCCGATGTTCAGGTCGTTCATTTGTGCCTCCAATAATTATCCTTTGACCGCTCCCGCTGTCATACCGGTGACCAGGTACCTTTGCATAAAGAAGCCCAGAATCACAATGGGCGTCAGCGTAATGGTAGCGGCGGCGGAGCATTTGCCCCAGTCCACCGACATGGCGCCGGTGAATCTGGCCACCGCCACCGTCAGGGGATAGGTTTTGATGTTGGTCAGCGTCAAGGAAAAGAGCAGCTCATTCCAGGAGCTTTGCATGGACAGGATCACCGCCGACGCCACGGCCGGCGCAAGCATAGGCAGGATGATCAGAAAGAATGTCTTCATCCGGGAGCAGCCTAATTCCGTGGCGGATTCAAACATTTCGGCCGGGATATCTTCAATAAACCCCCGCATGAGCCAGGTCACAAAGGGCACCGAAATTGCGGCGTGGGCCAGGATGGGGGAAATGAAATGTCCCGTCCATTGCAGACAGTTGAACATAATGTACAAGGGGATCATGATGGTGATGGAGGGCACCAGCTTGCCCAGCATCATAATGTTACTAAACCTGATGCCAATCCTGCTTTTGAACAGGCGTAGGCCATAGGCTGCCAGCGTGCCCATCAGGATTACCAAAAAGGTGGTGCAAGAGGCGATGATCAATGAATTCAAAAAATACTGGGCAAAATTGTCTACCGACAAAACCCGCTCAAAATGCGTCAGGATCGGCTCAAAAATCAGCTTGGGCGGCATGCGCTTGATATCCAGCGTGCGGCGGAAGGCATTGGATACGACGATGTACACCGGCACGATGGCGATCAATAAAAAGGCCAGCACCATTAACCGCTGCAAAATACGGTTATACCACTTCGTTTTCACATTCATCACTCATCACCTCCTCACCTTGTTGTACGCTTGCTGCTGAAGGAGCAAAACGGCATGCCGAACATCACAAAGGCCACCGCCATGGCCAGCAGCGACAGCGCCATGGCATACCCCATGTCTACATTGGAAAATGCCTGGTTGAAGGCGTAAATGCTGATGGATATGCTGGAATTGTTGGGCCCGCCGCCCGTAAGCCCGTAAATCAGATCGAATATTTTAATGGTGTCCACGCCGCTGATAAAAAGCACCACCATATACACTTTGGAAAGCAGCGGGAAGGTGATCTCCTTGAACGCGCGGATTCCCCCCGCGCCATCCACATAGGCCGCCTCGTACAATTCCTGGGGAATGGAAACCAGGCCGGCGGTGAGCACGATGACATAAAAAGGTACCACCTGCCACCAGTGGGCGATGATCACGGACAAAAGCGCCGTGCTCTCGCCTGTGACGCCGGGGAAGGCTGCAATCCCCAAGCCAAAGCGCTTTAACACCCAGTACAAAATCCCCTGGGGATCGTAGATATAGCGCCACATCAGGCTGATGATGATGGGCGAAATCAAAAGCGGCATGGTCACGATGGGCCGCACGACGGCGGCTTCCCGGCGGGTTAGATGAAAGATGATCACGGCCACCAGCGTGCCAAAGACCATGTCCCCGGCAATGGCGCCAATGGAAAAGCGTACGGTATTCCAGACGCTTTTTAATGCCGCGGCATCGGAAAACAGCCTGGCATAATTTGCAAGGCCCGCGAAATCCTGTTTGAAATCAATGGCCCCCATATTGTAGTGGAAGAAGCTGATAAACAGCCCGTATATAAGCGGGATCACCATCACGAACACCACCAGCGCCAGCGCGGGCAAAAGCAAAAGCAGGGGCAGCAGATCGCCCCGCTCCAGCGACCAATAGAAAATTCTCGGCTTTTTCTGCATATCGGTTTCCTCCAGTAATACGTTTGCCGCCGGCAGACCGCAAAGGTCTAACCGGCGGCTTCATCAAAGTACTTTTTACTTTTTCATTCCGAAGTCGACATCCTTCACATCATTGACGATGCGGTTCATGACTTCGGCGGGGTCCGCGTCGGTGGAGGCGATTTGCGAAAGGCACAGGATCAGCGCGTCGGACATGGTTTGAATATTGTCCGTCACGGGGTACATTTTGCCATTGGCCAGCACGTTCATCACCACGGGCAGGAAGGGGGTCTTGGCCAGCACTTCCGGATCGCTGGACAGGGAGGTGATGGCGCTGATCTGCTGGTTCTCCATGGTCTGCTTCTTCTCAATTTCCGGGCTGGTGAGCCAGGCGATGAAGTTGAAGGCTTCCTTGGGATCGGGGCTGTTAGCGGCAACGCCCCATACCCAGAAGGCATTGTTGCCGGCGGCACCCTTGCTGCCGGACAGCGGCGCGTACTTCACGGTGTCCACAATGGTGGAAAGCTCGGGGTTGGCGTTTTGGTTGAGTAAGCCGCTGATGGTGATGCCTATGGGGGCAACGCCGGTGCGTACGGCCTCACAGGTTTCGTCATGGTGCCAGGCCAGAACGCCGTCCACGCCGTACTTGCATAGCTCGTCATACATCTTGGCGGCATAGACCCCGGCTTCGCTATTGATCGCCAAATTGCCGTTCTCGTCGAAGAAGTCCCCGCCGGAGGAGAACAGAAGCTGGGCGAACACCTGGGTGGAAGCGGCGCCCTGCTTGGCAGGCAGCGCGATGCCGGTGCCCTCGTTTTCCTTGAACCACTTGGCCACGGCCACCAGTTCTTCGGCGGTGGTGGGCACTTTAAGGCCGGCGCGTTCCAAAGCGGCGCTGTCATAGCTCAGAATCAGCGTCTGTGCATAGGTGGGCAGGCCGTAGAGCTTGCCGTCCGGACCGTAGCAGCCATCCAGCATGCCGCCGGCATAAACGCTCAAATCCAGCCCGGCTTCCTTCACAAAATCATCGATGGGCTGCAGGTACCCATTGGTAATGTACTCGTTCATCCATTTGCAGTCTACCCACACCGCATCGTAGGTGCTGTCGCCCTGTGCGGACTGGAAGGAGAGGATCTGCTTTTGCTTCATGTTGCCGTAGTCCACATCGTCAATGGTTGCCTGATCGACAGCATACTCCTTCACCAGTTGCTTTTGGAAGTCGGCGTGGGGGCCGGCCCAGCGGGAAACGAGAATGTTTTTCCCCTCCGCCAAGGCCATCACGCTTGAGGCAAGTATAAGGACCAATGCCAGGAGTACTGCCAGTGCCTTCTTGGTAGACTTCATTTTGGAATCCTCCTTTTTATTTTCATGCGCGCGCTCCGCGCATAAAATTTCATTAACCGAGGATAACGTTGAATGCCCCCAGCTCCCTGAATCTTTCTAGCCATGCTTCCTTTTGCGCCCCAGTAGCGTTGGGCAGGTCCACGGGCATATGCTTCATGCCAAGCCTCGGCGTTTTGCCGACACCCAGCCTATGGTATGCCATGATCTCCCCATGCTCAATGTTGGGATGCGTTTTCAGTAGCGATGCAACCGCTTTTAGATGCTCGTCCCCGTCATTGATACCCGGGATCAGCGGCAGCCGGAGGATGATATTTGCGCCGTTCTCGTACAGGAACTCCAGATTTTCAAGGATGAGACGATTGTCCTGGCCGCAAAGCTCCCTGTGCAGTACAGGGTCCGCCGACTTATAGTCAAAGAGAAACAAATCCACCATTTGCAGGATTTGCCGGTAATGCTCCGTAGGCGCATAGCCGCAGGTCTCCATGCATACGTGCAAATCGCCTTTTTGCTGCAAGAACGCCTTCACGAAAGGGAACTGCATCATGGGCTCCCCGCCGGTCAAGGTGATGCCACCGGTTTGACCCTTGGCGTCGCGCCTTAAAAAGTAGGGCTTGTCTCCGTTAACCAGCAGCAATAGCTCCGCCACGGTATAGCGGCTACCCAGCAGTTTTAACGCGTTGTAGCAGCATACCTTCAGGCAATCGCCGCAGCCCAAACACTTTTCATGGTCCACACCATGCACAAGTGTGCCGTCCTTTTCCGCAAAGGTATGTACGCCCTTTTTGCAGGCCGCTTCGCACGCGCCGCAGCCCACGCACAGCCTAGCGCTGTACTGAAGCTGAACGCCCATCGCATAGGATTCCGGGTTGTGGCACCAGATGCAGCGCAGGGGGCAGCCCTTGAAGAACAGGCTGGTACGGACCCCCGGCCCATCCTGCAGGCTCAGGCGCTGGATGTCAAACAGCACGCCTTGCGGCTCAGTAGGTAATGCGGTCATACAATTCCTGCTGCACATCTTTTTCCAGGGTCACAAACCTTGCGCTAAACCCGCCCACCCGAACGATCAGGTCCTGGTACTCCTCCGGGCGTTCGATGGCGCCTTTTAAATCTTCCTTGCCCACCACGCTGACCATTAACTGGGCGCCGCCCCGCTCAAAGTAACCGTCCAGAACGCCCCATACCTTTTCTCTGGCCGCCTCGATGGTCTCACGGCTGAAGCGCACATTTTGAACCATGCCGGCATGGTTGTCATGCCGCATTTTGTTAAGGGAGTTGAGCATGGAGGTGATGCCGTTTACATCCGTGCCGCTGGCGGGATTGTTAGCGTTGGCCATGGGCGTGCCGGCTTTGCGCCCGTCGGGGGTCGCGCCTACCCAGCGCCCGCAGGTGGTGTTCTGCTGGTTGTTGATGGTCACGCCCAGGTAGCTGTCCAGGCCCACCTTTTCCGCCTGGGCGATGATCGTTTCATGCAGGAAGCCGAAAAAGTCCATGATGATGCCGTCCACATACGTATCGTCGTTTCCGTACTTGGGCACATCCATCATCATGCGCCGCTCAAGCTCATGGCCCACAAAGTTGTCTTCCAGCGCCTCAAGCATCTGTGCCGCGGTAAGCTTTTTGTCCTCAAACACCAGCTTTTTGATGGAGGCGAGGCTGTTGGCCGCGTTGATGCCGCCGTAGATCTCCAGCGTTCCGCCAAGATGAGCGCAGCCGCCGGCGAAGATGGGCTTCCCTTTTTCCAGGCAGCCATCGTAGAGCATCGTACACATCATAAACGGATGGATCATGCCCGTGATTTCATACTCGTACTTTTCAAATTTTGCCTGGGCATTGATATAATAAGAAAGAATGGATTTATAAACATCGTAGAATTCCTCGAAGGTTTCGCATTCCGTAATGGGCTTGTTTTTTGGCGCTTTCTGCCACTGCATCATGGGATCGAACCCGCCGTGCATGGTGGTTTCCAGTATCTTGAGCACATTGATGGAGCCGCTGGGCGTGCCAAAGCTGTAATGGTCCAACTCGATTTCGCCGCATCCCAGGGGAACATACCGCTCCGCCAGTTCCCTTTCCACATTGAACGCCTTTTGCAGGCCAGGCACCAGCACATCGTCGTTGTACAAAAGCGGGAAGGAGCGGCCCTCCTCCAGTGCCCGTTTGGCGGCGTCCATGACTGCCTTGGGGGTTTCGCGGCTGAACCGCAAAGTAAACTGGGGCAGCACTTCCTTGTACACGCGGGAAGCCTCGATGGCTAAAAGGCAGAACCTGTCGGCGTTTTCCACATTGCGCCGCCCATACCCGCCGACGATGACCCGCCCGTCCATTTCGCAATCCAGGCTGTCGATCAGACGGTAAAAGCTTATCAGCAGATCCAACGCTTCCTGTCCGGTGATCACCCCGGTGTCGATATCCTTTGCATACAGGTCGCCCATATAGATATCCATGCGGCCGAACTCCAATTGGGGCACCATCATACCATACAGCCATGTAAGCTGCAGTCCTTCGATAAAGGTTTGGGGGGCATGGTCCGCAATGTTATTGAGGGCCTGCGCCAGCCGTTCCATTTGATCCCTGCGCTTTTGCGTATCCGCGCTTTTGGCCAACGCTTTCGCCTGGGGCGCATACCAAAGGCACTTGTCCCTAAGAACGTTAAGTGCGCCCAGCATGCAATCGAAAAGAACCACGTCGCCGCCCGCCTGCCCGGCGCGCTGCATTGCTATTTCTTGTTTCAAACCGGGAATACCCAGCTTTACCAGCTTGTCAAAATCAGGATACGACCCGGCCATGCGGTAAATGGGCGAAACGGGCAGGGGCAGAAACTTCCAATGATCGCTGAAGACTGCTTGCTTGATGTCATGAGGTGTATTGCGCGCCACCACGGCGGTAGTATTGCGGGGCTTCCAATACGTTAACAAGTCATGAACGTCTTCACGGTATTTTACATTGCCGCTGGCGTTTTCCAGCAAATCCACCATGGCATTTTCATCCATATAAAAGCCAAAGCCGCCGGTCTGCTGCTGGATGCCCAGACCCACAAGGCCCATCTGTATGCGGCCGGCCAAAAGATCCGTGTCCTCAATGGGATGCATCACCGCGGGATATTGGGCTTTCAAGCAGGCCAGTTCAATCTCCGCCGGGTGCGTATAACGTTTCATCGCATCGCGGTGCGCCTTGGTAAATTGCACTTCCAGCGCCAGGCCCCTCCTGGGATGGGCAACTTTAAATTTGTTCATAATTGACCCCTTTCCAAACAAAGCCACTTTCTTGGCAATTAGAGGTGATTCAAGCGAACGCACTAACAACGCACGACGGATCATAAGCATATCCACCAACAATCCCGCCATTCATCCGTGTTCTGCCTGCTTTCTGTGTACAGTTTAGCATATGATAAATCCCGAATCTTGTCTTGCAATGATTCTTTTTTTGTATTATATTGATTTCATGGGAGGGAGGGATTCGTTTGATCCGTTATACCTTTGAAACCTTCCGTGCCAACCGCAGCTATGCCAGTATCATCGACAGTCCGGCACAACTTTGCATACAGCATACCCATGATTACTTCGAGATTTCTCTGGTGCGAAGCGGTGCGTGCATCCATCACATCAACGATGGGCTGCAAAGGCTGCAGGTTGGATGCTTGAATTTCATCCGGCCAAGCGATTTCCATTTTTATCAACCCTTGACATCCGATTTTTCCATTATCAACGTGCTCATCCCCCAGGAGACGGTCCGGGCGCTGTTTGATTATCTTGGCAACGGATTTGAGCCCGCTCGCCTGCTGGATGCGCCGCTGTCCCCGGTGGCCCATATGGCCATGGCGGACTTTGGCGCACTGCAAAACGAGCTGGAGCAGCTGATGCTCTACAAAAAGCTGCTGGGCGAAAAGGCGGACGCCATGTTCAACATTACCTTGATGAACATGGTCACCAGGCATTTCCCCATGGCTCTGGCCCACAACCATACGGATATCCCCTCCTGGCTCCGCCTGCTGATATTGGAAATGCTGAAAAAGGAGAACTTTTCCCAAGGGATAACCGCCATGTACAGGCTGTGCGGCAAAACGCCGGAGCACCTGTCCCGCTCCTGCCAAAAATACCTTGGCATGCCCCCTGGCCGGCTGATCAACGAAATCCGGCTTCACCACGCGGCCGTTTTGCTTGTAAGCACGGAGGAAAAGATCATCGATATCTGCCACGAGGCCGGTTTTGATAACCTGAGCAATTTTTATCATCTATTTCAAAAAATGTACAGCATGGCACCCAAGACATTCCGCCGCATGCAGGATACGTCGCGCATCGCGGGTGGCGCTATCGCCTCGGTGATGCTTCCCACCCCCATTCCGGTCGCACCGCCGCCACCGATGGCATAAATGAGTTACAGCCCACACCGGGCACACGCAGAAAAAGAGGGATCGCAGCCGCGGTCCCCCTTTTTGGTGATAACGATATTGAATCCGCCGTTACTTCGCCTTGTATGCATCAATCTGCGCTTGCAGTTCGGCTAGGATCTTGTCAAGACCGGCGTCCTTTTGCATTTGGATGTAGTCCGCCAGATCCTTTTCGGGATTCTTGGACAAGCCGTAGAGCAGCGGCTTTCCGAATTCCTCAAACAGGGCATCGCGCCTGGCCAGCTCGTTCTTGATGGCCTCATCGCCGGGGAAGAAGGAAACAGTGGGGGATACGATAAACCTGGGATTGGCGGCGAACTCGGCGTTCTTCTGCCAGCTTTCCGCGCTCCTGGGGCCGGAGGATTTCATCAAGTAGTCCCGCCACAGGCCCCACTGGCCGGACCAATCGATGTAGTTGCTGGTATCCGCCGTCATGCCTTCGGGATATTCAAAGGAGTCGTCCTTCTTCACGTAGGTCTTGCCTTCGATGCCGTACAGCACAGCTTCATAAACGGCGGGGTCCGTGGACAAAAGATCCAGGAACATGAGGGCACGCTCCGGGTTTGCGGCGTTTCTGTTGATGCATATTACGTTGTCGATGGGAGAACGCTGGGTCCACATGCCATCGGGATACACTTCGGAGTACCTGTAGCCGGGCTTGTTCAGGTTGTTGTCGAAGTATACATATTCCATGGTCTCGATGCCAAAGATCTTCAGGGACTTGGGCTCATTGAAGTGGGCATCGCGGTTGACCAGCAGGTCCTTGGGCATCAGCCCTTCCTGCACCCACTTGGTGTTCCAGCGCACGATCTCGGCAAACAGCTCCGTCTGCTCCAGCGGCAGCAGGGTGATGGACGGGTCGTCCAGCTTGTAGGTGAAATTATGGTAGTTGAAGGAGAAGTCGAAGTTGTACTTGGGGTAAAGGAGCCAGCCGGTGGTGGTCATGTTGACATCGGCAGTTTCCCAATAGTGCTTGTCGGGCAGCTTCGCCTGCACCTCGTGCATCACCCGGTCCAGGTCTTCAACGGTTTTGATTGAGCCGTTTTCGATGGTGATGCCGGCAGCCTCCATGCCGGAGTCCACTTCGTTCCATTTGACTAGGGGCTTGTTGACAAATACCGGCGTCCAGGGGATGCACAAAAGCTTGCCGCCGCTCATGGCGCCCTGAATGAAGCCGGCCTCGTTAAGCCGCCTGTAATATTCCGGCATATGGGCGGGGGCCAGTTCCTTAAGGTCAAGGTATGCGTCCTTATTGACCATCTTGGGATACATCAGCCATGTCCCGTCAAAGTTCATGTCATAGTCGTCGCCGGAGGCGCACATCAGCTGGATCTTGTCCTGATAATCGTTCCAGGGGATAAAGGTAACTTCCAGCTTGGCATTCAGCCTGTCCTTGACCAGCTCCGTGACATAGTTCCACACATCGTCGGTCGCCGCACGCTTGTCACCAGGGAAGTACAGGCGCAACGTTACTTCGTTGAGCGCCGCACTGTCGGCCAATGCTGCCAAGGGAAGCAGCAGCCCGGCCAGCAGCACCATCACAACTGTGATGGCAAAGCTTTTTGCGAGTGTCCTTTTCATAATCATCTCTCCTTTTTATTTTCCGACCAGCCTTGGCTGGGTCAGTTAGTTTTTGACGGCGCCCAGCATAATGCCCTTGACAAAATACCGCTGCACAAACGGATAGGCAAATATGATGGGGCCGATGGTGACGATGCACGTAGCCAGCTTGACCCCTTCGGCCGGGATCAGCCTGTTGGGATCGATCATACGCGCACCTTCCTCGGAGTTTTTCAGAAAGTTGATGTTGGAAACGATGGAGCGCAAAAGGATCTGCAAAGGCTGAAGATCCGAATTGTCGATGAGCATGATGCCAAGCCACCAGTCGTTCCAGTACCCAAGCGCAATGAACAGGCTGACTGTAGCCAATACCGGCGTGGACAGGGGCAGTATGATCCGGAAGAAGGTCAATATGTCGCCGGCGCCGTCGATCTTTGCCGATTCATGCATTTCATCGGGGATGGTTTCAAAGTAGTTGCGGATGAGCATCACGTTGAAGCCGTTGACCAGCATGGGGATGATCAGGGCAAGGATGTTGTTTTTCAGCCGCAGGAAGTTGACCGTGATGATGTACCATGACACCATGCCGCCGTTGAACAAAAGGGTTAGGATTACATACAGCGACAAGGCCTTGCGCAGGCGGAAGCGCTTGAGCGATATGGGGTAGGCCAGCATGGCGCAAAACATCAGCCCAAAAGCGGTGCCGGCAAACGTTACGATAATGGAGACCGTATAGGCGTTCACAACGAACCTGGGCTCAATGAACAAAAGCTGGTATGCTTTCAGGCTGAATTGTTTTGGCACCAGCTTGTAGCCCTCGCTGCGTATCTCCTGCTCATCGGTAAAGGAGCCGCCCAGCACCAGCAGAAAAGGGATCAGGCACATAAAGGCAAATACGCCTGTAACAATGTAGATCAGCAGCCTGGATTTTGTCATCTTCTTCATACGCCACCTCAGAAAAGGGAGGATGCGCCTTGCATCCTCCTGGCAAGGCCGTTGCATACAAGCAACAGCACAAAAGAGATGACGGATTGATACAGGCTTGCCGCCGAAGACATGCCGATATCGCCCAGCTTGCGAAGATTGCGGTAAATAAAGGTATCCAGCACGTCGGTGGTGGGGTACAACATGGAATTGTCGCCGACGATCCCGTAGAACATGCCGAAATCCGCGTTCATGATCCGGCCGACCTGCAAAAGCACAAGTATGGTCATGGTCGGCAAAAGCATGGGGATGGTGATGCGCATGGCCTGCTGCATGCGGCCCGCGCCGTCGATCTGCGCCGCCTCAAAAATGGTTGGGTCAATGCCCGTGATTGTGGCCAGATAGATCACCGCGTTGTAGCCCACAAACTTCCACAGCGTTACGCCAAGCAGTATCGCCGGCCAGTATTCCGCAGAGGTATACCAATCTATCCGTTTTCCGCCCAAGCTAACGATCAGGCCGTTCAAGGCGCCGCCCTGCTCGCCGAAAATGCCGTAAACGAATACGCCCACAACGATCCAGGACATGAAATACGGGAGAAAGGAAAAGGACTGTATAAGCTTTCTGTAACGCACGCTGATAATTTCATTCAAAAGCAGCGCAAATGTGACCGCTGCCAGAACGCCCGACAGGATAAATACGCAGTTTAGGGTCAAGGTGTTCACGGTGGCCCTAAGTGTTCCGGAGGAGGTGAACAGATAAATAAAATTGTAGTAGATCGGCTTTTGCCATGCACTGCCGAAGATGCCGGTGCCGAACTTAAAATCCTTGAACGCGATCAATATCCCGGCAAGCGGCAGGTAAGAAAACAAAAACAGCAGCAGGGCACCCGGCAGCGCCAGCAAAAGGAGCGACCTGTCCTTTATCAGGCTTTTGAGCATGGCCGGAGCCTTTGCTCCCCCTTTTGTGCGGCCGCGTTTATTTGTCATCAAAGCTGTCATCCATAAAGCCCCTTCCGGTGATGAACCTGTTTCCAACCGCAGGGTTGTTACGTTTTCATCTCTTTTGAGTTCATTATAGGGGCTGCCGTTTTGCCGATAAACAATAAAAATTCGTTTTTTGCTTCGCAGATTATTGATATTGCATGGCTTTGATCATGATTGGGCCCCTATTTCATGGCATTCCCTGAATTCGGACGGCGTCAAGCCCACCTCCTTGCGGAAGGCTGCGCAAAAATAGCTGACATTCGCAAAGCCGACCTTTTGCGGGATATCATTGACCTTGATACCGGTATGCACAAGCAACTGCTTGGCTCTTTCAATGCGCGCCTGGCGGATATAGCTGTTGATGTTGACGGCCGTAGTTTCTTTGTATATCTTGGAAAAATAATATGGCGCGTATCCCACGGCGCTTGCGATCACTTCAACGGACAGGCAGGGATCGCCAAGGTTGTCCAGGATATATTTGCGCGCTTTTTCCACCAATTCGCCATGCTTTTGCGTTTTCGTTCGCCCGATGCCGCTGAGAAATTGCTCATATTCCAAAAACACCGAGCACAGCCATTCCTTGGCCTGGTCGATGGTCTCCATCTCTTTGAGTATGTTGGAAAGGTCCTCCATGTAGGAGGTAAACCTTCTCCCCTCCGGTCCCGCGATCTGTATGAACTCATACAGGCAGGACATGGCCGTTTGAAAGAAGATGTGCACGCTTTGGGCATAGGCGTGGTTCTTCAGCGAATCTGCCAGGCCACCCAGGCAGGTGGCAAAATCCTTCCTTTTGTTTTGGCGGATCGCCTCAATCAATCCTTGCGCCGGCTCCGCCGGATAGGGAAGGTCCGATGCCAGGCGCTCCGACACGAGCTCATCGTCAATGATCCTGTTGGGGCCAAGCAAAAAGCGGTGCTTGACCATGTCAAGGGCATGCTGGTAGACTGCCGCGCACTGCTTCGGCCCTTCCGACCGGCCGCCGATGCCGATGGTCAGGGTGATCCCGGTATCCTGCTCAAAGGCCCGGCGAAGGTCCTCCAACGCCTGGTGCACCTCTTGCAGCCCTGTGCATTCATCCGGCTTGATCTTCAATAAAATCGCGGCCGAGCCATCAAACATATCCACTGCATGGCAAGCAAAAGCATTGGACGCGCACCTTAACGCCATGCTTCTCAAAAGCGCCTTACAGGCGCCCTGGGCCGCCTCGTGCAGGCTTTGGTAACGGTCGATGCTGGCCGCCGCGATGTAGGACGGAAACAGCTCCTGGGCAAAATGAAGATGCGAAAGTTCCTTCAGCCGGTCCGCTTCCCCGGCAAGGCGCAAAAGATGCCGCAGGTATTCCTCGCGGAGCGCGGCGGCCTGGCCTTTGCTCTTCTGCTCCAGGTCCCGTATGAACGCCTCGCTCTGGGTTAGCACGTAGGAAATTACTTTGGCTTCGTTGCCCTCCGCCTTGTGCCCGAACCGGGAGCGCAGCGCCGCATCCACAATGGAGCGCAGGGGATTGTAAATGTTCCTGGAGACAAGATAGGACATCAGGCAGGAGACAAGCAGCGCAGCAAAAGCGATAAAGATAAAAAGGTTCTGCGTTTTCCCCATGCCGGTCATCAGTGCGTCCAGCGGCTTGACACTGATGGCATACAGCCCGGTCACGCCGCTTTTGTTATAGGATATAATATAATTGCCGTGATCTATTTTTGTTTCCAGTGTTCCCTTGGCCAGGCCATCCCGCAAGACGGCTTGGAAATACGCCGTATTCGCGATGCTCAGCGTTCCGTCATAATCCGGCGAATGAAAGACCACCTCTCCATTTTCATCGGCGATGATATTCAGGCCGCCGCGCCGGAAAAGCAAATCGTCGTTGATCCTGCGGCAGTCAAGGTTCATGATGATGGCGCTGTTAAGACAATCTCCAGCCCTCGCGTCGCCAGGAAGGATCAGCGAGGCCGTCCGGATGGGCGAGGAGGTGTCATACAGTGCCTGTGGTGTAATGATGCTGAATGCCATTTCAACGCCCGGCACAGTGTGTACACGTACCGGCTGCTGCCCGGTAAATTGCTCAATGCCGATTTTTGATTCGCCCGCCAGCAGATAATCGTTGATTGACCGGTTGTACAGAAGAATGGAATAGATGTTGCTGTTTAAAAGACGGATGGATTTCATGAGCAGGCAAGCCCTGCTTGCCACATTAACATTGTAGGTGCGGGCATTCAAGTATTCAAAGGCATAAAAATCCTGCTGCAGCAGCACACCAAACTGCTGGAACTGCTTTATCTGGCCGTCGAGTTCACCGCTTAACTGCTCCAGGCCCTTCAGGTTCTCTTCCAGCAGCATCATATGCATGCTGCGCATGGAAATGCTTGCATACAGCATTGCAAGCGCCAGCACAATGATAAGGCAAATCAAGGTGATCATCAAAACCGTCCTGATAAATAGGGCCCGCTTATGGATCCTGTTGCCCAGCAGCATGGTCCGGTCGCTCCTTCCACATGGGGCGCCGGGAGTTCAAAGCCTTGGCGCAATGTGCCCTCCCGGCCCAAAGTATCACTTTTTTGATGCGCCTCATTTGCATCGAATGCATTTTCATTGCACGAAATAGTCGGTTCAGCCTATTTTCATGTACTTTTTAAAAGCATTATATCTTAATTGCAGCACATCATCTTGTGCCAATATGATATAATCGTTGTTGTACATTGATGGGAGGAATTGATATGGATGCACAGCACTTAAAGTGGTCCAGCTATATGCGGCAGGATATGGAGTGCGACGGCAGCTTCTTTACCTCCGACTATTTTTTATCCACGCTGCATGATCACGATTTTTATGAGCTTTGCCTCGTCATAAAAGGGCGAATCCTCCATTGCTTTAACGGCCAGCAGCAGGAACTGCTGGAAGGTGACCTTATATTCATCCGGCCGAGGGATATTCACCGGTTTGAAAAGGTTGAAGGCGAGCGTTTTCAATTTATTAACCTGGCGATCCTTCCGCGGGTTATTGACGCAATGTTTGATTATCTTGCCGAGGGGTTTAAGCCCAAACGTCTGCTCGATACAAATGACCCGCCCAAGACCACGGTTTCCAAAAGTGATCTCAATGATCTGGTTATCAAATTTGAAGGCTTTATCCTTTTGCCGCACCCTTCCAGCGACGCCATCAATACAGAACTGCGTTTGTTCCTAGCCCAATTATTCGGGCGTTTTTTCCCAGCCAGGACATGGGAGGCCAAAACGCCGGTGCCCACTTGGCTTGCCTGGCTTCATCATGAAATGCAGAAAAGCGAAAACTTCGTAAGCGGCGTGGCCATGATGCAAAAACTGGCCTGCAAAGCGCAGGCCCATATCTGCCGCGAATTCAAACGCTATTATCACATTACGCCTACAAGCTTCATTACCGAATTGCGCCTTTCACACGCATGCAAGCTTTTGAGCAATAGCTGCATAAAAGTAATTGATATCGCTATCGGTGTGGGTTTTCAAAGCTTGAGCCACTTTTGCCATGAATTTAAAAAGGCATACGGTGTAACCCCCAGCGAGTACCGCAAAGACACCAACGGATGATCGCAGTTGTTGGGGCACAAAGAACCCTCCCATATGTTCCAATCGCGCGGCTCAGGCAAATTCCTCGTGGTGCCGCGATGACCAAATGGCGAAGAGAATCGTGGCCCCGGCCAAGACCACGCCGGCCATCAGCATGACCCAGTTTACCCCGAACGCCTGGGAGGCCAAGCCCCCCAGATAGCCGAAAATCACACGTGACAAGACATTTCCCATCAATACGTTAAAGCTCTGCCCCGTGGCGCGCAAATCCTTGGGTACGTGCTCATTGATGTAAACCACCATGCAGTAACTAAAGCCGGTATAGCCCATGCCATGCAGCAGGTTGACAAAAATAGCGGCGATGGGGTTTTGCAGCAAAAACAGCAGCACCCAGCGAATTACCGTGACCAGCCCCGAAAAGATCAGCACCCGGTCCAGACCGATGCGCTTCACAACACGCCTGGCCAGTATAAGGCAAGGAATCTCGGTGACCGCGCAGAAAAACAGCATGATTCCTACCTGAGCACTAGTGCCGCCGATTAATGTGAAATGGATCGGGTAAAAGCTGTAAAAGAGGCTTAAGCCCATGGAAAAGGCCAGGTAATACGCCATCACCGCCATGATGGGCTTATTCTTAAGCAGCAGCCGAAACGAAGACCGCGCCTTATCCGACCGGTGCCCCGCCACGCGGGGCATGCGCCGCATCAGCAAAAAGCAGCACATAAGCGACGCCGAGGTGATGACAAAAATACGCCCGTAGTCATCACCGATCACAAAACCGATCAGCAGTACCGATAAACAGTAGCCTATCGTGCCGCCGGTGCGGATCTGCCCAAAATTCCACGTCTGTCCCTCGGACAGTTCCAGAACGGCGTTGTCCATTAACGGCGGTACCCCCGTGTAAACAGAGGCAAAAAGCGCCAGCACCACAAGCACAATCCAGAAATTGACCGATACGTAATACAACAGAATGATGACCGCACTGGCCAAATACAGCCCGCGTATGACGGTATTCTTGCTTTTCGCACGGTCGCTGATGCCTCCCCAAAGCATCTGAAACAGCATCACAAAAAATATAGACACCGATACGGTCAGGCCGATCTGGGATTGGGAAAAGCCTTTGGCGGCCAAGTATAGATTCAGGTATGATCCATAAGCGGCCTGCCCCGCATAGGAGATCATGTAAAGAATAAAAATCGACACGGGGAACGCCCCGACCATGAGCTTCGCCGACAATCGCCGCATGAAACAGCCACACCTCAAATTTAACGATTACCGTAAATATTACACTGCTCACCGCCGATGCTGTCAAGGATTTTCCGACAAACTTTTTCCAAAGCTACCACCAAAAATGACCCATCGCATGGTGGGTCATTCTTGTACCAACGAATATGCCAGCGCCTTTACATAATCACAAGCAAATCGTTATCCAATGCGAGTTCCTCGTCGCGGATCGGCCCGGGCAGGCGTTCCTGCCCGTTGAGTACAAGGCGGGTAACGCCGCTTTCACGGTGTGCCTGATTGTCCACGGTGATACGCAGCGTTTTGCCCCTGAATACCTTGCGCATGGTGAAGCCTGGCCATTCCGCCGGAATCGAAGGCGATACCACAAACCCTTCCAGCGCCGGCCTAAGGCCCAATATGCCCTCCACACAGCCGACCATCACGGTCGAGGCGGTACCGGTGAGCCAGTGCACGTGGCCGCGTCCGGCGAAAGGACTTTCCGAACCTTCAATGAACTGTCCGTGCACGTAAGGCTCAATCACACGCAGGTCGGCCTTGTTGTTGAAGCTGGCCGGGGAGGATTCGCTAAAGATCCGGAAGGCACGGCTGCCGTGGCCAAGCAGCGCCTCCGCGAGGATCGCCCAGCCCTGTGTTTGGCAGAACACGCTGCCGTTTTCCTTTGTTCCGGGGTTGAACAGCAGCATCCGCGCGCCGTCAAACGCCTCATAACGGTAGGCGGGCGCCATGATCTGCATGCCGTAGGGAGTGTTGAGCTTGTCAAAGGCGGTTTGCATAATCATTTCGGCCTGTTCGCCTACCGCGGCACCGCTTAACACCGCCCAGCTCTGGGGGTTGAGCCATATGGCGGCTTCCTTGTGCGCCTTGCTGCCGATGACCGCGCCTGCTTCGGTGAACCCGCGGATGAACCGGTCACCCTCAAAGCAGAAGTCGTTGAGCGTTTTTAGCAGCTTGCCGCTCTGTTCTTCCAGATAGGCGGCATAAACGGGGTCATTCTTATCCAGCTTAAGCATAAGGCGCATGGCATAGTACAGCTGGAAGGCTACAAACGTGCTTTCGCCCTTTTCCCCCAAACGCAGGCAATCGTTCCAGTCCGCATGCAGCCCGGCGGGCATGCCGTGCGGGCCCAGATGCGTCATGCTGAAGTGTATGGCGCGGCGCAGGTGATTAAGCACCGTGCCCTCCTCCTTGTCTGCAAAGGGGATCACCTCGTTCAGATACTGAAAGTCGCCGGTTTCGGCCACGTACTTGTACACTGTGGGGAACAGCCATAACGCATCATCCGCGCGGTAATGGGGATGGCCGGTCTCCTTGACGTAGCTTTCCTGTTCAGGCGTGTCCTCATGGCCGGGGTTGTGATTGAACTTTACCAGCGGCAAGCCCGCGCCGTGGTGCACTTGTGCGGAAAGCATAAAGGTCAGCCGCTTTTTGGCCAGCGCCGGGTCAAGATGGATGATGCCCTGAATATCCTGCACGGTATCGCGGTAGCCGTACCCGTTGCGCTGGCCGCAGTACATGAGCGAGGCTGCGCGGCTCCAAACCACGGTGGTGAAGCATTGATAGGCGTTCCATGTGTTCACCATCACATTGAAAGCATCATCCGGCGTATTTACTTGCAGGTTGTCAAGCTCTTTATGCCAGTAGGATTTAAGCTCTTTCAGCTCCGTATCGACCGCAGCGGCGGGACTTAAGGCATAGCGGTCCATAAGCTTACGCGCCTCATCTTCGGTCTTTTGGCCAAGCAGGAACACCAATGTGCGCTTTTCATAAGGGGCGAGCGTGAGCGCGGCATGCAGCGCGCCGCAAGGATTACCGTTGTAGCACTGGCTGCCGTCGCAGCGGCCGTTAAGCAGCGCTTGCGGCGCATCGAAACGGTTCCGGCCCAAAAAGGATTCCCGGCTGCCGGTACAACTGGTCACAGGTGCGCCGATAAGGCCAATAAAGCGTTCGCGGCCATTGGAAAGGCCGGCGTCCACATCCCAGTATTCATTGATGTGCTGTAGGATGTGGTCACCCTTGAATTCCGTGCGGCTGATGAACTGCGTATACTGCAGGTTGACCAAGTCCTGCTCATAATTGTTTTCGTTGGTAAACTCGCAGTAGCTGAACGCGGAGACGGTGCGGGGCTTGCCCCCCGTATTTTCGATGCTCAGCCGCCATACCTCATGATCCGCGCCCAAGGGCACATAATACAGCGCGCTTGTGCGGATGCCTGCGTATTCGCTTTCAAATTCGGTATAGGCGGTGCCATGGTGGCAAAGGGTCTTGTAATCCTTCAGCGGCTTTGCCACCGGTTTCCATGTGGCCGACCAAAAATCACCGGTTTCGTCGTCACGCAGATACAGGTAGCGGCCCGGCTCATCAAATTGGTTGAAAGTATAACGCAGTATCCGCCCTCCTGCGCCGGATTTGACAAAGCTGTAGCCGCCTGCATTGATGGTGATAATCGCCCCGTACTCTGGCGATCCCAGATAGTTGGCCCACGGCGCGGGCGTATTGGGGTTGGTAATGACATATTCCCTTGCCTGCTCATCGAAATACCCGTATTGCATAGAAGACCCTCCCACCAACGAAAACGTTTTAGATTTTGGGCATAAAATCCTCGTCTCATCTTCCATGTTTTGCCTATCATAACACAATGAGTATAGAAACGCAAGCCGGGTCCGGGGTGGGCGGGGGCAGTATACATACAACACTATATTGTTTAAATCTATGGCTTCCCACTTGCGTTAAGCATATGATACGGTGTAGAATATGAACAAGATTGTTTCCAATGATGTGAAAATATAAAAAAGTTTACCAAAGGAAAATATTCCTTTATGCAAACAGTTAAGTAAAAAGTGCTGTGGTAAATTGATACGGTGCACATATACATTAAATGAATAACCCTGCCAAGTTACATCGCCTCGTGATAACAATATCCACGTGCTATTCCTGCCATGGCTTAGTATAAGTATACCCTCACGCGAATTCATGCATATTCAGGCGCACAAGACTTAAGGATTACCTGCTATACACTTCAAAGATGAAAAGGGAGGGTGCCTTATGAACATCAATGTTAAAAAGAAGGAACGCCGCCTGAAGATCGGCATCTTGGGTTGCGGAACCATCTGCCAGGCCGCACACTTCATTTCTGCCACGAAGGCCAATAATGTGGAATTGATTGCAATCTGTGATGTTGCAGAAGACTTGCTGTATAAAATGGCTGCAATATACGAACCCAAGCGAACCTACACGCAGTATGAAGACATGCTTGCAGATCCGGACATTGAGGCCGTGGTCATCGGCATCGGCGACCAGTTCCATATCGATTGCACCAAACTGGCGCTTCAGGCCGGCAAGCACGTGCTGGTTGAAAAACCGCTGGGGGTAAACATTGAGGAATGTGAAGAAGCCGGGCGCCTTGCCGCGGAAAAGAAGCTGGTGCTCCAGGTAGGCAATATGAAGCGCTTTGATGGTGGATTGCAGTTCGCCCGGGACTTTGTGAAAAATGAGATCGGCGAGGTCACCACCTATAAAGGATGGTACTGCGACAGCACCGGCCGCTATACCCTTTGCGACAACGTCATGCCGCCGCTGTACTCCAGCACCGCCATGAAAAAGCCGGCAGGGAACCCGAAATCAGTCTTGGACCGCTACTACCTTCTGGCCCACGCCAGCCATTTGTTCGACACGGCGCGCTTTATGCTGGGGGAAATCGAAAGCTTGCAGGCAAGGCTTGCGGTCAAGGGGAATCTCTACTCCTGGCTGATCTCCTGTGATTTTGCTTCCGGTGCCATCGGATGCCTGGATTTAACGATAGCCGTGCGGGCGGATTGGCACGAGGGGCTTGAGATTTACGGCACCAATGGCACCGTGTATGCAAAAACCTATAACCCATGGGTTCTGCTTTCCTCCGAGGTGGAATGCTGGAAGGAAAGCACTCGCGTCGTCAGCAAGCCCTACGCCGCGGACGGGCATAGCTACCGCCGCCAGATGGAGGCCTTTGCGGACGTTATCTTGCATGGCGCCCAGCAGACCGGGGCTGGCGCCGAGGACGGCATTGCAGCCCTTCGGGCGATTATCGCCACCTACGAGTCGGTGCACCAGAACGGCAGGCGCATCCATCTTAAGGATGTGAAAGGTGGAATTTGAATGGACATAGGCATTTTTTCCCGTACCTTTCAGGGGGGATTGGAGGAAGTTTTTTCAAAGATACGGTCCTATGGCCTGCGGCATACCCACCTGAACCTTTTGTCAGCGGGTATGGAGACCATGCCCGAGCGTATCGATATGGACAAGACCGCATCGGTCAGGCTCTTCGCCAAGGAATATGGCATTATCCTGGACGGCCTTTCCGGCACATTCAACATGATCGCACCTGATCAAAAGGAGAGGGAAGATGGCATCGTCCGCTTTCAAACCCTCTGCTGCATTGCGCAGCTTCTTGACGTTCCCATGATTTCCCTATGCACGGGTTCCCGCAATCCAAAGAGCAAATGGATGTGGGATGAACGAAACCTCCTTCCCGATGCCTGGGATGACCTGAAACGCACCACCGAACGCATCCTTGCCTTTGCCCAGGAGTATGACATCATCCTGGGCGTTGAGACGGAGGCCAGCAACATCATCAATACGCCCAGGCGGGCGCGGGAGTACCTGGATACCTTCAAAACCCACCGGCTGAAAATAATCATGGATGGCGCCAACCTTTTTCTTCCCTCACAGGTTCATTTGATGCGCGGGGTATTGGAGGAGGCTTTTGCCTTGCTTGGCCACGATATTGTCCAGGCCCATGCCAAGGACCTCACCGTGGAGGGCGACCTGGAGTTTGTTGCCGCAGGCGAAGGCGTGCTTGATTTCCCTTACTATGTGAGCCTGCTTCGCCGGTATGGCTATGAGGGAACGCTCATGCTGCACGGGCTGAGCGAAGCACAGGTGCAGGGAAGCGTCGGCTTCCTAAAGGGTGTGATAGCCGGTGCCTGAGTTTATTAGCCGCGGCCTGAGGCTTAAATACTTGGTCCAAGGGGAGGGAACCCCCTTCCTCTTTCTGCACGGGCTGGGCGGCGGCATCGCACAAATCAGGAACACGTACAAGCCCATCCCCGGTGTTCGTCTGATTACGCTAGACCAGCAGGGCCACGGCGGCAGCGACATATGTCTTGATACCTATGGCTTTGCGGCTTTGGCGGAGGATGCCGCCGCGCTGGCCGATCATCTTCAGATCACTTCGTTCTATCTGGGAGGCATCTCCATGGGCGCTGCGGTTAGCGTGAACCTGGCGCTCAGATATCCCAAGCGCGTCTTGGGCCTGGCGCTTATACGCCTCGCCTGGACCGACAGGCCCATGCATCCTGACATACGGCGCTTATATGGCGTCCTGGCGCAGTTCCTTGAGCAGGATGACCGGGAGGGGTTCTTAAGGACGCATGAGTATGCCTTCCTTAGTAGCCTCTCAGCCTATACATCTGGCACTTTTGCGGCTGCTTTCGATGACCCGGCATCCCTGAAGCATTATCAAAAGTTTCTAATTCTTCCGTCCTGCTCCCCTTATGATGCAGCCGTTCAGTTAAAATCGATCCACGTGCCGGCGGTTGTCATCGCCAACAGGAACGATTATGTCCACCCCTTTGAATACGGCGAATACTTCGCCCAAAACATTCCAGGAGCGCGCCTTCAAGAGATTCCGGACAAGGACAGCGATCCGGTGGGCCACACCTTGGCGCTCAACGAGCACCTGAAGGATTTCTTGCCGGGAGGGGCGGAAATATGAAGGCTGCCTTCGGTGTGGATATTGGGGGGACAAACATTAAGCTCGGCCTGGTAGGCAGGGAGGGAAACCTTGTCTTTAAGTGGGAGATTCCCACCCGTGTGGAGGATCATGGAAAGCATATCCTTCAGGATGTGGCCGACAGCATCAGGATCCATATGCAGGAGCAAGGCATTTCTTCCGGCAGCATCCAGGGGATCGGCCTGGCATTGCCCGGCCCCGTACAGGAGGACGGCATCGTAAACCATTGCCTTAACCTGGGCTGGGGTATTGTGAATGCACAGGCAGAGCTGCAGGCCTTGACCGGCTGGCAGGTGGTTTCTGGGAACGACGGCTCCATGGCAGCCCTCGGGGAGATGTGGCTGGGCAGCGCCAGAGAATGCAGTGATTTTGTGATGGTCACGCTGGGCACCGGCATTGGCGGCGGCATCGTGGTCAACCGGCGGCCACTTATGGGCTGTAACGGTTCGGCAGGAGAAATCGGCCATATCCTGCTGAATGCGGATGAGCTTAAGCCCTGTGTGTGCGGAAAACATGGGTGCCTGGAGCAGTACGGCTCCGCACGGGCACTTGCTGAGATTGCCAGGGAATACCTGCACGCCCATCCGGAGGAGAAGACCGTCCTGCGTGAGGAGGGATTGACAGCACGGGAGGTAGCTTTGGCGGCGGCCCGGGGCGATCCCCTGGCCATGAGGCTGCTGGATGGGCTGGCGGATGCTCTGGGTAAGGGCATGTCCATCATCGGCACCATTGTAAATCCAAAGTTATTTGTCATCGGCGGCGGACTCTCCCGGGCCGGGGACATGCTTATAAATCGCATTCAGGCCGCCTACCGGCGCTATGTATTCCATGCGGCCAGGGAGACGCCGTTCTTACCGGCTATGCTAGGCAACAACGCGGCCATCTACGGCTGCGCCAAGGCAATCCTTTTGCCCGAATGATGGTGCAGCGGCATTGGCGCTGTCAAATCACCGACGGGACCTCTGACAGGAAAGGAGGGCTGCTTTTTGCCTGATGGTAATTCTGCTGCCGGATACATCCTGGAGTTTCGGGGGATCAGCAAGTCGTTCCCGGGCGTACGCGCGCTCAGGGGAGTGAGCTTCGGCGTCAAGCCGGGCTGCGTCCACGTGCTGATCGGGGAAAACGGCGCCGGAAAATCCACGCTGTTGAAAATCATTAACGGCTTGTATAAGGCGGATGAAGGGCAGGTTTACTTTAACAACAGCCCGCTGAACTGTAGTGGACCGGCGGATGCGCTTCGTATGGGCATCTCCATGATCTACCAGGAGCTGAACATCATCCCCGAGATGACGGTGCTGCAAAACCTCTTCCTGGGCCGGGAAATAATGACCCCCAGGGGCACGGTGGACGACAGAGCCATGAAGCGGCAGGCCGAAAGCTACCTTCATCAGCAAGGGCTCAGCTTCAACCTTAACACCAAGATGAAAAACCTGTCCATCGCCGAAGCGCAGCTACTGGAGATCGTCAAGGCAATCTCGGTGAACGCAAGGATCATTCTTATGGATGAGCCCACTTCCTCACTTACGGAGAATGAGGTCAAATTCCTTTTCCGCAAAATCCACGAGCTGAAGAAGGCCGGGATCACCGTTATTTATATCAGCCACAAAATGGAAGAGGTTTTCGAGGTTGGCGATTACATCACCGTGCTTCGGGATGGCGAGCACATCGGAACCATGCCGGCCGGGGAAACCAACATCCCCCAGGTGATTGAGATGATGGTCGGCCGAAAAATGATGGAGGTCTACCCCGAACAAAAAGCCCATATCGGCGATGTGGTGCTTGAGGTTACCAATCTCAGCCGCAAGGGTTTATTCCACGACATCAGCTTCCGGCTGCACAGCGGCGAAATCCTGGGCATTTCCGGCCTGATCGGCGCCGGACGCACCGAGATCGCACGTGCCCTGATCGGTATGGATCCAAAGGATACAGGCGAGGTGCACCTGTATGGCCGGAAGGTGGAGATCAGGACTGTCAACGATGCGATCTTACACGGCATCGTTCTGGTGCCGGAGGACCGGCGCAGGCAGGGGCTTAACTTGATTGCCTCCGTATCGGACAACATTTCCCTTGTTTCGCTGGAGCACGTGTTCCACAGCCCTCTGCTCAAGCGCAGGGGCATCCGGGCGCTTGTTCAGCGCATGATTGGGGAGCTGCGCATCAAGGCCCCGTCCCCCATGACCAAGCTGGAAAAATTGTCGGGGGGAAACCAGCAGAAGACGGTCCTAGGAAAGTGGCTGTCCGTCAAGCCACGGATCCTCATACTGGACGAACCCACCCGGGGCATTGATGTAGGAACGAAGTATGAAATCTATAAACTGATGCGGGAAAAGTGCGAGCAGGGCGATGCTATCCTCCTCATCGATTCCGACCTGGAGGAACTGATGGGCATGAGCGACCGGGTCCTGGTTATCCGCGGGGGTGCAGTTGCCGGTGCGCTGACCGGGGAACAGATCAATGCCAATGCCATTATGCGCTTGGCAGCCGTAGGAGGAGCAAGCCATGAGCCACAGCCCACTTGAACAGAAAAACCTGATACACAGCCCGCTGGAAAAAAATTTTTCATTCCTGGACTTGTACAGCAAGGTCGGCATTGTGATGGTCATGGTGGTTTTTATCATCATCTTTGCATTGATGTCGCCGGTTTTCTTGTCCAGGGCCAACATCATCAATGTACTGACCCAGGCATCTGTGGTCACCATCATCGGCTGCGGTATCACGCTGTTGATCATCACAGGCAATACCGATCTGTCGGCGGGCTCCATGGTCGCCCTCGGCGGCTGCATCACGCTGGGAACCTTTAAGAACCTCACCCAGGAATCCGGTTGGACTGATTGGACTGCCATGGTTGCGTCAATACTGCTGGGCATTTTCGTCTGTCTGGTCATGTACAGTTTGGCGGCCTTCATCATCACCAAGCTGCATGTGCCTGCCTTCATTGTGACCCTGGCGGTCAGCACGGCGGCCCGGGGCCTTGCGCTGATGTACACAAGGGCCCGGGTCATCAAGCAAATCGGCAACATCGTCATCCTGGGCCAGGGAAAGCTGTTTGGGCTCATCCCCTACCCTGTTCTGTTCATGGTGGTATTTGTGGTCGTTACTTGGTTTTTACTCAGCCGTATGCGCCTGGGCCGCTACCTGTACGCGGTGGGCGGCAACAGCGAGTCTGCAAAGGCGGCGGGCATCCATGTAGATCGAACCGTCATGAAAGCCTACCTATTCCATGCATTATGCGTGGGGATTGCCGGCACATTATTCATGGCGCGCCTCAATTCCGCACAGCCCGCGGAAGGCGTGGGGCTGGAGTTTGACGCCATCACCGGTGCCATCATCGGCGGCGCTTCGCTGTCGGGCGGCTTGGGCAGCGCCGCGGGTACGGTGGTCGGCTGCATGGTCATCGCCATGATTGCCAACATCCTGACCCTACTTCGGGTTCAGTCCTATTATCAGCAGATTATCACTGGCCTCATCATCGTGGCTGCCGTAGTGGTAGACGTACTCACCAAGGGCGGAAAGCGTAAGTAATACTAATGGAAAATATTATTGCGTCCAAAGCCGCGAGAGGCTTTTGCGCAATACAAGGAGACTAAGCGAGGCAACGCCGCGCTACGCTGGGTTCCGTAGCCCGGCTGCCGCCAGTGGCGGCAATAAGCCGGGCGGAGGAAGCTTGCGATACAAGCGATGCAAGCGGCAGCGCAGCAGCGCGCCGATTGAG
>JAEZQK010000115.1 GCA_023413135.1 Bacillota bacterium
TTCAAATAATAAATTTTCGTCTTATTCCTTAAATTTACTCTATTTGGGGAATTGAATTTTGCTTATATTTTTCAAACAATTAGTTTTTGTCTTATTCTCCAAATCTCATAAGCTGATCTTTATAAAAAGTCCATTCCGGTGTCTCAAGCACTTCACCAAAATCCGAGCTATACCATGGACTTATTTCACTACTATTGTAGTTTTTCAGAACCTGAATATCCTGAGCAGGCATGTAACCTTGTGCTATCATAAAGATTTTTTCACCTGTAGCATTGTTTATGGCCATATCTACAATAATTACACAATGTCCCGGTGATGCACCTTTTATAAATATATCACCTATTTCCATATCAGAAGTATTCACCTTATCCATTTCATTTGAAAGCGATAACGTACCTGCATAGGCGAATACCATATCCATATACTGTCTGAATACATTATAGTCTTTTGAATATATAGCAGTCTTCACCCAATAGGTATTATTGCCTTTTACTACTATCCTGTTTCCATTCATCCATTTTGCATAGTCCGCTCTAAATCCGTTGGTAAAGTTAAAATGTATCTTATCATAGAGCCCTTTTCCATACAAGTATTCTGCTCTAAGCCTCATTACGGCATCAGCGCACTGCTGCAAATCCCTTTCCCCAACATCTACATCTATTACCGCATCATATACATCTCTGCCTTTTTCATTGCCATCAAAATAATGGACTACACTGCCGTGAGGTTTTAAAGGGAGATTTCTTAAATATTCCGCATAAGAGCCCTCTCTTACCTCAACTCGCTCAAAACCTTCTGGCACATCAAATCTCTCCTTGATAGTTAATCCATCAGGTTTAATAATACTCTTTGCTACGGGTTCTAGAGCAGTCTCTTCAGGGTTGTTGCTTGTATCCTTGACCTTATCAGTGGGTGCAGCATACTCATCACCATTTTTATTATCCACTTGGGATGTGTTTGGTATTCCAAGTTCAATGTAAATAGGGCGGTGATCTGACCCGATATTAGGTCCCATTTCGCGTTTTAGCACTCTTATATCTTTTGAAACCAGGCAGTGAGCTATCGGTACCGATAATATCGGTATGGTTGTGGGCCATGAAAACTCGATACCATATCCCCTTCTAGAATCGTACAACTGCATACCCTTAACCAAATTTTTAAAACCATATGACCAGGACGTAGTATTCAAATCTCCCAAGAGCACCAAACTCTTGCTAAAACTGTCCCTGTTTTTAATAATTGACTCAAATTGTGCATTTCTCGCCTTAAAGTTCGAATCATTTATTGGTGGAAGAGGATGCGTCCCAAGTATAGAAACATCCTTTTCTCCCACTCTCACCTCAGCAACCGCACTAGGAAGACCTTCATCTCCGTAATACTCTATTCTTGGATTTTTCAGTTCAATTTTACTATAGAGTGCTATACCGAAATTATCCTCGCGCGTCTCAATGACACTGTATTTATACTTCTGATCTAATTTCAGGTTATCAATCCATACTTTATTAACCTCGTCCAGTACAACTATATCTGCATTCTTCTCATCTATATATTTTACTGTATTTTTATACTCTCCGTTACTGGAAAGAACATTAAAATGAAAAATTTTTATAGCAGCCGAATTGTCTGAGCTCATAGCCTCCGAAGTTCCGTATGGAATATATAAAGGTATTATCTGCATCAGATTTACAAGACATAGCAAAGCAGAAAACAAAAGCACCTTCCACTTCCTACTAATTAAACACAAAAGACTAAAGAAAAAGAAAAACACAAAATAATGAAAACGAAAATGTGAAAATATATCAAAATACCATTTATATCTGCTAAAAAAGCCTCCAATAGTAAATACGCTAGAAAAAAACAAAACAGCTCCCAAAATACCATTAACAGATAGTTTCTTTCTAAACAGTAGTTTTTTCAGTTTTGACAAGAAAGAGTCGTCTGTATTCATAACCAAACTCCTTTCAATTGTTATTTGCCGTAATTTAATTTTACATAAATAAGATCAAACTTAAAGCCATTAAAATCATGCCGCTTATAACCCCATACATGGACAAGTGATGTTCACCATACTCTCTTGCTGCAGGCAACAACTCATCCAACGAAATAAAAACCATGATCCCTGCAATAGCTGCAAACAATATTCCAAATATGAAATCATTCATAATCGGCATTAATATGAGAAATCCAATCAGAGCACCTAAGGGCTCCGAAAGACCTGATAACAAGGACAAACCGAAGGCACGCTTTCTGCTGCCCGTTGCACAATATATTGGTACAGACACTGCAATACCTTCCGGTACATTATGTATCGCTACTGCAATGGCAATAGCTATACCAAGCTTTGGCTCAGTTACAGCTGATGTAAATGTAGCAAGGCCCTCCGGAAAGTTATGTATTGTTATAGCTATAGCAGTTAACACTCCTGTTCTCAATAGTTTTGAACCACTGCCTACTTTACAGTTATCCATTTCTTCTATCTTACGAGACTCATGAGGATTTTCATATGAGGGAATCAATTTATCAATAATTGCTATTAAAAACATACCCCCAAAGAATCCTGCTGCAGTTATCCATACTC
>JAEZQK010000126.1 GCA_023413135.1 Bacillota bacterium
CTCCCTCGGCTCCTGCCTGACCTCATCCCCCTCATTTCCGGCTGCTTCTCAGCAGCCTGCTTTGCTGTTCCTTCCTTTTCCGCGCTTATTCAATTGGCTGTTTCAAACTTGCGCTCCTCAGGATGACGGCGTGCGAAGCTTACTTGCACTCTATGTGCTGATATTCATCGATGCAGTAAAGTGTTTTATACCAAATCAAAACATTAAAAGCGGCGGGGAATTCCCCCCGCCACTTTTGTTGATAAGCCCTGGCAGCGCCTACTTATTTCCCGAACGCTTTCTCGATTTCCGCTATTACAAGCGGTTCCACCCGTTCCACCACAGTGGAAGCCGGAATGCCCTCGGCCAAATATTCATTGATACTGCCCGTGATCTCAAAAATACCGGAAAGGCCCTTGTCATACCTGGTGATGAGGGTATGGCCGTTGTAGATCAGGTCGTACATATCGCTGCCGTCGGGCGCCTTATCATAGCGGGCGCGCTCCTTTTCATCGCCCTTTTCCTTTTGGATATCGTTTATCATGCGGATGTAGGCGATGGCTCCCTCGGGGTTTTTCGCGCCGGTAGGAACGGCCCAGCTCTGACTGTAAACATAGATTTCGTCCGTGCTCCCACTGGGACCTGCCGGATAGGGCACCATGCCCACTTCAAAGGGCAGCTCCCGGGCATCCTGTATTTCCTTGCCCACGATCATGCCCAGGGCGTTGTTGTCAAAGTACCCGAACATTTCCGAGTCGTCCAGCAGCCACATGGGGTTGGCGTTATTCATCATCTCGCCAAGATAGGTCAGCGCTTCCAGCGTTTCGGGGTTTTTCAGCCCGGAGGTCACCTTTTTGTTTGCCTGGTCAATATTCAAAAGCGCGCCATGGTTGGTGATCAGAAAATGGCTCATGGTATCGCCGTAGTAGCCGCTGAAGCCCCATTGGTCGATTTCCCCGTCCCCGTCCGTATCCTGGGTCAGGGCCCGGCCGGCCTCCAGGAACTTGTCAAAGGTCCATTCGCCCTTCAAGTACAGCTCATCCGGCGCTTCCAGCCCCTCATATTCAAAGAGGGTGCGGTTGAAGGTAATGTGCTTCAAATACGGCTTGATAGGCACGGCGTAATGGCTGCCGCCCCACATGTAATTTTCCTCGGAGATGGGATAATAGGCGTAGTCCTCCGGCGTCACGTAAGCGTCGATATTCTGAATGATGCCCTGCTGCACCGCGCCGTGGAACACGCTTTCATACATCAGCACAAGATCCGGCGCATCCCCCGCCTGCTGCATGTCGATGCACTTTTGCAGCTGCTGGTCCCAGGTGACGCCGATGACTTCCACCGTGCCGCCATACTTTTCCTCAAAGGCGGCTTTCGCCTCCATGGAAGCTTCGAACACAGCGTCATTCTTTGCCTTCATGTTCAGGTACCCGTTACTGCTCATCCAGAATACGATCCTGATGTTGGGATTTTCCAAGGTCTCCTCCGCAAACGCCAGCGGGGCAAGGGACAAAAGCATGACCAGCACGATGGTAAGCGACAGCAACCTTTTCATGTTTTAACACTCCTTTTCTTTTCGGCTACGCTCTATTTTCAAGGGATGGCCCCTTAAAAATTTTCACTACGAAATCGGAACTGTTTGATCGTCTACATCCCCGTCAGCCCCGTCCTCTCCACCGACTCCACGAAATACTTCTGGGTAAAGGCGTAGAGGATTAAAAGCGGCGCAATGCATATAAGACACGCCGCCTGCATGCGGGTGGCGATCAGGGCGGTATCGGTATAGTTGCCGCCGATGGTGGAAAGGTTTTGCAGGTTCTGCTGGAACATGGAAAGCGCCGTGGCCAGGGTTATATGGTTTTTCATGAACATGGCCGGGGTGTAGTAATCGTTCCAGTTCCAAACCAATGCAAACAGCAATACCGTCAGCATTACCGTGCCGGCGTTGGGCAGCATCACCCGAAAAAACGTACCTGCAGGGGTGCAGCCATCGATTTCCGCCGCCTCCTCCAATTCATGGGGCATGCTTAAAAAAAACTGGCGGTAGATGAAAATGTACAAGCCGCCCCTAAGCCCCATGCCAAGAAGGGCAGGCAGCCAAAATACCCAGTAGCTGTCGATCATGTTCACGGGCTTCACCGCTCCCCCGGTCACAAAGCCCAGCACCTTGAGCAGCCCGAACAGATCAAAATACCTGTACGTGGTGTACAGGGAGGTGGATATGGCCTGTTGCGGCACGATCATGGTAAGGATGACCAGCAGGAACATTACCTTCCGGCCCCTGAACTGGAACCTTGCAAAGCCATACCCCACCGTAAGGCACATGGCCACCTGCATAAAGGCCGTGGCCACGGCGGAAAGCAGCGTATTGGGCAAGGAGGAGCCGATGTCCAGGATGGCCATGGCGTCCTGTATATTCTCCATGGTCAAAGTCTTGGGCAGCCAGATCACCGAAGGGTCATACGTCTGCATAAAGGGCTTGAAGGCGTTGGAGACCATGTACAGCATGGGATAAAGCACCACAAAGCTCATGGCGGCAAGCAGCAGCAGCCGGAAAAGCCGCATCAAAAATGCTGCCCCATGGCGTGTTAAATGCGCTGCATGATGGCGTGTTTTTAACAGAAGCTCTGTTTGGGCCAATTTCACTCCTCCATTCTTCTGGCCAGCCTGCCCAGTACCCCAAAGGCCAGCATAAGGATCAGCGCGATCACAGCCATATAGATCCAGCTCATGCTCGCCGCCAGGCCAAACTGGAACTGGCTGCCAAAGCCCGTGCGGTAGATGGCGGCCATGACCCGGTTGCCCGTTTCCTCCGTGCCGTAGGCCAGGAAGGAATCGATGATGGAATACACCACATTGAGCAGCATGATGGGTACCATCTGGGGCACGGTGATCTTCCAGAAGGAATCCCATTCCCCCGCACCCTCCATGCGCGCCGCCTCATACGTGCTGGGGGGGATCTTTTGCAGGCCGCTTAAAAACAGCAAAATCTGAACCCCGGATTCCATGATCAGCGCAAAGACCCTGTTGACGATTTCATTGACGCCGTTGACGATCCACAAGGGAAGGCTGGCCGCGAGCATGGCTTCCCTGAGACCGGCGCTTTGAAAGATGTAGGCGTTTTGCGTGGCGCCCAGGGTATTGCCGTTGATGATGCCTTGCAGCATCACGTACGTAACACCGCTGGTGATGATCACCGGCAGGAAAAACACGCTTCGGAAAAAGCTTTTACCCCGGAATTTCTGGTTGAGCAAAACCGCGATAAACAGGCTGAGGATCACGATCAGGGGCACCTTGTAGGCCATTTCCAGCACCGAGTCGGTCAGCAGGGGCACGAATCTGGAATCCTTTAAAAGCATGAAGGCATAGTTGCCGGCACCCACCCAGGTTAAGGCAAAACCCGTATCCGACATCTTGATGTCGCTTAGGCTGTACCACAGGGACTGCAATACAGGCGCGGCAAAGAAGAAAAGGAAGCCCAGCATCCAGGGCAGCACAAACAAATACCCCCAGCGGGCCTTGCGCCGTTTGAGCCTGCCGGATCTTACGCCGCCGGTCAAATCGTGTTCACCTCCACCGCAAGGAAGCCAAGGGGCGGAACGGTCTTCCCGTCCGCCTGCACTTCTTCCCCGCCAAAGTTCACATAAACAGCCAAGGTTTCGTATCTGGTCAGCGTCAGCGTATCGGACAGGCGCTCATAGCCCGTCATCCGCTCCGTGGAGACACGGCTCAGCACCTGAAACAGCGTATCGTAGTCCTGCTTCACCGTATCCACCCAGGCGTCAAAATCCGGGGAATACAGGAACATCATCCGCGAAGAAAGCAGCTCCTCCTTGTTTTGCTTCACAAAGGAGTACATGGGGCTGGCGCCGTATTCCAGGCACGTCAAAACCGCCTCCCGGGGGCTGGAAAAATGGTTCATGGCGCCCATGGCATAGGGGATGTACCCGTGGAACACCATCTGGTAGAAGGGAACGGTCTCATTGCAGATGGCGTAATTGCTGCTGTTAACGGGTACCTTCACAAGATGGGAGGCCAGGGCAGCCGCGTAGCCGTTGCCGCCGGACAGCATCAAACTGGGGCTTACCGCCATGACATCCTTCAGCGTATCCCGGACAATTGGGGGGACATGGCCCCTGCCCGTGCCGCCGGTGCGGTTGTCGCTGGTGCAAATTTCGCCAAAGCCTTCCAGGGATATGGTGGAAAGGTTCAGCCCCTTGTACTTTTCCATCAACCGGCCGGCAAACAACCGGTAGCGGGATGGGGAGAGCAGGTACCAGGGCGGGATCTCCCCGTTCACCGCCGCATTGTCGTAATTAAGCTGGTATTGCATCTGCGGGGCGTTGACGGGGGATAGCACCGCGTCCCACAAGGCGGTAAAGCCGTTGCCGCCCTTATATACCCTGGTCAGATTAAAATCGGGATACAGCCCGCCGCCCCGGCTTTCAAGCTTCCTGGCCAACGCCGTCAACTGCTCCCCGGTACCAAGGCCGTTTTGCATTTGAACGCTTTGGGGAATCTTTTCATAGGCGCTGTCCTTGACCCAGTTTTGATAGCACACCACGGTTTGAGGGATATCCAGGTCTTCTACCATGCTTTCCAAATCGGAAACGGTGGTCAGCTTAAAGGCCTTGGTATACGGGAAGCCCAGGAACTGAGCCTGCTTTTTGATGTAGCCATATGCATCCAGGTACAGGGGGTACTGCCCGGCCCTAACGCGCCGCTCAAGCCCCTGCTTACTTATCAGGTAGTCCCGGTACTTATCCGCCATCCCCGCATAGGAGCTTTCCTTCTCCCCGGCCAGGCAGTAGTACCGCACGGTATAGGCACCGGTGGTCAGCCCGTCCCGTTCGCTGACGCCGGTGACACGGGCGTCAAACTCCTTTTTGTACATCATGATGGAGCCGCTGGAACGGACCTGAAACTCGCTGTAGGCATAGTTGTAGTTGGTCAGGTTCGATACCCTGGCATGGAGGACAGCCTTGGCGTCGTTTTCCACGATCACCGCCAGGTATCCGTGGTCCCGGCCACCGCTGCCGAATACCGGTAGCCTGGCCGCGGCCTCGTTTTTAGGCGCGGTCCTTTGCAGAACGGCGGCTGAGCCCACCTGGCCCTCCACGCCGTAATCCTTGCCGTATAATGGAGCCTTGTACTCCGCCATGGCGGTCACGCCGTTGTTATAATGGATCAGCGCCCCGGAGCCGTCCGGAACGAACAGGTACCCCTGCGCGTTTGAATCCTGGCTGTCAAAGGCGGGCCATATATCCAGGGAGGAAACGGTATTCACCCCCCGCATCTCCAGGCCGTCTACAGGCACGCTGACCTCCACGAAGCCGTCCTTCAGGCGGTAGATAACGGTGATGGCGATCTCAGCTTTCGCAAAATCGTACCGGCAGACGGCGGTTTTGTTTTCAATGCGCACCGTCAGGCCATCCTTGTTCACGCTCTCCACCTGGGAGGGGGCGGACAGCGCCGCGCCCCGGTCGCTTACATAATTGAGCACCAATTGCGATTGCAGCGTCATCTTGTGAACGCCCTTGGCTTTTGCGTCGGGCGCTTCAGGGTTGGAACGCCACAAGTATCCGTCCGCCTTGTTTCTAACAATGACCTGGCCCGAGGCCGGATCAATATACAGCGCAAGCAGCCCGTTTTCATCCACCATTTGAAAGCCGTCCAGGGAAAGCCCCAAGGCGGCGAAAGGAAGGGATGTCAAAAACAGCACGGCCGCCAAAAGGAAAACAAGCTTTGCGTTTTTCATATTCATCCTCTCCTTTCTACAGGCGGAACATGATTTCGTGATAGATGGTGGTGAAGAACACCCACATCTGCGCAAATAGGCTGTAGGCCAACACCATCAATACCAGCACGATCACTACGGCCAATGCGGTGAGCGCAAGATTCAACAGCGTTTTTTTCAGCGTAAGCTGATTTACGTGGTATACGCCCATCGTAAGCAGGATGGCCGACCAGCCGATGGTGACGATGCTTAAAAAATCCAGAAAGACCTTCATGTCCAGCGTTACAAAGTTGCTGATCACCGTCCGCGCGATCATGCCCAGGATAAAAGGGACAAGCGCGTAGGAAAAGGCTATAAACAATTCATGCTTTTTGCCCTCGCAGTCGCTCATCAGCGAGGAGACCGCCAGGTTGCTCACATACATAAGCATAAAGCTGCCCACCGAACCCAGAAACAAAAGCTGCACATTGAACCGGTCGATACGGTTTGGGTTAAAGGCAAAACCCGTCTGCAGGTATTCAAACACCGTGGCCAGGAAAAAGACAAGCAGCACCACAGTGCCCGAAGCTACGGAGCCAAGGCCGGCATACTTTACGCCTTCAAAGCCCTGGTAGGGGTGCGCCATGCAATAGATGGGCGCACCGAAAACGCCCAGGCGCCTTTTTTGCCGCATCATCCCGCGGCGCTTTTTGTAAAGATTCCATCCCTTTATTAGCGCAAACAGCAGCACGGCCAGGGCAAGGATCCATCCCATGTGGTCGCGGACCACCTGCAGGGAATACTCCTTGAAGGCTTCACTGAACCCATCCTTGTAATTGCCCTGGCGGTAGTAATCCATGGCCTTTTCGTATTCCTCCAGCTGGAAGTAGGCCTTTCCAAGGCCCTGGTAGGCCATGTTGTAGTTGTTGTCCATCTTCAGTACATCCAGCCAGGGCTGGATGGATTCCAGATACCGCCCGTCGTTGTACAAAATGCTGGCCTCATGGATGGCTTTTCCAAAGGCGGTAAGCTCAAACACCGTGACAGCGCCCGTCTGCGCGTCCAGCACCAGGATGTCATCCCCTACCCGCTCCATGGCGACCGGGTCCTGAAACAGCCCGTCTTGCGTGCCGTACCCGCCGAAGGTCAATAGCATGCCGGAGGTTTCAGTGAACTGGCCGATGACCCTGGTGGTCTTGTTAAGCGCCGTATAGATGCCGTCCTTTTCCGGCAGCACATCCGAAAAGGAGACGTTCGCCCTGATTGGAAGGATGTCGATGCCCATGGGGTTGAGCTTGGCGATGGGCTTGCTTTCGCCCTGCTCGCCGGCCACCACCACGGCATAGATCATATCCTCATCATCGATGGCGATATTGCCGTACTCGATGGGGATGAACGATTCCAGCCCCTCCCGCTGCGCCCGCGTTAAAAACATGCGCCAGAGCTTTTGCAAAACCACCTTGGCTGTCACGGTTACATGGCTGGACCCGAAAAAGTTCATGAAGGTGCCGTCCCCATAAAAGCAGACCAGCCCCTGATAGACGCCCTGGGACAGCACATACACGCGCCCCGCACCGTCCACCACCACTTTTTGGGGCTTAAACGGAGTAGCCTCTTCATACAGGTCGCTTTGGGGCCGCGTATACCTTCTGATCAGTTCCCCTTCCCTGTTTATCCGGACAACGGCGCCCAGCTCGTCGTCCGCAATGTAGATATCGCCGCCCCGGTCCACAAAAACGCCCATGGGGTGAGCAAGCTGCACGCCGTCAAAGGCGCTGTATTCCCGGACCAGGCGGTAGCTGCTGTCCAGCACGACGACCCTTTTATTGCCCGTATCGGCAATATACAGTTCGCAGGCCCCGGCGTCGTACAGAATGTCCTGGGGCTTGCTCAGACTGGTGATGCCCATGGCCGCGGCATTCATTACCGTCTTCACCTGGTAACCGATGGGCGAAGGTACCGGCTGTCCATAGCGGTTGTAGGTATAGCCGCTGTAGGGCGCTTCCTCCGCCGCGGCGCAAAGGAGTGTGCCCGGAAGGAGCATCAGGCACAGGAAAAGGGCGCACAAGCGTTTGGCCATTTTGACTCCTCCCCTTACTTCATGCCCGAATGGGACATGGTCTCTATGACCGCGGACTGGCTGGTAAGGAAAAACACCACCGGCGGGATCATCAAAACCAGCGCCACCGCCGCCCCGGCGCCCGCCCTGGCGATGCCCGCGGAGGCGATCTGACGCAGCATCACGGGCAGCACCTTCATGCTCTCATCATAGATGTACGTAACACCGGAGGCGTTCCACAAGCCCTGAAAGGTGAAGATGGACAGCGTCAATAAGGCGGGCTTGATCATCGGGGCCACGATGGAAACAAACAGGCGGAATTCATTGGCCCCGTCGATATGCGCCGCCTCGATCACGGAATCCGGCACGGCGGTCACCACAAACTGACGGACCAGGAACACGCCGAAGGAGCCGCTCATCATGGGCAGCAGGATCGCCCAATAGGTGTTGATCAATTGAAGCCTGGAGATGATGATGTATTGGGGGATGCCCGTTACCTCCGGGCGGAAGAGAATGGCCCAGACCACTATTACATAAAAGACCTTCAGCCATCTGTGCCTGTATTTGGCCAGCGCATACGCCGCCATGCTGGCGATTAGCACATACCCCGCCGTACCCACGGCAGCCACAAACAGGCTGTTGAACAGGTACCGCTCAAAGGGCACCCACATTTCATTGACCAGGCGGATCATGGTGGTAAAGTTCTCGATGGTGGGGTTCTGCACAAAAAACTTTGGCGGATACAAAAACAGTTCATTGGTGGGTTTAAAGGCCGTGACCAACGTATACATAAGCGGCAGCACCATAAATACGCTCATCAAAAGAAGGAAAAACAGTACCAGCGCATTGCCGGCAAAGGAGCGGGTCACCCGCTTATGCCTTACACGAAGGCCTTTCCTGCTGGGCGCGGATTTTACGGTCATCAAGTTGCCTCGCCCCCTTCCGCCCCGCCAAAGGTATGCAGCACCTTTTTTATAAGCGACCAGAATACGAGCATGAGCAGGAAAAGCACCACCGCAATGGCCGAGGCATAGCCCATTTCAAAGCGGATGGCCCCAAAATCCAGAATGTGCAAAACGATGGTGTGGGTGGAATAATCCGTGGAGGGGAAGCCCGTTAGGGACATGGCCTCATATCCCACCGCAAAGGAGGTGGATATCTGCATCACCGCGCCGAACAATAGCTGTGGCACCATTTGCGGCAGGGTGATGTACCAAAGCTCCTGAAAGCGGTTCCTGACCCCGTCCACCGCGCCGGCCTCGTACAGGGATTTATCCATGCTTTGAAGCCCCGCCACAAAGGAAAGGAAGCCCACGCTCATGCTCAGCCACAGGATCACCACTATGACCACCGTCATGTTCTTGCCGGGGTCGGAAAGCCAGTATATGCTTTCCCGGATCACGCCCATACGCAAAAGAAGGGAATTCAAAAACCCCGCGGCATCGTCGCTGAATATGTAGGTCCATATGAAATACACGTTCCCCGCCAGGGAAGGCGCGTAAAACAAAAAGGTCAATAAGGTGCGCAAACCCCGCTTGAAATCCGATATGAACCAGGCGAACACAAAGCTGAGCATGTAGCTTAAGGGCCCTGTGACCAAGGCAAATATCATGGTGTTGCGCAAGGCGGTCAGGAAGATGTCATCCTCCAGCAAAAGGCGGATATAGTTTTCCATGCCCACAAAAGAAGGCGTTTGCAGCATGTTGAAGTCTGTGAAGCTGAGCACCACCGAGGAGAGGATGGGCAGGATGGTAAACGTAAAAAACAGCAGAAGAAAGGGGCATGCAAACAATATGGCCGCCAGGCGGTAAGGCGCGTGCTCCCTATGCTTTGGGCGCTTAAGCTTTTGGGCCCGCCTGCCAGTTTCAATCATGGCGCCCGCCTCCCTTCTCCCTGGCCGTACCCGAATTCGGCCCATTTGCGCTTGATTTCCTTGTTGATTTCCTTATTGTATTTGTTCAGCACTTCCCGCTGGTTTTGCTTGGACATCACCACCGCCCGGAAGGCGAAGGCCAGGTTGCGGTTGGTGATGTAGTTGCCCGGAAGCTGGGGAATGTCCTTTACGTACTTCCATTGTTCCATAAGTGCCGCCTGCTGATTTTGCGTCCACTTCATCCGTTCAAAGGCGCCGGTATTGGCGGTGGGCCAGCGGGCGGAGGCGCCCATCAGGCTTTCCAGCGCCAGGCCGAACTCCGCCTGCGTTTCATCGCTTACCCACCAGGAGATAAACGCGAAGGCCGCCTCCTGCTTAAGGGATGTGGCGACGAGAATGGCTCCCGTGCCCGTGGCCCCTTCACTGCGGTCCACGGTCCCGTCCGGCTGCTCTATGCCGGGAATGGGGGCAATATCCCACAGGCCGGTAAGCTCCGGGGCGGCCGCAGCCAATGTATTGGCGGTAGTGTAGCTTTCTATGGCAATGGGCATGGTGCCGGTGCGGAAGCGGGAGAAGAAATCATACTTCACCGGCAGCGCATACTTTAAATATAAATCCGTCCAGGCCTTGAACGCTTCCAGCGCCGGCGGATCCTGAAACTGCGTCTCCATCAGGTCATCCGTGTAGAAACTCCGCCCCCGTTGGAACAATTGGGCCTGGAAGCCCAGGGTATTGTTGTTTGTCACCGTCGGGGAGGGGATGCCCGCCTGCATGCCCTGCTTTTGGATCACGGGTACCATGGCGCGAAAATCCTCCCAGGTGTCTGGCACGGTCAAACCAAGCTGCGAAAAGATGTCCTTGCGGTAAAAGATCACGTCAAAGTTCTGCGTTTCCGGCAGCGCGTATACGCCGCCCTGATACGTGTAAGGCACAAGCGCCGATTCCATGAACCGGGCCTTTGCCGCCTCAAAGCCTTCAAATTGGCTAAGGTCAACCAAAGCTCCCCGCATGGCCAGGTTGACAGGCAGCTCCTTGTACACGGTGATGGCCACATCCGGGCCCTTACCGCCCAGGATGGCCTGCATTAGCGTTTGGGAGCCGTCGATCAGGCTCAGGTTCACCTGTATTCCCGTATCCTTCACAAACCGCTGGTCGATCAGTTCCTTGAGGATCTGCGTCTGGTCCCGGCCGGAGGCGATGCCCGTGGCCCCCAGGTCGTTTGCGCAGACCCATACGGTGATGGTGGGGACTGCTTCAAGGTCCTGATATACGTCCCCCACCGCGGAATAATCCTCAAAGAAGGAACCGAAAAAGGCTTTCAGGCGGAAAGCCGCCTGGGCAAAAAAGCCAGCGCCCGCCTTGGGGAGGGGCAGATCCAAAGAGGTCAATACAAAATAGTCGATTTGCATGGGCTGTTCCCGAAGCCGCAGCACCTGGGAAGCCAGGCTGGAAATATTGTTTTTAAAGGATTCCAGCCGAAGGGGAATATCCTCCGGATACTTTATAAAGTTTTCCAACTGCACGGCCACCTGGGTCAGCATGGCGGCCTCGCTGCCCCCAAAGGCGTTTTGCTCAATGATTTGCTGCTGGGCTTTAAGCAAGGCCGCGATCCTCTCGAAATCCTCCATCAGGCCGGGGATCTTCCTGTCCAGATGAAAGTCGCGGTTAAGGTCTATGGTGATCCTGTCCCCGTCGGCGTTGTCCCCGGTAATGACGATGATCTTGCGGTAGAGGGCGCTAAGCTCCGCTATGACCTCCTCCAGCTTGCGCAGCGGCCCGCTGTAGGGCCCACTGGCCACTTCCAGCCGCAGGGTATGCGTTCCGCGCGTTAAGTACAGGGGCAACAGGCTGCCTTTGCCATCGGAGAGCGTATACATCTGCCACCCCTCTTGATAGGGAACGGTCACATGGTCCGCTTGTGCAAGGGGCACCGAGCCATCGATATACAGCCTGCGGGTGCTGCCCATGCCCCGGAGGAAATCCGTCAATACCCGCATGCTCAAATGGTACAGGCCGTCCTCCGGCACCTCAAAAGCCCATTCCATCCACTCGCCCTGGCGCTTCCAGTTCTCGCCGCCGATGGTGTTCATGCGCACCTTGACGGGATCGCTGGGACTGGCGGCGCTATCGGCCCGTTCACTCAAAGGATAGAGCACAGGGCTGTTCCGGAGCCCGGCCTCCTCTGCCTCAAATTTTACGGTGACGTTGCGGGCGTTGTTTGTTATTTCCCGAACGGTATTTTCATACGGCTCAAGGGCCGGTGTATTTACAAACCGGAGGCTGCTTACAGCCGCCGCCTCCGCGGTAAGCGCAGCACTCAGCGTATGCTCACCCGGCGAAAGGTAAAAGCGGTAAGGTTCGGCATAATGGTTGTTGTGATCCTGGAATAAAACGCTCTGCCAAAGGGAAACTTCTTTCAGCCTGGGCCGGACATCGTGATCCCGGCTGTCCCTTACGATGGGACCCTCGGCTTCATACAGCCTTCTTAGAAGGAGGCTTTGGCACTGTACATACGGAAAGGCGCCATCCAGCATGATCTGCATTTCAATATCGTTTTGCCTGGCAGGCAGCGCAAGATAAGTGATCTCCAGTTGATACCACCCCGGCGCATCCACCGTAAATACCCAGTCCACCCAGCCCGACGGGCTGCTTAGGATCAGGGCATTTTTCACACCCCGGGTATCCCCCGGTTCCACATACGCGCCGCTTTCATGGGAACCGGAAAACGCATCCCCGCTTAAAAGGATCTCCCCATCCGGAAAATCCACATTCTCATCCACCGTATAATAGGCGCCGTAGCTTACGATACCCTGAGCGGGGCCGGGCATTGTTTCCGCAAAGGCTCCCGCTGCCAACAGGGCCCAAAGGAAGGCCGCCGTCAGGGGCAAGATGGATAAAAAATGCCCATTTCGCCGCATGTGCATCAGCTCCATTTTATTGGATAAACGATTTCTCTTTATTCACAGTATAGAAAGTGTTGATCCCCTTGTCAATAACAAATTGAGAAATGCCTGGTGCATATATCTTCATATTGACCAATTTCATATTGACATAGCTGTCGTTTTGGGATAAACTTTGCATCAGAAACAGAATTCGGCAAGCAACATCGTTAAGAAATCGGCAGTGTTTTATGATGACACGTGGTTAAGCGTTTATCCTTGTCCAAATTTATCTCGCCGCCCGCAATGGAGCGAAGGCCGCTTTGAAAATGGTTGCCTTAAATCATCACAAAGGCCTGGTCCCAGCATTTTTCCTGCTGCTGGCACTTATTTTCCTGATTCCGTGTGCAGTTGCACATGAAAATAGAACAAGGAGGGTTCCCCATGAAAAAGCTCCTGTCCCTGGTCTTAGCCCTTACGCTTTGCCTCACCGCCAGCGCGGCGCTGGCGGAAGCAGCCCAAGCCGTGTACGCCCTGAATGTGGATACCCTGACCCTTACCCAGGGCCCCGTATGGTCCTACCTGTACTTTGACGAAGCCAAAAACGAAATGGTGGAACTGAACGCCACGCCGGACTGGGGCGACAACTGGCAGTTCTCCACGCAGCCCACGGTGGACAATGTATACCATTCCATCTGCGAATGGGACGGCGTGATCTACGCCATGCCCGGCACCTGGATCGGCAAGCACATCGACATCGTGGTCGCCTTCACCGCACCCAAGGCCGGCACCGTCGTCATCGCGCCCATGTCCTTTGTGATCAAGGATGACGGAAATCCCTGGCCGTCCTATCAGGTAAGGATCGTCAAGCCCGCGGCGGAAGGGGCGGAGGATGTGCAGCTCTTCCCGGCGGAAGGAGAATGGTCGGAGACTCCCGCGGCCACCGCAGGCATTGAAGTGGAAGTGGCCGAAGGCGACAAGATCTATTTCGTTGTGCGCTCCGGTGACGACGGCGGCGCCGCTGTCAGCCTCCAGCCCTCCATCGCCTATAAATAACTGTCTGCCTATATCCAAACATAAAAGGCGGGGATTCCCGATACAAACGGGAATCCCCGCTGTTTTTTACTTAAAATACGCGGCATTCTGAACTTCACCAGTATAAAGCATCACCCTGGGGCAGAAGCAAAAAAACATGCCGGATCATTTCTGTTGAGTTCTATACTTCACCGTATAAGCCAGCAAAAACAGGAGACCGCTTATGCAATCTCCTGTTTTTTCAGCGTTTAGTACAACAGTATCACATCATTCGAAGGGCAAAAGCTTTCCTCATTCGGTCGGTACGCATGACGAGCCATGGGCCGGATCGCATCGCAAATGGCCGCAGGGAAGCAGCTCATGGTCCTGTGCCGCGGGCGAGCACACGTAATACGTCTGTCTGCAGCCCGGGCACTCCTCCTGCAGATGGTCGGAGACCTCCGTGGGGTCGCACCAGGCGACCGATTCCCCGCAACCGGGGCAAGCCTGCGGGGTATGGGCATCTTCGGTGCAGCTGTACACACCGCTGCTGCAATATTCGCATAGGCCGATATATTCATGCGTGCCGCCTTCGCAAACAAAATGCACACCACAGTCAGCAACCGAATGGTCCAGCCCATCATTTACATAATGACTGGGAATACCGCAAGGGGCCGGTGGGATAGGTGTTGGCGTCGGCGTTGGTGTTGGTGTTGGTGTTGGTGT
>JAEZQK010000131.1 GCA_023413135.1 Bacillota bacterium
CCTTGCCAAGGTGGATGTCGCGAGTTCGAATCTCGTCTACCGCTCCACACACGGCGCCATAGCCAAGTGGTAAGGCGAAGGTCTGCAAAACCTTTATTCTCCAGTTCGAATCTGGATGGCGCCTCCAGAAAGAAGACCCGCTCCTGGCCGGCGCGGGTTTTTTCTTCACATTTGCTGAAATGGCGGAATGGCAGACGCCGGGGACTTAAAATCCCCTGCCTTCTGGGCGTGCGGGTTCGAGTCCCGCTTTCAGCACCACCCCCTTCCCGCTTGAAAAGGCGGGATTTTTTTGTATGTACAAATTAGGGGATGGCATGAACGAGATTATGATTCGGATTCCACCTGGGACGGCTGCCGACAGAGATGGCGTTCAAAAAAGAACTTTTCTATTAATGAACCAATATGTGTAAATTTTGTGATGAACATATTGATTTATACAAATTTTCCGGGATATAATCAAGCAAAGCGAAGGAGTAATTTAATAGAACAAAACATGCAGGCTGTAATAGCTGATCATAAGGACGGGACTTTTATGACAGGCTGCCGGCTATAGGATTTGGCCTTAGGGGAGCAACCGAAATCAAAGGGAGTGAGCATAGATGAAAAAGAGTCTATTCTTTTTTGCAATCGCGCTGCTGGTGGGGTTTTGCTTCGTTGCCTTCGCGGAAACGGTCATTCCTTTGGTTGATGAAGACGGAACCCCGCTGTTTGTTCGCCATATTAGCGTAGTGGATAACACAGCCTACTTTTTGCTGAAAGGTGAGCAAATGTGCATTGTAAACGTGGAGGATGAGATTGAGGTCATCCCGGTGGTGAATGAAAATCCCGAGTATGAGGAAGTATCACAAGCTTTGCTTGAGCGGCATGGCATTCCCGATGGGATGGAAGCGCCTGAATGGTATGCGCAATTTGCACAGGGCATTAACCGCGTGATTGGGGACGGAAATGCGTTGTATGCCCTCAATGATTTTACCGGTACGCTATACCGTGTTTTGTTATCCGATACACAGGCAACGCTGCAGGCGCTGTGCGTATTGGATTTTGTCTTTGACAATATGTCCGGAGACGATGTATATGTTACGCAGGCCTTGATTGTTAATGAAGAGCTGTATGTTATCCTGAATGAGACGATGTACTGTTTCGACAAGGAAACAGGTGCGCGGTCAAGCGCAAAGGCGTACAGCCTGCTGGACATGCTGCCTTACCGCAAAGGGCAGATGCTTTTGCTTGAGGAAATCAATGCTTTTGACAGGGCTGTTTATACGTATGAGCCAAGCACAAACGCGCGCACAAAAATCGATACGGGTGCAATAAAGGAAATCGACCAAATTTTCTATGACAAAGCGAATGATCGCATTATTTTGTATTCCGACAGCAAAATTATTGCGCTTATGGATAGTGGCGCGCAAATGACAGTAGGCTATTGGCCGTCACAAGATTATGGAGTTACGCTGATGGTTTTGGATCATGGGAAGATGGCTGTTTTCGATGGCAATCTGCGCATCATGGATATCTCGGAGCAAGCGCCTCCGCAAATGATGCTTATAGTTGCATCGAGCTATCTTTCTTTTGATGAATATGATTTTGTGAATCAGCATCCCGAGGTTTTGTTCAGCCGCAATGTGATGAGTCCGGATGAGATACTCGAAATGTTTTCCACGCAAATGACAATCCGCTCATCAGAATATGATGTGTTTGAAATACCTGTTGGGCCGAGCCTTGACAATATACTGGAAAAGGGCTTTTACGTGCCGCTTGAGGCATCGCCGGAGGTTATGGATTTACTCCAAACACTGCATCCGTTTATTGCTGAAAAAATTTTGCAGGACGGACATATCGGTGCGCTTCCCGTACATCTTGGAAACCAAACGGCCTCCTACAGTCAATATGCGCTTGCGCAACTGGGCATTGATCCGAACGAAATGCCCAAATCATATGCGGAATTTCTGGAGTTCTGCCTTGCATTTGACGAGAAATATGGCGATGTGGCGCGGAACAAGGGCATTACGCTGTTTGCGGACAGTTTGCTTACGGCTGGTTATTCCGTGGCAGATAGTTTATTTACAATCAGTTTCTCCCTGGCGGAGCAAATTACCCAGTGCTATTACAAGCTGATATGCTCCGATGCACAATTGGCATTGGACAAGGAGGCGGAGCTCGCGGCGCTGTTTGATATGCTTAAGAGTCTCAGAAACATGAAGCAAGCCGAGACTTTGGTTGGAGAGGCATATGAACCGCCGACGCGCGATGGGCACAATCCGCCAATGCGTTACCGGGCCAATGCCGAACCTAACTATCTGTTTACCGTAACAGGCTCAGTGCTTCCGGACAGCCGCCACTATTCAGTACGTGAACTTGTGAATGACTTTATCCCCACCCCGCTCAGCCTATTTGAAGGAATGAAGCCGCAACTCGTTTTGACCGGCGGCGCATTGATCATCAACCCCTATTCCGCGAATATGGAGGATGCGGAGACTTTTATTACGTACTACGCGGCCAATTTCCCCGGTGCTAAAGCCACGGCCTTATTCACGGATGCGCAGCCCGTTGAGGAGCGCGATTACGGCATGTTGAAACGTATGTACGCAAGCGCCATTGAGGAATTCAATGAACGGCTGAAGTTCACCCAGGATGAGGCCGAAAAAAAGGAAATTCAATATCAAATTGAGATAAACCAAAAGGAGCTTGCGGCAGTGGACGCGGTGAAATGGGCGGTCAGGCAGGAATGGATTGACGATTATCATAGGATGCTTAAGCAAACCGAAATCGTCTGGCAGGATGATTTGGTTTTGGGCATATCCACCCGCACATTGCTGTGGCAGCTGCTTCAAGGCACTACTATGGACGGCAATACCTGCGCCAAAGAGATGATCGAGCTTTTTCAGAAGGCCATCAGCGAAAACGCAAAGTAATATTTGCCGTAAAGAAATCCGTTGTGGAAATGCATTTGATTTAGCTGAAAATAGCACCATTTAAATCATACAATGTTAAGCCATACTCCCAGCACATTTGCAAACTGCTGAATGTGCGGTCCTAAGGAAGCCAGCCAGTCAAGCGTCTCCTCATCTGCTTTAGCTGTCATCGGATTTTCCCTTATGTGGATGACCCTTTGCATCATCTCAACATCAGGGACAAGCTTGTTTTCGATAGCCCACTTGCCGGCTTGTGTTTTTGCGATGATATCATTGCTTTTAAGGGTATACAGGCAACGTGCAATATCCAAAAGCCAGCCGGCCGAATAGAGGCTTTTGGATGTTTCCTTTGCATAGCGCCTGATGGTGTCGTAATGTTCCTTCACAGCATGTACGATTTCATCACGTGCCGGATAAGCGATCCTTTCCCGGTGATCAGGCCCATATAGCAATTTGCCGCATGTAAGCAATTCCATCGTGGAAAACGGATCAAAATGATAGGCATCCGTAATCCGCTGCCCGCTTGTGCCCCAGTAAACAACACAATCCTTTTCCTTTTTCAAAAACGCATTCCAAGTAATAAATCCGCCTTCAAAAGACCTGAAATACAGATTTCCGGGATAGTCAAGCAACAGGGATTGCCGCAAACCGACCAGTTCTTCCGCTTGCTGTATAGTCATCTGCCTTTCTGTCAGGCAGATGATGTCAATATCGCTCCACCCAAGCTTGAAGTCATCCAAAACAACGGAGCCAAACAGATAGATGGAAGGATTGTTGCCGGATAATATAGCGGTGATTTTGTCCAGCATGATGCCAATGCTTGTCTGCATATATCCTCCTGAATCAAAATGGCCTATGGAACGGCAGCTTACAGAATCCCTTTTTTGAGTTCATAAAGAAAGTCGCTTGTATACTTGTTGGCTTCTTCAAAAAGCGGGATTGTCTCCGGCAAATAGCACTTTCTTTTGAAAAGAATATTTTTTCCTATGTAATCGATGGTTTGAAGTAATGTTTGCCCGCGCACAGAACCGGTTATCAGGCATTTGGTGATCATATATGCCTTTCCGCCCTCAATCAGGTGCGCATCGTGCAATATCATACCCTCCAGGGTTTTCGGCTGCGATTCGGTCTGTGACTCTTGTGCTGCCGTAATTGTTTTGTCCGTTTGTGCTTGCGTAAAACCCTGGGCGAAAAGCCACTCCCGTATATTATCTTCATGAGAATTGATAAATCCATGAAAATAGGCGGCTGCAAGAATGCAATCATGATCAACAGCGTACTTGCCCGCCTTGATGATATGCTGGGCAGCCTTGCACACAAGCTCAATGTGCCGCAAATTATGCATGATATCCTTGGTCTGGTAATAAGGCGCTGAAAAAGCAGCTAGTTTGTTGATGTCCATTGCGTACCCCTCACAGCAAAGTGTTTTCGTGTTTGTGCCCACAAACCTAAATTGAAGAACGGGAACATTTTCCTTATTATACCATGGGTATAGCAGGCGGTCAAAAAAGAAACGTCTTCTTTGAAAAAGTGACAAGATTGTCATGTGACAACCTTGTCATTTTGCGTTCTTTGTGCTACAATCCTTATGAAGGGAGGAGAGAAAATGCCAAAAGACACTTTCCATAATCTGAATTCCAATAAAAAGCGCAGAATCTTTGATGCTGCCGTCAAGGAGTTTTCTACCCGGCGCTTCAGCGAAGCATCCATTAACCAGATCGTGAAAGCGGCGGAGATTTCCCGCGGCAGCATTTATCAATATTTCAATGACAAAGAGGATATTTATCTTTATATGTGTGCTGAAATTGCCAAAGAGAAGCAAGCGATTGCCAGCCGTTTGGACCCGCTGCATCCGGATGCCGGTGTTTTTGAAGAATTGATTTATAAGACCAAGCTGTCCCTGGAACTGGAACGACAGAGGCCGGAATATAAGCAGATTGCCATGCTGATGGAGAAGGATGATAGTGCGTTTATTGAGAAACTCCGCGCTCTTTCATCTGCAGATATTGAAAGGGTGAGGGGCTTGTTCGAGCGCGACAAGCAGCGTGGCCTGATCAAACAGAATGTTGATTCTGGCCTTGTGATAGAGATGGTCCATACGCTTGCGATGAAGGAGTATTTTCAGTCAGGCGTAGACAGCGATCTCTTTTCTGGAAGAATGCTGGAAATCATAAGGATCATCAGGGAAGGGATCGCGTGCAATAAGAAGAAGGAAGAACACCCTTTTCCACCTGTCGTAGGTCATAAAGACGGGGAGGATTCAATATGACAAACAATGAAGGCAAGGTTATATGCGGCCGCGTGGTCACCGAAGGCGATGAATTGTATTACGAAGTGCGCGGTCGGGGAAAGCCGCTGCTGATGATCTCTCCCGGTGGCGGGGATGGCTGGCAATATTCATTTGTCGCAGATATGCTTGCGGATGAATATAAGGTGATCACGTATGACCGCCGCGCCAACGCCCGCAGTACGATGAACGATCCGCAAAACTTTGAAATCAGCCAGCAGAGCCGTGACGCGGTGGCAGTGCTGCATGCGGCAGGGGAGACATCCGCTTTTATCTTTGGCAACAGCAGCGGGGCGGTCATTGCGTTGGACATGGTCAAGACCCATCCTCAGGCGGTACGGGCGGCGGTGATCCATGAAGCGCCGCTGCCGCGGCTGCTTCCCGAAGCCAAGCGTTGGCGGAGGTTTTTTGCCGGTATTTATGCAATGTCGTTCCGTTGGGGCACATCGCTTGCCGCGCTGCGCTTCATGCTAGGAACCCAGCTTCCGGTCCGGCAGATGATAAAGGCCACCGGCCCCATAAACGCCCATAGGAAGCAAAGCAGCGAAGCATATATGGATGATAGGACTGCCGCAGAGGTATTGGTGAGGCTGGAGCTGCTACCGGTTACCAACTATTTGCCGGATATTGAAAAGATAAAACAAAGCGGAGTAAAAATGTTTGTGGCCGTTGGGGAATGGGCCCTTGCGAAAAATACCTGGTACGTGCGGGCCGCAAAAATAATGGCGCAGGAACTTGGTTGCAGGATGGAGACGTTCCCCGGCCATCATGGTTCTTTTCTGGATATGCCTGATAAGTGGGCTGCAAGGCTTCGCAGCGTCCTTAAGGAAGCGGAAGGTTCAGAATAAAACGATAAAGCAGGTGTGCAATGAATGCGTTTTGGCTCGTGATACCACTCCTGGTGATCAGATTCGGACTTTTGGCAATGCTGGACAAGACGGCCCTAAGGCGCGCGGCCTTCTTTCCGCCGCTGGTTGGGAATGAGCGGCCGGCGTATCTCCTTTATCAGCTTGCAAATGTATTTTTAATTCTGTATTTGTTTTTTCTAACAATTCGGATGGAAGGCGCCTTCTTTGTCATAGGCCTAGCCGTATATGGCGCAGGAATCATTGTTTGTACTGCATCCGTATTTAGTTATGCCAATCCGGAAAAGAATGGGATCAATCAAAAAGGGATATACCGGATCTCACGAAATCCGATGTATATGGGATACTTTATATACTTTCTGGGCTGTGTGCTGCTCACGCGCTCAATCGTATTGTTTGCATCGCTTATTGTATTTCAGATATCCACTCACTGGATCATACTTTCGGAAGAAAGATGGTGCATAAAGGAATTTGGAGAGGATTATGTGAGCTACATGAAAAAAGTACGGCGGTATTTTTGATAAATTCCGTGCTGTGGCATAAATCTTTTATTCATGGATGTGTGGATCATCCCAGAATGCCTTTTGTTCGGCTGCCCATTCTTCCAACCCGATCCGCTTGATTCTGCGCAGGTTTTCCAGGCACGGAAGATGCGAGGGCCATTTCGGATCAAAGCAGAATGCGCTCAGCATGGAGCAAGGCATATCGTCACAGTCGGTGCAGGTTACATATCCTTTTTGATTTGCGCATCGATGTATGCGGCAGTGAGTTTGATGCCAGGATGCGGCGCAATCATCAGCATTGCAATGGCAGCCATGGCATTCACCATTCTTTTTGTCGTCGCACAGATTGCAGTTAAGGCCACAAACGCCAATGCACACCATATACTCCTGATGCATACAGAACCTTTCCCTCCGTACTTATCTACTTGCCATGCGCAAAGATTCTTGTCGTAATGGTATGACAGGCTTATAAATAAGTCAATAAGTCTATGTGTGTGTTTTGAAAGAGAATTCGAAATGATGCTTGACTTTGACACCGTGTCGCAGTTTATACTGAGCCGGATAGGGGGGATGAAGCAACCATGGAGGCCGTAACCATCAGCCAGGTATCAAAGAGTTTCGGCATATCCACGCGAATGCTGCGCTATTACGAGCAGGAGGGCCTTTTAAAGAGCTTTCGGGAAGAGGATTATGCCTATCGTATGTATGACGAAAAAGCACTCCTTCGCTTGCGGCAGATATATGTCCTGCGCAAATTGAGGATTCCGCTCAAGCAAATCAAGGTGATTTTGCAAAAGCCCGACGCAGTTACTGCAATAGAGATTTTTCAGAAAAACATCCGTGAGCTGAATGATGAACTGTGTGCCTTGGCGACGATCAGAAGCATTCTCAGGCGCTTTGTGGAGGAATTGGAAAAAACGGCGGATATACAGCTTTCCAGCCTGATTGCATATGATGACGCTGTTTTGACAGCCATAGAGCCTTTGTCCCTTATCGGCATCAATTTCAAGGAGGAAAAGACGATGAACAAGCTGGAAAAGGCAGAAGAGAAGTTGTCCAAGTTAAGTGATGTGCGGATCGTATATCTGCCGCCCGCGACTGTGGCAGCAGCCCACCATATCGGCGATGAACCGGAACAATATGCTGCCACGCTCATCGACCGCTTCGTACGGGAGTCGGGTTTGCTAGCTCGCAAGCCGGATATCCGTAATTACGGCTTTAACCATCCAAACCCCGTGGATGATACAGGGTTTCACGGGTACGAAATATGGGTGACCATCCCGGACGATATGGAGGTTCCGGCTCCTTTGTTGAAGAAACGGTTCGCCGGGGGTATGTATGCGGCACATATGATTCCCATAGGCAATTTCAATGAGTGGGAATGGCTGTTTGATTGGGCCGGGCGCAATGAAAAGTATGAGTTTGCGGGCGATATGCAGGATTCGGAGCATATGCACGGACTTTTGGAGGAGCACTTGAATTACTTTGGCCATGTCCAGCAGGAGAACACACCATATGATCTGCAGCTTGATTTGCTTCTGCCCGTGAAGGAAAGGAACAAATAGGTATTTGACATCGTTTGTCTATCCATTTGACCTGTTATCAATATTAGCGCAAAGGAATGCACACATCCATGAAGACTGCCAATGAAATACAAAAGGAACGGACCAGGGAACTGGAAGAGAAGGCGGTAGAGCTGCTTAACCTATGCAATGTGCTGACCATAACTTCTATCAATGAAAACGGCTATCCCCGTACATGCCTTGTGTCAAAATTGAAGGCGGAAGGATTTTCCGATATTTATGTAGAAACCTCAAAGCGTTCGGAGCTGAACGGAAAGGCTACGCATTTTGAAAAAAGCAGCAAGGCAAGCATATGTTATTTCCAGAGCGGCGACAGCGTGACGCTGATCGGCGATGTAACCATCATCAGCGATCCGGAGATGAAAAAGCCTTTCGCCAAGTTGTGCAACAGGGATTTCTTCAAAAAGGGTATGGAGGACCCAAAACATAGGCTGCTGAAATTCCATACCACCGAAGCCACCTTTTGGATCGGCGGGAAGTTCAGAACCTGCAAGTACAAGTAAATCCATATAACGGTTTATTATGTACATAGGAGGACCTTTTATGGCATTTGTCGATCATCTGCGCAAGGCCAAGGTGGATGAACAAGCCATTCGGGCCATTATGGGGCCGGATGCAGAAGCAGAACCCCGGGAAGGCACACAGGAATATGTGGATTACATGGCCCGGGTATTGCAAAAATGCGAAGCGCTGCTGGATCATGATACTTTCAGTGCCGCCATGTTCGACCGTGCCTGCTGCAAAAGCGGCTACAGGCTGAATAACGCCAGGCAAATGGCAAAGGAGCACGCAGGCAAGCCTTTAGCTGAAAAACTGAAGCTGTTAGGCGAGCTTAAGTACATGGGCAAGCCCTTTCTCAATGAGGAAGGGGATATTGAAATGGTGGCGGTAGGCGGCCACGGTTTTACCGGCATGGAATGTCCCTGCTGGCGGATTAAAGGTTTGCACCCCGCCGACGGCCCTATGCCGCTATCCTATTGCGCCTGCTGCGGCGGCCATTTCCTGTTCCACTATCAAAAGGCATTGGGGCTGAAGCTTAGGCTGAAGAAGGTGGTGTCTTCCATGCTGAACAGCAAGGGCACGGCGCCTTGCGTATTCCAATATCAGATTCTGAACAAATGATGTGTCCGCAAAAGCCTGGTGTGTTTCCAGGTATGATAGCGCCAGCAGAACATGATGAAAACCGCCCCGCAGGCAACAATCTGCAGGGGCGGTTTTTAAATGCAGTCACGCCATCAGGCCGGGGTGAAAGGAGATCCTATTTCAAGGATGTGGCCGTCAGGGTCATGGATGCGGAACAGCTTCTGCCATGGTACCTGAACAATGCCGTGGACTACCGTTACGCCGGCTTGGACAAGCTTCTGGTATTCCGCATCCAAATTCTCGGTCTCGAAATAAAGGATCACGTTTCCATGCCCCTGGCATCCGCGGTGTATATGTTCTCTTATGAGATCCGGCGGCTGCAGGGCATTCGCCTTGTGGATGGCAAACCTTTCTTTGAAAACTACCATATTGCCCCAGTCATGCAGGATCTCCAGACCTATCAGCCTGGTATAAAAGGATTTGGATGCTTCAAGATCGTTCACCAAAATGATAGAGTCGACATGCTTCATTTACTTCACATCCTTTATGAATAACGTATGATTTGCCTTGTTGGCATCCAACATGAAACGGATTGTTAAGGGTTGTGAAAAACAAAAACTTTCCTTACGGAAAGCGTAAATCTTGACTCTTTACCTGGGACAGATACTAAGAAAAACACCCCTGATGTGCTGCATCAATGATAAATATATAATAAGGGGAAAATGGCAACCTGTCAAGCATTTCTGTGAAAAAAAGAGCAAAAGTGCGTTTTTACCGCCTAACATCCTTGGATGCTTCCAGGCCATGGCTTTTGCCCTTTGCATTTGCGCACATCTCCCTCTATACTAAACCCCCGCCATGGGCGGAGGAGGGAAGAGAATGGAACAGATCGTGCTTCATAACATCAGCAAGCACTTCCGCGTGTACGAGCGGCCGGAGGGCAAATGGGGCCTTTTGAAAGGCGCTTTCATGCGGAGCATGCGCAGGGTTCAGGCGCTGAATAACGTAAGCCTGACCATCGCTCAGGGGGAACTGGTGGGGTATATCGGACCCAACGGGGCGGGCAAATCCACCACCGTGAAAGTGATGAGCGGCATTCTGGTGCCCGACAGTGGCGAATGCCATATCTGCGGACGGGTTCCCTGGAAGGATCGTGTGACCCACGTCGCGCAGATTGGCGTGGTCTTCGGCCAGCGGAGCCAGCTGTGGTGGGATGTGCCGGTATCCGATTCCTTCGGTCTTTTAAAAAACATTTATGCCATCCCCACGGACCGGTATGAGGCGCGGCTAAAAGAACTTACGGAGGCACTTGACATCGGGAGCCTTGTAAAAACTCCTGTGAGGCAGCTTTCCCTGGGCCAGCGCATGCGGTGCGAACTGGCGGCCTCTTTAATACACAGCCCGCAAATTCTCTTCCTGGACGAGCCCACCATCGGCCTGGACGCCGTTTCCAAGCTGGCGCTGCGGGCCTTTCTCAAGGAAGAAAATCAAAAGCGCGGTACTACCATGGTTCTTACCACCCATGACATGGACGACATCGAGGCGCTGTGCAGCCGAGTGCTGGTGATTGGCCATGGAACCATTTTGCTTGACGGCAATTTGGAAACGCTCAAGGCCCGCTACTCCGCCGGGGACAGCCGGGACATCAACGAAACCATCGCGGCTATGTACCGGGAAATGGCGCTGTAGGTGATATCATGCTAAAAACAAATCATATTAAAGCCTGCCTTTCCATTTTCCGCATCCAGCTGGCCCAAAGCCTGCAATACCGCCTGGCGGGGCTGTCGTCGGCCAGCATCAGCATCTTCTGGGCGTTGATTGAAATTGTGGTGTTCACCGTCTTTTATGAGCACGCCCAATACGGCACCTTCCGCATGAATGGCCTGACGTTAAGCCAGGTGATTTCCTATGTGTGTATTGCCCAGGTACTGGTGCCGCTGCAGCCCATGAGCATCGATGGAGAGATCCTTTCCCAGATCACCAGCGGGAACGTGGGCATCGCATTATGCCGCCCGCTTAGGCTGTACGACCAGTGGTTTGCCCATACCGCCGCGGGGCGGCTGGGCGGCTTCTGGATGCGTGGTGTATTGACGGTGCTGGCCGGTTTTTTGATGCCCGGCGCCATGCGCCTCTCCCTGCCGGTTTCTTTTGCGGGATTTGCCATGTTTCTGCTTTCCGCTACAGGTGCGTTTTTGCTTTGTACGGCCTACGGCATGCTGGTCACCGCTGTGCGGCTGAATATCACCTGGGGGGAAGGACCCACCTATATGCTGCTGCTCATAAGCGGTGTGCTTTCCGGCGGGTATCTGCCCCTGCAGCTTTGGCCGGATGCTCTGCAAAAGGTGCTGCTGTACCAGCCCTTTGCAGGGTATCTGGATATCCCGGTACGGCTTTACGTGGGATCCATGGAATGGACGCAAGGGATCTGGGCAGTCCTCACACAGATTGGCTGGACAATTGTCTTTGTGCTGATGGGGAAAACGCTCATGGGGCGCAAGCTGAAAACGCTGATCGTACAGGGGGGATGAAATATGCGGCAGGAACTCAAGGTCTATTGCAGCCTCATCCGCATGCACCTGTTATCCGGGCTGGAATACAAGGGCTGGTGGCTGATGGTGCTGCAAGTGCTGTTCGTTGTCATCACCGACCCTATCGCCACCATCTTTTTATTCTCGCGCTTCGGGGCCATCGGACCATGGACGCTGGAGAGGATTATGCTGATCTACGCCATTGCCGTCACATCCTTTGGGCTGGCGGAAAGCCTGTGCCGGGGGTTTGACTATTTTCCCTGGAGAATGATCCGCTCCGGGGATTTTGACAGGCTGCTCCTTCGGCCACGCACGCTATTTGTGCAAGTGGCGGGTTCGTTTTTCCATATCCACAGGCTTTCCCGTGTAGCTGCAGGGTTCGTTGTGATCTTCTGGTCCCTAAACCGGCAGGGGATCACACTGAATGCGGCCAATGGATTGATCTTGCTCTTGGCTCTGATAGGCGGCGCGCTAATGTATTGTGGCGTTTTTGTGTTCAGCTCCGGCATTGCCTTTTTCACCATCAAGGCGCTGGATTGGATCTATATTTTTACCAACGCCAGCTATCAGGTGACCCGCTGCCCGGTGGAGTATATGCCCAAGGCGCTGTACAACACCTTCACCTTTTTTATGCCAATGCTTCTCATAAGCTATTATCCGGCCTCGGTAGCCTGCGGCTGGGGCGAGAGCGTTTGGAAGGGATATTTGGCGCTCCCCGCCGGCGGGCTGTTTCTGCTCATGTCCCTGCTGGTATGGCGAGTGGGTGTCAGGCACTATAAGAGCACGGGAAGCTGAAACGAGCAATTGATTCGGATATGGGTAGGGCGGGGTCTTGCTCCCACCGTATGCGCCGGGATATTCTGTTACGAATGTATGGGAGTAGGCGGTAAACGCCCGCCCCCGCCCTACTTATTTTCGGGGCTGCTCTTGTCATGACTATTCCTTCAGGAGTACTTTCAAGTGCTTTGCTTCAAATATCTCCCGTGCCATCTTCAGGGATTGCTTGTCCGGCGGCTCGGTATCATCAAGGGCATAGGGCAGGCGAAGCTCTTTCCACTTGTATTCGCCCATTTTGTGAAACGGCAAAAGTTCTACCAGCTCAATGCAGGAAAAGAACGAGAGGTAATCCGCAAGCGCTTCCAGCAGTTTTTTTTCAAGCGTATACCCCGGAACCAGCACGTGCCGCAGCCATACGGGCTTATGGCACGTTTCCAAGTAGGCAAGCGTATCCAGCGTATCCTTGTTGCCGCGTCCTGTGAGCTGCCTGCACAATTCATTATCCAGCGCCTTGATGTCCAGCAGGATCAGGTCTGCCGCTTGAAGGGTAGGCTTTGAAATGGACAAGGGAACAGCCCCCGCCGTATCCAGCGCGGTATGGATGTTATGCTCCGTACATTTTTTAAGGATGTCTGTGACAAACTCCGGTTGCAAGAGCGGCTCGCCGCCGGACAGCGTCACACCCCCGGAACGGATGAAGTTTTTGTAGGTCAGGATATCGCGGATAACTTCATCGGAATCCATGATCTTGCCGCCACCCATCTGCCACGTGTCGGGATTGTGGCAGTATTTACAGCGCAGTCCGCAGCCTTGCAAAAAAAGGACGTAACGGATGCCCGGCCCATCCAGCGTGCCAAAGCTTTCCACCGAATGGACATGTCCCGTTACGCCCATGAAAATGCACTTCCTATCGTAATTAAATGTTAAGTTAAGCTCTTGCCACCTTTGAGTGCAGGCAAACAAAGAGATTTCGCGTCTGCGGACGCGACCAGGGCTTTCCGGTCGCCCTGGACCTTCGGATGCAAGCTTTCTTCATTTCCCAATATTGAACTAGCATTAGAATCTTTCATGGAACGTGCGGTGCAGCACATCCAGCTGCTGTTCCCTGGTGAGCTTGATGAAGTTCACGGCGTAGCCGCTGACGCGGATGGTGAGCTGCGGATATTTCTCGGGGTGGTCCATGGCGTCCATCAGCACATCCTTGTTCAGCACGTTTACGTTGATGTGGTGGCCATTGTCCAGGAAGAACCCGTCCATCAACCCTACCAGGTTTGAGACCTTCTGCTCCGCCGTTTTGCCCAGTGCGCCGGGCACAATGCTGAAGGTGTAGGAAATGCCGTCTTCCGCCTGGTCGTAGGGGAGCATGGCCACGCTCTTCATGCTGGCGACGCAGCCCTTTGTATCACGGCCATGCATGGGGTTGGCCCCGGGCGCAAAGGGTTCACCATGCTTGCGCCCGTCGGGGGTGGAGCCCGTTTTTTTGCCGTACACTACGTTGGATGTGATAGTAAGCACCGACAGGGTGGGAATGGATTCCCGGTACGTGCGGTGGATGCGCAGCTTGGACATGAAGCTTTTTACCACGTCTATGGCAATGGCATCAGCCGTGGGGTCGTTGTTGCCATATTTGGGATAGTCGCCATCCACCTCAAAATCCACGGCCAGGCCATCCTCGTTGCGGATGGTTTTCACCTTGGCATTGCGGATGGCTGACAAGCTGTCCGCCACAACACTCAGGCCTGCGATGCCGCCCGCCATGGTACGTAAGATCTCTTCGTCGTGCAGCGCCATTTCCAGCCGCTCGTAATCATACTTATCATGCATGTAGTGGATCACGTTCAGGGTATTGATATACAGCTTCGCCAGCCAGTCGCACATGGTGTCGAACTTCCTGCGAACTTCGTCGTAGGAGAGGTATTCGGAGGTAACGGGGGCAAATTCCGGGCCTACCTGCTTGCCGCTCACTTCATCCTTGCCGCCGTTGATGGCGTACAATAGCGCTTTGGCCAGGTTGGCGCGGGCGCCGAAAAACTGCATCTGCTTCCCGATGCGCATGGCGGATACACAGCAGGCGATGCCATAGTCGTCGCCATACTTGGGGCGCATCAGATCATCGTTTTCATACTGGATGGAAGATGTCTCAATGGAGATGCGGGCACAATAGCGTTTGAAGTGCTCCGGCAGCCGCTGGCTCCAAAGGATGGTGAGGTTCGGCTCGGGAGCCGGGCCCAGGTTTACAAGGGTGTGCAGGAAGCGGTAACTCATCTTGGTCACCAGGTGACGTCCATCCTCACACATGCCGCCCAGCGTTTCCGTAACCCAGGTAGGATCGCCGCTGAACAATTCATCATAGGAGGGCGTGCGCAAAAAGCGTACGATGCGCAGCTTCATGACGAAGTGGTCCACAAATTCCTGGATCTCTTCCTCGGTATAGCGGCCGCTTTTCAGGTCTGCTTCCGCATAGATATCCAGGAAGGTGGTTACACGGCCCAGGCTCATAGCTGCACCGTTTTGCTCCTTCACGGCGGCCAGGTAGCCGAAATACAGCCATTGGATGGCTTCCTTGGTATCCTGCGCGGGCTTAGAGATATCAAAGCCGTAGGAAGCCGCCATCTCCGTCAGCTCCTGCAGCGCGCGGATCTGCTCGCTCATTTCCTCCCGCTGGCGGATGGCGGGGCTGTCCATGGCGTCAAACACATAGGCTTGCTTGGCGCGCTTTTTCTGCTCTATGAGGAATTCCGTGCCGTACAGGGGAACGCGGCGGTAGTCGCCGATGATGCGGCCCCGGCCATAGGCGTCGGGCAGGCCTGTGATGATGCCGCTGTGGCGCGCGCGCTTCATTTCGTCCGTGTATACGTCAAACACGCCGTCGTTGTGGGTCTTGCGGTATTTGAAAATGTTGGCGATCTCCTCCGGCAGCTTGCGCCCATAGGCCTCCAGCTCCGTATACACCAGCCGGATGCCGCCAAAGGGCATGATGGCGCGCTTTAAGGGAGCATCTGTCTGCAAACCCACGATTTTTTCCAGTTCTTTGTGTATGTAGCCGGGCTTGTGGGATGTGATGGTGGAGATAGTGTTTTCATCAATGTCATAGACACCGCCGCGGTTATGTTCTTCCCGCATCAGGGCAGAAAGCTCTTTCCAAAGCTGCCGGGTAGCCTCGGTAGGCGGGGCCAGAAAGCCTTCGTCACCGTCATAAGGCGTGTAATTGGCAACAATAAAACCGCGGGTGTTGATCTCATTTTCCAGAATGCTCATTCAACCTTCCTCTTTCCTCTATACGGCATAGGCAGTTGCTATTATATTGTACAAAATTCAAACCTGCCATGCCGTGATGAAAATCACAATTTTCCGCCTGTGTTGACAGAAAAATGCATTTGCCCGTATAGTATACCATGAGAAGAGGAGGAGGCCAGCCTATGAATTGCAATTTCGACTGCCAAGATTGTTTGCGGGAATTGTGCATGCACAAGGTGCCTCTTTTTGCCTCGCTGAGCTATGATGCACTGAAAAGCATGGCGGACCATATGGTATGCTGCACCTATGAAAAAGGTGAGCGGCTGCTTACACAGGGAGATGTGCCGCAGTCGTTCACCGTGATTCTGGATGGAAGAGCCAAGGTCTTAACAGTTTCGGCGGATGGCCGGGAGAAGATATTGTCGATTCTTTCGGAAGGTGACTATTTTGGCGAACTGCACCTGTTTGGAAACCAGCAGTCCGTCTATTCGGTGGAGGCGCTGCAGCCTGTAAAGGCCTGGTCGTTTTCAAGGCAGCATTTTAGGGAGCTGCTGACCGTCTTCCCGCAAATGGCAGTGCGATTGGTGGAGGAGCTAGGCAACCGTGTGATTCAACTGGAGAATGTGCTGCAAAGCTCCATGAATGGCCGGGTCGATGCCAGGATCGCCGCACTTTTGCTGGAGTTTTCCCAAAAGTATGGTGCTGCCACCCCCGACGGCCCGGAGATCGAGCTGCCCTTAAGCCGGGAGGGCATGGCCAATTACCTGGGAATCGCCCGGGAAACCATGAGCCGCAAACTTCGGCAAATGGAAGAAAGGGGACTCCTTGTGTCCTATGGCAATAAGCGCATGCGCCTGCTTCAGCCGGAGGTGCTGTCACAAATCGCCATAGGGAATGGGGAAGAGTGATATAAATCCATCATAAAAATGTCCCTTGCAAAAGCAAGGGACATTTTTACCTGCAAGGAGCCATACAATGAACTGTTCAAAACCTCAGCCCCTTGACAGATAGCCTTCCCAAGGGTTTGGGGGAGTGGATGCATCAGCCTTTTTTAAGCTCTTCAAGGCAGGTTTTGCACACCAGTTTCCCTTTGTACAGGATGACATCGCGCGCATCATTACAGAAGATACATGCCGGATGATACTTCTTGAGGATGATTTGATCACCGTCAACGAAAATCTCCAGTGTGTCTTTGATAGCGATGTCCATAGTCCTGCGCAGCTCAATGGGAATGACAATTCGACCAAGTTCGTCAAGCTTGCGGACGACGCCTGTGGACTTCATGGAATCCCTCCTTTCCGGAAGTCCTACAATTAATTGAGGAACTAACAATATTCTATCTGCTTTGTATGATACTGTCAATACCATTTTAAGGATTGTTTGCAAAATGGTAAATAATTAACGAATGGCGGCGGTTTCTGATGATGAATGTCATATGGGGTGGAATGATAGTTCTCGCCTTGCTTTTTGGCCTCTTCGGAGGAATTGTTGAACAATTAAATGATTCAATGATTCAGGGAGCTGTGGAGGCCGTTTCCATTATGCTCAAAATGGCCGGGGGTTTTGCGGTTTGGTGTGGACTGATGGAAGTACTAAAGCGCATAGGAGCGGTGGAAGGGCTCACAAAACTGCTGCGGCCGGTGCTGAACTTCCTATTTCCCGACATAAAACGACAAGAAACGCTAAGAAGCATAACCATGAATTTATCTGCCAATATGCTGGGTTTAGGCAATGCCGCCACCCCCATGGGAGTGAAAGCCATGGGTTTGCTTTCCCAGGAAAACGGAAACATCGAAACAGCCAGCCGGGCTATGTGCATGTTTCTGGTACTCAACGCCTCCAGCGTACAGCTTTTCCCCGGTACCGTAATGACGCTTCGGATGGTGATGGGCTCCTCAAACCCCGGTGCCGTCATTTTTCCTACTCTGATTGCCACGGCTGCTTCCGCTGCCGCAGGTATTGTATGCTGCCTTTTACTGCAGGGACGGGGAAAGGATCATACGAATGGATAGATGGGTGCTGCCGGGGCTGATACTGTTCATTGTGGGTGCCGGGCTGTTAAAAGGAGTGCCTGTGTATGACGCGTTCATAGAAGGGGCCAAGGAAGGGCTCAAGACGGCTGTCACCATTCTGCCTTACATGATCGCCATGCTGTCAGCCATAGTACTTATGCAGCGCTCCGGATTTCTGGGAAGCCTGACCCAGCTTTTGATGCCGGTGTTTTCATTCCTTGGAATACCTGAAAGCGTGGCCCCACTGATGCTTCTCCGCCCTTTCAGCGGCTCCGCTTCCCTAGCCATGCTGCAAAATATCCTGGAGACCCAGGGAACGGATTCGAGGGCGGGGCTTGTGGCCAGCACGCTTATGGGCTCCACCGAAACAATATTCTACACCTGCGGGCTGTATTTGGGAGCAGCCGGCGTAAAAAAAAGCCGCTACGCTATTCCTGCGGCCTTGATCGCCTGGCTGGTGGGCAGCGTGGTGGCGGGGCTGTTTTTCCGGTGAGATTCAAAAAAAAGGCGAAGCCATTTTCTCGGAGCCATTTTCTCGTTTTTTAAAAGGATTGACTTTCCCTTCCGCCCTGCATATAATAGGCGTATTCCAAACGCATGCGAGGAAGGGAAGAGTACCGCTTTCCAAGGTGTCAAGAGAGCCGCGCAAGGTGAGAGGCGGCCATCAAGGCAGCGGGAATATGGCCCCGGAGCATCGCCGCCGAAAAAGTCAGGCGGTGTCGGGTCGCGCCGATATCCGCCAATGAAGTTACAAATCAGGGTGGTACCGCGGGTTAAACCCGCCCCTTTCCATAAGGGGCGTTTTTTTATGGATGAAGGAGGAAGACTCATGGCTGAGGACAGGAAGACGTTTTACATCACCACACCCATCTACTACCCCAGCGACAATCTGCACATCGGACATGCCTATTGCTCCGTGGCGGCGGATACCATGGCCCGTTTCAAGAAGCTGACGGGCTTTGATACGTATTTCCTGACCGGCACGGACGAGCATGGCCAGAAAATCGAGCGCAAGGCTCAGCAAAAGGGCGTTACTCCCCAGCAATACGTGGATGAAATCGTGGCCGGCATCAAAAAGTTGTGGGCACTGATGGATGTAGAGTATAACGACTTTATCCGCACCAGCGAGGAACGCCATGCACTCTGCGTGCAGAAGATGTTCCGCCAGCTTTATGAGCAGGGAGATATTTACAAGAGTGAGTATGAGGGCTGGTATTGTACGCCCTGTGAGTCCTTCTGGACGGAGCTGCAACTGAAGGACGGCATGTGTCCGGACTGCGGCCGCCCGGTGGAGAAGATGCGGGAGGAAAGCTACTTCTTCAAGCTTTCCAAGTACCAGGATTGGTTGATTCAATATATTGAAGAGCATCCCGGCTTCATCCAGCCTGTCTCCCGCACTAATGAAATGCTCAACAACTTCCTGCGGCCGGGTCTAAACGACCTGTGCGTCAGCCGCACGTCTTTAAAATGGGGCATCCAGGTGGATTTTGATCCCAAGCACACCGTATACGTCTGGCTGGACGCGCTGTCCAACTATATTACGGCTCTGGGCTACTTAAGCGGGGATGACACGCTCTACCGCAAATACTGGCCGGCAGATATCCACCTGGTGGGCAAGGAGATCGTGCGCTTCCATACCATCATCTGGCCCATTATGCTCCACGCGCTGGGGCTTCCGCTCCCCAAGCAGGTATTCGGCCATGGCTGGTTGGTGCTGGACGGGGGCAAGATGAGCAAATCCGTGGGCAACGTGGTGGACCCGGTGGTGCTGTGCGGCCGCTACGGCAGCGATGCCATCCGCTACTACCTGATGCGGGAGATGCCCTTCGGTTCCGACGGGCTGTTCACCTATGAATCATTGCTGGGCCGGATCAACGCCGACCTGGCCAACGACCTTGGCAATTTGGTGAGCCGCACCGTGGCCATGATCGAGAAGTATTTTGATGGAAAGGTGCCAGCCTGTGGGAAGCTGGAGGAGATCGACGAGAAGCTGATGGAACTGGCTCTGTCCATCCCACCGGTGGTGGAAAAGCAGATGGACGCGTTGCAGTTCTCCACTGCGCTTAGCGAAATCTGGCGGCTGGTGGGGGAATGCAACCGCTATATCGACCAGACCCAGCCCTGGGTATTGGGCCGCACCGAGGAAGGCAAGCCCAGGCTTAAGACGGTATTGTACACCCTGGCGGAATGCACCCGCTTTGTGGCCGTTTTGATCGGTCCGGCCATGCCCAAGACACCCGCCCGCATCTATGAGCAGTTGGGCTTGAAGGAGCCTGCTCTCACTTCATGGGAAACCTTGCAGACTTTCGGCCTTTTGCCTGCCGGCATCAATGTGCGCAAGGGCGAGGCACTGTTCCCCCGAATCGACATTGCAAAGGATTTGGCGGAAGTCAAGCCTGCCTCCAAGGCGGAGCAGCCTGCGGCCGCCGCCGCGAAAAAGCCCGAGCCGCAAAAGGCGGAAGAACCGGCATTAAAGCCCGGGGAAATCACCATTGAGGATTTTGAAAAGATCCAGCTGCGCACTGCCCGGGTCATTGCCTGCGAGCGCGTGCCCAAGTCTGATAAGCTATTAAAGCTTTCTTTGAGCCTGGGCACGGAGCAGCGCACCGTGGTCAGCGGGATTGCCAAGCACTATACGCCGGAGGAGATGGTGGGCAGGCAGGTGGTATTGCTGGCGAACCTGAAGCCGGCCAAGCTCCGGGGCATTGAATCCCAGGGGATGATCCTGTGTGCCTCCGACGCGGCGGATGAAACGCTAAGGCTTGTCACCGTGGCGGGAGACATGGAAGACGGTGCGGAGATCCGCTGATGGATACGCTTTTGTTTGATACCCACTGCCATATCGACGAGGAACGGTTTGACGAGGACCGGGACCAGGTGCTTGCAAGGATGCAGGAGAGCGGCGTAGGCTGGTGCGTCTGCGTTGGGTCCGATATGGAAACCTCCCGCCGCTCCATGGCTTTTGCGGAGGAGACGCCTGGCGTTTATGCGGCAGTGGGCATTCATCCCCACGAGGCGAAGTATTTTCGGCAGGAAGATATTGCGATCCTCAAAAGCTGGTTTTCCCATCCCAAGGTAAAGGCACTGGGAGAAATCGGGCTGGATTACTATTATGACCATTCTCCCCGCGATATCCAAAGGGATGTATGCGAGGCGCAGCTTACGCTGGGCTATGAAGAAAACATGCCTGTGATCTTTCACGTGAGGGATGCCCACGGTGACATGCTGGATATCATGCGCGCCAGGGGCGGCAAGCTGCCCAAAGGTATCCTGCATTGCTACTCGGGAAGCTGGGAAAGTGCCAAGGAATATCTCAAAATGGGGTTTTATCTCTCCATAGCGGGGCCTGTCACCTTCAAAAAAGCGCCCAGCCAGTGGGAGGTGGCTCAAAATGTGCCCCTTGACCGTCTGCTCATCGAAACGGACAGCCCGTATCTTGCTCCGGAACCCATGCGGGGGCGGCGCAACGAGCCTGCCTTTGTGCGCCATGTGGCGGAAAGGATCGCGGCCCTTCGGAACATTTCCGTTGCGGAACTGGCGGCGGCTGCCACCAGAAACGCCAAAGATATATATCGCATTGCCTGAAACGGGAAACATTTTCACATATCCCGCATATGCTTAAAAGCAAAGCGGGGTGATTGCGGTATGAAGTGGCAGGCCCAGCACACAAGCGCCTATGCCCGGTGCTATCCCACCAAAGGAAACAGGGTGCTGCAAATTGTAGGGCTGGTATTGATCGCCATCGGTCTGCTGCTTTTGTTTTTGTGCATCCCCGGCTGGGTCTGGGTCGCACTGATCGGAATCATACTGATCGCGGCCGGGTATCTGCTGTTGCGCTTGAGCGGCGTGGGGAGGTGAATGGGATGAGCGTTAGAATGGTTTGCATCAAGGCCCCCAGGTTCCTGCGCGGGGTTCTCCGGATGTTTGTCAAGCGGCAGGAGAGAGCCTGAAGCAAAATACATCCACAGGGCGTGTCGCAAAACGATTTTACGGAATCGAGGAGCGACACGCCCTTTATTTTTGCATACCACCGGCTTCGCCGGTGGTTTTGATTGTTACAGGTTTTCGTTGGTATCGGTGGGTGTGGATTGGTCAGCGGGGGAGCTGCCTGTATGGCGGGCAGTCCTTGGCTGACGGGTGGTGCTGTTCAGCGTGCTGCCATGCTGGGTGGCGCCGGTTTGCCCATCAGGTGCGGCAGAGCTTCCTTGCGCTTCCGATCTTACGGAAGCGGGAGTCTGGGTTCCGGGTTGTGCACCGGTGGCGGGCCCTGTGAACGCACTGGGGTGCTGGCCGGGCCGCGCCGTGGGTGCAGCTCCGGGCTGGGCAGGCCATGTGGCTGCCGGGCGCTGGGCTGTGCCCCCAGGCTGGGTAGGTGTCCCCGGCCTGGCCTGCGTTCCGGAAGCGGGGGGCATGGGCGCTTTGGTGGCGTGGGCAAAGGGCCTTGCGCCGCTTTGCAGGTTCTGCTGCATGGCTGCCCTGCGCTGCGCGGCCCGTACGGCGGCCTTGCGCTGATTGGACTTATGCAGCGCGTAGGCATACAAGCCGCCAAAGCCGCCCAACAGCGTCACGCCCAATCCCAGCCATGTGAAGCTGGAGCTGTCCGACTGCGTTTCCACCGGGGGCTCCGTAGGCAGAGGCTCGAAGGTTGCAAGGGGTTCCGGAGTAGGACTGGGAGTCGGAGTGGGCAAGGGTTCCGGCGTTGTATATGGATCAAAAGGCTCATAGGTAGCGTCAAGCCCCGTGTTCGGATTGGTCCAGGTGCCCACATTCCAATCCTCCGGAGAGGTGGGAGAATTATTATTGTTGTTGTTTCCGGTGCTTCCTGTGCTGCCCTGGATATATTCGGGACTTTGCAGGAATTCTTCCAGCTCGGCCAGAGTGAGCACATGGAAGTAATCGCCGGAAATATAGCCTTCCCTGCCGGCCTGGTTCACCTTATACCAGGTCTTTCCGTCCACCTGGGTGCTGCCCAGCACCAAGGCAAAGGCATACTTGTTCAGGAGTTGGATCCGGCTGCCGTTCGGCGCGGAACGGAAGTTAACGTTGTTGCTGCTCACATAGCCGTAGCTGGAAGGGCTGTCCTGGCTAAGTGGCGGCAAAGTGGCTGCCGGCGGCGTGGGTGTGGGGGTGTTCAGGGAATTCAGGTACGCTTCCGTCTCCTCGCGGGAGAGCCAGCGCAGCTGGTCAGCCCGGATATAGCCCCACTGGCCGGCGTACTGCACGATATGCCAGGCCACGCCATCCAGGTATTCCTGACCGCTGACATACACTACCACGTTCTTGGCCAGCATGTTGACCAGCATGCTGTTGGGGTCTGCCGCGCCGCGCATGGGCACGTTATCGCCCAGGGTGGCGGCATAGCCGCTGTGCTGGGCAGGCGCCGGGCTGGGCGTGGGGG
>JAEZQK010000110.1 GCA_023413135.1 Bacillota bacterium
TGCTGTTCCTTCCTTTTCCGCGCTTATTCAATTGGCTGTTTCAAACTTTCTCCCATCTGGCTCAATCGGCGCGCTGACTCGCTGCCGCTCGCATCGCTTGTTTCGCCAGCCTCCTCCACACCGCCCATTTCTGCCACTGGCGGGGGCGGTGTTCCGGAGCCCCTCAGGATGACGGCGCGCGGAGCTTGCTTGTATCCTATACGCTAGCGTTCATCGATGCATTAATGATTTGGAGTAGTATGAGTTTTTTTCCTCATCCTTTGACACATGGAAACATCCCTTTATTATTTGTTCTGGTTTTTTCGCTTGGTTTCTTCACTAATCTTCCAGTGAAGCGAAAAAATCCGCTTCTCTTATAAGTAGAACATTTATGCCTTTGTTTTGCATCTCCAGTGCTTTTTTTACCTTGTTGCCGTAGTTACCAGCTGACCAAGCCGAACTGCCTTGACCGCCCACCAGTAGGATTTCCGTTTTGGATGTAACGTTGTCCTGTATGATAGCGCCGCGCGATAATAGCATAGTATTCACATCGGCCTTACTGCCAAAGTCAAATTCACCCGACAAACATATGTTCTTACCGGTGACATCAAGCCTTTCACAATCACAGGCATTTTCGGCCACCGGGTTTGTAACTTTTTTGAATAGATCCAGCATGTACTCAAGCTCTGATCTTGTCAGTATACCGTCAGCCAAGGCAATTGACATAGTAGAATAGATTTTATCGTAAGGATAATTGCCCTTCAGATCTGTGTTTTCATCTAGCCAATTCTGCAGATAGTCAATCTCAGCCTCAACCAAAACATTGTCGCAGGTAATACCGGACAATATACCATTAAGCGTCAATAGAGCCTGACTGTTCATGCTCAATCGTGGAGGGTATTTTGATATCACGGTGGCTGATGAATCCAGGGAGAAGGACCTTGTGAACACATCTAGATTCGCGCCATCTTTTAATAAGCGGCACAAAAGCTTGGCGCAGGCATAACTGTCGCTTCCGGCATGATGATGGTCAAGAGGAATATCGAACCTTGTGCAGAGTGTTGACAGTTTATAATCATCGACATCAATTTCCATTGAGCGGGACATAGACAGCGTATCAACGAAATACACAATCGATTCAATAATGCCGTAGGCTTGCAGCGTCTTTCGGAGAACACATAAGTCGAAATTAGCGTTATGAGCAACGACAAGGGATGAATGAAAAAAATTTATTATCCTGTCCCATACCATAGGGAAAATTGGTGCATTAACTACATCCTCTTTCTTGATGCCGTGTATCCGGATATTTTGATTGTCAAACTCACACTCTGGGTTAACAAGATAATACTGAGTATCTATTATTGTGCTGTTTTCGATTACAGTTAAGCCAATTGAACATATTCTGTTATTTCTGCCATTTGGGGTTTCAACATCGAAAACCACAATTTTATCCATGATCTATACCTCCATGCCTCTTGTTTATTTTGCAGAGCTATGTTGTTGTATAGAAAGTATTCTTTTACACTTATTGTAAATATTATGGGTTTTTGTGTCAAGGGCGTATTCTTCGTCCTATTGGTGAGAGAACACTGGGGACATCAGACTATGCCAGAAAGCCCACTGTAACAGGGTAAACAGAAGCTTCTCTACAAATGGAACGGAAAGAAAGGCGTAATGGCAGCTATAAAAAGAACCACCCCCTGTGTTTATCGACGCCGAACACTCTTGAACATTAGGCATCAGCCACCGGGCTGGCGCTTATCCCCGCTCCCGCATGTTGACATGGAAAGCTGTACCATGATAAGCTGGACATAAATGGAAGACACCCCCAAGGACGCATAGGAGGACAGAGGAATGAACGAGGTAATAAAAACGCTTCATGAGCGCAAATCGGTACGCGCATTTGAGAAGCGCCGCATTAGTGCCGGGGACAAGGAAGCGATCCTGCTGGCAGCCATGGCGGCGCCTACCGCGGGCAATCAGCAACTGTATACGATCATTGATATCACCGACCAGGCGCTGCTTAATGAACTGGCTGTGACCTGCGACAATCAGCCCTTTATCGCCACGGCGCCTATGGCCTTGATCTTTTGCGCCGATTTTCAAAAATGGTATGATGCTTTTGTGGTGGGAGGCTGCAATCCCAGAAAGCCCGGGCCGGGAGATCTGCTGCTTGCCGTGGAGGATGCATGCATCGCGGCGCAAAACGCTGTGACCGCCGCGCAAAGCCTGGGGATTGGCTCCTGCTACATCGGAGATATCATGGAACGGTGCGAGGATCACAGGCGGATGCTGAACCTGCCTACTTATGTGTTTCCGGCTGCCATGCTGGTATTCGGCTACCCGACAGAGCAGCAATTAAGCCGCGTCAAGCCGGAACGCTGTGATTTAAGGCATATCGTGCATGAAAACCGCTACCGCAGCATGGACAAAGAAGAACTGAGCGATATGCTTCAAAGGGGCCGGAGCGGGTGGAACTTTGAGGAATGGATCCAGGCCTTTTGCAAACGTAAGTACAATTCCGGCTTTGCAGCGGAAATGAGCAGGTCGGTGGCGGAATATCTGAAAGATTTCGGAATGACCGGGGAGGATACGTCCGGCGGTTGAGCAAGGAAGTCAAAAGCTCGAAACAATATGCAAGGGCAAACACAAGGAGGGATCTATATGAAGCGTATCACATGCTTCCTGTTGACCGCATTGCTTTGCATATGCGTGCTGAACGCCAGCGCATGCACGAGCTTTGCCGTTTACTCTCCCGCCCCGATCTATGGCATGAATTGGGACTACCCGGACGCGGCGGCATATCTTAGGCTGAATCAGCCGGAGGAGTATCACAAGGTATTCAGCTTCGGCTTTGAAACCGAATATGGCATGGCGACCAACGGTTCCATGAATGATCAGGGCTTTATCGCCTTCATACAAGATCAGCATCCCCGTGAGGAACCAACTGCGGCACTGGATGATGCAAGCGTCCAGGACATGCACGATTTTGCGGGTTCGTCGCCATACCTTTTTGCCAACGTGCAAGAGGTGTTGGATATGCTGGACGATAGAATGCATGTGGCGAACAGGTATCACACAATACATGATCTGTTTGCGGATATGCACGGCGACGCCTTTGTGCTGGAGGAATATAACGGGGAGAACGTGGTGACTCCGGCCGAGGGCGGCGTGCTGGTCATGACCAACTTCCCGAACCACCTCATCTCTCAAGTTGATTTGGAGAAAAGCGAATACGTGCTCCAGTCTTCTTACGGCTTTGTCGGGGTTGACCGGTACAAGACAGTTCACAAGATCATTGCCGCGCACCCGGATGATTTTAACGTGACGCTCGGCTTTGAGGCGCTGAAGAATGCGGCGCAATATGGCCTTTACAGAACACGCTTCTCAGGCGTTTATGATCCGGTAAAAAAAGATGTTTATGTAGCCCTGGAGCGCGACTATGACCACATATGGAAAATCTCCATCACCGAGGGAACGGTTGAAACCTATCTTGGCTTTGGGGAGGAAAAGCTGGTCCTTTCGTATGCGGAGCTATGTGAAGGTGATCTGGGTATTCCTTTTGAAAAGCTCATGGCGTACGCAGAATAAATCGTTATTGGAGCACGGAAACACAGGGGAATATGCCGGAGGCGTGCCTATGTTGATGCAGGAAGCAACACCACAGATGCGTGATGCATGGAAAGCAATATGGAACGAATACAAGGATAGGCTGCTCCCGAATCGCAAGTCTGGTGCAGAAATCGTTGCATATCTCTCAGACAAGTATACACTGACTGAGATATATGATGACGATGCATTGCAGGTGATTACAGAGAATGTTCTGAATGATGCGCTATTAGCAGAAAAAATACCAATTGGTAAAACGCCATCGCCAGTCGCCTTTTTTGTTAAGAATTCTGGCAAAGGAAAAGCGCTATATGAAAATCAAGATGAGATTTTCAGAGGTATCCAAATCTTCGTAGGCGTTAACCTCGTATCTGGACTTTTCCATGTCGAGGGCAGCAGTATGCTTTGGGATGAATTATATGCCTTTCAAGGCCTGGATGAAAAACACATACAAATCCCCTACTGCGTAGCTGAGTATGTTTCCTGTTTAAAGCGGTTCGGGTTACTGGAAAGCATGATAAAGGGATTGTGATGTTATGGAAACAAGGGATATTGTGGATTACTTATTTTTTGTAATATGACATACTGTCGTCAGATTATGTAGGGTATATTGACAGTAAAAAGGAGAATGCAAAATGAGTGAAAAAACCGAATTGCAAAAAGTCAGCGAAGAGACCATACGCTTTATGCGAGGTAAGTATCTTTTAGACGAGGTGCCAGGTAAGTACTACGAAATTGATTGCCTGAAGTTCCGCCAAGGAAAGAAAACTATCCTGTCTATCAACATACACGAAGATCATTATGATTTTCAGATAATTTTCGGCAAAGTCGAGCGGGAGAAGTTCGAAACACAGAGGGATGAGTTTCCGCAGTCTATCGTTAACCTCTATGATAAAGCGCACACTTATCACGACGGCAAATGGATGCTCATACGGGTGGACACCATGGAGACACTCGAAGCCGTTAAAAAAATGATCATCATCAAGAAAAAGCCAAACCGAAAGCCATTTCCAAAAGAAAATGCGGTTTACGGTAAATGCGGTCATAGATGCGATTTATGTATTCATTTTTCTGGTGGTGCAATCAGCGAAGAATTTAGGGCGGAATTGGAAGAACGATTAACTCGAGTATATAATAATGCAGACTGGACAATGAGATGTTCAGGATGTGGAACGCCAGGATGTCATACAAAATTATGTGATCAGCTTAAATGTGCAACAGAAAAAGGTTGTGATACTTGCGTATCTTGTAAGCAATACCCATGTTCTAAAGCTACAGTTGGATACGCTAAATTAGAAGCAAAAGGCATTCTTGCTGACGATGTAACATGGGCAATTCTACCTTTTGTACCATACCAATACGGAAACTAATACCTACTATTTCCTTACATAATAAGCATAATGCGAGGCCAAACAAATTCTAATTTGTCAGAGAAAGAAAGCCATAGGTCACAACCGAAAGCTCCACGGAAAATACCGGGCCGCACTTTGTTTAGAAGTCATGAATTGCGTCAATTCTTTCAACCTTAAATCGGATAGATTCGCATCCGGGTTTTCGGAAACAAACTGTTCGCCAACCGCAAACGCTGCAAAATACTCCTCCCAGCTATCATAAAGCTGCTGAGCATTCCTGGCAATTTCCATTATTTTGGCCATGGCTGTGCGTGGATGATCATTGCCAAGTAGCAAGCAGCAACGGATATAGTAGATTGCCCTGGCTATATTAAAGGCTTGGATTCCCCCGGCAGGCAAGAGAAAAAGGGTCTTTGCCACAAGAAACGCCTGTTTGCGCTGACGGGGATCGGAAAGAGACTGGATATATGAATCAGGCCCCTTAGGCGCAGCCATCATATGCAGGCGCATATCATTGTATTGCGAGGTGAAACGGAAGTTCAGGATCCAAGCATAATAGGCAGCATGAGCAAAAAATTTTTCTTTCGGCAAAACATGCACCACGTAACTGCTGTAATCGCTCATCAATTCCGAGCATATGCGGCGTTTTGTGGCCGGAAACCGGCGCAAACCGGCCACAAGCTCCATGGAAGCAGCTTTTTGCCGGTAACAGGGAGCGCTGAGCGTAACAGCCCACATTTCATGATCAGACATTTGATAATTGATGTAAGACATTTCATGACCGCCCTATCAAAGAAATGGAAGTACCAAAGAGAAAAGATGAAGGATGGCCCCCAATAGCACCAAAGCGATGACAACAAAAAACATAAATTTTCTAAACGCATCGCCAATACGAAAAAACCAGTTACGCCAGGAATGGCGCTTAACTGCATGCGTAGTTGTCAGCCGTTGTATCGCGCATTTCGAATACACATCTTCAGACAATATATCTAATACAAGCCGATATCGCTCTACTGCCAAGGAAGCGTCACCCAACCGTTCCATGCATAAAGCGGACCAGCGCAAGGCATCGATATGATTTGGATGCCGCCTAAAAATATCTTCATATACGTTCCGTGCGCCGGCATAATCCCCCAAATGGCGTAAAGCCTCGCCGCGCAGCAATGAAATAAAGTGGTCATTGTCGTTGCCTTTGAAGAATTTTTCAGGCGTGCTCAGGGTTTCCCAGTCTCCAATGCTTTTTAGTAAAGAGAAGTATAGACGCAGGGCGGCCGGCAGCTCATCGCGTTCTATATACAGCCCGTTAAGCCGTTTTTTTGTATCAGCTTTTTTTATTGCATCCCTGTGAGCGTAAAAATCAATTAAAGCGACAATAAATTCAGAACCGCCTTGGCAGGGCAAAATCTCCTCAGTGCACAGCAACCGTGCGACTTCCCCCATATGTTTCAGCCAATTCAGGTCGGCATTGTGATATTGGCTATTAAGATGCCCGCGGTTCTGCTCCCAGTTGAACGACTTCTCCAATTTGATCCATACAAAAGACGGAAGAAACTGAAAATCGGTCAAAATGAGCGCCAGCTTATGCCCAAGCACCTCACGTTCCCAATAATTCAGGTCGTATGCCTTATTCAGCAATGTCAGCCACAGCGCTTGATCGGAGTACGTAGCGTAATCCTTCGCTAACGCTTTGAACTGGTCAATAAAATCGTTTGTCGAGAAAGGGTGCTGTAGATCCGGCAATGGCTTCATTTCCTCTTGGAAAGGGAGAGGCAAATCCGGCAACGGCCGCGTTTCCTCTTGTTCCGCATCACACTCGGCTTGAAAATCATGTGTATCAACGATAATTCGGCTGATGCGGCAAACCGTCAACGCCTGTTCGTATGCATTTCGCAAGTCTTGAAAGGCCTGCATATCGCCCTCGGGGCGCCTTGTTTTCACCAATTTCGCATATGCCTGCCTTACAGCGGTCTCGTCGGATGTTTGGGGAATGCATAGAACTTCCCACGGATTCAATACAAATCAAACCTCCGTTCCAGCAGACTAAAAACCTTCTTTGCTTCCGCCGCGGCTTTCCGTATCAAATGATCATTTTGTGTTTCAAGCGCTTGGTTGAGATTGGTAATGGCCATGTCTATTTCGGTTCGGTTTTCGCCAGTCAGTTCTTCATACAGCCGCTCTCCCTTTGCCAGAAGCAGCCGGTTTTCAGTTCTGTCCCTTGGATGAACCTTGATGCCGGCAAGCTCTGCAAGGCGTTTTTCGATTTCCAAAGGCGTCATTGTGCCGGGCGTTTTTTCTATGATCAGCTTTTTTGTAAGTCCTGTGCTTAGTACAACTACTTCCACTTCCAAAAGGCCGTTGACATCGTAGGTAAAACGTACGTCGGCATACTGCCGGTCTTTTCCGTTGGAAGGGATGGGAACCTCGATCTCACCGATTTTCACGTTATTTTGAACGTTTCGGTTTTCTCCCTGATAGATACCGAAATTCAACTCTTTTTGATCAAGGTTGAGAGCATAATACCGTTTGATGCGGCTTACGGGAACTACTGTGTTCCGCTCTATGATCGGGCTGAAAACGCCTCTTTCCAATATATGCCCATTTTTGTCAGTCCTTGAGATATCCGTACCGAGCGTAAACGGACACACGTCGGTCATAACGGTCTCGCCAAGCGATTCATCGCGGGCCTTCAGGGCGGCTTGCACAGCGGCGCCCATGGCAACCGCCTCATCCGGGTTGAGATTGCAATAGGGCATTTTCCCGAACATCCTCGCCACCATCGTACGTATATAAGGCATACGGGTGGCGCCCCCCACCAGCAAAACGGCATCCAGTTCATCCGGCATAATATTGGTATCGCGAAGCACACTTTCCATAGGCACGCGCAGCCGGCGGTAAAGCGGTGCAAAAAGCTCGTCCGCTTCCTGGCGGGAAACAGACAATTCAAATGTTCTATCATTGAACTGGCATGAAACCGTAGTATGCGATGCATCGCTCAGCCTTTTTTTCGCACGCTCCACCTGTTTTTCAATCAAGGCAAGAAGCCTTGGATCGGCATCATCGGGTTTTATCCCGTTGTGCTCGCAAAAAAGCGAAGTCAGTAAAGCGTTGAAATCATTGCCGCCCAGATGATTATCCCCGGCGACGGCGCGCACCTCCATGATACCTTCAAAAAGCTCAAGAACGGAAACATCAAAAGTACCGCCGCCCAAATCAAAAACCAAAAACTTGGTATATTCCTTATCTCTATGCAAGCCATACGCCAAAGCAGCGGCGGTGGGTTCGGTAACCAAACGTTCCACGCGCAACCCTGCCAATTCCGCGGCTTGTTTTGTTGCTTTGCGCTGGCTATCGTTGAAATAGGCGGGTACGCCTATTACGGCCTCGTCAATACGGCAGTTCAGATAGGCTTCTGCGTCTTCCTTCAAGGATTTCAATATGTAATGGGAAAGATCGATGGGAGAAAATTCGTGTTGGCCGAGTGAATATATCTTGTCTGTTCCCATGTAACGCTTGAAGCCCGCGGCCGTTTTATCGGGGTGTGTGGCAAGGCGCTCATACGCAACGCTTCCAACAAGGATTTGACCATCATCGTCAACGCCGACCACAGACGGAGTCATCCGCTCACCCAAAATATTAGATATAATACGGGGTTGCTCTCCATCCCAATAGGAAACGAGGCTGTTCGTCGTCCCAAGATCAATACCTATAATCATATATTCCCTCGTGTATGCAATTTTTATAAAATGTCCCGGCCAGACCCGGCGTATTTCCAGAGAGCGATATTTGCAGTACGCCATGCACAATGTTGGACACGGTGCAGGCAAGGCAACGCCTCGCCATAAAATGACAAGCCATCTCGGATATTGACATAATCATATCATAGCCATATCTCTTTTTCAACTTTATGGAAGGCTTTCAGAATGGACGGCTTCCGGCAGATTGCCTTGACGATGGGATCATATCAGAAACGCTTGCCTTATATGGAAAACAGCAATAGAATGATGGTACAAATGTAAAATGGCACCGGGTAGATTGCCTGCACAAATGCGCCTTGGCATAGTCCACACCACGCTTAAGAGGCACGTCATTGGAGCGTCCCTACCAACAGGCCGGAAAATGCTTTTTCCTCCGGATGGACGCCGATATAGGCTTGCACCTGCCCGCCGGTGATCAGAAAACAGATTTCGGCGGGGATGATGATTTCCTCGTCTTCATATGCCCAGCTCTCCCCCTGGCCCATATAGGTCTGCGTCGATATGTGGGATTGCAGCCGCATGCTTAGGTCGACGGTAGCAATCGCCATGTAATCCGCTTTCGCCGGTACGCTGCCCCAAAGATCGATGCATGCTTGCTCGTTGAATTTGACGACCTCGATACTGGCCGAAACGGCCTCCATCGTGTAATTCATATATCCGGCGACAAATGATGCGTCTGTGCTGGATTCTATCAACCGCGCAAGATCCGCCTCGTCAGTGGCGCTGGTATACAGGATCTTGCCGTTATAGGTGCCCGTCACGTCACGGCCGCCGCTTTTATTCATAGAAACATACAGATTCACGTACTGGGTTATGCTGTCGAAGGAAAGCGTTGCGTTGTCGTCCACGCTCAGTACCCAGTCGGCCAGTCCGGGGGTGGACTGGGGCGTTGACGTTGGGACGGGCGTCGGTGTGATTGGCTTAAGGGGTACGATTTCAGGGTAAAAAGCCGGTTCCGGTGTGATGGGCGTAAGGGGCGCGACTTCGTGGTAAAAAGTCGGCGCCGGTGTGACAGGCGTAAGGGGCGCCACGGACGGCAGCTCGTAGGCTTTGCTCGTGGCCGTTTCCCTTCCGCCCAAAGTTCCCGTGCCGCTTTGGGCATACCCCATTACCGTAAGCGAGATCAGCAGCAGCAATGCAAGCAGCCCCGCCGCGTATCTGAGCGAAGAAGTACGTCCGGATGCCGGAGCCATTTCTTTGCCGGTTTGCCGCTGTCCCCGGCCATTTTCTCCAACGGGCATTGATATTCTTTTCACGATCCATGACCTCATTTCCATCCTCGCATATTCCGTGGCGGTAACATGGTTTAATGATTCCATTATAAATTTCTTAAGCTGTTTTGTCTATTCACAATTGTAAGATTTTTCAAACGAATAAACAGCCGTCATGTAACCACTTGGAAGGGCAAAATGAAAAAGTGGGAAACTCGTCATGCTTCTATTATAAAGAAATATGCCCCTATTAAAAAGAGCATTAGTCCCATAACTTTTCTTAGATTCACCTGTGCACCATTGATGAATATGTCAATTAGGTAGCCACTTATGAGTTGTCCGTCCAATATGAAGATCAACGTCGTGGTCACACCCAAAACCGGGATAGCCTTGGCCGAGAAATAGATGATGAAGGCTCCAAAAATACCTCCTATCAGCCAGACTGGACTGACATGGCTCACTTTGGCATATCGCGCAATATTGCCTTTCACAAGGCTGATGAATAGTATGAATACCATGCCGGTGACAAGGCTATGCAATGTTGCGATGCTGGGTGTGACATACTTCCCAAGCCTGGCATTTATGGTGGATTCAACGGTTGTAAATATACCGGCTATGATTGCAAAAAGCATATAGATAACATTCATACACATCACGGTCCCTTCGCGTAATATGCACAATCTATGCCCAAAGGAACACAAGATATGATTTTTTCTGATTGCGCAGGCCTCTCCCCCGTATTTTTCGATTTGAGAAATACCGGCAAGAAATCACCAGCATTTCCCGTCTATATATTGACAGGATGCCGGCGGCTTATCCGGATAAGCCAATGGTGTTTTTGCCAAGTTGGTTGCGATATAGGGAGAGGAGCAGACCATGAAAAAGAAAATGATCTCGTTGATTCTGTTATGTGTCTTATTGGCATGCACGAACATCAGCCCGGCGCTTGGTGCCAATTATGGGACGGCTATTATTGACGGCCGGGATGCAGACCGGGTCCATCTGAGAGAACGCTCATCCGCAGTGTCAAATTCGTTGGGTCTTTACTTCACAGGCACGCAAGTCTTGTGTGAATCTGACCCCAACAAAGAATGGGTCATGGTCACGATCGGCAGCCAGTCGGGTTACATGAAATCCGAATATCTGTATCGGGGATCCAATCCGGGCAGCGTTAAGCCCAAACAGCCGGCGGCGGTGGTGAAAAACCAAACCGCGGGCAGCTGGGTCAACCTGCGCGAAGAGCCCTCCCTTCGCGGGGCAGTCGCGGGAAGATGCTATGGTGGGGATGTTGTCACTGTATTGGGTGAGACCGCCAGCCACTGGTACTATGCCAAGGCCGGCGATTTATACGGATATATCATGTCCGACTACCTGGTAATGGGTGCTTCCGTTCCGCCTGATGATTCCAGCTATGGGACGGCCATTGTGGACGGCCGGAACGCTGACCGGGTTCATCTGAGAGAACGCCCATCCACGGGAGCTAGCTCAATGGGGCTTTACTTCACAGGCACGAAGGTCCAGTGTGAATCTGATCCCAAAAAAGCATGGGTCATGGTTACGATCGGCAACCAAACGGGCTACATGCAATCCGAGTATCTGTACCGGGGGAGCAATCCGGGCAGCGTTAAGTCCAAACAGCCGGCGGCGGTAGTGAAAAACGCGGGCAGCTGGGTCAACCTGCGCGAAGCGCCATCCCTTAGCACGGCAGTCGTAGGTAAACTATACAATGGGGATGCGGTCACTGTACATGGTGAGACTGTCAACCACTGGTACTATGTCAAGTCAGGCAATCTGTACGGATATATCATGTCCGACTACCTGGTAATGGGCGCTTCTGTTCCGCCTGATGATTCTACCTATGGAACGGCTGTTATAGACGGCCGGGATTCAGACCGGGTCCATCTGCGAGAACGCCCATCCGCAGGATCAGATTCGTTGGGCCTTTACTTCACAGGCACGAAAGTCCAGTGTGAATCCGATCCCAGAAAAGAATGGGTCATGGTCACAATCGGCAGCGAAACAGGTTACATGAAATCCGAGTATCTGTATCGGGGGAGCAATCCTGGCAGTATCCGGTCCAAACAGCCGAAGACGGTAGTGAAAAACGCGGGCAGCTGGGTCAACCTACGCAAAGAGCCGTCCCTTGGCGCGGCAGTCGCAAGCAAACTATATAATGGGGATGCGGTCACTGTACTTGGCGAGACTGTCGACCACTGGTACTATGTCAAGGCAGGCAATCTGTATGGATATATTATGTCCGACTATCTGTCGATTGGCGCTTCTTCCCCGGATCCCTCCTCCAAGGGGTAACAGATGCTGCTTTATAGTTAACGCTGTTCCTTGGATATCGTTTCATACGAATCGGCCAAAGCGTTTGCACCTCTCCTGCCGGAGAGGTGCTTTTTTTGTCTGTCATGGACTTCCAGCCCTCCATGCAGACGCAAACAATGCGAATGTTTTTCAATAATATGGTTGAATCATTCGTATTTATCTGTTATGATACATCGGTGGCATTACACAGCGCAAATGGTTTCAGGACTCATGCATGCTGGAAACATCAGGAAATATATATCTGCAATACGGCGCCTGCAATGAATGCCACCTTAATAAAACCCGAACATTCGTATGGAGGAGTTTGGGAACAGAAGGGAAGGATCTCAGGTGAACTTAAGCATGATAGGGACTATGGTATTTGCCATCCTGGCGGTTGCAGTCAACGGAATCCCTCAGTTATTGTACGCAAAAGAGCGGGGCTTCAAGCTCAAATCTGTTGCGTACGCTTATTTCATCGCCGCTGCGCTCAACATGATGCTCGGCTCGGTAACCCCCATTTCCGCCCAGGCTGAAACCATCACAGTGGCAGGCAATACCAAGGAAGCGCGTGCCCGCATTACGGCGCTGATTTTGGCGGCCATCGCTATGACACTTCTCGGCCTGTTCGGGCTGGTCAGCAAGATCGCTGATTGGGTAGGCGCCGGCGTTGTGGCCGGCATGATGGCCGGTGTGGGCCTTATGCTGTGCGAGGTCTCCTATAATTTCACGAAAAGCGATTGGCAAATCAGCGTGGTCTCCATCGTGTCCGCCGTTGGCACCTGGATGCTGCTCAAGAGCGATCCCAACGCCGTGGTGTATACCATCGGCATATCCGTGGCCCTTTCCACAATTTTTTATGTTGTGCGGATGAATATCCGCGGGCCGAAAGCTTCTGCGGAAACAGTGGCCGAAGCGGGCGAAAAGCAATCCGTGTGGAAGGATTGGCGCGACGGCTGGCGCAGCATGATCTTTAACAAGACCGCCATCCTGGCGGCACTGGGTTTGATCTGCATGGGCATCGGCTGCAATATCTCCTTCGGCAACATCACAGCCAGCATTGCGGGTACGACGCAGAACCTGAACCACCTGACCATCGTCAACGCGGTAGCGGATTTCGTGAGCGTGCCGGCCGGCGGCCTGCCGCTGGAGGGTATCATCAGCGGAACCGCCGGTGCACCCAGCCCTGTACTTACCGGCGTGCTGATGATGGTGTTCATTGGCATCCTGATTCTGACCGGCGCTGTGGAAAAGCTTAACAAGTACGTGCCGGCGGAATCCATCAGCGGCTTCCTGCTGGTGATCGGCTTTGTGCTGACCGTGCTGCCCAGCGTTGGCGGCGTGATCGCCAGCGGCGCTATCGCAGCGGGCATGGCCGCACTTGGCATGACCATCCTGAGCAAGAATCCCTTCTATGGCATGATCGCCGGCGTGATCGTCAGGCTGCTTGGCCCCATGCTCGGGATATAAGAAAGGTCTCAAAACATGGCTGATTTGAATTTTCCGCAGAACCTACCCGCGCAGCTCGTTTTGAAGCTTGGCGGGGATATGGAAATGACGCTGGACCTGGTACCTTCAGGCGGTGTGTGCTTCTACTCGCTCAATCTCCTGGGCCATGCGCTGATAAACCGACGCGCGGCCCAAGCGCTCTATGATGAGATGCGGCGCAAATCACTTGCCTGCGATGTGCTGGTTGCGGCCGAGGCCAAGGCCATCGGCCTGATACAGGAGCTTGCCATGCTGCTGGGGCACGATCATTATGTGATCCTGCGGAAATCCCGCAAGGCATACATGGTGGATCCGCTGGTCACCACGGTCAAATCCATCACCACCACCAGCGAGCAGCAGCTTATCCTGGACCGGCAGGACCTTAACCTGCTCTATGGAAAGACCGCTTGTTTCGTGGACGACGTGATCTCCACCGGCGCGACTTACATTGCGGCCCAGGACCTGTATCGTAAAGCCACAGGCAAGGAGTTTGCCTTCTGTGCATGCGTAGCCACGGAAGGCGCAGCCCTTAAAAATAACCCGCAAGGGTATATCCGCCTTGGACATCTGCCCTTGTATGATGCGGCAGGCAACGCCATCTAAATCCGCGGGACTCAAGCATGCCGCCCGCTTTTGCACCATTTGTGCGAAGGCGGGCGGCTTTTTATTTTTATGAAGCACAAGATTGCATTTCGGGAAGCTGGAACTTGTGCAATATAAGGAAAAATAGAGTGGTATTTGCCGCTCCCATGGTTTTTCGATTTCAAAAACCATGGAATGTTTTCATCACGGCTGTGGAATGAATATCACTGACAAAACTTAAGATCGGAATTTTTAGAAAGGTCGTAGCGGCATGCTGTATCAAGCAGAGAAGAAGGTAGAAAATCTTTGACCAGAGAGCAATACAAGAAAATCCGGATGGATGCCCTGGAAAACTTGAAGCTGGATGTTGAGGCGTATCAGAGGAATCCACAAATCCAACAGGATGAGCGGGATGAATTGGAACGAGGGTACCAGGCGATTTTACAGAAGCAGGCAGAGTGGGAACGTGGCGGGTTTTGGACGGAAGAAAACGAAAAGCAATACCTGGAGTATAACAAGAGGCTGAACTGACAGATGGGGCTGCCACATTAGTTGCATAATCGCATAATCATTCATAGAGACAGCATCCGAAGGTTTCCAAAGGGCGATCGGAAAGCCCTTTGGTCGCATCCGCAGATGCGAAATCCTTCTCATTGAATAACTGTATGCAGAATATGCACCATTGCGGCAGCCCTATTTCATTGCTTCCACAAACCAACGGCTTTTCTCATCGTGAACCAAAACGCGATGATGTGTACGGTTCCTTGTGATGATATCACACAAATACCGTAAGCCTATTCCGCCCGCAGCGCTGTGGCCGGGGCGGCGTTCCTTCACCTTGTCAATCATATAGTGCAATTCATCCGTCAAGTAAATGACGGTGGGGGTGAAAAGCCCCTCCTCGTCATAATAGCCCTCAACTTTTTTCAGAAAAACCTTTTCCATCTTTTTTTCACCTTTTGAGGCCCCTGATTTTACCGCCCTTTCTTCTGCCAGCCCTTCGTTTAATTCCTCCATGGTTGGGGGATGGAAGGCCGGCATACATTCATCGTCATCGGTCGTTTTGATATCAAACATAGGCAAAACCGCATGATATATGGCATCCACAGTAATGGAGGGGGAGATTGGCTGATCCGGCAATGCCAGCATCGCTGTGCGAAGTTTGACCGCCGCCGCAAGATCCCATTGGCGCGGGGGTTGAACTTTTTCAGAAAAAATCGCTGTGAAACACGCCAGGGATAATTCTCTTTCCGTCATTGCGCATCACCTTTATTTCCCTGTATAAAAAGGTATAGGGTGGATCTTGTGATCGTCCTTGGGTGACAGTGAGGCCAGCTTGGGATCAAGCATCACCGTGCCGCGGAGGATGGAGGATGGCCCGTAGCGGAGCCTGATCTTATCTTTTGCATGCTCCAAGGCCATGGCTTTCTCATGGCGCGCCTGGTCTGCAAAAAGGTCCAGCTGCATAGGCGCGGAGGCAGAGGAAAGGGATGTACAGTAAATGCCCAGGGAACGCAATGGAAGCATATTGGAATAGCGCTCCCGGAAAAGGGTTTGTGCCATTTCGGCTATTTCCCCGGACAGGGAGGTGGAATGACGGAGGGTACGCTGGCATGAAGCACAATTCAACTTTGCGTCGCGCAGGCCAAAATGCACAACTCCGGCCACTTTATCCTGCGCACGGAGACGGGCAGCGACGGATTCGGCTATGACATAGCTTCCGGCAGCTACCTCATCCACCGTTGACAGGTCATGCGGAAAGGTAATGCTATGTCCGACCGATTTGACTGCATCATGTACGCCCACGGGGCGCACCGGGTAGGTTTCCTCCCCCTGGGCAGCCAGGAGATGTTTCAGGCCATTGATGCCGAGCAGCCGCTTTAAAAAATCGGCCGGGGTGTTGGCCAGTTCACCGATGGTAATGATATAGTTTTTAGCCAGCTTCTCAACGGTCTTTTCTCCAATGTTGAGCAAGTCGCCCACCGGCAAAGGCCAAACAATATCCCGGTAGTTATCCGGGGTGATGACCGTGATGCCGCTGGGCTTTTTATAGTCCGAGCCGAGTTTGGCAAAGGTTTTCGTGTAGGATACGCCGATGCTGACAGGAAGACCGTATCTTTCCATGATGAGCAGCTGCAGGTGGTTTGCAAGCCTGCGGCCAGCCTCCAGTGTAATCCCCCGTTTTGTAATCTCCAGCCAGGCCTCGTCACAGCCGTAAGACTCCACCAGCGGGGAGTACTCGCAAAGGGTATTGTAGATGCCTGTAATATAGGGCATGTATTTATCAAAATCCACGATCTTAATAATGAGATTGGGGCATAGCTGCAGCGCCTTCCATGTGACCAGGCCAGTGAGAATGCCGTACTTTTTTGCCTCATAGCTTTTTGCCAGCACAATGGCGTGGCGCATGACCGGATCGCCGCACACGGCAAGCGGTTTGCCGCGCAGGGAAGGGTCTTCGGCTATTTCGCAGCTTGCATAAAAGCAGTTGACATCAACGTGCAGGATGACGCGGTTTGCTTGCATCGCAACGCCTCCTATTGGAATAAAGCGATAAGGGAACATGCGTTCCTATTTCGATTGTATGATAGCACAGTCAAAAAAGTGATTGCAATGAGAAATAATGGATGTATATTTTTGGAAGGGAGCCTTCAAATGCGTTGGCGGGAAAAGGGACGTACAGAACACAGTCTGCCGTCCCCTACGGTTTGTATATGCCGGTTCTACAAGTAGCGGTTACCCTCCGATGAGTCAGTTTTCACGGCCGATGAGTGGAATCATGAGCGGCTCATCCAGTTCCACAACCGGGCCAATATTCCACTCGAGGCTGTACGTGCCGTCCCTGTAATCGGGGATGGAGAAGACTTGGTATTCATAATCTTCCTCATATATGCCGGTCATTTCATTTTCCGCGTCCGGCCAGTAGACCGGCTGGTATGAATAGCCACTTTCATAAAACCAGCTGGAGCCATTCGGGCCGTCATAACCGGCAACCACCGTATCCGCACTGATTTTCACTTTGAGAGCGATTTCAAGGGAGCCTTCGTCATCAAGGGTCATCGCCGTGAGAGAGACACCCTCGGGCATGTGCCCGATGGTGCTCGTTTTAAGATCGATCATGCCATACTTTTCGGACTTGCTTAGGAAAGAGTAGGCAGTGACAACCGCCTCCAGGTATTCCACTTTTTCGAAGTATGGGCTCTCGTACCAAAGGGATAAAACCTCTGATTCGTCTGTAAGCGTCCCTGTCGTGCCATGCGAGCGCGGGGGATATGTTCTGCCCTTTTCGTCACGAAGCACGATATTAAGCTTCTTCAATAACCTATCGTTGGTTGATGGCATATTGAAAAACAATTTTGCCTGCGTAGGATAGATGTCTACGCGATCAATGGTAATGGTCTGCCCATCGATGACGGCTGTTGCGTTCACCACGTGGCTCTCCACGATCTTTGCGTAGGCAGTATCCGGATTAAGTGTATACGTCGCGCGGGCGACTTCCCTCGTCCAATCGTCCTGGAAATACCGGATCGTGAATGGGATCGCAGTTGGAACAGGCCTGCCATCCAGATCCATGCGGTATTCGTGGAGCCCTTTCACGTCCGTTTCATAAATGCTGCCGCTGTATGGGATTTTCGCTCCGTTTTCGTCAGTGACAGATTCGATATCAAAGACCGCGCCTGTATCATACTCCCGCCGCAACGTGGAGGCGTCCGTCCAGAAGAAGACCGAGATGCGGCTTGCGTCCACGACCATGTAGTAAACTTGCGAATGGTAAGGGTCAGCCTCATCGCGCATGCCTACGTACTGTGCGTAGTCGTTTGTAAAGCAGGCGCGCATGCTGGGATCGAGCATGATGGCTTTGGCGATTTCACCGAGTACCGGAATTTCGCTCAAAGAAAGCGCTGCGCGTGGAAACAGATTGACTGTCGCGAAGAATAAAATGAGTACCGCCGCGATGCCTGCCGCGACACCTATACTTAACCGCAAACGCCGTCTGCGGGGCTTAAGTGCCTCGTTCAAAAACCGGTCATCGATAAGATTCATGGCCTCGAATGCCCTCTGCTCATTCATATCCGATATCCCCCTTCCGCAAGGTGGCTTCTCAATTTCTCTCTCGCGCGCAATAGCCGCATCTTGACCGCACTTTCCTTCATGCGCATGTCATCAGCCAACGAGCCAAGCGGTTCTGCAAGCCAGTACCGGCGCACGAAGAGTGTGCGCGTTTGTATGTCGAGCGTTTCGACAAACCTGTTCAGCAGCGCCTTCAGCTCGGCTTCCTCATATTCGTTGCGCATGTCCGAAAATACCTCCGCAAGCTCCGAAAAAATGAAGGCAACTTCCACACCACGCGCACCTTTTCGATACCGGTCAATGGCAGCGTTGCGGGCAATCCGCGCGGCATAATTGCGCAAGGAATCGGGACACGCAGGGGGGATGGCGTTCCATAGCCGCAGATAGGTGTCGTTCACGCATTCCTCGGCGTCTTGCTGCGTTGCGACAATGTTCTTCGCAATCCGCATGAGCAGGTGGCGGTATTTCTTCGCCACCTCGCGGATGGAATCCTCACTGCGCTGCCCAAACAACTCAATGATCGCCTTGTCGTCCATGATGACCTCCATGCGCGTTCTCACCTTATGAGACGCACCTGTGCATTCTTTCGTCACACCGTTTTCCAAATTATACGGGAATTGAAGACATCATAGAGCTCGTACGCGTAAGGATGTTTTCTCCTAACGGATCTGCTGAGCGAAGGGCAGGAGGGAGTAGGGGGGATTTCGATTCCCCCCCTTACCTCCCCCCTGCACTCTCCATATCCCCCTTAAAACGACCAGGGCTCCGTAACACCGCCCCTGCCTGTGGCAGAATAGGGCGGTGTGGAGGAGGCTGGCGAAACAAGCGATGCAAGCGGCAGCGCAGCAGCGCGCCGATTGAGCCAGATGGGAG
>JAEZQK010000049.1 GCA_023413135.1 Bacillota bacterium
AGACAACAAGGCGGAGGCCCGCACCATCAAAGTTTTGCTGCCGTACAAATAAGCCTTTCAGGCTGAAGGAGGAAAAACCATGGCACGTATCAAAAGGGCTGTCAGCTCCCTGAAAAATCGCCGTAAAGTGCTGAAACTGGCCAAAGGTTATTTTGGCGCCAAATCCAAACAATATCATGCCGCAAGTGAACAGGTCGCCCGTTCCCTGCGCTATGCCTTCGCCGGCCGCAAGCTGCGCAAGCGCGACTTCCGCCGCCTGTGGATCACCCGTATCAACGCCGCCGCGCGCCTCAGCGGTATGAGCTATTCCACCTTTATCTCCGGCCTTAAGAAGAAGAACGTGGAAGTCAACCGCAAGATGCTGGCCGACCTGGCCGTCAACGATGCCCAGGGCTTCGCTCAGTTGGTCGAACTGGCCAAGAACGCTTAAGCGCGTGATCTGTGCATAAAAAACCAGCCGTCCCGATAGGACAGGCTGGTTTTTTCTTATCCCCCGGCATGCTGCTCAAACCGGTAAATGCGGACGATGCACTTTTCCGGTTCCCCCCACATTGCGGCATCCCCTGCGCTGGTGACAGCGTACACCCCTGTGCCGGCAGATTTCAGACAATAAACGTTTCCTTTCAGACGATGCCTGGAAACCAAATGCAAATCACCGTCCAGCACACATACCGCAGAATTGTTCTGACGGCAATACAGCAAGCCGCTTTGATCCATACAATCCACGCTGCATAAGTCCGGCAAATGCTCCATGCAGCATTTTTGTTCGTCAAGATCCACCCTGACAACCTTCGATTCAAGCGCAGCAAAGTATAGGCTTTTCTCCCGTGCATCCAGCACACCACCGCCAAAGTGCGAGTGTATCACCGGCCATATTCCATGGGGCAAGTCAAATGCCGAACGTGTGGAAAAATCCTCATCAAGGATCATGACGGACCAACGGTTCTCCGGCTGTGGTTCCGCTTCTCTTACGACGCACAGCAACCTGCCCTGCTCAAGGTGCCTGAACTCCATCCCCAGCGCCTGCGGAAAGTGCCTTTGACAAAGTATCTTCCCCATCAAATCGACCCTGTACAAGGTAATGCCTGTATGCAGCTTCCGGGTAGTTACGTAAATATTTCCCTCATGCGGAAAGGCTTCCCCATCAAATTGTCCGCCGTCCAGCGTTATGCGCCACTGTATGCTGCCATCCGTAGCGATACGCATGAGCCATGGACGCCCCCAGCCATGCATTTTAATGTTCTCTACCTGTTGGGCTATGATACTGCCATCCGCAAGCATACAGGTAAACTGCCGCACATGATCAGGAAGCGCAAATTGTCTGGTCCGGGAACCTCCCAAAGCATACTGAACCGCCAAGGGTGGTGCTTCCTTTCCTTTTGCAGGCTTGTATAAAGGATCCAGCACGGTCGCCTGATGCCCGTTTGTAAGTATGGTTTCATGTATATTCACATAAATATCCTGCCCCAGCAATGGGATCAATACACCATTTTCCAGCACATAAGGCATAGCCTTATCCCTGTGATGAATGCCATGCTCATCCGGATAAGACAATAATATATTGCCGCCCAGACAGACCAGCTTCGCGTAAATCTCCTGAATCAATACGGCTTTTGTTTTGTTCCTGATATTGTTCATCCGGCTCTGTTCAGCCCAATATGCGTCAAACAGTTCCCGGCTCTTATGCCGGACAAAGCTTTCCTGCCCGACCTCCAGTAAATCCGTATCTATGACAAGAGCCACCCCAAATAACTCTTCCAGCAGTTCCGCCTTTAGCCTGGCATCTGCGCAGCGCAGTATGTGGCGGAACCTGGCCATTTCCTCCCCGTTCAGGTCCAGGCTTTGCCCAAAGGCGCTGACGCCCTTTAAAGAAGATGTGGGGTAGTCGGTGTATTCGCCAATGCGCCGGCCGTCCCTCCACAACCCAAGGGTGATATGATCATCATCAAAAAGAAAAAAGGAAAGCATAGGCGCAGCCACGGCTTTGGAAATGCGCCTTGCTTCCTTGTGAAGTACATCCGTTTGGAATGCCCTGTCCAGAATGCTGACCCATCCGTCAGACAGGCACAGCACCATATGTCTCAAGCTTATCAGTTCATCCGGGTACTGCCCGCCCCGGGTATACAAATGAAGGTTCCCCAGCGTCGTACCCATATCTTCCCTCATGCCCGAGCATTCTTCACTTTTCCCTTAGCAGTATACCATAAGCTTCCAAACTGGGAAAGAAAAAGGCTGCGGATATAATCGCATCCGCAACCTTTATGGCTTTTTTCTATTTGTTTTCCGCCTTCGCCATGTTTAAAGTAACCACCGTTTTACAAAGCCCCGGCGCGCTTACATGCAGTTCTGCTTTCCCCGGTGTGCGGCCTGCACGCACATACACGATGGCGCGGCCATGATAGGTGGGGCGGGTTGGGCTGGCGTAGCTGGTCAGGTCGGATGGACTGCCGTTCTCCAGGCCCAGGAACTGCGCATCCCCCAACATCCGGCAGGTGATCAGGCGGTCATCGGTAGCGGCCAGGTTTCCGGAATCGTCCCGCAACGCCACTTCTACCTGATATACGGCCTGACCGTCGGCGGGAAGCGTATCTGTGTCGGGATTAGCTTCGATTTTCACCGCTTCGCCAGGGGTTGCTAAGAATGCGGAAGCCGTTTCAGTTCCCCTTATACAGGTGACGGTCAGCGTACCGGGGGTATAGGGAACATCAAAGGTCGCAATACAGCTTTCATCCACCTCTGCAGAGCCAACCACCGTGCCGTTCAACGAGAGCTCCGCACGCTCGCCGTTGGTAAATACAAGCACAGGCACCGTATCGCCTGGCGTACCCGTCCACACAAAGCTGCTGCGCCAAAGCTCATCCGCCCTGCCTACCGACAAATGGGCGCAAAGTTTTTTTGTCCACATCGCCTGCCGGTGGGCAAACCGGGGTTTTTCAAAGCCGGCTGTATCTATAAGCCCCGCCTGGGAGATGCGGATGGGCCAGCCTTGGGCTTCGCCCAGATAATCGATCCCCGTCCACAGGAACTGGCCGCTGATATAGCCGTTATACTTCACTGCAAGCCATGCCTCCGGGTCATGGCTGTTTTCGCTGCCCAGGAGGATATGGCTTGGATATTTTGCATGGTCTTCTTCGTAAAGATGCTCCTTGTAGTTATACCCTACCACGTCCAGTGCCTGGGCATAGCCGGTGAGGTTGCTAAGTTCCGGCAGCGCCAGCGCGCTTGTCACCGGGCGGGTCGTATCGTGGCGCTTGACAATAGAGACAAGTTCCCGGGCTATCGCCGCAAGCCTCCCAGCGTTGGGCTTGTTGGCGTCATAAATGCGTTCCTGCTCAGGCTTATTGGCATCGTTGTTCCCCGTTACCAAGGCAAACAGGGGATGTCCGTAAGGATCGTTGGGATAGTCGATTTCGTTGCCGATGCTCCACATAATAATGCTGGGATGGTTGCGGTCCCGCCTTATCAGATCGGCAAGGTCTTTTTCGTGCCACTGGGGATAATCGTCAGAATAGCCGTAATGCTTGGGGGGATACACGTTGTGGCCCTGCCACCACTTATTTTTGCAGCCCTCCCATTCATCGAACGCCTCGTCCATAGCCAAAAAGCCCATTTCGTCGCACAGATCCAACAGATCGGGAGAAGGCGGGTTATGGCTGAAGCGAATGGCATTCACACCCGCTTCCTTTAGCTTTAAAAGCCGGCGCGCCCACACGGTCTTGGGCACTGCGGCGCCTAAAACGCCGGCGTCATGGTGGATGCACACGCCCAGGAACTTTGTGGGCACATCGTTTAAGAAAAATCCCTCATTGGGATCAAAGCGGAACGTGCGGATACCCACAGGAATCCTTACTTCATCGGCAGTTTCGCCGTCCTTTTTCACCGTGCCCACAAGCGTATAAAGATAAGGCGTTTCCAGCGACCAAAGGCGGGGATTTTTTACGGCAAGGCGGGAATCCCCTTGCGCAACAGCAACGCCCTTTTCATCCAGCAGCGTAAAGGATGTCACTCCGCCCCCCGTCACCTCCGCCGACACGGACAAAACCGCTTCCTCGCGTGTTGCGGAAACAGTGTGCGCAAACACGCCGTCGGTGACAAAATGGGCAGGAGAAGTAATGGTTAAGGTCACATCGCGGTAGATGCCGTTACCGGTAAACCAGCGGGAATCGGCCAGGTCGTTATGCTCGCAGCGTACGCAGACCACGTTGCGGCCGGCTTGCACAAATTCCGTAATATCATAGGTAAAAGTGCTGTACCCGTAAGCGCGCATGCCAAGATAATTGGAGTTGACCCACACGCGGGCATGCTTGTATACGCCGCCAAAGGTGATAAACACCTGCCTGCCGTCGAGTTCAGGCAGTTCAAAGCTTTTGCGGTACCAGCCCACGCCGCCGGGCAAGTATCCCGTGCCGCTGGAGCAGCTTTCATCAAACGGCTGTGTCACCGCCCAATCGTGAGGCAGGGTGACGGTTTCCCATGCGCTGTCGTCGTAGCCTTTATAAGAAGCTTTTTCGGCTTCGCCCAGGTGGAACCGCCAGCCGAGGTTCAAGGGAAGGGTTGTACGCATCGAAGGCGCTCCTTTCAAAAACGGAGGACTCACAAACGCGTTGCGAGCCCTCCGCGTAAGGACAAATGGGTTTACTTTGCGTACACCGCAGCCAGCTGCGCTTCGATTTCGGTCATGACCTTCTCGATGCCGGCATCCTTCAAAGCCTGACGGAATTCCGCCACATAGGCCACGGGATCTTCGGCCTTGCCAAAGGCGATCTGCGGCGCGTAGGTGTTGTACACATTGGACAGGTTATCCAGCTCCGTCTGGATGGGATCGCGGTTGAACACCACCTTGCCGTAGGGATAGGTGATGGCGACCTTGTCGTACTCCGCAATCAAAGCGTCGTAGATGGGCCAATCCACCAGCGCGCTGCGCAGGCCCAGGTCGTCGTTGCGGCCCCACCAGTAATTGAAGTCAACGCCATCCACCCGCTGCTCCTTGAAGGTCTCGGGGCGGGCCATGAAGCCGTTTTCGTCGATGATGTACTGCTGGCCTTCGATGCCGTAGTTGATCAGGCGGTAGAAGGCCTCGTCATTGCGGATGAGATCATAGGCCATCAATGCGCGCTCGGGATGCTTGGACTGAGCGGCGATCGCCATGGCGCCGTGGGTGATGTTCAGGCTCACCAGGTTGCCCCTTTCCTCGCCCCACCAGAAGAAGCCCAGGTCGCTGCCGGGTTGCAAATCGGCCATCCTATAGCGCTCGGTCATCCAGGTCTGGGTGTGGTGCTGGTCGGCGGCGGTGAGGCCTTCTTCCATTTCTATCCGGGTATTGCCGGTATAGTTGAGCACGTCCTCGCGCCAGTAACCGGCATCGTTCCACTGCTTCATCAGCTTGGCAAACTCAACCAGTTCTTCGCCTTCTACGTAGAACTTGGACAGGGTGTAGGGGTTTTCTTTACTCTCGCCGAAGAACAGGCCCACGGGCAGGCCCTCGATGGCGATGCCGTCGGTCTTGCTGGCAAGATAGCCGTTGATCATCTGCACCGGGTAGGAGGAGCCGGAACCGGCGGGATCCCACGGGATCACATCAGGCTTGTTGTCCTTGACGTACTGGAAGTACTTGCCCATATCCTCCCAGTTATGGACACCGTTTTCAAGCCCGGCTTCCTTGGCCCAGTCGCCGCGGTACATCCAGCCATGGTTGGTCCACTGGGCATAGTTGTCTTCCGGCGCAAAATAGATCTCGCCGTTGAATTTGCAAATTTCCCAATGCTCGGCAGGAACGGAGGCCCAGGTCTTGGGGGCGTAGGTCTTGAGCATTTCCTCAGTCAGGGGTGCAAAAGCGCCCTTCTCGGCATTGGGCCAGGCATCCAGCCAGTCGGTGGCGGTACCGATCAGGTCGATAGATCCGTCCTGCATGGCCAGCGCCAGGTTGTATTTGGTCGACCAGTCGGTCCACTCGATCCATTGGATCTGGATCTCGGCATTGATGGCCGCGGTGAGCTTCTCATTGAAAACCTTCAATACTTCCTCGGTCTTGTTGGTGGGGATATCGCCGGTGACCAGATAGGTCAGCACGACGTGTTCGCTGGTGTCAACACCGGGGAACCACGCGGCATAGTCCGTCGTGGTTTCCGCCATGGCGGGAACCAGGCCCAGCGCCATGATCGCGACCAGGAACAGGGCAACGAGCTTCTTCATACGATTTCCTCCTATAAAATTTGAATATGATCCTGCACCGCCTCATGCGGTGCATAAATCCAAAGGAAAGTTTGTTATCCCTTCACCGCGCCCACGGTGAGGCCCGCGACGAAGTACTTTTGAACGAAGGGATACAGAAGGATGACAGGGCCGGTGGCCAGGGTGGCGGTGGCCATTTTCAGCGTTTCCGCCGGCAGGTCGGGGATGTCAATGTTGTTGCCTGCCAGGGAATTGCGAAGAGAAGCCACCTTGTTGATAATGTTGTACAGGTGGTACTGCAACGGGCGGTACTCCACTTTGGTGGTTAAGAACAGGGAGGAGAAGTACCACTCGTTCCAGTATCCCAAGGCCAGGAAGAGGCCGATGGTAGCCAGCGCGGGTGTCATGGAGGGCACGATCAGGCGATAGAAGATGGTGAAATCTCCAGCCCCGTCGATCTTGCCCGATTCGGTAATCTCATGGGGGATGGACTTTACGTAGTTCTTCATGAGGATGATGAGCCATGGGTTCATCAGCAGCGGTAAAAGCACCGCCAGGTAGTTATCCCGGAGCCCGTAAACCTTCACCATGATGTAATAGAAGGGCACCAGACCCGCCGAAAACAGCGAGGTAAAGTAAATGTAGAACGAGATTGTGTTGCGGAAGTAAAAATCCCTGCGCTGCAAGGCGTACCCCGTCATGGCGATCACGAACAGGCCGAAGAGCGTACCCACCGCCGTGAGCGCGATGGTCACCACATACGCGCCGATAAGCTGGTCGGGGGAGTTCAGGATCAGGCTATAGGAATAGGTGGTGAAATCATTGGGCCACAGGGTGAATCCCGAGCGGCGGATGGCGGTCTCCGTGCTGAAGGAGGATGCGATGATCAGCCAGAAGGGAATAATACAGCACACGGCAAAGACAGTCACGATGATGTAGGTAAACCCGCGTATGGTCCTGTCTGTCCAATCCAGTCTGATCTTGTTGCTGTTCTTTAAGATAGTCGTCACAACGCCTTCCTCCTTTCCTTAGAACAATGAATAGTCTGGTTCGATGCGCCTGACAACGCCGTTGGCGATCATCACGATGACAAAGCCTACCGCCGACTGGAACAGTCCCACCGAACTGCTCTGGGTGAAGTTGGAGCTGTTCATCAGCGAACGGTATACAAACGTCTCGATGATATCGGTGCTCTTAAACAGCACAGAGTTTGCGCCTACCAGGTTATAAAACAACCCGAAGTTGCCGCGTATGATGCCGCCCAGGGCAAATAGAAGCAAAATCACCACTGTGGGCTTTAAGCAGGGCAGCAGGATGAACCTGATGCGCTGGAATCCGTTGGCGCCGTCCACCCTGGCCGCCTCCAGCATGGATTCGTCGATGCCCGTGATGGCCGCAAAGTACACCACCGTGCCGTAGCCTGTGGACTGCCACAGGTGCACCAATACGATGATCAACGGCCAAGCCCCGGCCTGGGAGTAGTACTTTGGCATCGCACCGCCGGAAGCGCGGACCAATGAGGAGATAAAGCCGAAATCATAGTTGATGAGGTTGTATACCAGCAGGCTCACTAAAACTGCGGATATGAAATAGGGTAGGAACATCATCGACTGGGTGACTTTTTTAAAAACCTTACTCTTCACTTCGCCCAGCAAGATGGCAAACGTCAGTTGCAGCAAATTGCCCAAGAGGATGAACGCAAGGTTGTACAGCACCGTATTGCGAAGAAGGAGCGAAAGCTGTCCGGAGGAGAACAAAAACTCAAAATTCTTGAATCCAATAAAATCGCTGCCGAATATTCCTTTGTTATAGTTGAATTTTGTAAAGGCGATATACGCGCCCGGCATAGGTATGTAACTAAACGCAAGGAAGAATGCAATGGCAGGCAGGCACATCAAAAGCAGCGTCCTGTTCTTGGCAGCTTTTCGCCAGAGGGTTGTCTTTCTATTGGTCAACGATGATGTATTCATCGCTTGTCTACGGGTATCGGCAACCTTTCCCGTCATTATATCACCTCATTTTGTAAACGCTTTCTTCATGTTTTCACTATATACTAAGTTTTTGCAGTTGTCAACTATAATTTTAGAGATATTTGTGCATATTCAAAAGACTTTATTGACATTATGCTGCATAACAAAATGATATCGTTTATCATTCAAATAATTTCCATGTCCTTTTTCGCTTATATTCAACCATTATACGCATTGATTATCCTTGTATTTCAAGGTTTCTGGCCGCCACGACACTTCTTTGACGAGACTATTGTATACGCTTTCACCGTGTGCTATACTTTTTTCATTCACCAGCCGCAAAGTAGCCCTTACCTTTGCGCTTTACTTTGGATATGGTCAAAGTATCGTACTCTATGATATAATCCGTAAAGTAGCCAAAGACCCTATCGATTGATTGAAGGATGATCCGATGGCGAGCAACAACATCAATATCTACGATATAGCCAAGGAGGCGGGCGTTTCCATCGCCACCGTTTCCCGCGCCTTAAGCGAGACGCCCAATCCCCATTCGGCCAAGCAAAAGCGGGTGCTGGAGGTAGTGCGCAAGTACAACTATAAGCCCAGCGTCGCGGCCAGGGGATTAAACTGCGGCCATTCACGCCTGATCAGCATCGGTCTACCGGAAATCGCCAATCCCTTTTACAGCGAGCTTTTCAGCGCCGCCGACGAGGAGGCAAGCGCTCAGGGCTATTCTCTGGTGCTAAGCCGCGTTCCCGACAACCCGAGCGGCTACCAGGCGTTTTTGGACCAGCTCATAGAGCGCAGGCCAGACGGCGTGATCCTGGCAGGCGGTATGGTAGAGGACCCCAAGGCCTCGGAAAAGCTGAGTGTTTTAAATCATCTTCGCAATTACATGCCCATCGTGCTCGTCAGCGAGCCGGTGAAGGATTTCCCCTGCGTATGCGTTACCGGCGACATGGCGGAAGGCGCCCGTATCACCGTACGTCATCTGAATGCGCTGGGCCATGAGCGCATTGCACTCTTAGGCGGCAGCCACCAAAAACGCGGCTCCAGCAGCCGGGAGCACGGGTATCAGGATGAGATGCAAAGCCTGGGCCTGGATAACGGCCTACGCTACCGGCAGGAGCTGGGTTACAACCTGGAGGATGGAACAACCGGCGTTTTGAAGCTTTTGTCCGGCCTGAAAAAAACCGAATGGCCCACGGCCATCATTGCCATCAACGACCTGGTGGCTATGGGCGCACTGCGCCAGCTGGCCCGCATGAATATCCGTGTGCCGGAGGATATGGCGGTGGTGGGCTGCGACAACCAATTCTTTTCCGCCTATACCCACCCGCCGCTGACGACGCTGGACCTGCACATCAGCGAGCTGGGCCGTCTGGCTGTTTCCTACCTGCTCAACTGGCAGGAAGAACAAAGCTTCCTGCACCTGATGGAGAACACGCTCATCGTTCGGGAATCCTGCGGCGCGAAGCTGGGAAGGCGGCAGTTTTAGAAAATCATTAAATGATACATAGATAGCCCCGTTCCGGCACGAGACACGCCGGAGCGGGACTTCTTTATCTATTTACGATTGCAAGGAGTGTATTGGCTTTTCTTCCGGCTTCCATACGCTCCTTAGGATACGGCAACTAACACTATATGATGTAGGTGCGATTATCAATCGCCCGCTTGCGCTTTCCTAAACCCGGATCAGATATGTAACATGTTTTTCTTATCCGAATATTTAGTAGTGGACACCTTTCTGTCATCAATTGTTCGCACAGATCCTTACCGTAACGTAAACAACAAAGGAGCAAGGCTTATGGTTTACAGAAGCAACAACGGTTACTGCGATAACGTCAGCCCGAATAATCCCCAATTCCACGTTCACGAGGTACAGGGCAGCACGGAGATCGCTGGCACCACCCCGCACACCCACCGCTTTGCTACCGTTTCAAGCGAGGCAAGGTTTATCGGAAACAATCACGTTCACGATGTTTGGTTCCGCACGGACTTTGATGTGGGCCACTACCACGATGCATGGGGTACGACCGGCTTTGCCATAAAGGTCGGAGACAGGCATGTTCATTTCCTGAGAAGCGTTACAACAGTGAATGCCGGACACCTTCACAAATTCAGAGTAGCCACTTTGATTGAGGATCCGGCAGGCTAACAGGCACAACAGGTAATAATGACTCCATTCAACAATATCGGGGAGCAGCGCTCGCTGATTCCTTTTACACCTTTCAGTTCAGGCGCTTATACTACAGTTATCCCATGCTCAATTTGCTCATTATTCCTCGGAAAAACCATCTTGTAAAACTAAGGGAGTGGCATCTGCCGCTCCCCGTATTTTAGCTTTGTATCCGCATATAAAGTTATTTTGGCTGCATGCTAAATCATTAGCAAAGGTAGCTAATGGCTTCCTTCAAGGGGAAGGCTTTCGTGGGTGAGCCTCCTTTTTCAAGGGAGATCCTCCCCGCGCATTTTCAATGTCGCACAATGTTTTGCATTTTCTCCTGTTTCTTATGATGGATCTTTCTGGTATAATAGGAGTGTTTGAACTCCATCCAAATAATCATGAAAAGAGGTCCTCGGTGCTTGAAACTGGACTACAAGGAAGTAGCGCTTGATGACAGGGAGTGGATGGACCGGCTCTTTGCCATGGGCGAGCGGGGCTCGCTGGAATACAGCTTTACCACAACTTTTTTATGGCGGCACATTTACCAATTCAGGATTGCCCGCATGGATGATTACCTGATCTTAAAGTCCGAACCAAAAAACCCTACCTACCTGTTCCCCGCCGGGCAGGGGCCTTTGGATAAGGTGATCGAAGTTCTGGCGGAGGAGACCCGGCAATTGAACACCCCCCTCACTTTCAACACGGTACTTCCCGGCGATAAGGCGCGGCTGGAAGCCATGTATCCAGGCAAGTTTGAATTCACCCTTTGGCGCGACGGGGCCGACTACATCTACGAAACACAAAGTTTGGCCACACTTTCCGGCAAAAAACTCGCCGCCAAGCGTAACCACATCCACCGTTTTCTGGACAATCATCCCACTTGGCAGTACGAGGAGCTTACGGATAAAAACATAGACGAGGCACGGCAGATGAACCTGGCTTGGTGCCTGCAGGCCGGCTGCGCGGAGGATGGCTCACTCAACGATGAATACTGCGCGGTGGAGCAGGCGTTCCGCCATTTTTCGGAACTGAAGCTTGCCGGGGGGCTTTTGAGGGCGGAGGGCCGGGTGGTGGCCTTTTCCATCGGCGACCCGCTGAATGAGGACACGTATCTGGTACACTTTGAAAAGGCGTATGCCGACGTGCAGGGCGCTTATCCCATGATCAACCAGCAATTCGTATTGCACAACTGTATGGACTACCCCTACGTTAACCGGGAGGAAGACGCCGGCGTGCCGGGGCTTCGGCATGCAAAGCTGTCTTACAACCCGCACAGGCTTGTGGAAAAGTACATCGCGACGCTGAAGGAGACAAGTTTGAAACAATGATCCGGTTTGCATCGGGCGGCGACCATATTCGTCTGAAAAGACTGTGGGAAGATATCTTCGGTGATTCTCCCGAAATGGTGGAGGTCTACTTCACCTTGCGCCACCGGGATGAGAACATGCTGGTGGATATCCAGGGGGATGACATCGCAGGCATGCTTTCCATGCTCCCCTTGAGAATAGTATCCCCCGGCCGTTCCTTTGCCGCCCGGTACATTTACGCGGTGGCCACCGATCCCAAATACCGGAACCAAGGGGTCAGCACCCGCCTGCTTGACTATGCCCATGCCTATATGCAAAGCCGGGGTGAAGCGGCGGCCGTTCTGGTACCGGCTTCCCCCAGCCTTTTTGATTTCTACTTAAAACGTGGCTACAAGACCGTTTTTTCGCTGGATACCGTCCGCTTTGAAGCCGCAAGCCTTAATCCCTTCCCCAAGGATGGCCGGTTTGCGCCTTGTACGCCCGTGGAATACGCAAGCCTGCGGGACAAGGCTTTTGCTAAAAGCCGCCTGTATGCCTGCTGGGATCAAAATGCTGTGGCTTATGCCGTTTTGTCCCTGGGCCCGGAGGGAGGCGTGACCCGCCTGTTTTTAGGCAGCGGAGAAGGCTGCGCCGCCTGGGAGCGGCAGGGAGACACCGTACTGGTCCGGGAACTGGCCCTAGTGAATATGGATGTGCTTGATGCCCTTGCGGTGCTTCACAAGGCACTGAACGCAAATGCCTATCAGGTGCGCCTTCCCGAAAACAGCTATCCCGGCGCAAATAAGCTGCCCTTTGGCATGATCCGCTGGCTGGTTCCGGAACCTGCGCTTACCGGCGATCTGCCCTATCTGTCTTTGGCGTTGGATTGATAGGTGCCGGCCGCAGAACGTGATTGTATGGTAAACCCATTTATATTTGCCTGAAACCGTAGGGGCGATTGTTTGTTGACTTCTCTGCCAGGGATTGTGAAATTCGTTGCTTCTATCGTCGAACGACCATTGTTGCCGCGGACATGGACTGCTTTTTTTGAATGTGAGGAACTCATCCTGAATGTAACGAGGGGCAGCTATGCCGAGCAATACGCGAAGGAAAATGAAATTCCATACGTGTTCGCAACAGAGTAAGCGGGTCATGAAAGGATGGCACAACCCTTTCATCTAAAGGAGGAATGAGTCGAATGCACAGGAGGCTTTTGAACTGCAAAATGGTGGCGGTATTCGCGGTTTTACTGGTACTTCTCATGAGTGTCGGTGTTGCCGAGGAGGACAGGATGGACACCAACGGGCAGTGGACGTATATTTTGGACGATGGTGGTGCGACGATTACGGGATATGTGGAAGAACCAAGCGGTGATATATTGATTCCAAGTGAATTGGACGGATACGCGGTGACGGGCATCGGTGAATACGCTTTCGCTGAGTGCTACGGCTTAACCAGCGTGACTATCCCGGAGGGTGTGATGAGCATCGGCGACGGGGCGTTCTATTGCTGCGAAAGCTTAACCAACGCGGCCATCCCGGACAACGTGGCGAGCATCGGCGACGAGGCGTTCTATTTGTGCACAAGCCTAAGCAGCGTGACCATCCCGGACAGCGTGATGAGTATTGGCGACATTGCGTTCTTTGGATGCAATTTATCCAGCGTGACCATCCCGGAAAGCGTGATAAACATCGGCATTAATCCATTTAACGAATGCGGTTTGGAATATATAACTGTGTCAGAGAGTAACCCGGCGTATGAAGATATTGAAGGCGTTCTTTTTGACAAGCAACAAAAAATCCTGGTTTCTTATCCTATCGCCCGCGAAAGCGTATCGTATGCGATCCCCGAAGGGATGCGACACATCGGTGACTTGGCGTTCGATGGAAGCATGTGGCTAAAAGGTGTGACCATCCCGGAAGGTGTAACAAGTATTGGTGTCGCTGCGTTTACTTATTGCGATAGCTTAACCAGCGTGGCCATCCCGGAGGGTATGACGAGCATCAGTGACAAGACGTTTGCCGCTTGCAGGGGCTTAACCAGCGCAACTATCCCGGAGGGTGTGATGAGCATCGGTGACGGGGCGTTCTATTGCTGCGAAAGCTTAACCAACGTGGCCATCCCGGACAGTGTGACGAGCATCGGCGACGAGGCGTTCTATTTGTGCACGGGCCTAAGCAGCGTGACCATCCCGGACAGCGTGATGAGTATTGGCGACCGGGCGTTCATGTATAGTGGCATTACCAGCGTGATGATCCCGGCCAGCGTGACAAGTATCGGCTTAAATGCGTTCGCTTTCCCAAACTCTGATGAAATCAGCGATGACGACGACTATGCGATCTACGGGAACGATAAGCTTACCTTAAGCGTAAGAGAGGGAAGCTACGCGGTGCAATACGCGGAGAACAACGGAATTCCGTATGTATACGACGCTAAATAAACGAGGTGATGTTTGCGTTTGGGGTAAAGATGCTTTAGCTTGATTCTCGCATCATCTGTAGAGAAACGCCAAACAACGCCACGCTGTAATAGAACTCCCCAATTCCCCCTCCCGGGGAATTTTTTTGATTTTATTCTTAGAAAAAGGGATTGACACCGCGGCCAGAGATGATATAATACCTCTAATTCCTAGTAAATATATATGAATAGTGATATTGGAAGGGAGATGTTACCATGTCCGACCCGAAAAACAACTGGCGTTTTGAAACACTGCAAGTCCACGTGGGCCAGGAAACGCCCGATTCCGCCACCGATGCCCGGGCAGTTCCCATTTACCAAACTACCTCCTACGTGTTCCCCAGCGCCAAAAGCGCCGAAGCCCGTTTCAGCCTGTCGGAGGTGGGCAATATTTATTCCCGGATCATGAATCCCACCAGCGACGTGTTTGAAAAGCGCATCGCCACGCTGGAGGGCGGCGTGGCGGCCCTGGCCACATCTTCCGGTGCAGCGGCCACCACATATGCCATCATGAATATCGCCTTTGCCGGGGATCACATTGTATCCGCCACCACCATCTATGGCGGCACATACAACCTGTTCGCCCACACTTTGCAGGATTACGGCATTGAGGTAAGCTTCGTCCACCCGGATGAGGACGGCCTTGAAGGGTTTGAAAAGGCTATCCGTGAAAACACCAAGGCCATTTTCATCGAGTCCCTGGGAAATCCCAACTCCGGCATCGTGGATATCGCGGCATATGCCGACCTGGCCCACAGGCACGGCATCCCTCTCATTGTGGACAACACCTTCGCCACGCCATACCTTTTGCGCCCCATCGAGCACGGGGCGGATATCGTGGTGCACTCTGCCACCAAGTTCATCGGCGGCCACGGCACATCTATCGGCGGCGTGATCGTGGACGGCGGAACGTTCAACTGGGCGGCATCCGGAAAGTTCCCCAAGTTCACAACCCCCGATCCCAGCTACCACGGCCTGAAGCTGTGGGAGGCGGTGGGCAATCTTTCCTATATCATACGTGCCCGGGTGATCCTTTTGCGGGACACCGGAGCCGCGCTGGCGCCGCTGAATTCCTTCCTGTTCCTGCAAGGGCTGGAGACGCTGTCGCTTCGTGTGGAGCGCCACGTGTACAACGCCTTGAAGATCGTGGAATTTTTAAAAAGCCATCCCAAGGTTAACCATGTGAACCATCCGTCCCTGCCTGAAAACGGCTACAAGGAACTGTATGACAAGTATTTCCCCAAGGGCGCAGGGTCGATTTTCACCTTTGAATTGGAGGGCGGTGCAAATGAGGCCAAAGCCTTCATCGACAGATTGAAGATCTTCTCCCTGCTGGCCAACGTAGCGGATGTGAAATCCCTGGTGATCCATCCCGCCAGCACGACCCATTCCCAATTGACCGAATCCGAGCTATTAAAGAGCGGCATCAAGCCCGGCACCATCCGCCTGTCGGTAGGCATCGAGCATGTGGACGATTTGATCGAAGACCTGCGCCAAGCACTGGACGCCGTTTGATCTTTGTCAGCCTGGCCCCGCCGTATTCCGGCGGGGCTATCCCGTTTTGGCCGTGTATGAAAAATTTTTTTAAATCTACACACAATCTCCATAATCATCTGTTATCCTTCCGAACATACGAACGGATGCTATTTTAGCATCCCGGAAAGGAGTGACACCATGCCACAAACCCTCGCTACGAAAATGCTGCAGGTGAAAGGCATGACCTGCTCCGGCTGCGAAACGAGGATCGAGGGGGCACTGCTTGCCCTTCCTGGCGTTGCAAAAGCACGCGCACAGGTGAAGGATGGATATGTGGAAATTACATACGATCCGGCCCAAGCATCTATGGAAGCGTTAATAAAAGCCATTGAGGCACAGGGGTACAAAGTAGAAACAAACGAAAGAAGAAAGCAAAAAAGTCGGGGACTGCCCGGATCATCGGCCTTATAGCGTCCTTGCTGATCTTTTTCCTGCTGGGCTCCCGCTTTGGCTGGTTCCAGTTTTTCAATTTCTTTCCCCTTGCCACAGAGGACACGGGCTTTAGTATGCTGTTTATCATCGGCCTTCTAACTTCCGTCCACTGCGTTGCCATGTGCGGGGGCATCAACCTGTCCCAATGCATCACAGGCTCCGGCGGCCAAGGCCGTTTTGCCGGGTTTTTGCCCAGCCTTAAGTACAACCTGGGCCGTGTGATCTCCTATACCGTCATCGGTGGAATCGTGGGGGCCGTCGGCTCCGTAGTGCAGTTTTCCGGCACAGCCCGGGGAATCGTGCAGCTTCTGGCCGGCGTGTTCATGGTGTTCATGGGGCTGAGCCTGTCCGGGCTCGTTCTTGCGCTTGCCCGCTTCACGCCGCATTTGCCCAAGGCGCTTGGCCGTAAGATCGCCAAGGAAAAGAAACGCAGCAACAGCCCGCTGTATGTGGGCCTGCTAAACGGCTTAATGCCCTGCGGACCCCTGCAGGCCATGCAATTGTACGCATTGTCCACCGGCAGTGTGTGGGGCGGCGCCCTTTCCATGCTTTTGTTCAGCCTGGGCACCGTGCCGCTGATGTTTGCGCTGGGTGCGCTGTCCTCCATCTTAAGCCGCAAATTCACCAAACGTATGGTCATGGTCGGCGCGGTGCTGGTAGTGGTCATGGGCATTTCGATGTTCCAAAATGGGCTGGCGCTTTCCGGTATCGGCTTAGGCTCCGGCGTGGCACAGAGTGAGCCTATTCAAACAGAAGAGAAGGCGAATGAGGCTAACGTGCCAAAGGCCGAAGCTGAACAAACCCAGGCCCCGGCGCAAGGCACACAGGAAAATGTGCAGGAGATTACCTCCGAGCTTACCGGCTACGGCTACCCGGCCATTACGGTCAAAGCGGGCATCCCGGTCAAGTGGACCATCAAGGCCCCCAAGGGAAGCCTCAACGGCTGCAATTACGCCATCATCATTCCGGAATACAAGATCGAAAAAACGCTGGAGATTGGCGACAACGTGATCGAATTCACCCCGACCCGCATGGGCACATTCACCTACTCCTGCTGGATGGGCATGATCCGCTCAAGCATCAAGGTTGTGGAAAACGATGGCGCGGCTGCGCCCTCCGGTTCAGCCGGACAGAGCACCGATTCGACCGCAGTTGATTTTTCAGCCTTTGCCGGGGACCTGGAAGCGGCCGACGATCCCAATGCCCTGCCGCTTTTACCCGGCGGATGCTGCGGCAATTAAAAACAGCGAAACAATTTTCATCGCAATGGGAAAGCTGCTTTCATGAAACAGCCATGATGCTTTGAACGCTTTCATGAAAGGATCACCCCTATGCGAAAAAAATGGCCCGCCATCCTTTGGATCTTGCCGCTTATGCTGCTTTCCGCCTGCCAGTCCCTGGACGTGGTGGCCCGCGATTCAACAGCCTCTTTTGACGCATTAATAAAAGCCGTGCCGGAGGACATCATGCCGGATGACAACATAGGCGGTTATGCGCTGGAGGCCCCCGACGGCAGCGCCCGGTTTCTGTGGAGCCAGGATTTCAGCCAGTCTGTGTACGACGCCTGGTTGGAAACCGACATCACGCCCTTTGTGGAGGCCGGGCTGGATACGACCCGGCTGCCGGAGGACATGGTTCACGAAGGATTGCTGATCATAGGCGCAGACTTTGGCAATGAGCCGCCCAGCTATTCGGGGGAGGCTACGCCGATAAAAGCCTATGAGCAGATCGTGAAATACAAGCGGGACAACATTGGCTACCACGCGGCGCTTGATCATTACGGCATCAATCTTGACGGCGGCCATATGTTCGAATGGGCGAAAAACCTTCAAACCAACGACAAGGACATCGTATTTGTGCTAAGTCCACAGCCCTTTTTGGATGCCGGGGCCGACCCGAATAAAATTCCCGGCTGGGTTTTCGCCAAGGTGGAAACCATGGAAGACAAGGGAAACAACGTACAGGTGGACAAGCTGCTCAAACCCTTTAACATACAGTAGGCTCCTTATTTAATATAGCTTCTGCGTTTTTCACGCAGAAGCAATTTTTATGGTACAATATCGCCGTGATACATTGGTTTGGAGGTTCGGTCTATGGAAGAGCTTAATATGCGGGGCACAAAGCATATGCGCCTGACCATTGATGATCCGGAGCGATTGTGCGCGGTATCCAGGGCGCTTTCGAATCCCGTCCGGCTTAAGATTTTGCAGCTTCTGGGGAAAAAATCCATGCTGAGCGTCAACGATCTGGCGGACAGCCTGGATATGCCAATCTCCACCGTGGCATTGGCCATACGCACCCTGGAGGAGGCCGGGCTGATCTTTACGGAGAACATGCCCGGCATACGCGGCATGCTCAAGCTGTCCACCCGCAAGATCGATTCGCTGAGCATAGACCTTTTGCCCTATGAGGAGCACACAGGCAGCGTGCTCACCATGCATATTCCCGTGGGCGGGTACTCCAGGGTGGGGCGCATCAAGCCCACCTGCGGCCTGGCGGGTATAAACAATACCATCGGGGAAGACGACAACCCCCGCACCTTTTATCTGCACGACCGGTTTAGCGCCCAGCTTTTGTGGTTCCGGCAGGGCTTTGTGGAATATATGTTCAGCGTTTTGCGTATTGATGAAATCGACATCGACTGGCTGGAGCTATCCTTTGAGGCCTGTTCCGAGGCGCCCATGTACAGGGACCCCTGGAAGAGCGACATCCGTGTATCCATCAACGGCAAAATATTGGGCACCTGGACCAGCCCCTGCGACTGCGGCGAGCACAGGGGCAGGCTGAACCCCGCCTGGTGGTCGGACCTTTCCACCCAGCACGGCTTTTTGAAAACCTGGCGGGTGGACGGCAAGGGAAGCTATCTTGACAATATGTATATTTCGGGCACTACCCTTACCGATCTTCAATTGAGCTTTAGCGACGGCATCACCGTCCGCATTGAGGTTCCGGAGGATGCGGAAAACGTGGGCGGCATCAATTTGTTCGGGGAGCAGTTCGGTGATTTTCCCCAGGACATCGTGCTGCAGGTGGGCTACCGCATGAAGGAAATCGTTCCGAACAAATAAATTATAAAATTTTTAGACTAATACCGACAGAAATCCCCCATGCTTATAGCTTAGATAGAGCAATCTTAAAACTATTGACATCCACGCACCACCGGTGATATGCTATAAGCACCAAACGGTGGTGCGTAATTTATGCAATTAGACGCTAAGCCGTTTCCGGATAAGCAAAAATATTGTATTTTATTCCTTACCTGTACGATGGAAAAGTACAAGTAATATGGATAAAATGTTGTATTTTGCTTATCCAAAAATAACTTGGAGGTCTTTATGCCAGACTTCTCCCCCATTCCCCGGCCGGAGCATCCCCGCCCCGACTTCGTCCGGGATACGTTTATGAACCTGAATGGTCCGTGGCAGTTCGCGTTTGACGACGCGGACGAAGGCCTGAAAAAACGCTGGTTCAACCCGGGTTATGCGCTTCCCATGACGATCCTGGTCCCCTATAGTTATCAAACCAAGTTAAGCACCATTGGCACAGAGGACATCCACCCTATCCTGTGGTACCGCCGCAGCTTTACCGTACCCCAGGAAATGAAAGGCAAAAGAATCCTATTGCACTTTGGCGCGGTGGATTATGCCTGCCGCGTGTTCGTAAACGGCCAGCAGGCCGGCGAACACCGGGGCGGCTACACCCCCTTTACCGTGGAAGTGACCCATTTAATCAAGAAGGGTGAAAACGACCTTTGCCTGCGGGTGGAAGACAGGCCCGACTGCACCCAGCCACGGGGCAAGCAGTATTGGGATAAAGGCCTGATGGGCTGCTGGTACACCCCCGTCAGCGGCATCTGGCAGACGGTGTACATGGAAGCGGCAGGCGATTACGCCCTTACGCAGGTCCACGTCACCCCGGACATCGACAGGAACCTGGCCACGGTGGAGCTGGCGCTTGATCAATTCCCCGCCGCCTCCCTGCAAGTGGATATGGTCGTTTCCTTCAAGGGCAAGTCCATCAAGCATTTGACCGTGGAAACCGTGGACCGGCAGGTGCGCATCCCGGTGGACATGATCGACAAGGGCAGCCTTGAGCCTGTGAAGCTTTGGTCCCCCGCCCATCCCAACCTGTATGACCTATCGGTGCGCATCCTGGATAGCGGCAAGGAAACCGACCACGTAACCGCCTACTTCGGCATGCGCAAGGTGCAGGTAGTAAACGGACAAGTGCTTTTAAACAATTCTCCGTTGTATCAACGGCTGATCCTGGACCAGGGTTACTGGCCGGAATCGCTTATCACCCCGCCCACCGACGAAGCCATCCGCAAAGATATCGAATTGGCCCTGGCCTTTGGCTTCAACGGTGCCCGCAAGCACCAAAAGATAGAGGATCCCCGCTATTACTACTGGGCCGACAAGCTGGGCCTCATCGTATGGGGCGAAGTGCCCTCCCCCTACGATTTTGCGGATGAAACGGTCCGCAATCTTACGGAAACCTTCTTAGGCTTCATCGACCGGGATTTCAACCACCCCTGCATCATCACCTGGGTGCCGCTGAACGAAAGCTGGGGCGTGCGGCAGATTTACACCGACAAGCGCCAGCAGGAAACCGGCCGCATGCTCTATCACCTTGGCAAAGCGGCGGATGGCACGCGCGTCATCTCCACCAACGACGGATGGGAGCAGGTGACCACCGACATCAGCGCGCTGCACGATTATGCCGCCGAAAAAACGGTGATGCAAAAGCACTTTGAAAGCCGCGAAACTGTGGAGAAAACCTCCTGCGACCATCGAATGGCCTTCGCCCAGGGCGAAACCCCCACAGGGAACGAGGCTTTCATGGTCACCGAGTTTGGCGGCATCGCCTTTGCCACCATCGGCGCCCAGGGCAAAATGGGCGGCATGGAAACCTGGGGTTACCACGGGAAGGTGACGGATGAAGCGGAATTCTTAAAGCGCTTCCAGGGCGTGTTTGATGCTGTGCGGGAACTTGACTATTGCCAAGGCTACTGCTACACCCAATTGACTGACGTCATGCAGGAGATCAACGGCCTCACGATGCCCGACCGCACACCCAAGGTAGACCCGAAAAAGATCAGCGCACTTGTGCGCAACGCCCTCGGCCGCAACGGCTGAGCACTTAATTTCGATATATCGCGTAAAAGCGATAGATAAAAAAGGAGGATCACCCATGAAAAAGACCCTGGCATTGATTCTTTCCATGTTGCTGGTTCTGGCATTGGTTCCCGCTTCTCTGGCGGAATCCACGGTTGAACTGGACTTCTGGACCGTGTTCACCGGCGAAGACGGTGTGAACATGGATCAGCTGGTTTCCGAATTCAACGCTGCCAACCCCGGTATCAAGGTCAACCACATGAAGATGGACCAAGCCGACCTGTACACCAAGGCCCCTTTGGCCGTGGCCTCCGGTGAAGGCGTTCCGGATCTGACTATCGTGCATGCCGAGCGCATCGCGCAGTTCGTGAAAGACGGCATCGTGCTGCCCATCGACGAAGTGCTGGCCAATGGCGACTTCGCTGCCGAGCAGTACCTGTCCGCCGGTTGGAACCTGGGCGAAATCGAAGGCAAGCGCTACTCCCTGCCCCTGGACGTGCACTCCTGGGTTATGTACGTGAACCTGGACCTGCTTAATCAGTATGACCTGGAAACCCCCGTACTCGAAGATAACATCATCACCTGGGACGAGGTGAAAGCCGTTTCCGAAAAGGCCATCGTCGATGGAAACACCGGCATCGGCCTGACCTGGAACCGCCCCTACATCCTGTCCATGTACTATCAGCTGGGCGGCAAGATCACCGAGGACGGCACCACCGCCACCCTGAACAACGAAACCTTCGTTAAGGTTCTGGATGACCTCAAAGCCATGCACGACGCCGGCCTGACCAGCGTGGACGGCGACGATCCCTTCCTCGGCCTGTTCGTATCCGGCATGATGGTGTTCTGCCCCGAAGGCATCTGGATGAACAACGGCCTGAAGGAAGTTCCCTTCAACTACACCATGGCCGTCTTCCCCCAGTATGACCCCGCCAACGTGAAGTTCTGGGCTTCTTCCCACCAGTTCGTAGAGTTCAAGAAGGAAACCACCCCCGAAAAGCAGGCCGCTATCGCCAAGTTCCTGCAGTACGTCCGCGACAACTCCATGCTCTGGGCTCAGGCCGGCCAGACCGTTGCTTCCCTGAAGCTGCTGGAAGACCCCGCCTACAAGGAAATGAAGCAGGCCTTCCTGGCTGACTACGGCGAGAACATGATGGTATCCGACTTCATCAACTACGGCATCACCGTGGACATCCTGGACCCCATGGGCTGGGAAAGCGTCTTTGGCCGCATGACCTCTGCTGACTTCGCCACCGCCCTGCAGCAGAAGGTGGACGAGAAGATCGCCGCGAAATAATACATAAGAATATCCGGGACGCCGGGAGAGAAACTTCCGGCGTCCCAACCCTATGATCCATTAGCAAAGGAGTAATTGCAATGACCGCCAAAACCTACGCGGCCCGCACCATCGGAAAACACCATTGGAAGACGCGCCTGACGGCGTTTTCTTTCCTTTTCCCGCATCTATTACTGTTTTCGGTGTTTTTTCTGATTCCGTCGGTGGTCGGCATCGCCTCCGCCTTTACGGACTGGCAGTTGGGCAAGCCCATGGTGTTTGTCGGCCTGGAAAACTTTAAAACGCTCTTTTTCAATCAGGATTCACAATACTACTGGCAATTGCGCTGGGGCCTTGCAAGCACCGTGAAATTCGTATTGCTAACGGTGCCTTTTCAGATCGCGGTGCCGCTGCTTCTTGCCGTGGCGCTGCAGCGCAAGCCCTTTGCCCATAAGGTATTTCAATCCATCTTTTATCTTCCCGCACTATTATCCATCGCCGTGGTCATGCTCAGCTGGAACTATATGTTCAACATGTCCGCAGGCTTTATCAACCAGGCGCTGGGCCTTGGCAAGCTGAACTGGGTCACCAGCCCCACCCATAGTTGGATGGCATTGGTGATCATCACCGTTTGGTGGGTATCCGGGGGCAACATGATCATTTATCAAAGCGCCCTGGCCTCCATCCCCCAGGAATTATACGAGGCGGCTGCGGTGGACGGCGCCAACGGAGTTCAGCAGTTCTGGCACATCACCGTGCCCGGCATGCGTTACCCGCTGACGTATACGGCCATTACCAGCGTGATCATGCAATTCGGCATTTATGGCCAGCCATTAATGTTTAACCCCACCAGCGCCGGTGGACCGACAGTGGCTATCATCAATGGATTTGACAAACGCAGCTATTATGTGATGCTGATGTATATATTCGATCTGGGCTTTGGCAGGACGGGGGGCAACCCCGGCATGGCGTCCGCCATGGCGTTGGTGTTGGGCCTGGTGATCCTGGTGGTTTCCGTGATTCAATTTCGCGTACTCAAGGCCAATGCGCAATAAAGGAGGGCAGCCTATATGACAACGATCGTAAAAACGCATTCCCGCAGGCCGCGCTCCGCAGGCGCAAAGCTTCACAAAAACCTGGGCAAGATCATTGCCTTTGCCTTCCTGTTCACGCTGATGATTGTGTGGATCATGCCTCTTGTGTGGGCCATACTCTCCAGCTTAAAGCCCAGCATAGAGGCAAAGCAGTATTTGAAGCTCAAGAACATTATCCCCATCACCTGGACACTGGAAAACTACACCTACGTGTTCAATACCGCCACCACCCCCATCCTGGGGTGGATGAGAAACTCCCTCATCGTGGCCACAAGCCAGGTGCTGCTGGTGCTGTTCATCACCTCCACCTCCGCCTTTGCTTACGAGCGGCTGCATTTCAAGGGCAAGGAGGCCATCTTCTGGGCGGTGTTCGGTCTATCGATGTTCCCCAACGTAGTAGGCCTGGTTCCCCAGTTCCAGATCATGAACACCCTGAAATGGCTGGATAAGCTGCCTTCTATCATCTTCCCCGGCGTGACGGGCGTGTTCAACATCTTTCTGATCCGCAACTTCCTAAAGGGCGTGCCCAAGGAGCTGGACGAGGCCGCGTCCATCGACGGCGCGGGCTCCTGGCAGACTTATTTTCGCATCATCCTGCCGAGCCTGCGGCCGGTTCTGACCGTGGTGGCTCTGTTCGCCTTCACCGGGGCGTGGAACGACTTCGTGTGGCCTTCCATCGCCATCACCAACCCCAAGAACCTGACACTAACGCCGGGTTTGCGGGTTTTGCAGCTCAGCGAAGGCGGTCACGTCGTTCGCCAGCTGGCCGGTGGCGTGATGGGCATAATCCCCACCTTCCTGATTTACCTCCTGGCACAAAAATACTTCCTGGGCGGCCTGAATCTGGGCTCGGGAATCAAAGGATAAGATATGCAGTACGACAAGAGCATCGACCGGATCCGTGGGTTCCTTGTCATCATCATGGTTTATGCCCATGTGCTGCAATTTTTCGGAAACGGCGGGGCTTACCCCGCCGTTCTTCGCATCATTGACGTGATTAATATTCTGGTCTTCCCCACCTTTGTGTTCTGCTTTGGCCGCAGCGCCTCCATCGCGTATCTTCAAAAGCCTTTCAAGGCTGCCGCGCCGCGCCTCATAAAGGCGATGCTGTCGCTGTACGCAGTATTTGTGCTGTCGGGCTTAGGCTTTCGGCTGCTCAGGGAGGGCGCGGCCTTCAATATGATTACCGTGGACAAGATTCTGCTTTTGAACGATATCCCCGGCTGGTCGGAGTTCCTGGCAGGCTTTGCCGCATACGCCCTGGTGGTGCTGGTGCTGTTCAAGCCCTTACAGTGGCTTTCCACCCGTTTTGTGCCCACGCTAATCACCTGCGCCGTATGCCTTGGGCTGTGCTTTTTGCCCTATGACCTGATCAAAGCGCCTCAAATCGGCCTGTTCATCGGCACCCGCGGCTTTGCCTGCTTCCCGGTGGTGCAATATGCCCCGTACCTTCTGGCGGGCATCTACTGGCAGACCACGAAAAAGCACGGCAGGATCTGGTCCATCATCGGCCTTGGCGGAACCTTGGCGGGCGTGATGTATACCATTTTGAGCGGCCTGCCCGAGCGCTTTCCCCCGTCGCTGCCCTGGGTACTGCTGACAGGCTTCTTCCCGGCGACCATAAGCTTCCTGATGGCGAAGATCAATGAACTGCCCCGGTATATAAGTCCCGTGGACGGCTGGCTGTGCAACGTGGGTCGGAAATCGCTGTTTTACCTTCTGGCCAGCAACCTGACCATCTTCGCATTGGCCGGGCTGCGTGCCGCCCCGATAGCAAACAGGCGCGCCATCTGGTTCTGGAATCAGCCCATCGGCTCGCCCCTGGGATCGCTGCTTTGGACGGCTGTGCTGTTCATCGCCATCGGCCTTGCGGCCTCCTTTGCCGGAAGGTCGTCGCAAAAGCAACCAAAGAAACAGGAAAAGGCTGTGCCCGCACCGTAAAGGAGGATCATCCATGCGAAAGAAGTTTTTGACATGCTTGGGAGGTGTGCTGTTGATGTGCGCCATGATAGCAGCGCCGGCTTTGGCCGGTAGTCTTTTGCCTCTTCCCCTGAAGGATCCGGGGGAGATTGCCCACCGGTTCTTTAGAAACCCGCAAAACATCAACAACATAGGCGATCCCTTCATCCTCCCCGCGGAGGACGAATACCACGTTTTTGCCACCGGCGGCTCCGTGGGCTTTTACACCTGGAGCTCTAAGGACCTGAAGACCTTTAGCAGCAAGAAAAAGGCGCTGCAAAGGGTCTCCTGGGCTACCGGCGACTACTGGGCGCCGGAGGTATACAGTTACCAAGGCAAATATGTGATGCTTTTTTCCGCCAGGCGCGCTTTGGATAAGAGCCTGCGCATCGGCATTGCCGTAGCCGAAAAGCCCGAAGGCCCGTATAAGGATCCATTGGACGCGCCGCTTTTCGATCCCGGCTATGCGGTGATCGATGCCAGCCTGTTTGTGGATGAGGACGGCACAACATACCTGTACTATTCCAGGGACTGCTCGGAAAACGTGGTGGGCGCATATCACGAAAGCCACAGCTATGTGGTGAAGCTGGCGCCGGACCTTCTGTCCACAGTGGGAGATCCGGTAAAATTGTCTTCCCCCGACCAACCATGGGAATTGCACTCCGGCGATTACCGCTGGAACGAAGGCCCCGTGGTGGTAAAGAACAACGGAAAGTATTACCTGTACTACAGCGCCAATTACTTTGCCGGCAAGGAGTACGGCGTAGGCGTGGCGGTGGCCGAAAGCCCAATGGGACCGTTTGTAAAGGCCGAAACCAATCCCCTGCTCACCTTTAAGGAAGCAGATGGCGAAGTACTTATTTCCGGGCCCGGCCACAACAGCTTCTTCACCGTGGGCGACGAGCTGTTCACCGCCTACCATACCCATACCTACCCCAGCGCTCCCACCGGCAACAGGCAGCTGAATTTCGACCGGGCCGGGTTCCATAGCGACGGCACCGCATTTATCAACGGGCCCACCCTGTTTACCCAACTGCTCCCCTATGATATGCTGGATGTAAAGAACATCGCCCCCAAGGCTGCCCTCACCTTTGACGGAGAAAATGGGGAAGGCCTCACCGACGGCGACTACTGTATTTCCCCCGCGTCAAGGGATTACGCATTCCGTGGCACAAAGGTGGAATTGACCTTTGACAAGCCCGCAAAGGCGGATACGGTGATCCTGTATCCCGGCCCCGAGGCAAACGCCAAGGGAAAGCTGGTCATAAACGGCAGCTATGAGACGCCTGTTGATTTGACCGGTTATGCCGGTATCCCCGGCGGCTGCCAGATCGTTTCCTTTGAAACTATGGAGGTCAATTCGGTTCAATTGGTCTTGGATGTGGAGGCATCCCTGGGTGAAATCATCGTGCTGGGGAATCCTTAAACAAAGGGTATTGAATTACAAACAAAACAGCATGACAAGCATTATAAAGGGAAGCATCCACACGCGCCGGATGCTTCCCTTCTATGTTATACCAAGCATAAAGGTCATACCAATTCTTGCCGATTGAAAATTTTATACTACCGCTGTCCCGCTTTCAAGCGTCTCCATGTACTCCAGGTATTCATCATAGCTCTCGCGGCGGTCAATCAACGCTCCCGGCAAGATCTCAATCACGCGGTTGGCCACCGTCTGCATCACCTGATGGTCGCGGGAGGTAAAGAGCATGGTGCCCTTGAACTCTTTCATACCCTCGTTCAGCGCCGTGATGGCTTCCAGGTCCAGATGGTTGGTGGGCTCATCCATGATCAGCACATTGGCGCCCGATACCATCATCTTGGCCAGCATGCAGCGCACCCGCTCGCCGCCGGATAATACCTTAGCCTGCTTTAGCGCCTCCTCCCCGGAAAAGAGCATGCGCCCCAGCCAGCCGCGGATGGTCACCTCATGCTTATCCTCGGAATACTGCCGCAGCCAGTCCACCAAAGTATATTCCACACCGTTAAAGAAAGCTGCGTTGTCGGCCGGGAAATAAGCCTGCGAGGTGGTAACACCCCATTTGAACTCTCCCTCGTCAGGCTCCATCTCTCCCATGAGAATCTGGAAAAGCGTCGTGCGCGCCAGCTCATCCTTCCCGGCAAAGGCGACCTTATCCCCCGGCCGCACCACAAAGCTCACCTTGTCAAGCACCTTGCGCCCACCTACGGTCTTGCTGATGCCGTCCACGGTCAATACGTCATTGCCCACCTGCCTTGACTGCTCGAAGTGGATGAAGGGATAGCGGCGGGACGAGGGCACAAAGTTTTCCATTTGGAGGTTATCCAGCAGCTTCTTGCGGGAAGTGGCCTGCCGCGATTTGGAGGCGTTGGCGCTGAACCGCCGGATAAATTCCTCCAATTCCTTGGCCTTTTCCTCGTTGCGCCGGCGCTGGTCTTTTAACTGGCGCGCGGCAAGCTGGGTATACTCATACCAGAAGTCATAGTTGCCCACATACATTTGAATCTTGCCATAGTCGATATCCACGATGTGGGTGCATACGTGGTTGAGAAAATGCCGGTCATGGGAAACAACGATCACCGTATTGGGAAAATCCATCAGGAAGTCTTCCAGCCACTTGATGGCGTGCAGGTCCAGGTTGTTGGTGGGCTCATCCAAAAGCAGGATATCCGGCAGCGCAAACAGCGCCTGGGCCAATAGCACCTTCACCTTGCGGGGACCATCTAATTGACCCATCTTCATAGAATGATACTCACCGGTGATCCCAAGCCCGTTTAATAAGGTTTCGGCATTGGGCTCCGCGTTCCAGCCATCCAGCTCGGCGAATTCCCCTTCCAGCTCCGCAAGCTTCAGCCCGTCTTCATCGTTAAAATCGGCTTTTGCGTACAACCTTTCCTTTTCGGCCATGATCCCGTGCAATCGCGCATGGCCCATCAAAACAGTATCCAGCACCGTATGCTCGTCAAAGGCAAAGTGGTCCTGGCGCAAAACCGCGATCCGCTCGCCTGGTTTTACGGTAACTTCGCCCTTCGTCGGCTCCAGTTCGCCGGAGAGTATTTTTAAAAAAGTGGACTTCCCCGTGCCGTTGGCCCCGATCAGGCCATAACAGTTGCCCGCGGTAAACTGCACGCTGACATCCTTGAATAGTTCCCGGCCGCCATATTGAAGCGATATCCCCTGTGCGCTGATCATTCTTTCTACATATTCCCCTCTTGATAATAACCTTTTTATTATAGCATACCGCGCACGTTCATGCCATCGGATTGATTTGCCATAGCAATGTTTTAAATGTATTAGGTATGCAATGTTTTCCAATCACGCACGTTCTATTTATAGAGAGCTTGGCATCAAAGATACGGCAGGCGATCCAATCCATACGGGAGCCTGCTGCCGGGAGGTATATGGGATGAAGAAAATTGTTCTTATTGCACTGGCAATGCTGCTGTTTTGCACCGCTGCATGGGCTGAGGCAAGCGAAACAACGCTTCCCGGGTCAAACGGCAGGCCGGAAAGCATCTATGGAAAATATGCGTTCAAAAAGCAGGTCTACATGAATCCCCTCAGTTCCTTCCTCGCGCTTGAGGGATTCCACGAGTACTACACTTTCTCGGAGGATACCTTTGTCATTACGGATCAGAACGGAAGCCAAAGAAGCATGAAGATTTCATATGAACCGTCGCCAGTCGATGAAGCATTGTTCCGGGACTGCTTCATGATGGAGGGGTTCGGCATTCCCGATATAACGGCATATCAGGAAAGATGCCAATATACCATATCCGACACCTCCTGCAATGCATTATACCGTCTCTATTTGCTGGATAACGAAATATGGCTGGCACAGGTCCATTGGGACAGCGCCAATGCAAAGAAAAGCGAATACATTTGGAGCATCTATCAATTGGAACGGTTTGAGGGAGAAATTCCGCTAACGGTTTTTATATCCGGCACACTGGACGGTGTGAAGGACTTTTCGGAGCTTCAGGCGGACTTTCACTCGGGATATGATCAGGATGCATGCTATAACATCACGCCGGACAGCTTTGGCGAAGACACCATGTATTCCGTGTTCAAGTATGACACGTCCTGCGCATCCTTTCTTCTTTTCGAAGGCAAAGTATACACTCTGGGCGAGTGGTTCGGCGGATTTGGCGTAACCAGCATGGCCCTGGCAGATTTAAATGAGGATGGACTGCAGGAGCTGTATTTCACCTATTCCTTCGGTTCCGGGATTCACCGCTCCCATATAGCCTATTTTGATCCGGTGCTGAAAAAAGTTGTTCCTATCGATTACACGCACCTTGACAAGGATATGACCGTTGCCGCAAGCGCAACGGGCGGGCTTTCCCTGCATGATGCCGGCTTTCCGATGATGGACAGCTTTGTGCAGTTTGAAATGAAAAGCATTGGGCATATAGCGGATATCGTTTATGAGGGCGGCCAAATATGCCTGAAACCTGTCCCGCAAGAATAACGATTTTGTCATTTTACGCCCTTGTAAGAAAACGCCTGTATGATCTTTTGGCTGGCAAACAGGAATACAATAATCACCGGCACCACCAATATGGTGTTGGATGCCATGATATTGTTCCACAAGAGGCCCTGTTCGGCATCCTTCAGCCTCTCCACCGCCATGGTTAAAGGGCGCACGGCATCGTTCATGGTCATCACCAGGGGCCAGAAATAGGAATTCCAGTGGGCAATAAAGGAGAACATGGCAATAATAATCATGGTGGATTTGCTCATAGGCAGCATGATTCTTACCATCATCTGCAATTCACTTGCGTTATCCAGCCTGGCGCATTCCACAATTTCATCGGGAATCTGTTTAAAGGCCTGCCGGAGCATGAATATGCCAAAGGCGTTCGCCCCAAAGGGGATAATTTGAGGCCAGAGGGTGTTGATCAGCTTCACCCTGGACATCATTAAAAAAACAGAGATGTAGGTGATCTGCTCCGGAATCATAAAGGCCACCAGCACGATGCCAAATAAAATGCCCTTCAGCGGAAAGCTGCGCCTGGCAAAGGCGTATGCGGCCGGTACCATCACCAGCATCTGCAGCGTCACAATAGCGGCGGTGATGACAACGGAATTCAGCCCATACCGCCAAAGCCCCGCCCCAAGCCTTAAGATGGTTTGAAAGCTTTCCAGCGTAAACTCCATAGGCCACAGCGTTGGCGGCACAATAATCGATTCATTATAGGTTTTGAACGCCGTAATCAGCATCCAGTAAAACGGGAAAGCGAACATTAAAAGTACGGCAATCTTGACCACATCCCCCGGCAGCCTCTTTAAATACGCAGGCAGCCTGCGTTTAATTTGCCCATCCATCATACGGCTTTCAAGCATAACCGTCATCGCCTCCTTATTGATAATGGACCCGCTTTTCAAAGCCCTTGAAATCCATCATCGTAATCAGAATCAATATCGCCATCAGCACAACGCCCGCAGCCGAGCCGATGCCCAGGGAATTGTTGCGCTGGAAAGCGTAGTTGTATATGTACAAGGAAATCACCTGGGTGGATGTGCCCGGCCCGCCCCCCGTCATCAGGCGGACGGAATCAAACACCTTGAAGGACCCAATGGTGATGGTGATCATCAGAAAGAAAATCTGGGGCGAAAGCATGGGCAGCGTGATCTTGAAAAATGTTTTCATTTTCGTTGCGTTGTCCAGTCTTGCCGCCTCATAAATTTCCTGGGGGATGGCCTTGAGCGCCGCCAATATGATCAGCGCGTAATAGCCGATGCCCTTCCATACGTTCATGGCAATGATGCAGAACATGGCGGTTCTCGTATCGCCCAGCCAGTTCACAGGGGCTACGCCAAACACCTTCAGGACGGTATTGAAAAGGCCGTAAGGGTCTGAATTGAACAGCCAGCTCCAGATAAAGGCGCAGGAAACAGATGCTACCAGGTGCGGTGTAAAAAACGCCGTCTGGGCGATTTTATTGAGCCTGCGGTCCTCGAACATCCATACGGCAAACAGCACAGACAAGGCGATCAGAATAACGACAATCAGGCCGGTGTATAGGGCCGTGTTTTTCAGCGCCTCCAGAAAATCCTTTTTTACAAAAAAGATATTATAAAAATTATCAAGCCCTACGAACTGCTTATAAGGATTGGTGGCGTTGCCTTTATACAGGCTCAGGTCAATGATATGGAACATGGGGTAGATCACAAACAGCATCAAAAAAGCAATGGCCGGCGCGACCATGGCATACGACACAAGGTTGCCCCGCCATGCCCTGCGGCGCATTTTCGCCGGCATCGCCGCATCAAGCTTCAGCATTGCAAACCTCCAAAGCCCGAGTTTTGGCATTTGTATAGGCCGCCCCATCCGTGGCGCGAATCCGCCGCCCATCTCCATCAAAGTAATACAAACATTCGTCAGCCACGGAAATGGCCACCTCATCGCCAACGGCAAAATCATCACTCATGCTTTTGATCATTACAGCATATTGCCCCAGGTTCACCTGATAAATCGTCTCCGCCCCCAGCATCTCTCTGGTCACGATCCTGCCGCGCCCAACAAACGGCGCATGATCCGCCTTATACGACAGCGCTGCCTTCTCAGGCCGGAAGCCAAGCTTTATCCTGCCCGGCATATCCAGAATATTCATGGCGGGGGATCCGATAAACTGGGCGATAAAAGCGCTGTTGGGATCATGATAGATTTCCCCGGGCGAACCCACCTGCTGAATTTTGCCCTTGTCCATCAGAACAATTTCATCCGCCATGGACATGGCCTCCACCTGATCGTGTGTCACATACACAAAGGTGGTCTTCAGCTTTTCATGCAGCTCGATCAATTCTACCCGCATCTGCATCCTCAGCTTGGCATCCAGGTTGGAAAGGGGCTCATCCATCAAAAAGACCTTGGGCTTTTTCACCATGGCCCGGGCCAGGGCCACCCGCTGCCGCTGCCCGCCGGACAGGGTACCGGGCTTGCTGTCAACGTACTCCGTCAGGTTCACCGTCTCCACCACTTCCAGGATCAGGCGCTCCCGCTCCGGCTTTGGCACCTTGTTGTTTTTCAGCCCGAATTCTATATTCTCCCGAACGGTCATCGTCGGGTAAATCGCATAATTCTGAAACACCATGGCAATGTCGCGCTTGCCCGGTTCAAGGTCGGTGATATCCCGGCCGTCCATATAGATCCGGCCGGAAGTGGCCGGCCCGATGCCGGCTATCATGCGTAAAAGGGTGGTCTTGCCGCACCCGGATGCGCCCACCAGCACGGTGAATGTGCCATCCCGAATCGTCAAGTTGAGGTTTTCTATTATTTTTTGATTGCCGAAGGATTTGCCGATATTTTCAAATATAATTGCCGCCATGCACCCATCCCCCAATGCGAACCGCCTTATGTTATTGTCCGGGGCCTCCCAGCATTTCCGCTGATGAGGCCCCGGCGGGGTACATTGTTTCTTAAATCATTTGAATCAGAACAGGTCCGCCGTATTCGTCTTGATGTATTCGACGGCCTCTTCCGCTGTAATGCTCCTGTCCTGGATCAGCAGGGAAGAAGCATCCCAGCACACTACGGTGAAATCCTGCAGGAAGGATACATAGGGGTACTCCTGGGGAATGGCGGTACCCAGTTGGTCATAGGGCACCTTGGCCATGGGGTTTTGCGCCCAGTATTCGATGAGGGCGGGATAGCTGGCCACGGAATTGGTGACGGGTACATAGCCTGTGGTCATGGAGGTATTGGCCACCACCTCGTCAGACATCAGCATCTTCACAAACTCCCAGGAAGCCGCGATCTGCTCCTCGCTGTTGTTGGCGGAAATGATGCCTACGTTCCCGCCGCCAATCTCGGAAACCGGCTTGGACGCGTCATAGGTGGTAAAGGGCATCACGCCAAGTTCGATGCCGGCGTCCACAGCGCCCTTCATGATGTTCTTCAAGCTGCCGCAGGAGGACCAGAAGCTGGCCAGCTTGCCCTGGAAGAAAAGCTCGTTCAGTTTCGCACCGGCATCCGTGGCGTCGAAGGGACGGCACCAGCCCTCGTCCACCCAGCGGCGCCAATCGGACAGAACCTTCAGCATCGCACCGTCATTAAGGGCAGGGGAGGCGGAGCCATCCTCGTTGAACATGCTGGAACCAAGCTGCCACAGGTTCGCAGCGTTGAAATAGCCAAAGTCCTTCAGGCATTCAAAGCCCCACACCTGCGTTTCGCCGCTTGCATCCACCTTGTACAGCGCCTTGGCGAAGGCCTCCAGCTCTTCAATGGTTTTGGGAGGGGTCAGGCCGGCCGCGTCCGCCATGCCCTTGTTGTAGTAAAGCATGGGAGTGGAGCGGAAAAAGGGAACGGTATGCAGTTCATCGTTCTGGTTGCCCATGGTGAGCATGAAGGGGGACATGATGTTGTTTACATCAAAGCCGTCTTTCTGGGCATAAGGCATCATATCCGCCAGAACACCGTCATCCATGAACCAGCCGACCATGGTGTTGGCGATGATGGCCACCTGTGGCTGTTCGCCCGCCTGGATGGAGAGCTGGATCTTGGAGGTGAGCGCGTCATAGCCGCCAATGTAGGTTTCTACCACATTGATGCCCTTTTCGGCGCCGACAGTGGTGTTGAACTTGTTGACAGCGTACTGAACGGCTTCCTGCAAAGCGCCGGATCCACCCGTGTGCCAGAAGTTGATGGTGATGGGCTCGCTCTGCGCCAACGCGGGAGCAAAGGACATAAGCGAAAGCAGGAAAACGGTAAGCAGCGCAATGGACACGATCCGTTTCATGATAACCCCTCCGTGATACATATTTGCAAAGGAATTTTTCCTTTACACGCTATTAAAGGATCTCCTCTATGGCAATGCCCTCAATGCCGGTGCCGCAATGGCGGCAGGTTTCCGGCGATATCAGAAATGTTGTTTTCAACCATTTCTGATGAATGCATCTTTCATGATCGAGTGTAGCATCGCATAAATATCAAGTCAAGCAAGACTTCGGAATGGATTATGTATAGTCATTTTGCTTAAAAGCAAGATTGATGTGATGATTTTTATGCATCCCGCGCTTGGATCACAAAAATCCAGCAATTTGAAATGTTTGTATCAAACATTTTTGAAACAAAAAGCCCTGCCAGTTTACCGGCAGGACCCTGATATTTCGTATTATATACGTTCTACGCCAAACACGAGACTATCAATCCCAAACGCTACAATATTTGAAGCAGATAGGTGTATTCTGGAAAAACGATATCGGTTCCGCGCTTGCGGAAGCTGCCTGTATCTTTCCACATATGAAACCCGAGCTTTTTTAAAACGGCGTTAGAGGCGGCATTTTCTTTAGCGACATCTGCACTGAAGGAAAGAACTCCCTTTTCCCTGCCGGTTTGAATCAGCTTTTGAAGAAGCTCTGTTGCATATCCTTGACGCCAATATTTTTTGTGCACGGCATATCCCAAATTCCACCGGCTTCCTTCATCCATGGGAACAATGCTGCAAGTGCCCAGAAAATCCCCCGTAGCCTTGAGAACAGAAAATAATCTGCAATTCAAAACCGCTATTGGAATTTGACAACTTTATATTATGCTCTTTATGCTCATACATTTTTGCTTTGACACATATGACAATGACAATTTGGGTCATCTGATAAAACAACACTTACTTCTTTTGGCAAGATTATGCCCCAGTGACTTAATACTTCTTTTGCATCCTCAATGACTTTATATGGCATCCTTTCATCAACATTATATTTCAAAAGCATCTTTTTTTCACACTGTACATGTGTCAGTCCCATATCAATTAATGCTTGTTCTAACGTTATTTGTTTAGAGATAGAATTTTCAACACAACTAAACTGGAACCATCCATAGTTACTAAAACTATATAATTCTTCCGTACCCCATTGTTCTTTTGCATAAGCAAGATGATTTTTATTATTCTGTGTGGGTATAATGAATTTACCGAGTGATTCACGGACAATCGAACAAAGGGTTTTGAATTTACCCACCTCTCCATAATGCCGCCAATATGAAATTGAAAAATTATTAACAAGTTGTTCCTCGTCTACAGGGTGCGGCCGATATAAACAATTGTAATCGAAAACTGCATGTCCTAATTCATCCTGTTTTGCGGACACAGGCTCCTATTGAAAGGAGCCTGTGCCCGCAAATTTTGAATTTAGCTACTTCGCATTATGCTTATACTGCGAGGTTATACCCATTCATGCCCATGGTCCCTTATAAAGGCGGCTACTTTTTCATAGTGCTTAAGAGTTCCTGCCTTTACGAGCCTGATAGAAGTTTCGTCACCGGCGGCAGCGCCTTTTGATAACGCATCCAAAACGCCGATTTTAATGCGCTGATAAACCATATTCATGAAGTTCGGCGGGCAATCCATGCCATAAGCGTCAAAATACAACTTCACCCGGTGCTTCCGCTCAGCCGCGTGCTTTGAGGTTTCGTAGTTTTCGCCGGATACCCAAGGTAACAAATGCACCGTACCATACACCGACTGTGCCAAATCCCAAATACGTGTTCCGGCGCAGGCATCGTCAAAGTCAATCAAACCCGTTATGCGCTTGTTGGTAAAAACGAAATTCCAAACCGCAGCATCATTATGGCATATCGTTTCGCAGTTTTCATGTGGATACTCCGGATTTATCCAATTGTATGCCAGCGCTTCCACGAGAAAGCCCTCGGATATGTCATGGAGTTTTCTCATAAAGCGCGCCACACCAATAATTGTTTTTTCTGCACCAAGCAACGGGTCAAATACAGGAATACCATTCCCCTGCGTTTTACCCGGTAAATAGGTGAGAATTTCACGCCCTTGTTCATCCAGACCAAGAAAGCGCGGAACCCCATCCATACCCACTTTTTCTAAATATTGCAGATATGAATGAAGTATTGGGCCACCCTTGACCTGCCTATGAACTGTGTTGCCTATTTTCTCTACTTGGTTCATGCTGCCACCGGACAGGGTTTCATTTTTATCTTCCATTTTTATTGGCTCCTTTTCATTTAGATTTGTATCTAAAATACAGAACCAATAGATGTAACGACAGAATTTACTCCATACAATTGTCGTTACTAAATCAAATGGTTCTGTATGGAGCTAATTTTGAAGAGTGTTAGCCTATGTATATACATCTATGTTCACCTCCACGCAGTATATAAATAATTCGCAGTTAAAAGCTACTTGACAAATTCGAATTTAGCTGCTTCGCAGTATGCTTATGCTACGGGGTCAAATTTCATTTCATAGCAAAAAAAGTCAATATCAAACATGAACACTTCTCCGCATTTTACAAAACCATTCTTATTATATAAAGCCAAAGCTGCAGGATTTGTCTTGCTGACTAACATTCTTATACCATCAAATCCTTTTTCCTGTACTAATTTAATGACATTTTGAAGGATCACAGTCCCTATACCTTGCTTTTGCATCATTGGTATAACACCTATTCTTGCTAATTCACAGGGGTTATTAGGCGTCCACTGCAGATGCCCCAACTCATTAAATTCACCTACTGATGCGACAGCTACTATCCTATCGTTCTTCTTCAAAATGTATAATGATCTGCTGTTAATATCCGATTCTGCTGTTATTCTATTTGGATAATCCAAATCCCAAGTGCATCCCGGAGTACCAATCAAACTATGATATATGGAAACTATTTCCGGAACATCATCATAACTTGCCAACAAAAACGTGTAATCGCTCATTATAACCAAGCCTCCGTTAATAAAAATACTGCATATTGCGCTACTCGACAAATTGGAAGTTGAAAACTTCGCATAAGCTTATTAGATTCATATTGCACCTCCGAATTTTACCTTCTAAAATATACATTTTCTGCGCTTACTTGTATTACAGCTCACCAATCTCTACGTTTCTTAAGGTCAATAATTCTTTATCTTTTTTCCGCTTAAGATTGATAGAATTATAAATATTACTTGCGTTTTCGTCAAAAACCCGCTCATTGCTAATTATGTGCATCATATTGTCAACAAATAATTGGTAAAATGCTTCGTCCAAATCTGTCTTTACAATTTCCCGATACTTATCCATTCCTTTTCGTGTAGGTTCAATGTAATCAGAAAGATAAATTATTTTGTCAAGATTGCTCATCTCAACATGGCCGAAAGTATGCCGGGAAATGGCTTCTAATATTTCAGTATCAATTATTCCATAATCTCTCTTTGCAATATAGGCACTAAGAGGTGCATGCAAAAATAAAACAGGATCAGTTAATTGAATTGTCGTGGGGCTTATGCCTGCTTCTATAGCAAGAGTGAGCGGAATTTCAGGGTCATCTGTAAAACCTTTAGCACAATCATGTAGCAGACCTGCTATAAGGGCTTTTTTTGCGTCTATATTTAAACTAGAAGCTATTTCAGTTGCAGTCTCTGCGACAAGTAAAGCGTGCCTGCATCTATAATCAGCAACAGATTCTTTTAATTTGGCTTTCATTTCATCGACTGTGATTTTAAACCTCTCCTTTGCATTATACAATATTACTTCATTTGAACTGTTCGGCAAATTCCTGTTTATAGCCAAAGGCTCATTTTAAAAGGAGCCTTCAATCCTCAATCTCGCTTCGCTCGCCAGCTCCTGTCAAAAGGAGCCTTTTTGGCCCTGATAATGCATGATATCACCACTTCCAATATGTGTCAATTATTAAATGCCTGATCGTATAAAACGGCTGCAATAACGATTCAAAAGGCCGGAACCATGCAAAAAAGCTCTCCCGCGCTCTCGTTCTCTTTCCTATTTGCTTCTTTTATTCAGACTATACTGGTTATAGCATACTGCGCACGTTCATGCTATCGGATTCCTTTACTATTGTTTTGTATAATTTCATCCAGCATGCAATGTTTCCCAGTCACAAACGTTCTATTCATAGTGGACGCGGTATGTGGTATGCGGAGGGAATTCCCTTCTTTTCACAAAGCTTGCTGACGGGAGGTATGTGGCATGCGGAAAATTGCTTTAATCACACTGGCGTTGCTGCTGTTTTGCTCTTTAGCATGGGCCGGGGAAAGCAAAGCAGAGCTATCCGGGACAAATACCGGTATGGAAGGCTTGTATGGCACCTATCAGTTTAAAAAGCAGATCTACATGAATCCACTCAGTTCCTTCCTGGCACTGGACGGATTTCAAGAGTACTACACGCTTTCGGCGGATTACAGCATGGAATGGAAGCCAAAGTATCATGAAAACATCATTTCAGTTGGAACCCATGGATGAAGCGGCTTTCCAAAACAGCTTCATGATGGAAGGATTCGGCATCCCCGATATAGCATCATATCAAGATAGATGCCAGTACACACTCACCGAAACCGAAGGGAATGCCATTTACCGTCTATACCTGATGGATAACGAAACATGGCTGGCGCGAATCCATAAGGACAGCGTCAACAAAGAGAAAAGTGAATATATCTGGAGCATATTTCAAATTGAGCGGTTTGCCGGAGAAATTCCGCTAACCGTTTCCATTTTTGGCACACAGGATGGCGTGGAAGAATTCTTGTCGCTTCTCGGGCATCTTCACCCAGACTATGAACCGAACGCCTGCTATAACATCACGCAGGACATTGTTGGGGAAAATCCCGATTATTCGGTTTTCAAATTCAATACATCCTGCGCGTCTTTTCTTCTATACGAAAATAGAATCTATCCCATGGGCGAATGGTTCGGCGGATTCGGCGTAACCAGCATGGCACTTCATGACCTGAATGAAGACGGCAAGCAAGAGCTGTATTTCACTTATTCCTTCGGCTCCGGGCTGCACCGCTCCCATATAGCTTATTTTGACCCGGCATTAAAGCAGGTTGTCCATATCGAATACATGCATCTGAACAAAGATATGATGGTTGCAGCGAACTTGGCCGGAGGCCTGTCCCTGTATGACACCGGCATATCATCCATGGACAGCTTCGTACAGTTTGAAATGAAAAGCGCCGGGTATATAGCGGATATCGTTTATGAAAGCGGAAAAATTGGATTAAGCCCTACCCCTCAGGAATAACAAAATGCTCAGAAGCATAACAGGCGAGTGATTTGCAATCGGCCGCATCCCGTTGCAGATATCCAAGAAAAATGCAACAGAAATTCAAGCTGCAATTCTCTGCAAAACCCTTATCATACCATATTCTACAAAATTTTCCGGGCTGATTGTGCGATAGCCATATCGCGTTCGATTTTTATACCTGTCGCACCAACCCGTTTACCTGTTTTGCGATTTCTTCTGTGTTCAGAACATTCTGCACAAAAGCCTTCGATATTGGAGATAAGGAGATACGGCTGTTCTGTAAGTTATCCCGAATGATTAGTATGGCATTGCGCATATGTCCGACACTCTGTAATGGATTTCCCATGCCGCCCATTGGATTGCGAAAATGTCTTTTTTGTATAGACACGGCTGCTTTTTGTCCAACAGGAGACATGTCCTGTATCAAGGCACCTAAATCCTTTACCATGTTCTCATATTTATCTGCAAGAAAAAGAATTTTATGGATTTCGTCATCGAATGGGGCAACTGCCATTAGGGCTTCAAATTTTTTTCCCCACATAGAGCGGTACGGCTCGCCAATAACAGAAAAAAGTTCGTTCATCTTTTTGAACGCTATCCTTCGGCTATCCTGCAAAGGCTTTCGATTTTCCAGCTCATAAGAAAAACCAATTTCATGTATGATGTCATAATAGACCCAATACAATGCCTCGTCGATATAGGTTGTCGTACGGTGGATAGATCTGGACCCGCGTTCATAGCAATCATAAATGTACTTTCCGTTTTCATAGTAGAGGCAAGGTATACATTCCGCTTTGACGTTCCCAAATCGTGAGCGCAAGGCCGATTTTTGAAATCCCGGAAGTCTTGAGAGTGATTTCAAGGCCTGTGAATACAGCTCATCATTGTTTGCCATAACCATACCATCCTCCTTATACAAAAGGCTGACATCAAATTCCTGTTGTCTATCTCTCGTATAATCTTACAATCCTTCTGACAAATTCGAATTCAGCTAATTCAAATTATGCTTATACTGCGGTGTAAGCCATGCCAGATTTATTTACCACCTACAACGGCAATTCCAGCACGTCCGTCTCGCCGCTAAATCCCGCACGCTCATAGAAGGGTACGCTCGGCTCGCTGGGCCAGACAATCAAATGCTCAAGGCCTTTCTCGCGGCTCCATTCTTTAACTTTATCCAACAAAGCACTTCCAATGCCCTTATTTCGATATTCTGGAACTGTATAGACCGCTGTCACATAGCCCCATACGCTGTCAAATTTGCCGGGTTTCGGAACTTTTCTGACTTCAACAACATAGATGTGCGATACAATAACCTTGTTTTCCACAGCCACCCAGCAAGAAAACTCTTCCTGTAAAGCTTGCTTTAAAAAATCCGAGCAGGTGCGGATATAACCTTCCCGTCCAGCGGCATCGAAAGGCGCACCCTCATCGAGAGGCTCATCCTCGTTTTTATGCACCCAACGCAGTTCTGCAAGTCTGTCTGTGTCTTGGCTGTCGGCTAACCTGTATTCTATCATAATGCCTCCACTAATATAAACAATCCAGAGTTCAAAGCTGTCCGATAAATTCAAATCTATCTCCCAGAGGAAATCTCTCCTTGTGTGACAAATCGAGTCTCATACTTCCCCAGTGCGTGCTGTAATGCATCGTGTGCATCTATCTCCAGTGAATTGCATAGGCAGAGCAAAGCAAAAAGGCAATCACCCATTTCATCTGCAATCTCAATTGTAGGCACGCAGGGTATGCTTCCATAATGAGAACTCTTTAGCAATTCTTTGGATAACTCGCCTAGTTCAGAAATCGCATCTAAAAGACGAATTTCGGGGGTGCTTGCAAGCTGGTGTTTTTCCACGAATGTTTTGCAGAGCTTTTGCTCCAGTATCATGAAAACGCCTCCAAATTGGATATTGGCTTCTTCGCATTATAAGCTACGTTCTAGTATGCTTTAAATTCAGTACACGAAAATGATTCGTCAAAGTCAACCTCTAATATCCCACAATATGGTATATTAGGCTCAAAAACAAATCGACGCATAACAATGCCATGGGTCACTACAATGATTTTCTTGTATCCGTTATAACGCAAAAGAGCCTTTTTCGCACGGTTGAAAACATCTTCTAGGTTTTCAAACTTTATCATGCTATCATCTGGACATACCCCTTTTTGTTCTATGCATAATCTATTCACCTTTCTAGCTTCTTCATTAGATGAATATCGAAAAGACAAATCTGGCATCCATTCGTGTAAATCCAGCTCGACTTTTATACTTAACTGTCTATTTTTAGATATAATCGCTGCTGTTTGCAATGCGCGTGTATATGGGGAAGAAACAATTATTTCGCCACCATTTAATCTACTGTCAAACGAAGCATTTTCAGCAATTTGTATGCCTTTTTCGGTTAACTGGGCTAAGTCTATCCCGTGTCCTATATATTTTCTTTCTTCAACAAATGTGTAATCAGGTTCGCTATGTCTCATAAAGACTATTTTTTGCATTTAGATCCCCCATAAATATAAATGATCCTCAACCCAAACCTACTCGACAAATTCGAATTTAGCTGCTTCGCAGTATGCTTATACTACGGTGTCAAATTTCATATCATAGCAAAAAAAGTCGATATCAAACATGAACACTTCTCCGCATTTTACAAAACCATTCTTATCATATAAAGCCAAAGCTGCAGGATTTGTCTTGCTGACTAACATTCTTATACCATCAAATCCTTTTTCCTGTACTAATTTAATGACATTTTGGAGGATCACAGTCCCTATACCTTGCTTTTGCATCGCTGGTACAACCCCTATTCTTGCTAATTCACAGGGGTTTTTAGGCGTCCACTGCAGATGCCCCAACTCATTAAATTCACCTACTGATGCGACAGCTACTATTCTATCATTCTTCTTCAAAATGTATAATGATCTGCTGTTAATATCCGATTCTGCTGTTGTTCTGCTTGGATAATCCAAATCCCAAGTACATCCCGGAGTACCAATCAAACTATGATATATGCAAACTATTTCTGGAATATCATCATAACTTGCCAACAAAAACGTGTAATCACTCATTATAACAAAGCCTCCGTTAATAAAAATACTGCATATTACGCTACTCGACAAATTGGAATTTGTCAGCCTCACGTTATGCTTATTTTCTGCCGCATAAGCAAAACGGATGCCCCTGCGGGTCAAGCAATGTAACCCACTTTTCGCCGCCAAATTGCTGAGCCGGTTTTGTCGCGCCCAATTTAACGGCTTCCTCAACCGTCGATTGCAAATCATCCACTTGAAAATTAAAATGCATTTGCTTTTGCTGCTTGCAGGGTTCTTCTGGCCACACGGGTGGAATATAGTCAAAGTCGCATCCCATGAAATGAACGACCATTCCATGTTCGGTAACCAATGCCGTCCAATGAAAATCCTGATCCCAACTTGTTAATTTAGCGTAGAACCCGCGAAGTGCTGCCACATCCGTACAGTCGATATTGACGGAAGGGTTCGGAATCACGTCAAATCCCTTCCTCTTAAAATACAACTCAAACTCGGATTCACCTTGCCGTTGGCACAGGCAAAACGGATGCCCATCCGGATCCAGCATCGTGACATACCAATTGCCATATTGGACGGCGGCTTTAACCGCGCCAAAATGGATGGCCTCATCCACGGCGGACGGCAAATCGTCCACCGTAAAGTCCAAGTGCATCTGCTTCTGCTGCTTAACCGGTTCCTCAGGCCAAACCGGCGGCACATACGGAATGTCGGTTTCCGCAAACAGAATCGTCAGGCCGTTGTCTGTTTTGAGCGCGATGCAATCATACGCAACTGTCTTCTCCCAACCTGTAATATTGGCATAGAAATCGCGGGCGCGTTCGGCGTTCACACAGTCAATCATGAGGTCACCAATGGTTAAATTCGGTATCATTCAAGTCCCTTGCTTTCCAATATATTTTTATGATGAATAATCCGAATAAACCGCTTGATAGATTGAAATTTGGCTGCTTCGCATTATGCCTATAATGTTCCTCTTGCGCTACCATTTGCGTCTTGTTCGTTTAACATCAAGCTGTAGCGCTGCGTTTTGAATTGTAGTATGCAAAATTCGGGATCTTCCGGCCCTTTGAAATAATACCCCATACCCTCATACCACATTTCCTTTTTCGTTTTAAGGTCAGTCAACACCTCAATGTTACCAACCAACGTAATGTTGTATTGTTCTGTTCCAGAGTTGAAACATACGCTGGCATGGTTACAATTCGCAATTCGCTTTGCCCAGTTGCTGTCTGTCCCGGAACAAAAAGTTATGCAATGAATGCCTTCTATCTTTGACGGAGAAATAGTAGCGGCAGTAGGATAACCGTCAGTGTCTATTAAGGCTAAAACACAGTATCCCTGTTCTTTCAATGCTCTGTTCGCAAGAATTTCTTCCGCACTTTTGATGATTTCCTCATTCATCTCAATGCCCTCCACTAATATAAATAATCCGCAGTCCAAAGCTATTCGACAAATTCCTGTTTGTCTATCTCTCGTATTATTCTTACAATCCTTCCGACAAATTGGAATTTGCCGGCTTTAGTTTAATTCTTAATACGAAGCAATGTCATTAAGAATTTTGTTAACAGCATCTAAAAGATTATCTGCAATAAAATATGGTTCAGTATTCTGCCATGTGTGACGATATTCATCTAGACTTCCTTTACCAACACCGGTTAATACGAGAATGCCTTTCGCTCCTATATTGTGTGCCAATACCATGTCAGACTTGCCCATATCCCCAATTACATAAGATTTCATCAGATCTATTTCAAAATCCCTGCAGGCTTCATCCACCATACCTGTTAGCGGCTTCTTACATTCGCAATGATCGGAATGCACATGCGGGCAACAATAAACCGCATCAAAATGTGCATTTCCATGTAAAAAAAGTTCATCCTTCAGTGACTTTAATTTTTCGTTATATTCGTCCCATGTGAGTTCTCCCTTTGAGATGTGGGACTGGTTAGTAATGCCTATTGTCAAAACATCATGCTCATTTAGTTTTTTGATTGCCTCCGCGGAAAACGAGAAAAGATCAAGCGCCCGTATATCGTCAATGCCGCCCCCGCCAAGGGTACCTTGGAAATCGATAAAAGCTGCAATTTTCACAAATAAAACCCCCACGCAGGATATAAAAAACCTTGCTTCAAATTCCTGCTTGTCGATTTTTGTGTTATGCTCAGCCCCGCTGACAAATTGGCATTTGTCTTTAATCAATCAGCCCATCATTTTTGGAACGCTGAATGGACTGATTGATTGAATCCTCCAGCTCGTTTTCTACCGAATAGTATACAGCTATTTTAAAAAGCTCCACAATACTCTGGCGCAATTCATTCGCAAGTGCTTCTTTGCTGGGTTCTCCCCGCTTTTGCCGTTTTAGACCGGAATTTTGCCAGTGATTTATTTCTGCCGCTACTTCCCCGCATTCTTCCAATAAGCGGGTTGCCATTTGATATGGCTCAACACCATTTGGGAATCGCTTGTTTGAGGCCTCAACCATTTTGTAAAATCGTTCCATACGTTAACCTCCTGCTTTCAAAGTGCTTTTTGGATAAGTACTGCACGATAAATTACTGTTTATCGTGCAAAAAATGTACCCGCTTACCATTTTACCATAATATTGCAAATTTGTCATAAAGATAAAATGGAACATCATCCCGCAGCGGGACGATGCTCCAACTATTATCTATTCATTCTCTACCTAAAAGCATTTGCTCCTTGCTTTCAACCACTGCAACACCTCTTTTAGCTGCTTGCGCTCTGATAGTGCTTCAGTCCCCTGTTAAACAAGAAGCTGGTAAGGGCGAGCCATGCAAAAGGCCCGACGATGCCCCACACGGCATGCAGCGGGTTCATTTTTTTGAGTATGAACAGCGCCGGGAAGTTGGTGATCACAAAAATGGGCACCACAAACACGCCGATCTGTTGAATGAGCCTATTGTATATGCCCATGGGCATGTTATTGAAATCCCAGGAGGAGTCCACCAGCCCGGCCAGGGCGTTGGTCTTCACCAGCTTGAAGGCCAGCACCTGGGGCAGCAGGAACATGGCATAGGCGATCAGAGAACCGGTGATCATGTATCCCAGATAACCCAGCACGTTAAGAATCCCAACAGGCACAGCCATGCGGACAAGGCCCACGATAACCGCCGCGATGCCCAGCAGCACATCCACCGTAAACAAGGCCAGGTCACTCCGGCGAAGGGTCAATATAAACTGCAGCGACACAGGCTTGACCAATAAAAGGTCCAATTCCCCCGACTGCACCTGGCGGCCGATGCCGAACAGGTTCATCATATAAAGGCCTGCATAGGGACCGGTGGCGATCATGTATGTGCCGAAAAACACCAGCACCTCATCGGGTGTCAGGCCGTTGATGGGCACACCGGTTTTATACACCACGATCATGTACACAATCTTGGCCAGAAAATACCCCAGCTCCATGGCGATGCCGGTAAAGAAATTCATGCGGTATTCCAATTGGCCCATGAGGCTGTTTTTCATGAGTATGCCCCACAACACAAGATGCTTTTTGATTTCCTTCATTGTATCAGCCCCCCGCCGCCAGGAATTTCTTCGAGCCCAGATTCCATAAATACCGGCTGATCGCAAGCATCAGCCCTATCCAGACCGCCTGGGATATGAGCCCTGTGATGACCGCCGGGCCTGTCACCGCACCTACCAGCACATCCACCGGGAAGCCCACGGCATAGGCAAAGGGGAGGAATTTCAAAAGGCCGCACACGGTGTCGCCGAAAATCTCCAATGGAAAGATGCCGCCGCTTAGCACCACGATTACGATGCGCACCGCTTCGAATAGAAAACCTATTTCAGAAAGCCAGAACGCCCACATACCCACGCAGAAAAAGATCAAAAAGTTCAATACCAGCGCGCCAAGCAGGGTGGGGATAAACATTAGCACGCCGGATAAACTCACAGGCGAAGCATGAAAAGAAAGCCCGACACCAGTCAGCGCCAGCGCCATAAGTGAGAGTCCGCCCAGCAGCACCCCAATCTTTTGCCCCAGAAAGCAGCATAGCCTGTAGGGCAGGTAACCCACGGGCCGGATCACATACTTGCTCAGACCCCCGTTTTTGATGTCCTCATTGATTTCGTATTCAAAGCCCGTGCGCAGAAGCCGCCACAAAATGGCTGCCGACACCGAATAGGCCAGCATTTGGCCATAGCCCCGGCCGTAAAGTTCCCCCGTACCCGCGCCCCTAAACAGCGCCTGCCACATAAATATCTGTATGATGATAGGGAAGGCGGCGCCGATCAGGCCCAGCCAGAAATCCGCCCGGTAGGCCATGGTCTCCTTGATCCCAAGCCCCAGAGCATACAGGTATTTTCTCAGGGTCATTGCCCATTCCCCCCTGTATACAGCCGGGCAATGCCCTCCTCCACGGGGATATCCCCAATGTTGAAATCCGTCACAGGCAGCGTTTCCAGCATGGCCTTGGAAACTTCCCGCACCTGTTCACGGTCCACTTCGATCACCGCTATCATGTTTTCCCGGCTGCATACGGTACCGAAGCGGCTCAGATCCATCCGTGCCGCCTCTTCGTTTTCAAAGGTGACCTGGATGCGCTTTCGCTCGCCGAACAGGCCGTTGATCCTTTTCAGCTCCCCGTCGTAGGCGATGGTCCCGTCGGCCACGACGATGGTGCGGCGGCACAGGTCCTCAATATCGCTTAAGGAATGGCTTGTGAGCAGCACCGTCGTCTGCTTTTCACGGTTGTAGCGGCGCAAAAATTCCCGGATCCGCTTTTGCGAAATGATATCCAGGCCGATGGTGGGCTCGTCCAGGAACATCACCTCGGGCTTGTGCAAAAGGGAAGCGATCAATTCCATCTTCATCCGCTCACCCAGAGAAAGCCTGCGCACCTGCACGCCCATCAGGCTCTTTACGTCCAGCAGCTCCGTCAGCTCCCCAAGGGTGCTTTTGTAATCCGCCTCGTTAATTTCATAGATGTGGCGGTTTAGTGCAAACGACTCTATGGCAGGCAGATCCCACCACAATTGGCTCTTTTGCCCCATGACGATGGCAAAGCGCATTTTGAAATCCTTTTTCCGCTCCCAGGGCACATAGCCCATGACCCGGGCTTCGCCGGAGGTAGGAAAAAGAATGCCTGAAAGCATCTTCAGCGTGGTGGTCTTGCCCGCGCCGTTGGGACCTAAAAAACCCACCATCTCCCCTTTTTCCAGGGAAAACCCGATGCCCTTCACGGCCTCCTTGTACAGCTTTTCCCGATGAAAAAGGCTCCTTAAGGAAGCTTTCATGCCTTCTTCTTTTTTGGTGTACTCAAATGTCTTCCGTAAATCGCGGACTTCGATCAGCGCCATGGGATACCGCCCTCTTTACATTTCCAATGTTTGCCTTGTGACATTATAATGTGTGAAATGGTGTTTGTACAGGCACAAAAGACGCAAAATGCAACAAAAATGGTGATAATTTGCCGCATAGCAAGCCTTTATCCTGTGTGCATTTTCCCTGCCGTACATAAAAGAACCGCCCCCGCATCTTGAAGAGCAGAGGCGGCTTTTCATGTGACAAAAAAGTTCATGCAGCCACGCAGCGGCGATACCTGCATATTGCTATCCTGTTCGCGTCCGAAGGTCAACCCGTTGCTTCCACCCCACGTTCGAGGATGTTATGAATCATCACGGTGACGATGGCGGGATCAAACTGGGTACCGGCGTTCCTTTTCAGTTCCTCGATTGCCTCCTCATGGCTCATCCCTTTGCGGTAGGCCCTGTCCTTTGTCATGGCGTCGTAGGAGTCGGCAACGTTGATGATCCTTGCCTCCAGAGGGATGGCCTCGCCCACTAAGCCTCTTGGATATCCTTTGCCATCCCACCTTTCATGATGGCATAGCACAAATTCCGCCAATTCTGAGAACTCGCTGGCGGAAGTAAGTATGCGCCAGCCCACCTCCGGGTGCTTTCTCATTTCGACCCATTCGCCTTCATCCAGCCTGGCCGGCTTATTGAGTATCTTTTCGTCGATACCGATCTTGCCGATGTCATGCACCAGGCCGAACATGCGGATACGGTTGACCTCGTGCTCTTTGAGCCCAAGTTCCATCGCCAGGGCGGCGCCCAAAATGCTCACACGCTTTGAATGCAGCATCTCCCGGTTGCTTTTTTCAAACAGCGCGTTGAGGATGACTTCTACCGTCTTGTTTCGCATGCTGGCGCTTTCATAGATTTTATACTTGTACATGCTGTTTTCAGCCTCGGTCATCAATTTCTGCATGGAGACCGCCGCCGAATGCCTGGTGGCATAACCCAGGGAGATGGAGAGCACCGCCCACAGGCATTTTGCATCCTGCACCTTTAGCCGGACTCGGGCAACGAACGCCTCAGCCTCCGCCTCGTTCATATTGGGCAGGATGGCAGCGAATTCGTCTCCGCCAATCCTGGCAACAACATCACCTGGCCGGCATTCCTTTTTAAAGATCGCCGCAGTCCGCCGGAGCAATTCATCTCCCTCCGAATGACCGAAGGAGTCGTTGATAATTTTCAGTCCGTTCACATCGCTTAAGATAATGGTTGTAGGCAAAGCGGCCCCTCCCTCAAGCCGCGAAAGCTCTTCCTCAAAGAAACGCCTGTTGTAAAGGCCCGTAAGCTGGTCATGGTAGCCGCAGTATATCAGCTTTTTCTCGTATTCCTTCCTTGTGGTTATATCGGTTACAAAGAATTGCACAGCCCCTTCATGGTTATAAGTGAGAAGGGAGGCCGTCACCTCCACATGAACAGGCTCACCATCCAGCGTGAGGAATATATCCTCCACGGGAAACAAGCCTTTTTCCCCCAACATCAGCCTGCGGAAGCGCTCACAGGATGACTGCCAATGATCAGGATGGATGATCTCGCAAAAGGGCTTTCCAAGCAGCTCCCCCACGCCTTCCGCCTTGAGGAGCCTGACGATGGCAGGGTTGGCAAACACGATCCTATCCTTTGCCTGCACGATGACGCCCACCGGCGCCAGTTCCAGTATGCTGCGGTAGCGTTCCTCGCTTTCCTCCAGCGCAGCCTGGGCCAGCCTCCGCTCCCGGAGGAGCTCCTTTTGCTCCATGCAGCTTAGAATAGCCGGGCCCAGGCGCTTCAAATGCTCCTTTATCACATAATCCCAGGCGCCGCCCTTCATGCAGTCTACTGCCGTATCCTCGTTCATGGAACCCGTGATGATAATGAAGGGCACCTCCGGTACATGCTTTATGGCGAGGCGCAGCGCGGTCATCCCGTCAAACTGTGGCAGCTTGTAGTCCGAAAGGATCAAGCCGGGAGAAAAAACCTCCAGCGCCCGCAAAAAATCCTCCCGCGTCTCCACCCGCAAAAACTTGCTCTCAGGCAGCACTTTCGATGCTTCCCGCTCGATCAGCTCAGCATCGCCTGAAAAGTCCTCCACCATCAATACACGCATGGCGCCGTCCAAAATATCACCTCTTCTGTGCGATGGTATATTTATTTGGGCCGCTGATTCACCAGCAGCCAATAGAAGCCCAGGTTTTTCATCAGGTCAATAAAGGCGTCAAATCCCACGGGCTTGACTACATAGCTGTTGGCCCCGAGCCCATAGGCCGTTTTGATATCCGGATCCTCCTGGGAGGAGGTGACGATGACCACCGGGGTGGCTCGGGTCCGCTCGTCGGATTTGATGGCCTTGAGCACTTCCAGGCCGCTTACTTTGGGCAGCTTCAAATCCAGCAGGATCACCCTGGGCATTGACTCAAAGTTACGCTCCCGATATTCTCCGCGGCAAAAAATGAAATCCAGGGCCGCCGCGCCGTCCTCCACCACGTGCATGGTGTTGGCGATGTTGTGCTTTTTGATGGCCCGAAGCGTCAGTTCCGCATCCTGCGGGTTGTCCTCCACCAGCAGAATATCAATGGCCTCATAATGAGACATGGTCATCCCCCTTCTTCATGCTGAAATAAAAGGCTGCCCCCTCGCCGGGTTTGCCCTCTGCCCACACGTTGCCGCCATGGCGGTTGACAATGCGCTGCACAATGGCAAGGCCCACGCCTGTGCCCTCGAATTCCCTCACGCTGTGCAGCCGCTGAAAAACGCCAAAGAGCTTGCCCGCGTACTGCTGGTCAAAACCCGCCCCTTGGTCTTTTACCGAATAGACGATGTCATCGTCCCGCTCGTCCCCGCTGATGCGTATCACCGTTTTCTCTTTTTTGGAGGAAAACTTAATGGCGTTGCTCAAAAGATTCATCCAGACCTGGCGCATGAGCCCGGGATCGGCCTGCGCCAAGGGCAGCGGACCAAACGTCACATCAAAAGCCGCCCGCTCCACCTCCGTCGTCAATTCGTAATAGATGGAGCGGGCCAGTTCGCCCATGTCCACGTTCAGCAGCTTCATATCGGCGCGGCCCACGCGGGAAAAGGCCAGCAGGTCGTCGATGAGCCTGCCCATTTGCTTGGCGCTGTTGCTGATGACGTTGCAGATGCGCTTGCCGTTGTCATCCAGGTAGCCGCTGTAATCCTCCAGCAGCATTTGCACATAGCCGTCCACCGACCGAAGCGGCGCGCGCAAGTCGTGTGATACGGAATAGGAAAATGCCTCCAACTCTTTATTGGCAGCCTCGTACTGGGCGGTGCGCTCCTTCACGCGCCTCTCCAGCTCGGCGGCGTGTACAGAAAGCTCGTGGCGCATGTGGGATTGCTCGATGGCCAGTGCCAATTGGGAAGCAATCTCCTGCGCAATGGCTTTTTCTTCCGATGCGAACGCCCGGGGTGTTTCCCAGCCCAAGCTCAAAGCGCCGACCAGCTTTCCGGCGGCGGACAGAGGCACGAACATGAAGGAGCAAGTGTTTTCCTCTCCAAGCGTTTCTGCCAAACGGAAAGGCAGCGCCGTTTTTGAGGTATCGTCGCCACTGTCCGCCTTTCCTTCCATGAGCATGTCAAGGTTGGCATACAGATGCTTCACTTGCTGCTTTTGCACCTTCACCACCGTCTTGCCACCCGTATCCGCCGCCTGCACCCTTACATCCATTCCGCCGGGTTCAAAAATATCGATGATGGCCTGCTTTGCATGAATTAGGTCGCGCAGGCGCTTTAGGGCTGCACTGGCTATGGTCTTGGGTGAATCGACGCCTTCCAGGACCGCCTGGTCGATCTCATGCATCGTCTCCAGCCGTCTGGCATTTTTCAGAAGTTTCTTTTCCATTTCCTTGCGCTTTGTAATATCCTGAACCTGCGCAATAAAATGAATGGGCCGTCCGTCGCCGTCCCGCACAAGAGCGGTGGAAACGCTGGCCCAAAAAGGTTTACCATTGCTGCGAAGATACCGCTTTTCCAGGGCTACGGTCTGCACTTGACCCGAAAGCATCTGCCGCGCGGCCTCCAGACCCAGATCATAATCCTCGGGGTACGTTACATCGTTGAATTTCTTGCCTTCCAACTGCTCCCTTTCATAGTTAAACATACGGCACATGGCCTGGTTGACACGCAAAAATGTTCCGTCGATCCCCAACAGGCACATGCCGGAAGCCGAGTTCTCAAACGCCACCCGGAAGCGCTCGGTGCTTTCCCACAGCTTCTGCTCGGCGATTTTCCGCTCCGTCGTATCCCTAACGAACACCAGTGCGCCATGCTTTCCCTCAAATTCTACGGGTTCGGCCTTGGTTTCCACCCATACTTCCCTGCCATCCACCCGGAGGAACCTTTGCTCGAACAGCTCCTTGACGGACTCGCGCAAAACATTCAGCCGGCGTATTCTTTCCAGCGCTTTTTCCCTGTTGTCAGGGTGGACACGGTCAATCACCGGCGTTCCAAGCAATTCATCGGGCGAAGCGATACCAAACAGACGGCAAGCCGCCGGATTGATGTAAGCCAGTTTGCCTTCCGTCTGGATGAAAATAGGGTCAGGTGCACCTTCCACTATCCGCCGGAACTTATCTTCCGCTTGCCTACGCTCTGTAATGTCGCGTGCCATACCAAGATAAAGCTTCTCTCCGCGCCAAATGGAGCTGCCGAAACGTACCTCCACCGGAAACAGAGTGCCATCCCTGCGCCTTTGGTGGCCATACAGCGTAAAATCCACGCCCGGCTCGATTTTTGCCCATTGCGCCTGGGCACTTATAAGATCGAAATCCTGTTCTACATCGGTCACCGACATGCTGAGGAGTTCTTTTCTGGTATAGCCCAGGCTTTCGCAGGCGCGGCGGTTGACCTCTACAAACCGGCCATTGAAGTCATGCACGAAAAAGGCGTCGCTGGCCTGCTCCGCCAGAGCCTGGTAGCGAAGCTCCCTATCATCATTTTCCTGCCGTTCGCGGATCAAATCGGAAATGCAGCGGAGATGCAGCACAAACAGTGTCCCGGCCTCAGGAAGCATATGGGCTTTTGCGCGTATCTCGAAGGTTTCCCATTCCCTGCCCTCCCGTGAAAGAAGGCAGCTTGCAGTGAAGCCGGCCGCGCCGCTTTCAAGGCAGGTGGAGATCTGGCTCTTAAAACCCATCGAATCTTCCCCGGGCATCCATTTCAAAAAAGACATTGGAACATCATCCGGGTTGTATCCGAAGATTTTCCCGAATGCCAAGTTTGCATATCGCACGGTGCACTGTGCGTCTATGGCCAAAACAGGATCATCCAACGCGTCCAAAATATCATGAAACAATTGCCCATCCGGCGGGGAAGGCTCTTCGAAATGGTTCGTCGTTTTCATTTGTCCGCCTCCTGCGGGTTTATGTGCCGGTTTGACAAGTAGATAAGAACAGCCAAATTGTGAAATTGCACCTATACGATCTATTATTACCATTCAAATTATATCATGAAACGACAATTAGCACAATACTTCTGCTTTTGGTATCTAAAAATCGTATACATAAAAGCGCCTCCCGATGGCTGTTAACCGCCGGGAGGCGCTTTGCGTTTGGCACTTATGCTATTTTTTCAGCAGATCCTTATAAATGCCCGGAACGGAATCGGGGATCACCCTGGCGCCTACCGTCTTTTCATAGAAGCCCACGGGCCCCGCACCGCCGATGACAGCATAGGCATAGCCCATCTCGCGCAAGCCGTGCATGCATGCTACCAATAGGCCCTTGCCGATGCCCAGCATACGGCTGCTTTCTTGAACGCCCATGGGGCCGAAAAAGTTTCTGTTGGTGGCCTCATAGCAGGCAAAGCCCAGGATCTCATCCTCCTTCACGGCGATGAAGCAGCTTACCGGCTGGCGGGAAAAGCAGATTTCGCACTCGCTGGCCCAGCGGGGTCCAAAGTGTTCGTCTACCCACGCCGTAATCCTGCGCATATCCGGCACCATGGCGCGCCGGACGGAAATTTCTTTTTCCTCGTAGTCTTTCATCAAGGGGGCAAGTTCAGGAAGTTTTAGAAGGTGCACCAGCATATCGGGCATGAATACTCATCCTTTCGATCACGAATGAAGGCTCCGTATCCATTCCACCTGGGAAATGCTATTTCCTCTTTCTGGACAAATTCCATGTGGCCAGCAGGAAGAATATCACCGCCGTTCCTGCAAGCACCCACAGGCTGATGGCGAAGGATGCTTCCGTGTCACCGAACCGGTAGGAAACGCCCATCATCTGCCGAAATTCCTGGGAAGCCACCGCCGGCGCCCCGGCAAAGGCGGTTTGAAGCGGACTCTCCATCATGATCTGCCGGAACAGCACGCTGGCATGGGATACCGGGAAGAACTTGATAACAGACTGTACAGCCTCCGGCAGCTGCCCCACGGGGATGTACACCCCCGTCAGAAAGCCGATCAGCGTGCCCAGCAAAGCGGAAGCCGTGGCAAAGGCATTGTTGCTTCTAAAAAACGTCACCAGGAAAAACACCAGCGCGGTGCTGGAGACAACCGACAGCAGAATTACGCCCAACAGCTTAAAAAGGCTGTTTACGCCCAAAATCTCACCGCCGTAGGCCACGATATAGACCTCCGCCAGCACAAAGGTGATGAGGGTCATAATTAGCCCGATGACAAAGGAGCTTAATATATACCCACCAGCCAGAGAGGCCCGCTTGATGGGGGAAGCGCTGAAATCCTTGTTGATCTTCTTTTCCATGTCCTGCACCATGATGCCGAACGCGCCCATGGTAGTGGTGAGGGAGGTGACGCTTAAGAGCCCCGCCATGATCCAGCTGTCCATCAAAAAGCGGGAGTTGGCAATGTCTTTCATGCCACCGGTAAGCATATCACCCAGGAACATCACATACAGGCCAATGATAATGAAGGCGGACAAGAGGGAAAAGAATACGGCGGCACGGTCCCGAAAGAAAATCTTGAGGTTGCGCGCAGCAAATTTCATCGTAATCATTCTCTGATCCCCTTTCCGGTGATGGCGATAAACGCGTCGTCCATGCTGCCGCTTAATACTTCAAACACGGAAATCAGCTCCTCGCAGCCCTTCAAAATCGGCAGCGCGTCCACCGTGCGCTTTAAGGGTACGGATACCATGCCCCCCGCCGTTTCACAGGAGATGTTCAGGCCGCGAAGATACGCCTTAAGCGCGTCCATGTCGGTGGGCTTGATCTTCAGTTGATCGCTTGAATACCTGTCTTTGAGTTCCGCGGGCGTGCCCTTGGCGGTAATCAGGCCCTTGTCGATCACCGCCACGTAGTCGGCCCCCGCCGCTTCCTCCATATAATGGGTGGTCAAAAACACCGTCACGCCCTCCTGTTTTTGCAGGCTGCGGATGGTATTCCAAACGCTTTGCCGCGTCTGCGGGTCAAGGCCCGTGGTGGGCTCATCCAGGAAAAGAATTTTGGGAGTGTTGACAAGCGCCCTGGCAATATCGGCCCGGCGGCGCTGCCCGCCGGAAAGCTTGCCGTAGGGCCGGTCCAGGAAGGATTCCACCTCCGCTTCGTGCGCGGCCCTCTTTACAGCTTGTTTGAGCTTTTCGCCACGAAGGCCGTAAAAGGCGGCGCGACCGGAAAGGTTCTCCTTCACTGTGAGCAGGCTGTCCAGAATGCTGTCCTGAAACACCACGCCGATGCTTTCGCGGATCTTAGCGTCATCCTTGGAAAGTTCGTGACCGTTCACCGTCACCTTGCCCTCGTCGGGTTTTAGCAGCGTGCAGATCATGTCGATGGTGGTGGATTTGCCCGCCCCGTTGGGGCCCAGGAAAGCAAACAGCGTTCCCGCGTCCACGTAAAAGTCGATGCCCCGCACAGCCTGAACATCGCGGTAGCTTTTCGTAAGCCCTGATACCTCAATGATCTTCTCCATCCGTTTCCCTCCATACAGTCGGTAAGCCATTGCCATACGCATCCATTTTACCAGTTATTCTCCAATTCGTCATTGAAGAGCGAGAAGAATCAGATGAAAATTTTATTAGAAATCAACGTCGATCCATCATTGACAAGCTGCCTGCGTCTTTTTATAGTAAGGATATGCGGGCCTGTTTTGCAACAAAAATCCGGAGGATATAAAAATGGCCTACGACAGCGGCCAGATCCTGTGCCGAAAGTGCCTACTGGAAGAGATTGAGGAAAGCGGCCTCCGGGAGTACCTGGACAATTATGCCGCCACCCTCCCGCAGGAGACAAGAGCACCGGAGGCGGAATATAAAATACGCCTCTCCCTTTGCGAGGACTGCAGCCACCGCATACACTTCACATGCACGCTATGCGGCTGCTACATTCAGGCCAGGGCCGCCAAACGGCGCCAAAGGTGCCCCATCCCCGGCGCGCCCCGGTGGAGTGCCGTACTGGAGGAAGAGGAGGAATAGCCTATGGATCAGCAAAACACCATGCTGAACAGGATATTGGCAAAGATCGGCGACGGCAGCCTGCTTGAAAAACTGGATGGGTTGCAGCCATCCGACCTGCAGTCGCTGCTGCTTGAAGTATTCGGCAGGCTATCGGAAAAAATCTCTCCCGCAGGCCTGATACAGGATTACAGGCAAAACAGGTTTGTGAAGCCTGCTCCATTTGATGCCGTCAGCTATTTGAAGCTGGAGCTGGAACTTCTAATTTTGGCGGAGCAGTGTGGTTTTGCCTCCGTTTTACTATCCCCCGCCGGGCTGTTCGGCAGCTGCTCCGCCACGGCTGCCGTCAGCCAGAACAAGGTGCTGTCTGCCCTGCGGGGAACGGAGGTCATGGCCGATCCCACCAACATGCTGGCGCTGCATGCAGCCGACAAGCTGTTAAGCCGGGAATGGTCCAACAAAGATATGGCAATACACCTTTGCGCCACCGGCAGGGTAGCCCGCGCCCAAGGCTTTCAAAAGCCCGGCCAGTTTGCCCACTTTGGCATATACGGCATGGTCTCCTCCGGCAGGGACAGTGGCTCCTACCGCTGCGAAAACGGCCTGCTGGAAAAGCACATTGCCTTCTACGACGATTTCTTCAGGCAGCATCTTAATGCGCAGGTATCGCTCATCCTCCGCCGGCGAAAGGGATATACCGATGGCACAGGCTTCATGGAGCGGATAGGCGGTCACATCCAAAAAGCGCTTCCCCATATCCCGCTGGAAATGGACATGGTAGAAGCAGACAATACCTATTATCTGGGCCTGAACTTCAAGCTGATGCTGACCGTAAACGGACAGCACATGGAGATTGGCGATGGCGGCTTTGTGGATTGGACTCAAAAGCTTTTAAACAACAAAAAAGAACGCCTTCTGATCAGCGCCATCGGCCTGGACAGGCTGATGGGGATGAATGGAGGATGATTTATTTCAGATGGATGCTGCGGATTTCCTTGTATTTCCGGTTTTGCATGTGGTAATATCATAGCATGAAGGGCTGTCCTGACGGACGGCCTTTTTTGCTGCTGTTTTTGGGGCCGCCGGGAGGGATAGCCTCCCGGCGGCCCCAAGCCTGCAAAAAAAGAAAACGCATGGGACAAGGAGGGTGCGCATGCCATTGATCAAAACGGAAAAACCCAAGACTCTTGCGCAGTTGCTGAGGGAGGAGGCGCGGAAACATCCCGCTGCCTGGAAAAACGCGGAACCATCGCCCCCAACGCAGCCTGCGGATGCTTCCCCGCAGCCTGCCAAGGCTTCACTGCCTTCGCTGAGCCGGGG
>JAEZQK010000052.1 GCA_023413135.1 Bacillota bacterium
AGTAAATTCCCAAAGTAAGTTCCACAGTGGACGAGGGAGTGGAAATTAGTCTGACACGGCATCTGGTAGAATTAAGTCTGGGAAATTTTCCAAGACGATGAGGATGCTATGACAAACACAGAAACAAAAAAGAACAAGCATCTAACCTTGGACAACCGCATAGAGATACAGGACTGCCTGTATCATGGGATGACGTTCAAGGCAATTGCTAAAAGGATTGGCAAGGACCAGACTACCATTTCCAAAGAGGTGAAAAAGCATCTAGACGTTGCAGTGGACGATGTGACCAGAACCGATATGCACGGCAAGCCCATAGTGCCTGAAGTCTGCCCGGCGCTACTCAAGGCGCCGTTCGTGTGCAACCCATGCAATAGAAAGCACACCCGGTGTAAGTACCGGAAGCAGTTCTACCACGCAAAGAAGGCTCACCAGGAATATGAGGCACTGCTCTGCGAAGCCCGCGAGGGGATCCCCTTGAGCAAGGAATCCTTTTACGAAATGGACAGGATACTTTCAGAAGGTGTCAAACACGGGCAACACCTGTACCATATCATGCAGACGAAAGAACTCGGCGTTTCCAAATCCACTGTTTACCGGCATCTGAAACAGGGGTATTTGTCGGTTAGTGCGATTGATTTCCCAAGGGTGGTCAAATTCAAGCCGAGGAATAAAAGGCCAGATGAATATGTCCCGAAAGCGCTCAAAGTCGGCAGAACCCATGAGGATTTCCTTCGCTTCATGGAAGAAAGCGGAATGGTCTCATGGGTTGAGATGGACACAGTCATTGGCCGTGTCGGCGGCAAGGTCATTCTGACGCTGGATTTTACTCTTTGTAATTTCATGGCGGGCATTCTTTTAGACGACAAAACCGCCGCTGAGACTGCACAGAAAATCCAATCGCTCAAAAACCGCTTCGATGCTGCGGGCATTCGTTTCGGTAGCATCCTGCCCATCATCCTTACCGACAATGGGGGCGAATTTGCCGATGTATTCACCATTGAGAATGGCTTGGATGGACAGAAGGAAACCGATCTGTTCTTCTGCGACCCTATGCAGTCTTCCCAAAAGCCATATGTTGAGAAGAATCACACCCTGTTCCGTGACATCGTCCCCAAAGGCTCATCCTTTGACGGATTCACGCAGGATACGGTCAACCTTGTTTTCTCCCACGTGAATGGCGTCAAAAGAAAAATCCTGAACGGCAAAACACCGTACGAATTGTTTACCTTCATCTTTGGCGAAGCTGCCGTCAAGATTCTGGGGGTCGAATACGTCCCCCCTGACAAGGTGATTCAATCTCCCAAATTGCTTACTTTTTAGAATGATCCTTTTCCAGCAAAACACAGTGGAAAATTTCCCAGACTAAATTCCCGTGCCATGGAAGTTACTTTGGAACAGCCCGTTTCAAGGCTTGTTTCACCTCTACGTTTTTGCTCTGCTATACCTGGCAATCCGCTCTTAACCATAATTGATGCCGCTCTTCCTAAACTTATTTCCTTTGTTTTTCAATGTTAATTCTACACTCTTCCCACTGTGGAACTTACTTTGGGAATTTACGTATTTTTGCTATCCCTGCCGAATCACTTATTGAGGAAATATATATGTATAAAGCGGTTGCGCAGGCGAATTTAAAGAATCTGCCTGATTGTTGTTAAAATATCTTCAAACCCTTTGTTTAGTTATTGACAAACTTTCTGGCAACCCTTAAAATATAACCGCAAGAAAGTCATGGGCACATGACAAAAACAAAATTTGGAGGAATACCCAATGCGTAACAAGATCGCACTTCTCCTGGTTGTCTGCATGGTTACCATTCTCGCCTTCACCGCGTTTGCTTCTGCCGAACCCAAAATTGGCCAGGTGCAGTATGCAGCTCATGGGACCAAGGCTTTCTGCGTGGCCACCGTCATCGTCGACGGCGACAAAATCGTTGATGCCCTGATCGAAGAATTCCAGTTTGTGGATCCCGCCACCTTTACGAACCCTGTTCCCAACCCCGATACCTTCAAAAACGCCGATGGTTTTGTGCTTGCCTCCAAGCGGAGCAATGCGGAAACCTACAGCGCCAACATGGCCACCAAGGGCGGAGCTACCCAGCCCCTGCTGACCTCCTATCAGGCCATCGAAGCTTTCGTTACCGGCAAGACCATTGCTGAACTGGAAACCTTCGCCGCCGACTTTGCAGCCAAGCTGGAAGGCAAAGAAGAAGCCGCCAAGACGTCCATCATCACGGACGCCGTCTCCGGCAGCACTTTGACCGACACCTTGGGCTATATCCAGGCTCTGATCGCCGCCGCCAAGGCCGCCCAGTAATCTCTTTCATACATACAAAAGGCGCTTGCCCATGGGCAGGCGCTTTTTGTATACGGAGATTTCATGCATCGATCCATACAACATAGCGAAAAAGTAATGCCGAATTTTTCCGGCACAAGCGGGCGATTGATAATCGCCCCTACGATGCCATGTGCTTATTGGCTTTTCTAACGGGTGCATATGTTCCGATTGAAACGACAACCAACTCCATGCAGATGTAGGGGCGATATCAATCGCCCGAAAACGCCGGCTATCGACAGACTGGAGGCAAGCATGCATATGCTATAACAAATCAAACAAATTCACAATACGGTTACAATTTCACAAATCATCATCATTCAATTAATATGTTGCATCACTATCAAGAACATCCCGGCCGCCTACCGGGCTTTTTCAACGATTGCATGACCAGCTTTGCGGCGGTACCGGTCAATATACCGGTAATGACACCCACCACAAGCAATACCGAAAGATAAAAAAACAGTGATTTCGTTTGTAAGATCAGCATGGCCATCAGCACCTGGCCCACATTGTGCATAGCAGCCCCGGTCACGCTGACTCCCAGTATGCTGATACCCCGGATCCGCTTCACCAGCAGCATCGCCGCCATGCTCAAAACCGAGCCCGCCGCGCTGTACATGATGGTTTGCAGGTAGCTGGGGATATATAAAAGCGGCACCGTCACCTTGAGCGCCATCAAAAGAAGGGCTTCCTTCGTACCCAGCATGTATAGTGCAAACAGCAGCACGCCGTTAGCCAGGCCTAGTTTGATGCCGGGTATCCCTACGCCCAGCGGGATCAGCGACTCAATATAGCCCAGCACCAGCATCAGCGCCAGCAGAACAGCCATCAACGCCATGCGTTCCGTTCCTTTTTTCACTGTGCTTGTTCCCCTGCTTCCTGTGGTGTAATAAGCTCCAATACCACCTGATTGGGCAGGCAGATGATCATATTTCCCAAAACCCGCGTATTACGGTTGCCAAGGCTTACCGTGCCCTGGTGGATGCAGTTTTGGTTGTCGCAGTTTGCGCTTTCCATATACACACTGTCCTGGGTCACATGAAAAACATTCTCCCTGCCGTCCGACTGATGCAGGCGGTAGGAGGTTTCCTTCAAAATGGGCAGAGGACGATAACGCGTATCCCCCAACGTCAGCACCAGGTAGGCAACGGCCTCCCCCTGGGTAGCCTCTGTTTGCACACCTGTGCTGGAAGGTTGCTGAACTTCCAGCAAAACGCGCGTGGGGTCGTTTCCGCCAGGCGCGTTCAGCCGAATGCCGCTTCTGGTGAGAACAAATAATCCAAGCGCCATAAGAAGCGCCACAGCGATAATCAGCCAATCCTTGCGTTTGAACATGGGTGGACTTCCTTTTCCTTTATTCTTTGTACACGCTGCGCAAAAGCGCGATCTCCTTTTGATAGCCCTCCACCTCATTGGGTGTCTCCAGATAGAAGGGCAGGCTGCACAAGGCCGGATGATTGATGACCCGGGTCAGCGCCTCCAGACCAAGATACCCTTCCCCGATCTTCTCATGCCTGTCCTTATGGCTGCCGAAGGGGTTCTTGGTATCGTTGATGTGAATGGCCTGCAGCCGATCGAGCCCGATCACCTTGTCGAACTTGGTCAGCACTCCATCCAGATCACCTACCACATCATATCCCGCGTCATGCACATGGCAGGTATCCAGGCACACGCCCATCTTATCCTTCAAATTCACCCGATCAATGATCTCCCGCAATTCCTCAAAGGTGCCCCCCACCTCGCTGCCTTTGCCGGACATGGTCTCCAGAAGCACCAGGGTGGTCATCTCCGGCCACAGGATTTCGTTGAGCTGTTCTGAAATCAGGCGGATACCTTCCTCCGCCCCCTGCTGCACGTGGCTGCCGGGATGAAAGTTATACATGTTGCCGGGGGTATACTCCATGCGCTTGAGATCGTCCGCCATAGTGTTGCGGGCAAATTCCCGCGTGGCATCATTGGCGGCGCTGGCATTGAGCGTATAAGGCGCGTGGGCCAGTATTTTGCAAAAGTTGTGCTCATGGGCCAGCGTAAGAAATGCGGCCACATCCTTGGGATCAATCTCCTTGGCCGCACCGCCCCTTGGATTCCTAGTAAAAAACTGAAAGGTATTGGCATTGATTTGAACCGCTTCCTGCCCCATATGCATGTAACCCTTGGAGGCGGACAGGTGGCAGCCGATCTTCAGCATGGTTGCTCCTCCTTATCATTCATCTTGTTCCCGGATAATAAGCCCCAACAGCGCGGCCAGATCCGCCGCCTGCGAGGCAGTAACAATTGCTCCCTTCAAATCAGAGAGCGTTATTTGCAGCCCCTGAAGCTTGCATGTGCGCAGGTCAATATCCTTAAGCGGCGTCTGCTGGAAAAGCGTTTGCTGCAAATCACACGTATCAAAAGATGCGGCCAGCCTGCACCGTGAGAAAGCACCACTTTGCACCCTGCTCTTTTCAAAAGCCGTATCCTGTACCTTGCTGTCGGCAAAGTTCACGTATCCGCCGCTCACATCATTCAAGCGCACATGCCGTAAAGAGGCCTCTATGAAGTCAGCCCCCATCAGCTTGCAGCCCTGAAAAGCCGTCCGCTGGAAGGCCGCCTTTGTGAAATCGCAGTTGGAAAAATCGCAGGCCTCGAACACCACGTCGCGGAATCCTGCCTGCTCCAAACTGCACTGCGAAAAGTCGCATTTCACAAACCGGCATCTAAGCACATCCAGGCTCTTCAAATTTTCCCCGGCGTAGCTTTCACCGGTGAAAATACATTCCTCGATCTTGTCTTCCCTGGACAGCTTGTCCATAAGGTCGACGCCGGACTCCAGCGATTCAGGCAAATCAGGCGGCAAAACGTTCATAGACACGGTGATTCCTTTACAGTGGAATGATTTATTGTACCACACAGCGGCCTGCACCCGCCATATTTCAAGAAAAAAAGGCACCCTTTCCGCTGCCTAAAGCGAAAAGGGCACACATTTTCATGGTCCTACAGATTGCTTCCGTTCCATCCCCAGTGCTGCACTTCCTCGTATTTCACAAAAACGCGGTTTTGGGGAATGTTCAGCTCGCTGTTCAGGATTTTCGTGACCTCCGCCGTCATCTTCTCATAGGCGGCCGGGGAAGCGGAGCCGAACAGCTTTACTTCCACCATGGCGGCAGGTTCGCTATTGGTCCCCTGAAAGTACAGATGGCAGCCGGGCTGAATGTTCAGCATCAGCCAGGTTTCGCTCTTCCCGGGGATCAGGGAAATGGCCTTGCCCAGCTTTTGCTTTACGCTTTCCTCCTGGGCGGGGGTAACGGCAACACTTACCTTGGCATCCATGAACGGCATAGTTTTTCTCCTTTCTATACTCTACACGGTCAGTTCATATGTTTCGCCCTTGGCATTGTATTCCTTGAGCAGCGGCCCGATGATTTCGTCCAGATACTCCTCCACCTGTTCCCGGCTGCGGCCAATGAAAAGGGTAGGGTCCAGAAGTTTCTCCATATCTTCTATGTTCAGCCCAAAGGCAGTATCGCCTGCAATGCGGTCCAGCAGGTCGTTTTTCCCGCCCTGCTCTTTCACCACCCTGGCCGCGGCCTGGGCATGGACGCGGATCTTTTCATGCAGCTCCTGCCTGTCACCGCCCCGCTTTACCGCATCCATGAGGATGTTTTCGCTGGCCATGAAGGGCAGTTCCTCCATTACCCGGCGGCGGATCACCTGGGGATACACCACCAGCCCGTCGCACACATTGAGCAGTATGTTCAAAATGGCGTCCACCCCGAGGAACGCCTCCGCTACGGCAATGCGGCGGTTGGCACTGTCGTCCAGGGTACGCTCGAACCACTGTGTCCCGGCTGTGAAGGCGGAATTCAGCACATCCACCATCACATAGCGGGAAAGAGCGGTGATGCGCTCAGACCGCATGGGGTTGCGCTTATAAGGCATGGCGGAGGAACCGATTTGGCTTTCTTCAAAAGGCTCCTCCATCTCCTTGAAGCTTTGCAACAGCCGCAAATCATAGGAGAACTTGCTGGCGCTCTGGGCGATGCCTGCAAGGGCCGTGACCACCTGGTAATCCACCTTGCGGGAATAGGTCTGCCCGGAAACGGGCACGACTTTTGAAAATCCCATATCGGCGGCGATTTCCGCTTCCAGGGCTTTCACCTTTTCCCCATCGCCGTCAAACAGCTCCACAAAGCTGGCCTGGGTGCCGGTGGTGCCCTTATTGCCCAGGAGGGCAAGGTTGCCGATGCGCTGCTGAACTTCCAGAAAATCCATATGCAGCTCGTTCATCCACAGTGTAGCCCGCTTGCCTACGGTGGTCAACTGGGCGGGTTGCAGGTGGGTATAGGCCAAAGCCGGCAGCCCCTTGTATTCCTTAGCGAACTTATAAAGCAGCGCCAGCACGTTTAAAAGCTTACGGCTTATGATTTGAAGCCCCTGCTTCATAACGATGATATCGGTATTGTCCCCCACATAGCAGGAGGTCGCCCCCAGGTGGATGATCCCCTGGGCCTTGGGGCACTGAAGCCCGTAGGCATAGACGTGGCTCATCACATCGTGACGGCATTCCTTTTCCCGGCGGAGGGCATCATCATAATTGATATCTTCCAAATGGGCGGAAAGCTCGTCGATCTGCTCCTTGTTAATCGGCAGCCCCAGCTTCTTTTCCGCCTTCGCCAAGGCCAACCAAAGCCTGCGCCAGGTTTTGAACTTGTTGTCGTCGGAGAACACATACTGCATCTCCCGGCTGGCATACCGGGTGGAAAAGGGGCTCACGTATCCGCTGTGGTCCAAATAAATCAGCCTCCAACTATCGCTCTTATCAAACACAAACTGTTAATATCTAATACTATTAATGCATTTGAGGCTTGTAGGGCGGGGGCTTGCTCCCGCCGTTCAGGTCACACATAAGCAAGATGCACGGTACCGCTGCATGCGGCGGGAGCAAGCCCCCGCCCTACACTTATACTGTGAAGTCGCCATAATCTGCATTCAAAGATGCCACCAACAATGCATTAACGCTTTGATTTAGTATAACTCCCGGGGAGCAACGAGGCTCATAAAAATGGCAAGGCCATTTTCTCGACATTACTGAAAGTAATCGACACCGCCTTCAAAGAGGGGCTGGAACTTGTTGCCGTCCACGTTCTTGTACAGGTACTCCCCGCTGCGCTCGGTGTGGCCCATCTTGCCCAAGATCCGCCCGTCCAGGGAGGTAATGGCCTCAATGGCCGCGTAGGAGCCGTTGGGGTTGTAAGGCAATGCCATGGTGGGTTCTCCCGCCAGGTCCACATATTGGGTGGCGATTTGCCCCTCTTTGGCAAGTTTTGCAATCAGCGCCTCCGGCGCCACGAAGCGGCCTTCACCGTGGGAAACGGCGATGGTATGGATATCCCCTACCTGGCAGCGGTTAAGCCAGGGGGATTTGTTGGAGGCTACCCGGGTGTGCGTAAGCATACTCTGATGGCGGCCGATGACGTTGTAAGTCAGGGTGGGACAGCTTTCATCGGTATCGATGATCTCCCCGAAGGGCAAAAGCCCCAGCTTGATCAGCGCCTGGAAGCCGTTGCAGATGCCAAGCATCAAGCCGTCCCGCTTTAAAAGCAGGTCGTGAACGCTGTCCTTCATGCGGGGATTTCTGAAAAAGGCGGTAATGAACTTACCGGAACCGTCCGGCTCGTCCCCTGCGGAAAACCCGCCGGGAAGCACGATCATTTGGCAATTGGCGATCCGCTTTTGGGCATCCAGCAGGCTCTGAGAAATGGCGGCAGGCGTCAGGTTGTTGAGTACAAACACATCGGCATCCGCCCCGGCGCGGTAAAGGGCCCGCACCGTGTCCACCTCGCAGTTGGTACCGGGGAACACGGGAATGAAGGCCCGGGGGCGGGCACAGCCAATCTTTGGGGAAACACGCCTGTCCACAGCATAGGAGAAAACTTCCGGCTTGTCAACCGTTCCTTTGCCACGGTAAGGAAAAACGCTCTCCAGCTTGCCTTCCCAGGCTTCCTGCACCAAATCAAGGTCGGCCGTTTCGCCATAGGCGGTAACTGTATAAGCTTCCGCCGTATGGCCCAGGGTTTCGCCCAGCTCGATATCCTCCGCAAGCTCCAGTATAAAGCTGCCATACCTTAAGGCAAACAAGTCGCCGGTAAATGTATCGCAGAGAACAAAACCGATTTGGTTGCCCAGAGCCATCTTTACGATCCCCTCGGCAATGCCGCCAAAGCCTACAGACCAGGCGGAGCAAGCTGTTTTCTCCCGGAGCAGCGTTTCCACTGTATCCAACATCTGCAAAAAGCCCGCCGGATCGTTTATGGGATCCGCCGAAAGCAAAACCACCTTGTGACCCGGCTGCTTGAATTCAGGGGAAGACACGTTCTCTGCCGATCCCGGGGCCACGGCGAAGGATACCAGCGTGGGCGGCACATCCAGGTTTTCAAAGGAGCCGGACATGCTGTCCTTGCCCCCGATGGCGGCGATCCCAAAATTCAATTGGGCATCCAGCGCGCCCAGCAGCGCCGCCAGGGGCTTGCCCCAGCGCTCTGGGTTAGTACCCAGCCGCTCGAAATATTCCTGGAAGGTAAGGTACGCATCCTTGCGGGAAAAGCCCGCTGCCGTAAGCTTGGCAACGCTTTCCGCCACCGCCAGGTAGGCTCCCTGGTAAGGGTCTTGTTCCGTAAGATACGGGTTGAAGCCATAGGCCATGCCGGAACATCCGGAAGTGTTCCCTTTTTCCAGAGGCAGCTTGGCGGCCATGGTTTGAACGGGCGTCAATTGGTGCTTCCCGCCGAAGGGCATGACCACGGTCCCCGCGCCGATGGTGGAATCGAACCGCTCCACCAGCCCCTTTTTACCGCACACATTCAAATCGGACATTAGGGTAGTCAATTTTCCCTGGAGCGTTCCCAGTGGTGCATCCTTCTTGATGTTTTCTCCCTGCCTGACCCAGGCGGAGGCATGCTTTTGCGCGCCGTTGGAGTTCAAAAACTCCCGGCCCAGGTCTACAATGGTCTTGCCGCGCCAAGTCATGGTCAGGCGCTTTTGCTCCTTCACATGGGCCACCACGGTAGCTTCAATGTTTTCTTTCCGGGCCTCCGTAAGGAAGGCAGACACATCCTCCGGAGAAAGCACCACGGCCATGCGCTCCTGGCTTTCGGAAATGGCAAGCTCCGTGCCGCTCAAGCCCTCGTACTTTTTGGGTACGGCATCCAGATCAATTTGAAGGCCGTCGGCCAGTTCGCCGATGGCCACCGACACGCCTCCGGCGCCAAAGTCGTTGCAGCGCTTGATCAGGCGGGTGACATTGGGATTGCGGAACAACCGTTGAAGCTTTCTTTCCGTAGGCGCGTTACCTTTTTGCACCTCGGCCCCACAGGTTTCAATGCTGGTCAGCTTATGGGATTTGGAGGAACCTGTGGCCCCGCCACAGCCATCCCGGCCCGTGCGTCCGCCCAGCAGCACCACCGCGTCGCCGGGGGCAGGCGTCTCCCGGCGCACGTTTGCCTTGGGAGCGGCGCCCAGAACCGCACCGATTTCCATACGCTTGGCCACATAGCCCGGATGGTAGATTTCATCCACAAATCCTGTAGCCAGGCCGATCTGGTTGCCATAGGAACTGTAGCCCGCCGCGGCGGTGGTGGTGAGCTTGCGCTGGGGCAGCTTGCCCGGAAGCGTGCTGTTCAGCGGAACCAGCGGGTCCGCCGCACCGGTAACCCGCATGGCCTGATAGACATACGTGCGGCCGGAAAGGGGGTCGCGGATAGCCCCGCCGATGCATGTGGCCGCACCGCCGAAAGGCTCGATCTCCGTGGGATGGTTATGCGTTTCATTCTTGAACATCAACAGCCAAGGCTCCGGCTTGCCATCCACGTCCACAGTGATTTCAATGGAACAGGCGTTGATCTCATCGGATACGTCAAGATTTTCGAGCTTGCCTTGTTTTTTTAAATACTTGGCCCCGATAGTGGCAATGTCCATGAGGGTAATGGGCTTGTCCTTGCCCTCGTGCACTGTTTCCCGAAGCTTCAAATAGCGCAAAAACGCCTTTTCCACCCGCTCCTTTTCAATGTTTACCTCATCCAGCACCGTAAGGAAGGTGGTATGGCGGCAGTGATCGGACCAGTAGGTGTCGATCATGCGGATTTCCGTGAGGGTGGGATCCCGGTTTTCCGAAAGGAAATAGTCCTGGCAAAAAAGCAGGTCCTCCGCATCCATAGCCAGGCCGTATTTGCGCACAAACTCCCCCACGGCATCCCTGTCCAGCTTGCGGAAGCCGTGCAGCACCTCGATCTCCTCCGGTTCCGGATATTCCATCTTCAGCGTGTCCCGAAGCTGAAGAGATGCTTCCCGGCTTTCTACGGGATTGATCACATACTTTTTGATCCGCTGGATCTCATCTTCCGAAGGGCTTCCCCCTAAAAGATAGACCCTGGCGGTGCGCACCGTGGGCCGCTCGCCCTGGGATACCAATTGGATGCATTCGGCGCAGGAATCGGCCCGCTGGTCAAATTGGCCGGGCAATGGTTCCACGGCAAAGACCGCCACCCCCGAAAGAGGCAGCTCGTCATAGGCGCTGTCCAGTTGCGGCTCGAAAAAAACAATGGGCTTGCACGTTTCAAAAAGCGCTTCGTCGATGCCCTCCACGTCATAGCGGTTGAACAGGCGCAGGGATGTTACGCTTTGAATTCCCATCAGGCTGCGGATTTCTTGAAGAAGCTGCGCGGCTTCCACGGCATAAGGCACTTTTTTCTCCACATATAAACGAAAAACAGGCATGACGGTTCCCCCTTATCTTTTCAAAGCGTTCAGGGCACGCTGCCCGATATCATGGCGCATATGCATATTCTCAAAGGAAATGGTTTCACAGGCGCGATAGGCTTTTTGCACCGCCGCCTCCAGCGTATCCGCCGTGGCTGTGACGCCCAGGACCCGCCCGCCGGAGGTAACGATCTTGCCATTTTCAAGATGCCTTGTGCCCGCGTGGAAATGATACACGCACGGCTCCTTTTTTGCATTCAGTCCCTTCATTTCCTTGCCTGTTTCATAGGCTTTGGGATAGCCGCCGCTGGATAAAACCACGCAACAGGATGCGCCGGCGGAAAAGGAAACGTCTGTTTTATCCAGCGTCCCATCCACCGTGGATTTCATGATAGATAGAAGATCGCTTTGCAAAAGCGGCAGCACAGCCTGCGTTTCCGGATCACCAAACCGGCAGTTGTATTCGATCACCTTGGGCCCTAATTCCGTCAGCATCAGGCCAAAGTACAGGCAGCCGCGAAAGGTGCGGCCTTCCCGGTTCATGGCAACCACCGTGGGCAGGAAGATTTCCCGCATGCACCTTTGCGCAATTGCCTCAGTGTAATAGGGGTTGGGGGCCACGGCACCCATGCCGCCGGTATTGAGGCCCTGATCAAAATCCAGAGCCCGCTTGTGATCCATGGAAGACACCATGGGTTTTATGGTTATCCCATCGGTGAAGCATAAAACCGACACCTCGGGTCCTTCCAGGAATTCTTCCACAACAACCCGGCTTCCCGAAGCGCCGAATATTTTCTCCTCCATGATGCTGCGGATCGCGTCCTCCGCCTCCGCCTTGCTGTTGCAGATAAGCACGCCCTTGCCCAGAGCCAAGCCGTCGGCCTTGATGACGATGGGATATTTGCAAGTCTGAAGGTAATCAAGCGACGGCTGCACATCGTCGAAGGTTTCATAGGCGGCCGTAGGGATGCCGTACTTTTTCATGAGGCTCTTGCTGAACACTTTGCTGCCCTCGATGACGGCGGCTTTGCTGTCCGGGCCGAAGGCGGGGATGCCTGCTTCATTCAGCAGATCCACCAGGCCCAGGCACAGAGGGTCGTCCGGTGCCACCACAGCAAAATCAATGGCCTTTTCCCTGGCGAAGGCCGCTATGGTCCTTACATCAGTAGCCTTGATGGGTACGCAATTAGCCTCCCCTTCCATGCCGCCGTTGCCGGGGAGGACATATATTTCCCGGACCTGAGGGTTTTCCCGTAGCTTTTGCAGGATGGCGTGTTCCCTTCCGCCGCCGCCCACCAACATTAGTTTCATGGTGCTCCCTCCCATCAGTGGTGGAACAGGCGTATGCCCGTAAAGCACATGGCCATGCCGTACGCGTCACAGGTTGCAATCACCTGATCATCCCGCACGGAGCCGCCGGGCTGGGCTACATACTTAACGCCGCTGCGCCTGGCCCTTTGAATGTTGTCGCCGAAGGGGAAGAAGGCGTCGCTGCCAAGGGACACACCCGTCAGCTTATCCAGCCATTCCCGGCGCTCTGTGGGGGTGAGAGTTTCCGGGCGAACAGCGAAAAACTGCTGCCAGCTATCTTCCCCCAGCACGTCGCTGCAGTCATCGGAGATGTACAGGTCAATGGTATTGTCCCGGTCGGGACGGCCGAGCGTCGCGGCAAAGGTCAGCGCCAGCACCTTGGGATGCTGCCTCAGCCACCAGTTGTCCGCCTTGCTGCCTGCCAGGCGGGTGCAATGGATACGGGATTGCTGACCCGCCCCCACGCCGATGACCTGCCCGTTCAAAACATAACAGACGGAATTCGATTGGGTGTACTTCAGCGTAATCAGCGAGATAAGCAGGTCCCTTTTTGCCTCCTCCGGAATGGCCTTGTTCACTGTGACCACGTTATGAAGCAGCGATTCGTCGATTTTCAGTTCGTTCCGCCCCTGCTCAAAAGTGACGCCAAACACATCTTTTTGTTCGACGGGATCAGGCGCATAATTAGGATCGATCTTCACGATATTGTAGGCGCCCTGACGCTTGGCCTTCAATATCTCCAGCGCTTCCGGCATATATCCCGGCGCGATGATGCCATCGGATACTTCCGGTTTGATGAGCAGCGCCGTTTCCACATCGCACACATCCGAAAGGGCAATGAAATCGCCGAAGGAGGACATGCGGTCGGCTCCCCGCGCCCTGGCGTACGCGCAGGCAAGAGGTGAAAGCGCCTTGTTCCCCACAAAATAAATCTGCTGGAGCGTATCGGTTAAGGGAAGCCCCACAGCAGCACCTGCCGGGCTCACGTGCTTGAAGGAAGCCGCGGCAGGCAGGCCGGTGGCCATCTTTAATTCTCGCACCAATTGCCAGCCGTTAAGCGCATCCAGCAAGTTGATATACCCCGGCCTTCCGCCCAGAACCTCCATGGGCAGTTCCCCTTCCCGCATGAATATGCGGGAAGGCTTTTGATTGGGATTGCAGCCATATTTCAGCATAAGCTCCCCGGCCATCCTCTTTCGCCTCGCTTACTTCTTGTTTTTGTTTATAATGCAGGTGCTCGTTTCGCCATCCGGCAACCGTATGTACCTGACGAATAGCGACACCTTGTTGTTAGGATTCAGGCTCTCCCACAATGCTTTGGCATAAGCCTCCGTATCCATTTCCGGCATCGCCACACGTACAGGTTCCCCTTCGAAGGAAGGAATAGGGTTGCCGTCACACTTATAGGTATGTATAAGATAGCCTTCTCCTTGAGCGGGCTCCGGATACTCGAAAAAGAACCGCTGCGCGGCATCCGCCTTGCCGTTTCCGCTTTTCAAAATGGAAAGGCGGTATGAGCAATTTCCATTCTTCACCGTCATCAAACCACTAATGCGGGGCGTGTAGTTAGGCGCATCCGGCTCAAAGGTGCGGGTACGAAGCGCTTCCTCAAAGCTTTTGCCAGATTGGAGATAATCCACCACGGTATCTGTCTGGTCACCGTTGGTAACAACGGTCTGCTCCCCCACCACCCGGACGGGAGCGTAGATGATTAGGGAAGGATCAGTAAGCTTTCCCGGGTCAAAGGCCTCGGTGCGGATGCCGCCCTCCCATGTCACAAACACGCGGTTGCGGCTATTTTCACTGCGGCCCATGATAAAATAGGCCATTACGGCATATTCTTTTGTCCGGCCCAGCACAATGCCACGGCCCGGATAGACGTTGTTAGAAATCACTTCGAAAAGATTGAGGGGATTCACAAAAGCATCCTCCTATTATGAAAACTGGATACTCCCTGCACGTTTGTTACCGCTGCCTGGCGGGCGATTGATAATCGCCCCTACGCCGTATAGTGTTTGTTATAGTGTCCACCGGGGCCACAGGAGCCGGAAGAGAAGCCAATATACTCTTTGCAGTCATAGGGGCGATTATCAATCGCCCGCCTGTTGCGCTGCATATGGCTTTCATGAGGAAGGACTTTTGTTTCCTCGGCAGCATTCCCGTGCAAGCAAAATCTCCCGGCAGCAATCCTCCACCGCCCTTGGCAGAAGCACCCATTCCGCCTCCACCATCACGCGCTTTTGCAGCGTCTCCGGCGTATCGCAGGGCAACACGTCCACAGCCTTTTGGGCGATGATTTTTCCCCCGTCGGGAATCTCGTTCACATAATGTACGGTGGCCCCCGTCACCTTTACCCCATACGCCAAAGCTGCTTCGTGCACCTTAAGGCCATAATACCCCGCCCCGCAAAAGGAGGGAATGAGACTCGGATGCACGTTGATGATACGGTTCTCATAGGCCCAGATCACGTTCTCTGGCAGGATGGTGATAAAGCCGGCCAGCACCACAAAATCAATGCGGTTTTCCCGAAGGATGTCAAGCAGCAGTTCTCCGTAGGCGTTAGGTGGTACACCCTTTTCCTTTTTTGCCACCAATGCTGGAATGCCTGCCACATTGGCGCGCTCCAATGCGAAGGCGTCTCCACGGCTCGATACCACCAACGCAATCTCTCCATGGGGGATCTTCCCTGCCGCCCTGGCATCGATAATGGCCTGCAAATTGGTGCCGCCGCCGGATACCAGCACCGCCACCCTTACCATAGCTGCACGCCATCCTCTCCATAAGCGACCTCGCCAATGATGTATGCATCTTCCCCTTGGGCACGGAGGATTTCAAGTGCCTTGTCCGCCTGGGTGCTGGGCACGGTCAGGCACATGCCCACCCCCATGTTGAATGTGTTGAACATGTCCTTTTCAGGAACATTCCCGGCTTTGGCAATCAAGCGGAAGATCGGCGGTGTCTTGACCGCCGCCTTTTCAATGCGCGCGCAGAACTCCTTGGGCAAGGCCCGTGGGATGTTTTCGTAAAAACCGCCGCCTGTGATGTGGGAAATGCCCAGCACGTCTACTTCCTTAAGCAGAGCGAGGACGGGTTTCACATAGATTTTCGTAGGCGTCAGGAGCTCCTCGCCCAGGGATTTTTGCAGCTCAGACTGATACCTGTGCAGGATATCGCTTTCCACGTTGAAAACCTTGCGCACCAGGGAGAAGCCGTTGGAATGTACACCGGAGGAGGGCATAGCGATCAGCACGTCGCCCGGTCTTGTTTTTTCATTGTCGATGATCTTGTCCCTGTCCACCACACCAACGGAAAACCCTGCCAGATCGTATTCGTCCACCGGATAAAAGCCCGGCATTTCCGCCGTTTCCCCGCCGATGAGCGCGCAGCCGGCCCGCACGCAGCCCTCAGCCATGCCGGATACAATAGCGGCCACCCGCTCCGGAAGGTTTTTGCCCACGGCCACATAGTCCAAAAAGAAAAGGGGCCTTGCCCCGCAGCAGACGACATCGTTTACGCACATGGCCACGCAGTCGATGCCCACGGTGTCATGCTTGTCCATTAAAAAAGCGATTTTCAGCTTTGTGCCCACCCCGTCGGTGCCGGACACCAGCACCGGCCGGCGCATGCCTTCCGTGTCCAGTTCAAACAGCCCGCCAAACCCCCCGATGCCGCTTAAAACGCCCGGGATCATGGTGCGGGCCACATGGCTTTTCATCAGCTCCACGGCTTTATACCCTGCGGTGATGTCTACCCCTGCCGCCTTGTAGCTTTCGCTCTCGCTTTTCATAGGCATCTCCTTACTCTTTGATGGTGATGGGCGTTTCGAACCGGGATTTTCTGGTGCACTTGGGCGGGGGCACGGGATATTCCCCCGTAAAGCAGGCGGTGCAGAAGCCGCCGCAGTCGTTGTCCGCCAGCTTGTCCAAGAAGGCGGTGTTCAAAAAGCCAAGGCTGTCCACGCCGATGATTTCCCGCATCTGCTCCACGGTGTGGTTATGGGCCAGCAGGTTTTCCGTGGAGTCAATGTCGGTGCCGAAGTAGCAGGGATATTTGAAGGGCGGAGCGGACAAACGCAGGTGCACTTCCGTCGCCCCGGCATCCCGCAAAAGCTTCACGATCCTGGCGCTGGTAGTGCCCCGGACCACCGAATCATCCACCAGCACCACCCGCTTACCCTTCACGGTAGAAGTGATCACGTTCAACTTGATATGTACGGCGTTTTGCCTTTGCGTCTGCTCCGGCTGTATGAAGGTGCGGCCAATATACTTGTTCTTGATAAAGCCCAGCCCATAGGGGATTCCGCTTTGTCTGGAATAGCCGATGGCGGCGTCGATGCCCGAATCCGGCACACCAACCACCACATCCGCCTGCACGGGATGCTCCAGCGCCAGGAAAGCCCCGGCGCGAAGGCGGGCCACATGCACACTGGCACCTTCGATCACGGAGTCGGGGCGCGAAAAGTAAATGAATTCAAACACGCACAAGCTTCGTTTGCCTTTTTCTTTGGGGGGAATGCTGGTTAAGCCCTGCTCCCCCGCCACCACGATTTCCCCGGGCAGCACATCCCGTACATACTCCGCGCCAATGGCATCCAGCGCGCAGGTCTCGCTGGCAAACACGTACCCGCCTTCGCCGATTTTGCCGATGCAAAGCGGCCGGAAGCCCATGGGGTCCCGGGCGGCGATCACCTTTTGGGGGCTCATGAGCACAATGGAATAAGCGCCCGTGATATGCTCCATGGCCCGTGACACTGCTTCCTCAATGGAAGGGGCACGGAGCCTTTCCTGGGTGATGGTGTAAGCGATCACTTCCGTATCGGAGGTGGTATGAAAGATCGCGCCGCGCTCCTCCAAAAGCTCCCGCAGCTCCGTGGCATTGGTGAGGTTGCCGTTATGGCAAAGGGCCATGCCGCCCTTTAAGTGGTTGATGAGCAGCGGCTGGGCGTTGCCCCTGTTGTGGCTGCCGGTGGTGGCATAGCGGCAGTGGCCCACCGCCGCCTGGCCGTCCTTCATCCCCCGCAATACATCCTCGGTGAACACCTCGTTGACCAGCCCAACATCCTTATGGCAGGTAATGATGCCGTCCTTGTTCACCGCGATGCCGCAGCTTTCCTGGCCGCGGTGCTGCAAGGCATACAGCCCATGGTAGACGGAGGCCACCACGCCCGCACCATCCTTACGCCAGATGCCGAACACACCGCACTCCTCATGCACCTTATCGCCCAAAGCCAACTTAATCATTTACTCCTTTACTCCCCCAGAAGGCGCTTCAAAATCTCCTGATATGCGTCTTCCACGCCGCCCATATCCCGGCGGAAGCGGTCCTTATCCAGCTTTTCGTGGGTACGGCTGTCCCAGAAGCGGCAGGTGTCCGGCGAAATCTCATCCGCCAGCACGATCTTTCCGTCGGCAGTTTTCCCAAACTCCAGCTTGAAGTCGATCAACTCAATGTTCAGGTCCTTTAAATAAGCGGAAAGGATATCGTTCACCTTCAGCGAGTAGGAAGCGATCAATGCCACCTCTTCCTCCGTGGCCCAGCCCATGGCAGCGATGTGGTATTCGTTCACCATGGGATCACCCAGCGCGTCATCCTTGTAGCAGTACTCAAGAACCGTTTTGCCAAGCTTCGTACCCTCCAGCAGCCCCAGGCGCTTAGACAATGACCCTGCCGCGATATTGCGCACGATCACTTCCAGGGGCACGATGGTCACCTTCTTCACCAGCGTTTCCCTGGGAGAAAGCTCGGCGATAAGGTGTGTGGGGATGCCCTCTTTTTCCAAAAGCTTCATTAAATGGTTTGTTACACGGTTGTTGATGGCGCCCTTGCCGGCGATGGAGCCCTTTTTCAGGCCGTTGAAGGCGGTGGCGTCATCCTTGTAGTCTACCAGAAAAACCTCGGGATCATCGGTGCGGAATACCTTTTTCGCCTTGCCCTCGTATACCTGCGTAAGCTTTGTCATGATAATTTCCTCCTTATCACACATTCAGGTTTTTGTCTTTTTCCAATACGGCCTGGCGCATGGCGTCCCGCATGCTGCTCAAACGAACGGCCAGCCCTTCCTCACTCACGGCCAGGATCTGCGCCGCCAGCAGCGCTGCGTTGCCGGCCCCGTCGATGGCCACGGTGGCCACAGGGATGCCGGTCGGCATCTGCACGGTGGACAAAAGCGCGTCCAGCCCGTCCAGGGAGGATTTAATGGGAATGCCGATCACCGGCAACGTGGTCTGCGCGGCCAGCGCCCCGGCCAGATGGGCGGCCTTCCCGGCTGCGGCGATGATTACGCCAAAGCCGTTCTCCCGGGCGCTCCTGGCAAAGGCGGCGGCCTCCCCCGGGGTACGGTGGGCGGAATACACATGGGCTTCATAGGGGATGCCCAGCCCCTTCAGCTTGTCAAACGCGTCCTTGAGTACCGGTAAATCGCTATCGCTTCCCATAATCACGGCTACCTTTTTCATATGCTGCCTCCTCTTCTTAACATGTCCAAATAAACAAAAACGCACCGGCCCGTCTATAAGGCCGCTGCTTCCAAGCACCTATTCAAAATCCCATTCTCGTCCGGAAAGGCCTGCACTCCTCCCCAAGGGCTTGTCCCCCTTGCGAAGCTGTGCCATCATCGCCACATCCTTTCCGAACTATTTTCATATAATAAGTCGAAATATACGGTTTGTCAAGAGAATTTCCGAACATTTAATTGTTTTGCGGATATATCGTTTTGTTTTCGTTGAGATGGACAAGCTTCTTCCGCTGCAATGTACGTGTTGCACAAGGCAAATGGCAGCATTATGAAGGCATACAAAAAACCCGCCTATAGCGGCGGGCGCTTATTGCTTATGCAACTACAATCCGGACATTTGCCTCATGCAGCGCTGAAAGAAGCGCCCCCTCAGGCATTTTGTCTATCACCAGCACATCAAACCTTTTCAGTTCCCCCGTCCGGCAAAGGAAATATTGATTCAGCTTCGTAGCATCGCACAAAAGCATATGCTTATCTCCTGCATCCAGCATGCACCGCTTGTTGGCTGCCTCCTCCGGCGCGCTTTCCCAAACCCCCTCGGCAGTAAGCCCGCGGCAGGAAAGCACGGTCCATGTGCCGTGGTGATTGCGGAGGAATGCTGCGGCATCCTCCCCTGTAAGGGAAGCGGAATTTTCCCGCAGGGTGCCCCCCGTGCAAAGCACCTGACGTCCGGGCACGGCAAAAGCCTGGGCCGTCAAAAGGCCGCTGGTGACAACCGTCAGGGAATCCATGGATTTGAGTGCCTCGCTCAGCGCCAAAACCGTGGTGCTGGCATCGAGAATGAGCGTATCTCCCGGCGAAAAGAAACGGGCTGCCGCCTGGACAATGGCCTGCTTCTCAGCCATCCGCTCCTGCCGCCTGGCATACAGGGGGATATCCTGGATGCGCTGCACGGGCAGAGCAGCCCCGCCCCGCGTCCTGCGGATGCGCCCTTCCTCCTCCAGCACCTGCAGATCGCGCCGGAGCGTAGCGCCGCTGACAAAAAGCCTCGCTGCCAGACTCTCCACGGTGGCAGCCTTTTCCGCTTCCAAAAGTGAAATAATCTTTTCCCGCCGTTCAAAGGGTAACATACTTTCTTTTACCTTTCGCAGTTTGCTCAATTCTTCACACAAATTGTGCGTTTGCGCGGATTTGCGCGATTTCTCCCTAACTAATGGACAGAATTGCGCAATGCAAGTATAATGAGGCTACCAATCGTTGTCAAGAAGGGGGAACCGCATGAGTACTGCAACAAAGGCCTTCGATCTGGCCCGGGAACAATATGGCGCCTTGGGGGTGGATGTCGAAAAAGCGCTGCGCCAGGCGGCGGAAACACCCATTTCCATGCATTGCTGGCAGGGTGATGATGTTCTTGGATTTGAGGGAAGACAAAGCCTCACCGGCGGCATCGCCGCCACGGGCAATTATCCCGGCCGCGCCCGCACGCCGGAGGAACTGCGCATGGATATGGAAAAGGTGCTGTCCCTTCTGCCCGGCGTACACAAGGTGAACCTGCATGCCAATTACCTGGACACAAGTGAAAAGGTGGACCGTGATGCATTGGCGCCCCGCCATTTTGCTTCCTGGGCCCAGTGGGCAAAGGAAAAAAAGCTGGGGCTGGACTTCAACACCACATTCTTCTCCCATCCCAAAAGCGCTGGGGGCACACTCACCCACCCCGAGAAGAGCATCCGGGAATTCTGGATCGCTCATGCCAGGGCAGTTCGGGAAATCGCCGCGTACTTTTCCCGGGAAACGGGAAAGACATGCATCATCAACCATTGGATCCCCGACGGGGAAAAGGAACTGCCGGTGGATGCCCTGAGCCCGCGCCTCCGGCTCACGGAAAGCCTCGACGCGATTTTTCATAACGCACCCAACTATGAAAATGTGAAGGATGCTGTGGAGAGCAAGCTTTTCGGCATCGGCGCGGAAGCCTACACCCCCGGCTCCCACGAGTTTTACATGGGCTATGTTCTCACCAGGCCTAATCTTCTGCTGACGATAGACGCCGGGCACTTCCACCCCACGGAAAGCGTTGCCGTCAAGATTCCGGCACTATTATGCTTCCTGCCCGAGCTTTTGCTGCACGTGAGCCGCCCGGTGCGCTGGGACAGCGACCATGTGGTGCTCTTTGATGAAGAAACAAGGCAGATCATGCGGGAAATCGTCCATGCCGATGCACTGAATCGCGTCTATCTGGCTACGGATTACTTCGATGCCTCCATCAACCGCATCCTGGCCTGGGTCACGGGGCTTCGCAGCGCCCGCAAGGCCCTGTTGGCGGCACTGCTGGAGCCGGTGGACAAGCTTCGCGAATTGGAGCAGACAGGCGATTATTCCGCCCGGCTGGCTTTATCTCAGGAGATCCTCTCGCTGCCCTTTGGCACGGTGTGGGAGGAATTGTGCCGCCGGGAGGAAGTAGTTCCGGGCGCGGGCTATATCCAGGAAATCAAGACCTATGAAAAGAACGTATTATCAAAACGTATCAATTAAGAAGACGCCAAACGCTGAAGTATAGGAGGGAGGCCTATGGCCCGCACCGTCCTGGCCTTTGACCTGGGAGCATCCTCCGGCCGCGCCATGCTGGCAACGCTGCAAAACGAGCGCCTTTCCCTGACGGAAGTCCACCGCTTCGACAATGTGCCCGTGAGGCTTCACGGCACGCTGTACTGGGATTTTCCTAGGCTCATGCACGAAATCCATACCGGGCTTCAAAAGGCATGCCAGGCCGGAGCCTATGAAAGCGTGGCCCTGGACACCTGGGGCGTGGATTTCGGACTTCTGGATCAAAAGGGGTACCTGCTGGAAAACCCCGTTCATTATCGGGACCTGCGCACGGAGGATGCGGTGCCCTGGGTGTTTGAGCGCATCCCGAAGGAAACACTCTATGGCATCACCGGCATCCAGCACATGCCCATCAACACCGTCTTCCAGTTGGCCGCGCTGAAAAAGGACCGCCCGGAGATGCTAGGCCGGGCGGCTGCGCTGCTGCCCATGCCAAATTTGATTACCTATTTTCTGACCGGCACAAAGCAAGCGGAATACACCATGGCCTCCACCACGGAGCTTATGCATGCGCGGGAAAACAACTGGTCCCGTGAGATATTGGAAAAGCTAGGCCTGCCGCCGGAGATTTTTCCGCCTGTAGTAAAGCCCGGTGCGCCCTGCGGCTTGCTGGAACCCGGTTTGTGCGCGGAATTGGACATTCCCCAGGTCATGGTGTACAACACCGCCTGTCATGATACCGCCAGCGCCGTTGCCGCCGTGCCCGCCCCGGAAGGCGATTTCCTGTTCCTGTCCAGCGGCACCTGGTCGCTGATGGGAACGGAAACGAAACAGCCCGTAATAACGGAGGAAAGCCGGAAAAACAATTTCACCAATGAGGGCGGGGTTTTGAATACCATCCGGTTTTTGAAAAACATCATGGGGCTTTGGATCGTACAGGAATGCCGCCGCCATTGGGAATTGAAGGAGCCCGTTTCCTTCAGCCAACTGGCCCTGGAGGCGGAAGTTGCCCCGCCCTTTGCCTGCTTCATCGACCCGGACGACAGCTGCTTCCTCCCGCCCGGGGATATGCCCGAACGCATCCGGCAATACCTGATAAAAAAAGGGCAGCCCATTCCCGAAACCCGCGGAGGCCTGATCCGTTGCGTATATGAAAGCTTGGCCATGACATACAGGACGACCGCCGGAACCATCTCCCAACTTACCGGCAAAAAGTATGACGCCCTGTACGCCGTGGGCGGGGGCACCCAGGCCCAGCTTTTGATGCAGATGACCGCTGACGCCATGGATATGCCCGTGATGGCGGGACCGTCGGAAGCCACTGCCCTTGGCAATGCCATGATGCAGTTCATTGCCCTTGGCGCGATCCGGGATGTGGCCCATGGCCGGCGCATCGTAGCCGAATCCATCCCCTGCACAGCCTATATGCCCAGGAACGCAAAAGCCTGGGAGGAAGCGTACAGGCGGCGGGCATACGCTATTTCCCAATAAATAAAGACAACGGAGGTTGCTATGGCACAAAACGTACTTCTGCCCCAACTGGGCATTTCCGAAGAGAGCGCGGTGATCGGCGAGTTTTACGTGAAGGCCGGCGATACGGTCAGTATAGGCCAGCCGCTGTTTTCGCTGGAAACGGGCAAGAGCGTGTTTGATGTGGAAAGTGAATATGCCGGAACGGTGCTTGCGCTTTTGTGTAACGTGGGCGATGAGCTGTCCATAAAAGCGCCGGTGATGGCCATTGGCCAGCCGGGTGAAAAAGTAGCGGACGTCCCCCAGGCGAAAGCTACGCCAGCCGCCGCACAAGCGCCGGATGCCGTAAACCCGGAGGCAAAGCCCGCCCGCTTGTATAAGGTGGAGGGCAGCCCGGAGGATGACGCAAGAAAGCTCGCCTCGCCGCGTGCCCGCGCGCTGGCCGGGAAGGCCGGGGTGGATGTTGCGCTGGCCAAGCCGACCGGCCCCGAAGGGCTGATCATTGAGCGGGATGTGAAAAAACTGCTGGATGAGGGCGTTGCACCCGCAGTGCAAGTGCCTGCGGCGCAAGCGCCTGCCGCCAAGATAGCTGAATCTCCTGTAGCGGCGGCAGAATTTGTGGATGTGCCGCTGTCCACCATACGCAAAACGATTGCCAAAAACATGATGGCATCGCTTGCAAGCATGGCGCAATTGACGCACACGTCCAGCTTCGACGCATCGGAGATACTTGCCTACCGCGCAAAATGCAAGCAGGACCCGGTAATGAGCGGCGTGACCATTGGCGACATGGTGCTCTTTGCCGTCAGCCGCACGCTTTTGGATTTCCCCGATGTCAACGCGCATTTCCTGGGCGATGTGATCCGCCGGTTTTCCGGCGTGCATTTGGCCGTGGCGGTGGATATCCCAGGCGGGCTGGTGGTTCCGGTGATCCGTGACGCGGACAAAAAGAGTTTGCTGGCAATTTCCAACGAGTGCAAGGAACTGGCGCAAAAAAGCCGCGAAGGCACAATTGCGCCGCAGGCCCTGTTGGGCGGCACGTTCACCGTATCGAACCTTGGCAACCTTGGCGTTGAGCATTTTACGCCCATCATCAACCCGCCGCAGGCCGCCATCCTGGGTGTGAACTGCGCGGTGCTCCGGCCACGCCGCAAAGCGGACGGCAGCGTGGAATTTTACGACGCTATCGGCCTGTCGCTCACCTATGACCACCGGGCCGTGGACGGTGCGCCGGCCAGCCGGTTCCTGCAGGCGCTATGCAAAAACCTCGCATCGTTCACGCTGCTGCTGGGCAAATAGACTTGGAGGCTATTATGTACGATTTGATTATTCTGGGCGGCGGCCCGGCAGGCTACCGCGCGGCCGAGCGGGCGGCCCATGAGGGTTTGAAAACGCTCCTGTTTGAAAAGCGGGCGCTAGGCGGCGTATGCCTGAACGAAGGCTGCATCCCATCCAAAACGCTGCAGTATTCGGCCAAGCTGTATGATTCCATGAAGGGCGGTTCAGCCAAGTACGGCGTAACGGCTGAAAACGCGGTCCTTGACCACGCGGCGGTGGTGGCTCGGAAAAACAAGGTGGTCAAGCAATTGACCGGCGGGATTGCCATGCAATTGAAAGCCGGCGGCGTAACCGTTTTACAGGAAGAGGCCGAAATAGTAGGGCGGACGGAAGGCGGGTATAACATCTTGGCCGCGGGCAAGGAATACAAGGCCGCGCGGCTGCTGATCGCCACGGGCTCCACGCCCGCGCTGCCGCCCATTGAAGGCCTGAAGGAAGCCATCGCCTCGGGCTTTGCGCTCACAAGCCGAGAAATGCTGGACTTGACCCAGGTGCCCCGCTCGCTGGTGGTAGTGGGCGGCGGCGTGATCGGCCTGGAGATGGCAAGCTATTTTTGCTCCGCCGGCAGCGACGTGACGGTGGTGGAAATGCTGGAAACCATCGGCGGGCCTATCGAAGGGGAGATTGCGATGCTGCTTAAAAAGGCGTACGAGAAAAAGGGCGTGAAATTCCTACTGGGCGCATCGGCGGCAAAGTTCGCACCCGGCGAAGTGACGGTCAAAAAGGGCGAAACCATCACCCTTGCGTGTGAAAAGGCGCTGGTATGCATAGGCCGCCGGCCCTTGCTGCCCAAGGGGGTGGAAAAGATCGGCCTGGAGCTTGCCCGCGGCGCAGCCAAGACGGATGAGCACATGCAGACAAGCGCCTTAAGCGTTTACGCAGCGGGCGATGTAAATGGAAAGAGCATGCTGGCGCATACGGCTTACCGCGAGGCGGAGGTGGCCGTCAACCACATGGCGGGGAAAAAGGACGCAATGGACTATTCGGCCATTCCGGCCGTGATCTATACCAACCCCGAGGTCGCCTGCTGCGGCGAGACGCTTGAAACGGCAAAAGCCAAGGGCATCGACGCGATAGAAAAGAAAGTGCCGCTCAGCTATTCGGGCCGTTACCTGGCCGAAAACGAGGGCGGCGAGGGGCTTTTCAAAATGGTGCTGGAAAAGACGGGAAAGGTTCTTGGCGTTTCCATCATCGGCAACCCCGCCAGCGAAATCATCTTCGGTGTGTCGCTTATGCTAAACCGCGAACTGCGCGTATCGGATGTTCAGCGCATCGTGTTCCCCCATCCCACCGTCAGCGAAATATTCAGAGAAACGATATTTTAGGAGGTGCCCCATGCCGCAAAGCCAATTTATCAATCCCGCATCCGTACGGTCAAAGGGAGAACTGAAGCTTCCGAAGATTCCTCTCAACGTGTACAGCAAAACCATGAAGGATGAGCAGGGAAGCTTTTCCAAAGAAGAACTGGTAAATATATTCCACGATATGCAGGTCATCCGCGAATTTGAAACGATGCTCTATTCCGTGCGCACGACCAAGCAATACAACGGCGTAGACTACGTGTATACCGGCCCCGCCCACCTGTACACCGGCCAGGAAGCGGCGGCCGTGGGCATGGCGTATACGCTGGATTTGAACGACGCCATCTTCGGCTCCCACCGGAGCCACGGCGAAGTCCTGGCCCGCGGGTACAGTGCCATCCGGCAGTTGAGCGATGCGGCGCTGACCTCGATCATGCAAAGCTTCAACGGCGGCAAAACGCTTGCAGCCATTGAAAAGCGTACGGGCAGCAATGTAAAGCATATGGCACAGGACTTTTTGCTTTACGGCTTTATGGCGGAGCTTTTTGGCCGGGAAAACGGGTTCACCAAAGGCCTGGGCAACTCCATGCACGTGTTTTTCACGCCGTTTGGGATTTATCCAAACAACGCCATCGTTGGCGGCAGTGCGGGCATCACGGTCGGCGCGGCGCTGTACAAGAAAATCATGCGGGAAAAGGGCATCGTCGTCTGCAACATCGGCGATGGCTCCCTGGGCTGCGGCCCCGTGTGGGAGGCCATGAGCTACGCCTCCATGGACCAGTACGTAAAGCTGTGGGATGACGCGCACAAGGGCGGCCTGAAGCTTGTATTCAACGTGTTCAACAACGGCTACGGCATGGGCGGGCAGACCGACGGCGAAACGATGGCCTATGGGATCCTCGCCCGGGTGGGCGCAGGCATCAACCCCGATGCGATGCACGCCGAACGCGTGGATGGCTATAACCCACTGGCCGTGATCGATGCCTACAGGCGCAAGCGCAAGATCCTGGAAAGCGGGCGTGGCCCGGTACTGCTGGATGTGGTAACGTACCGCTATGCCGGCCATTCGGCCACCGACGCCTCCAGCTACCGCACCCGTGAGGAGATAGAGGCCTGGCAGGGTGTGGACTCCATCAAAGCCTACCGTGCCGAGCTTTTGCAGTGCGGCGTTGCCACGGAGACGGAGCTTGCAAAAATTGAGCAGGACATCAAGGACGATATTACGCAGATCATGAAGATCGCCATCGAACCCGATGTTTCGCCGCGACTTGATCTAAAGAAAGATCCCGATGCCATACGCGGTTTCATGCTCTCCAATGAGCGCATCGAAAAGCGCGGGGAAGGCACGCCCGAGGTGCTGATTCCCCTTTCGGAAAACAGCCGCGTGAAAAAGATCGCGCAAAAAGAGCGCTTTGCCTATGACAAGGATGGAAACCCGGTCAGCAAGCTCAAGCAGTTCACCGTCCGCGATGCGCTGTTTGAAGCCATCATCGAAAAATTCTACCAGGACCCCACTTTGATCGCCTTCGGCGAGGACAACCGCGACTGGGGCGGTGCGTTCGGCGTATACGGCGGGCTGACCGAGTCGCTGCCGTACCACCGGTTCTTCAATTCCCCCATTAGTGAAAGCACCATCGTTTCCAGCGCCGTGGGCTACGCACTGATGGGCGGCCGCGCGATCCCCGAGCTGATGTACTGCGACTTTTTAGGCCGTGCGGGCGACGAGGTGTTCAACCAGCTTGCCAAGTGGCAGGCCATGAGCGCCGGTGCGCTGAAAGTGCCGGTGGTACTCCGTGTGTCCGTGGGCAGCAAGTATGGCGCGCAGCACGCCCAGGACTGGACGAGCCTGGTCAGCCATATTCCGGGGCTGAAGGTTTGCTTCCCCGTTACGCCCTATGACGCAAAAGGCCTGATGAATGCGGCCCTTGCGGGCAGCGATCCCGTGGTGTTCTTTGAAAGCCAGAAGCTCTACGACATGGGCGAGCAGTTCCATGTAGGCGGCGTGCCCGAAGGCTATTATGAGATCCCCATCGGCGAGCCGGATGTAAAGCGCGAAGGGTCGAATTTGACGATCCTCTCCGTGGGTGCGGCACTGTATGTAGCCATCGACGCGGCCAAGCAGTTGGAAGCCTACGGCGTTGCGGCGGAAGTTATCGACGCCCGCAGCCTGGTGCCCTTCAACTATGAAAAGGTCGTGGAGTCGGTAAAAAAGACGGGGCGAATCGCACTTATATCCGACGCGTGCGAGCGCGGCAGCCATCTGAACGACTTCGCACGCAACATTACAGAATTCTGCTTCGGGTATCTGGACGCGCCGCCCGTGGTGGTGGGCGCTTCCAACGCCATCAGCCCTTGCCCCGAGCTGGAGCAGTACTACTATCCGCAGGCAAGCTGGCTGCTGTCGGCCATCCATGAAAAACTCCTGCCCCTTCCCGGCTATGTTTCCGAGTTCAATTACCAGACGCTGGAAAAGATGCGCCGGGAGAAGTTGGGCATGTAATGCACAGGCGATAAACGTAAATATTGGAGGAAGAAGCTGATGCAGGAAAATATGCAGCGGCTGGTGGAACTGTCCCGCCGCTATGGCCAAGACGGGCGCTATGTACTGGCGGGCGGTGGAAATACGTCCTATAAGGCGGACGGCGTACTGCACGTAAAGGCGTCGGGCACGCGGCTGTCCACCATTAACGAAAGCGGCTTTGTGAAAATGGATATGCAAAAGCTGCACGATATGCTCTCAAGATCATACCCAAATGATGATAAGCTGCGCGAGCAGGTCGCCCTTCGCGACATGATGGACGCATGCCTGCCTGGGGAGACCATGCGTCCCAGCGTGGAATGCATGCTGCACGCGCTGTTCCCCCATGCTTTTGTTCTGCATCTGCACCCGGCGCTGGTCAATGGCCTGACCTGCGGCAACAGCGGCGAGGCAGCCTGCGCAAGGCTTTTCGGGGACCAAGCGGTGTGGATTCCCCTGACAAAGCCGGGGTACACCCTAGCCAAATCTTGCCACGAGGTGTTTATTGCATACCGGAAAAAGCATGGCAGGGTGCCGGACCTGTTGTTTATGCAAAACCATGGGGTGATCGTCGCGTCCGACACGGCGGCGGGGCTGGATACGCTGATGGACAAGGTGATGGAAGCCATCGGCCATGAAGCCGGCGCGGAACCAGATCTTCACCCGCTGCCGGCACCGGAGGCGGCCCTCGCGCTTGCACCCGCGCTGCGCATGCTGTATGAAAAGGCAAAGGGCAGCGGCTGCGCCGTATTCCACGCAAGCCCCACGGTGAATGACTTTGTAAAGGACGACTCGTCGCTTTTAAAAATTGCTCGGCCCTTTACGCCGGACCAGATCGTATACTGCAAAGCTGCGCTGCTTATCCTGGATGATAAAAGCGACATCGCAGCCTGCTTTGACGATTTTGTCTTAAAGCACGGCTATCCCCCGAAAATTGCAGTTCTCAAAGGCGCGGGTGTGTTTGCACTGGGAAGCGGCAAAGCGGAAGCGGACACCTCCCTTTCGCTGTTCCTGGACGCGGTGAAGATCGCCTGGTACGCGGGCTTTTTCGGCGGCTGCCTGCCGCTCACCGAAGAATTTGCGGAATTCATTCTGCAATGGGAAGTGGAAAACTACCGGCAAAAGGTTGCCTTTCAAGCGGGCGCGGCAAAGCGCATGGAGGGCAGGATCTGCATCGTAACCGGCGCGGCTCAGGGCTTTGGCGAGGGGATCGCCCGGGCCATCGCGGCGCAGGGCGGCTATGTGGTCGTGGCGGACATGAACGCAAAAGGCGCCGCCGCTGTGGCGGAATCGCTGTGCGCAGCACACGGCGCGGGCACGGCCATCAGTACTGCTGTCAACGTGGCGGACGAAGCGTCGGTGAAGGCCATGGCGGAATGCGCCGTCTTGCATTACGGCGGGCTGGACGTGATGGTGTCCTGCGCCGGTATATTGATCGCCGGGGGGCTGGAGGCGATGAGCCTGGAGCATTTTCAAAAGGTGACGGCGGTGAACTACACGGGCTATTACCTGTGCGTAAAATACGCTGCCGCCGTGATGAAGATCCAGCGCCGTTATGCGCCCGGCCATATGGCGGATATCATTGAGATCAATTCCAAAAGCGGGCTGGAGGGCAGCAAAGCGAACTTTGCCTATGCCGGCAGCAAATTCGGCGGCATCGGCCTTACCCAGAGCTTTGCGCTGGAGCTTGCGCCCTTTGGCATCAAAGTGAATGCCATCTGCCCCGGCAACCTGCTGGACGGACCGCTTTGGAGCGACCCGGAGAAGGGCTTGTTCCGGCAGTACCTGGAAGTGGGAAAGGTGCCCGGCGCCAAGACGGTGGAGGATGTGCGAAGCTTCTATGAGTCAAAGGTACCACTGGGCCGCGGATGCACCGTGGAGGATATGGCGCGGGCCGTATTCTACCTGGTGGAGCAGCAATACGAAACCGGCCAGGCACTGCCCGTTACAGGCGGGCAGGTCATGCTGAATTAATTATGCGGGGGAACGCTTCATGAGCGACCAGTTTACAAAAAATTCCGGACTTGATCCGCTGCTTAGGCCCATCAATGAGCCGTCCGCGGCGGCGCGGCTTGATCATCTTGCGCAGAACATTGCGCGTATTGTAGCCGGGGAAGCGCCGCTGCCAGAAGTCACCCGCTATGTGAACAACCATATCCACACCACCTATTCCTTTTCCCCCTATTCACCAAGCGACGCGGCCTACCGCGCGTGGTCAAGCGGCCTTGCCACCGCCGGCATCATGGATCACGATTCGGTATCGGGCGCTATGGAGTTTATTGAGGCCGGAAAGCTGCTGGGCATCGGCGTTACGGTGGGGTTCGAGTGCCGCTGCCTGATGACGGGCACGTCCTATGATGGCCGCACGCTCAACAACCCAGACCAGCCGGGCGTTGCGTATGTGGCTTGTCACGGCATCCCCCACCAAAGCATTGGGGAGGCGGGCCGCTGGCTTGAACCCTACCGGCAAAAGCGCGGCGAGCGAAACCGGCGTATGCTGGAGCGCCTGAACGAACTCTCCGGCGGCGGTGCGCTGGAAGTTGATTACGAACGGGACGTATTGCCGCTTTCCCGGGCGGAGGAGGGTGGCTCGGTAACGGAGCGGCACCTTCTATACGCGCTGGCCAATAAGGCCATTGCCCTGGCCGGGCGGGGCAAACCACTTCTTCAAATGCTTAAGGACCGGTTCGGCCTTGACGCTTCGGGAAAGGTCCGGGAAGCGCTGCTTAATGAAAGCGATCCGTTTTACGCGTACCGTCTGCTGGGGCTGCTCAAAAGCAGCCTTGTGGAAAAGTTTTATATCGGCGCGACGGAAGAATGCCCCCACATCCTGGATTTCCTTACTTTTGTCCAATCAATCGGCGCGGTTGCGGCTTATGCGTACCTGGGGGATGTGGGCGAATCGGTCACGGGGGATAAGAAGACGCAGGCCTTTGAGGACGGCTTCCTGGATGATCTGATCCCCTGGCTGAAGGCAGCCGGCTTTACTTCTGTTACGTACATGCCAACGCGCAACAGTTTGCGGCAGCTTGAGCGCCTCATGCGGCTGTGTGAGGAAAACGGGCTGTTCCAAATCTCGGGTGAGGATATCAATACTCCCTTCCAGCCGTTTGTGTGCCAGCATCTCATGCGCCCCGAATTCAGCCATCTTATTGAATCCGCCTGGGCGTTGATCGGCCACGAGAAGGCCGCCACCAAACGCTTGGACGGGGGGATGTTCTCCGAAAAGACTGTTGCCGCGCATCCAGCGCTGGATGAAAGGATCGCGCATTTCGCCGCCATCGGCAAGGACAGGAAAGGGTGAAATCGATGCAAACCACTGCTTTGCGGCTTTACGGAAAACAGGATCTGCGGCTGGAGACGTTCAATATGCCGCCGATCAAAGACGATGAAATTCTGGTGAAAATTATTTCGGACAGCATCTGCATGTCCAGCTACAAAGCCTCCATGCAGGGCGAAGACCACAAGCGCGTGCCAAACGACGTTGCGCTCAGCCCCGTGATACTGGGCCATGAATTCTGCGCCGAAATCGTGCAAATAGGCGGGAAATGGGCCGGGCAGTATAAACCTGGGCAGCGCGTTTCGCTCCAGCCCGCCCTCAAGGGCACGTACGACGCCGCGGGGTACACCTTTCCAAATCTTGGCGGTAACGCCACGTACGGCATCATCCCGGCTGTGTACATCGAGCAGGGAAACCTGCTGCCTTACGATGGCGAGGCGTTCTTCTCAGGTTCGCTGGCGGAGCCGCTGTCCTGTGTCATTGGCGCGGTGCACGCGTGCTACCACACCACACAAGGCGAGTATATACATGACATGGACATAGCGGAGGGCGGATATGCGGCCATATTGGCCGGTGTGGGGCCGATGGGCCTGGCCCTGATCGACTATATGATCCACCGTACGCGCCACAGCAAAAAGCTTGTAGTCACCGATATTGATGAGCGGCGGCTTAACCGCGCGGCGAGCATCCTTTCCCCCAAGGAGGCCGCAAAGAACGGCGTGGAACTGGTTTACCTCAACACAGCGAATATCGCCGACCCGGTTGCGGAATTGAAAAACCTTTCGGATGGGAAAGGATATGACGAAGTATTCATTTTCGCGCCGGTGCCCGCCGTAGTGGAGCATGGCGACGCGATCTTAGCCTATGACGGTTGCCTGAATTTCTTCGCGGGGCCGACGAATCCTATGTTTTCAGCGAAATTCAACTTTTACAACGTGCACTACAGCGCAACGCACGTGGTAGGCACCTCAGGCGGAAATACCGACGATATGAGAGAGGCGCTGACACTGGCCGCAAAAGGGCTGACCACTCCCGCTATTTTGGTCACGCACATCGGCGGGCTTGACGCGGCGAAGGATACGACGCTGAATCTTCCGAATATTCCAGGGGGCAAGAAGCTGATTTACAACCACATTTCCCTGCCGCTGACCGCTATTGAGGATTTTGCGGAAAAGGGAAAAACCGACCCGCTCTTTGCGCATCTTGCCCAGTTGTGCGGCGAGACGGGCGGGCTGTGGAATGTAAAGGCGGAACAGTATCTGCTCAAAAATGCACCGGCCATCGATGCGGAGAAATATAGAGTGAAGTGAATGGGCGGCTGTCTATCTGTATAGCGTTATCCATGGGAATCCAGATATCGGAACCGGGCCGCCGGATGCATCCGCATTGCAGATGTATCCGGCGGCTCTTTGCTTCCCCTATTCTACCTTAGCCCCGTCCACCACAAAGCCGCGGGTATTATACACCAATTATCGACAATATACCCTGCCGTATTGGGATTGAGATAGTCCATCGGTCCTATTTGGAAAACCTTACACCTTCACGACCTTTTGCGCCGCATCCGCCTTATACTCATTTTCCAAAAGCTGCGTCAGGGCGATGGCGCGGTCGATGTCGAAGGCGATCGGCTTGTCGTACAGCACTGCGTCCAGGAACTGGCGCAAGGGAGAGGGCATCGCCTTGGGAATATCGTCCGGGATGACCCAGCCATTTATGCCCGACGGCTTGGAGTAGATGCGCAGCTTGCCGTTCTCGATGACGATGGAGCCTTCGGTGCCCAGGATCTCAATGGCGCTGTTGGAATACGGAGAGACAAATCCGGTCTCGAGCACGGCGATGGCCTGATTCTCAAATTCGATAGCGGATACTGCGTTGTCCTCCATCGTCTTGGGACAGCAGACGGTATTGAACATGGATGTTACGCGCACGGGCTTGCCCAGCAGGTAGCTGGCCTGATAGTTCGGGTGGCAGCCCAGATCCATCATCGCGCCGCCGCCGGTCTTCGTGGCATCGTACCAATAATCAGGCAGCCAGCCCTGGGAAGATCCACCATGTGCCGCGCGGATGCGCAGGTACGTGACCTTACCCAGCTTCCCCTCGTCGATGGCATGCTTGGCATAGCGCATCTCGCCGGAAATCAGGCCGGGAAACGAAATCGCGAACTTGACGGCGTTGTCCTCGATCGCTTTTTTGATCTCTTCGCACGCCGCGACCGTGGGCGCCAGCGCCTTTTCGGTAAAAATGGGCTTCTTCGCGTTTGCTGCGGCAATGATCAGCGGCTTATGCTCGCACGTCGGCGCGTCCACAACCACCGCGTCCACAAGACCTAAGAACTTTATAAGATCCGGCTCGTATACCGCCGAGAACTTCTGTGCCGCGGCCTGGCCCCGGGCAGCGTCGTCATCCCAGATTGCCGTGACCTTCGCGTCTCCCTGCGCGTTTACGAACGTGGCGTAGCCGTCCGCGTGCACGTGCCACATCGATAGCATGCCAACTTTAAGCATTGTTTTTGTCCTCCTCTTTTATATGGTCGGAATCTCGATCTCCACTTCGCGCTTCAACTGGCTCGAGCGGTAGATGCCGTCGCAGATCGCCTGGTTGTACAGGATTTCCTCGCCGGGCACAGGCGCGGGGCCGCCGGTCAAAAGCGCGTCCACGAAGCCGCGCATCTTGGCCGGCCAGATATCCACGGGGGCGGAACCTTCATAGGCATTGAAGGGGATGGTCGGCAGCACGTATGAATCGATGTGCTGGCCGTTAACGTCAGTGAAATACATCACGCGGGACGGGCGCTTGAGTTCATCCTGCGTATTCAGGATCTTGATGGCGCCTTCGGTGCCCAGCCACAGCGTGTCGCCCAATGTATCCGCGTGCATTGCCCAGGATTGCTTGAACACGTACGTAACGTCGCCTTCCATACGCACCAGTGCCACGGAGAAATCATCCACGTCGAAGGTATCCGCGCCAGGCCAGTACTTCGGGTTCTTTCCAAAGTAGTTCGTCGCGATGGCCGAAACGGTCAGGGGCTTTGGATACTTGATGGCGTGCAGGCACTCGTCGATGGAATAGCAGCCGATATCGCCAAGACAGCCATAGCCGGCCTTGGATTTGTCGACAAACGTGCCCGCCGGGATGCCCCTGCGGCGGCCGCCGCCGCTCTGCACATAGTACACCTTGCCAAGCGCGCCGGATGCGATGATATCGTCCACCTTTTTGCGCATGAAATCGTACCGGGGCTGAAAGCCGATTGTCAGAAACTTGTTCGCCTTTTTCGAGGCGCGCACCATATCGACCGCTTCTTGAAGCGTAAAGGACATGGGTTTTTCGCACAGCACGTGAATCCCCGCTTCCAGCAGCGCGATGGCGCACTCGGCATGGGTGGTGTTGTAGGTGCAAACGCTGGCGCCATCCATCTGAACATTCTTGATAAGGTCGTATACATTCTCAACCGCGGGCGCCTTGTGGAGGCCGTACTTATCGAGGAATGCGCGCGCCTTGCCGGGTACAATATCGCACGCGCCGACGATTTCCACGTCGTCAAAAGTCATGTAGGGTTTCATGTGCGCGTGGGCGATCCCGCCCGTTCCGACGATTCCAATGCGGAGCTTAGCCATGGAAACACCTCCCAATCTTACTTTTCTTATCTGTTCGCAATCCATCGGTCCACCACCTGTTGGCGGTATTCCTTGGACAGCGACTTAAAGAACGCGCTGTAGCCCGTCACGCGCACCACCAGATCCGGGTACTTATCCGGATCCTGATGCGCTTCCAGCAGCTTTTCCTTTGAAACGACATTGATATTGATGAGCGTACCGCCCATGTCGTTGTGGGCCATGAGGTACGCCTTCATGAGCGCTATGCCGCCATTTTCTTGTGCGAGCCCGGCGTCGAAGTCCACCTGAAGCGGCGTAGAATTGCCCCAGCCCGACTGCACGCGCGCCACCGCGTTGGCCTTGGCCGTGGGCGCGGTGCCTCCGCGCAGGAAGCCGGGGTCCGGATCGGCTGAGTGGGAGATCGGGTCACCCGCGTGGCGGCCGTTTGCCGTGGCGGGCAGCGCACGGCCATGGTTGTACACCTCGCCGTGGGAGAAGATGCCAGGCAGCACGATGTATCCATCATTCGTGGGCGTCAGGCGCATCAAATCCGAATAAAGGTCCGCCACATATTTTGCGTAGTTATCAGCCCGGGAGTTCCCGCTGCCGAAATGCGGAACATTTTTAAGCAACAGGCGGATCTCCTCATAGCCCTTGAAATCCGCCGCAAGTGCCGTGTGCAATTCCTCCCAGGTCAGCGCGCCTTCTACAACCACACGCTGCTCGATGGCCGCCAAGGAATCCGCCACCGTAGCCAGCGCAGTACCGTCGCAGGCAAAATTGATGATGTCCACGCCACCCGCGGACATGTCGATGCCGCGCTCAATGGGACCATGAGCAAAGAGGTTGTAGATGATCTCGGGCCGGTTCAGATGCTTGTATTTTGCATGCCAGTCGAAGCCCTGCTTGATGACGTCCACCGCGATGGCAAGATGCTTTTCGTATCGGGCAAGCAGGTTTTCCATGGACTTTTCTTCATCCGACGCCATCATCTCGTCGATGGCGATGGTCATGGGCTTTGCCAGGCAGACGCGCGTCACATCCTGCAGGCAGTACTCAATGCCCGGCAGCGCCGTCCAGTTGCAGCCGACCTTTGCGCGCATGCGCGCCAGCGCCTGCGGCCGCCCGTTGCGCATATAACCCTTGTCCAACCCGCCTGAGCAGGAGTAACATACGCCCGTGCCGTCCTCGAACAGGTATTGGACGCAACGGGTCAAGAGCTCGTCGTTCGTATTCTCGTGCAGCCGCATGGCAATGTTGGCAGGGATACGCAGCCTGTGCATGCCCTCAAGGATCAAAAACGACATGCGGCTCGAAAGATCTGTGCCTTCTACCGGGTGCTGGCCGCCGATCTGGCTGTAATGCGTGTCGTTAAACAGCAGCGATACGATGTACCACACCACCTCCTCGTCGTCTACGATGACACCGTTTATCACGTCGCGCTCGTAAAACGGGCGCAGCAGTTCATCCAGCTCCTGCAGCGCACCGCCGGTGTAATACATCCGGTCGATCGTCTGGAACCAGCCCAGGAACTGCACCGCTTCGCGCAGGGTTCTGGGCGGATTGTCGATAAGCCACTCGTTTATAGCCGCGATATCCGAAAGGTTTTTCCGGATGAACACATCCTTTTCACGCGCCGCCATCTCGCGCGCGTATTCCACGTGCCGGCGCATCCAATTTTGAACTGCCATCACCACGCGCTCTTCGCCGTCGTAGAACGAGGTATCCTTCGGATGATTTTTTTCCCGGAAGAAACGGATTTTTTTGAGCAGCCCGCCAAAGCCCAGTTCCAGGCCGATGTTCATGTCGGGCGCCACATGGTTCATGGCGTAGATGCCGCGATTGCGGATATTATACTTTTCCCAGATGGGGATCAGGTCGTCCCGCCGCTCTTCGGGCCGCCAGGGATCGGGTAGATCGCACGCGTGCGCCCACGCGCCGGCAATGGCGCTATAGGGGTGCACGTAGGCGGGGTGCGCGTCAAGAAACGCGCAAAAAGTCTTTGACACCGCGTCCATGCCCGTCGTAAGGCCGCTCTTCTCATCACGGAAGACCTCGTGCTCCACCCGGCCCAGGGGCACCCAGCCATGGTCGTCGTTGTCGTAGTGCCCGGCGATCTTAAGCTTCTGGTCGTTGTACATAAGCTTCGTTTTGCGAATTTCCTCATTGCGCTGCTGATAACTTACCATCATCACTCCTCCTTAATAAATCCCCGCTTTACATTATAAACCGGAACATATTTCACCGCGGCCATCGTAAGCGCCGCCATGGCATCATTCGTCGGGGTATAGAAATCCTTCGTTTCCTCACAAAGCGCCTCGCGCTTGGCGTTGCCCAGCGCGTGGTAGGGGATCAACTGGTAATGGACGAGATTTTTGAGTTTTGAGACGTGCGTTGCGACTGCCTCGATCTCCGCGGGCGTATCGTTCACACCACCGATGACGGGCGTACGCGCGATAATCTTTTTGCCTGCCGCATCGAGCCTCATAAGCGTATGAAAGATCGCCTCACGGTCCCCGTGGATATAGCGCTCGTAAATTTCCGGGCTGAACGCTTTCACATCGAACAGCACCAGGTCGATATACGTTAGCGACGGCTCGATATTCGAAAAGGGGTAATTCCCCGCCGTTTCAACCGCAGTGTGGATATCCCTTTCTTTTGCACCCCTTAAAAGCGCCGCGAGAAACTCCTTTTGAAGCGCGGGCTCTCCGCCTGAGACAGTCATCCCGCCGCCGGAGCTTTTGTAATAGGCTTTGTCCTCGTTAACCTCCAAAAGCACTTCTTCGGCACTCATCCGCTTGCCCGAGCATATCAGCGCTTGCGTGTTGCAGGCACAGGCGCACAGCCCGCACCCTAAGCATAACCCCCGGTCATACGCGTGCCCATCATTCCCCAGCGTATGCGCGCCGCGCGGACAAACAGAAACACACAGCCCGCATCCTATACACCGGTTCGGATAGTACTGTATTTGAATCTGCGCGCTGAGCGATTCGGGGTTGTGGCACCACTGACATCGATTCGAGCATCCCTTCAGGAAGACCGTGGTGCGAATTCCGGGGCCGTCGTGAAGGGCAAAGCGCTGAATGTCGAAAACCATTCCGCTCGTTTGCATGGCATACTCCTCAGGCATCTATGAATCATTGCGCTTGCTTTTTCCATATTGTATCACACTCCTCGCGAAAAGCGTATACCTCACGCGAAATTTGATATTTTTTTCGTAACCTGATATATTCCACTTGCAAACATTTAGCAAGCATGCTATGATGTTCTTAACTTCCGACGGAGAACATAGAACCTAATCAACAAAATTTGTCGCGATAAATTGACGATATGAGCAAACCGTCAAAAATATGTCTATCTCTATGGCTTTTTGCGCGTAGCAACCGAATGCAACTGATATATATCACATAGAACCAGGAGGATGCGCATGGCACAAGTGATCGAGAAAGGGCGCAATCTACGCACTAAAGGCGGAACCACCCTCCCTCGGCGAATCCGGCAGCACTGGATGCTTTATGTGTTTCTCTCCTTTGGTCTTGTTTGGTTGATCATCTTCGCGTACTACCCCATGTACGGGGCTCAAATTGCCTTCAAGGATTACAAGTACAACCTGGGTTTTGCGGGCAGCCCCTGGGTGGGACTTAAGCATTTCAAGGCTTTTTTGCAGGATCTGGACTTTTATACGGTGGTCAGGAACACGCTCTCCATCAACGGCCTGAAGCTGTTTCTATGCTTTCCCGCGCCGATTCTGCTAGCGCTGTTGATCAATGAGGTGCGGTCAAGCCGATTCAAAAAGACCGTACAAACGATGAGCTACCTTCCACACTTTGTTTCCTGGGTCGTTGTCATATCGATTATGACCGCGGTGTTTTCGCCCTACGGCGGCATCATCAACAACATTCGCAAGGGCATGGGGCTGGAGTCGGTATTCTTTATGGGGCGCCGGGAGTATTTCTACCCGATGGTGATCCTTTCTGATATATGGAAAGGCGCAGGCTGGGGCTCCATCATTTACCTTGCGGCGCTCACCGGCATAAGCCCGGAGCTTTATGAAGCCGCACGGATCGACGGCGCGGGCAAATTCAAGTGTGTGCTTCACGTGACGCTGCCCGGAATTATAGGAACCATCGGCATCATGCTGATCATGGCCATCGGAAATCTTTTAAACCTGGGCCTGGATCCGATCATGCTTTTCCAGCAGCCAGACAATTATGTCTATTCCGAAATCATTGATACGTACGTCTTAAAGCGTGGCCTCCAATATGGTAAATTTGAGTACGCCACCGCTATAGGGCTGACCAAATCGATCATGGCGCTGATTCTTATGTCGCTGGCGAACTTCGTCGCGAAGAAGACGATGGAAGTCGGGCTGTGGTGAGAATTCGAGAAAATGACAACGTCATATTCTCTACCCTGCACTTTTTGCCTGTTGCCTTCTGCATCTGTCTGCGCTTTGCTTGCCCGATGCAAGGTAGGGGTTCCACCCCTTCCATGCATCCCCGGAAATTTGTTCCCCCTTTCACCGGATGATTAAGGCGCCCTTCGGTGCGAAAAAGGAAGGATGTCGTGCATGATCGGCGAAACCGGCTCCCAAAGAATCTTTAAGGTGTTCAATTACGCGTTCCTGCTGCTGTTCGGCCTGATAGCGCTGTACCCTTTTTGGTATGTGCTGGTGGCGTCGTTTAATACGGGCCGGGACTTCGCGCGCGGCGGCGTATACTTCTTCCCCAGAGAATTTACCTTCGAAAACTACATGCTGGCGTTTCGGGATCCGCGCATCTTTGCATCCCTTCAGATTTCGGTGATCACCACGGCGCTGAGCGTGGTGCTCAGCCTCTTCGCTACGGCGCTGTTCGCCTACGCGATATCGGTCAAAACCCTTCCGGGCCGCTCGTTTTTCTCGTTCTTCTTCTTCTTTACCACCATTTTCAGCGGCGGTATGATCCCCTATTACATCCTGCTGAGGGATCTGGGGCTTACCAAGAGCATTTGGCTCTACGTGATACCGACGGTGTACAGCTTTTTTAACTTCCTGCTGCTGCGCACGTACTTTAACAATATTCCAAACGAGATGCGCGAATCCGCCCACATAGACGGGGCCGGGGAGTTGACGATCCTGTTCCGGATCTATTTGCCTCTGTCTATGCCCATACTTGCGACCCTTGCGCTGTTCATCGGCGTCGGGCGGTGGAATGACTGGTTTATGGGTGCGTATTACCAGAGCAAAACGAACCTGGTTCCGGCCGCTACGCTTTTGAAAATTCTCTTAAGCGAAGCGTCCACCTCTTCGGTGAAGTCCGGCCAGGAGACCACCACCCTTACGCTGACTTCCTACACGCCCCAATCGATGCAGATGGCCTTCGTCATGATCCTGACGATGCCCATCGTGGTGGTATACCCCTTCCTGCAGAAGTATTACGTAAAGGGCGTTATGATCGGTTCGGTGAAGGGATAAAAGAAGATCTATAAGTAAGGGAAACTTACTTATAAATAATAAAGATGGATGGGAGAGAATTTCATGCGGAAAAAGGTTTTCTCGGTGCTCCTGGTCCTTACGATGCTGGCCACGATGGTCTCTGCTTATGCGGAAGCCGCGGCCCCGCAAAAATTTGACAATGTGGAACTGACCCTGCTCAACTGCTGGAACGGTGCGTTGAAGCACCCCAGCGATCTGTACAACAACGAAGTAGCCAAGGCGATCCGCGAAAAGACCGGCGTTACCGTGACGATCGAAGGCATCATGATGAGCGAGACCGAGAAGCTCAACCTGCTCTTCGCCTCCGGCGACATGCCCGACATCATCGACGCGCCCTACTGGGGCGGCAATGCCGGCGAGACCGCGGTCATCAAGAAGGCCGCCGCAGAAGGCATGCTGATTGCGGTGGAGGACCTGGTTCCCAACTATCCCAACCTCAAGGACGCCTTTGACGTGGGCGTCATCTCCCAGGCCTTCCTGGAAAATGACATCGACGATCCGTCCTTTGGCGGACACCGCTATGTCATCCCGGTAGAGACCCCGGGCGATGAGGCGAACATCACCAACTGGGCCTACGGCGTATTCGTGCGCGGCGACGTGCCCAAGGCGCTGGGCGTCGACGTGGCGGACATCAAGACCAGCGAGCAGCTCTATGACTTCATGGTCAAGGCCCGCGACTACGGCTTCAAGGATGTGAACGGCAACGACACCATCGTGGCCACCACCTATCACGAGGGTTGGGACTACGGCCGCTATGCCGAGAGCTTCAATGAGAAAAAGCTTACCGATTATTTTAACAAGGACGAGAACGGCAAGATCACATTGGACGCGCTCACCGATAAGTTCATCAACAAGCACATGTTCCTCTGGAAGCTCGTTAACGAGAACCTGCTGGACAAAGAGTGCTTCAAGCAGAACGACGCTCAGGCCGATGAGAAGGTCGGCAACGGCACCGCGCTGTTCGCCGCCGCGCAGTACAGCGTGATCGTCAACTCCACCAAGCTCACCGGGCTGTACACCAGCAATCCCGAGATGCGCTACATCCCGGTGGGCCCGATGAATTACCTGGACGGCACGCCGCTCAAGCAAACCGAGCAGATGGGCCGCCACGGCGCCCATGCGTTCCTGATCACCACCGCGTGCGAAAATCCGGAAGCGGCGCTGGCCTGGCTGGACTACATCAACAGCGAAGAAGGCATGCGCCTGTGCGAGTACGGCATCGAGGGCGACACCTATGAGATGAACGCGGACGGTCAGCCCCGCCTCAAAGAAGAATGGCTCACCATCAAGCGCGAAGGCCGCGATATCTACGACGAAGGCCTGCGTGAAAAGGGCATTGGCTACTACCTGGGCGGCCGGTTCATCTCCAACAGCAAGCTCACCTGGTGGGGCGAGCGTGAAGCGGGCGGAGCCGATGCGGCGGTTCAAGAGATCGAAGACTACAAGCTGCTGCGCCCGGTGGAGCGCCTTGCCGGCTACCCCCTCTCGAGTCTGGTAAGCACCTACAAGGATTATGACGCCGTCATGACGGAGATCCTTGACAACGAAACCCAGAAGCAGTACAGGGAGCGCGCCTACTTCGCCAACACCGAAGCGGAAGCGCTTGAGATCCTCAAGAGCTATCAGGAAATGATCCGCACCAAGAATGTCGGCATGATCGACGGCTTCCTTAAGTATGCCCAGGAGATGTACGATTCACGCGAAGATGCGGCGTACTAAACCTGTGCGTGTGGTATCTCAAAAAAGAGGCCGGGGTGTGCTCGCCGCACCCCGGCTTCTTCCCCCTCTTGCATCGTCACGGCTGTTGTAGTATTCTGTAGCTTAGCCTCGAAACAAGGATGGGAGCGTGATGTCATTGGAGAAAAAAGATGCCGCAAATCCAAACGGGGCGGAGAGCACGGGCACCGCGCTATACAAGGCCGTCAAGGAAGATATACTCAGAAAAATTACCGGCGCCAATATGTCCGCTCATGAAAAGCTGCCTTCGGAAAGCGCCATCGCCAAAGAATATGGCGTGAGCAAGATGGTCGGCAAAATGGCGCTGAATGCCTTGGAAGAAGAAGGCTATATTTACAGAAAGCCGCGCAGCGGCAGCTATAAATCGGAAAAGGATCCTTTATCTGAAAAATCTGAAGAAGGCTTATCTCAGGGCACGCTCAAAAAATTTGTGGGCGTGATCGTGCCGCAGTTTGATCCATATTGTACCGAGATCGTAGCGGGCCTTGAGCGCTATTTTCTGCAAGCGGGATACAATATTGCGCTCCGGTTGAGCCGCGCTTCTTCCCAATTGGAAGAGGATGCGCTCAAAGAGCTCTCCGCGCTCGAATATGTCGCCGGAATCATTTTGTTCCCAACCAGCAGACGCTTTTGCGGGGATCAATTGCTTCGCATGCAGCTGAATCGTTATCCCATCGTGCTCATCGACACGATTTTTCGGGAGCTCTCACTGGACAGCGTCTCCCACGACCACTACAAGGGCGCCTTCGACATGACCAATTATCTCATCGACATGGGACACGAAAAGATCTGCTTTTTAACCTCCACCCTATCGGAGGCATATAGCCGCCAGGAACGGGTGCGCGGCTTTCAGGATGCCATTTTATTCCGGGACATGAAGTACGACAAGCGAATGGTATATGAATTGGACGTCGAGGAGACGGTTGAGCAGTACCGGAATTTTGTGGACAGGATCGCCAGCGACAATATCACCTGTGTGTTCTGCGGAAACGATTATATTGCAAAGGAATTACTGAACCAGGCGTTGGCGCGGGGCATCCGTGTGCCGGAGGAGCTATCCATCGCCGGGTATACGGATAACGCCTTTCTCAGTTTCATGTCCATCGGGCTTACCACGGTCAGGCAACCTGTGAACCGCTTTTGTAAAGAGGTGGCCGCGCTCCTGATACGGCGGATTGAAGATCCGTTAAAAGCAATCGAATCGAACAAAATCGAAACCGAAGTCGTTAGGCGTGAGAGCGTCAAAAGGATTCTCGCAGTTACAAATAATTAACAGACCATGAAAGCAGAACACAAGCATGCTGAAAAGAAAGGAAGGGAGGGCTGTGAAATGTAAAGGCGGAACAGTATCTGCTCAAAAACGTACCGGCTATCGATGCAGAAAAATATAGAGTGAAGTGAATGGCTGGCTGTCGCTTTGGGAATCGTTTTCAAAGAAAGCGATTGCAGGCACTGCCTGGCTTGAACAAAGATTTCGATTTGGCCGCCGGCTACATCCGCATTACAGATGTAGCCGGCGGCTTTTTGCTTCCCCTATTCTACCTTTGGTCGCTGATAGATGTGTCGCTGTTGCTGGCTGCCAGATTGGCCAGCGGATCATTGGGCGGGCCCACGATTGTGCCAACCAGCGATTTTGCCCATTTGATACCTCCTCATTCGCGCACAAGAATACCTTTGTAATAAATGTTTGCACAAGAAGATATGCGGCAACAAAGGCAGTATTGCGCAACGGCTTTTCTGGAAAGCAGCAGGTTGCCGGAAAGAATAGGCGCTGCTATTTCGCATGCATCATTCACGGAATAAAAACAATACGATTATGGTACATGTTTTTGATTTGCCACGTATAATGCCGTTTGTATAGTCTTAAAAGGCATATTTCTAGAAAGGGGTGAAGGGGCCGGCATAATTGATCCATTGGCATCACAAGCCTTCTCAAATTTCTTTTTTCCATCTGTGCGCATTTCATCTTTCGTTCATACAGACAGTATATTTTAGTTCTCGAAATACTGAACTGGAGGACATACCATGCAATCTCGCAAAAAGCGGATACGGAAAATCATATGGGGCGTGCTTCTATTGGTGCTGGCCCTGGTTGTAGCTTACGGCATCTTCCTGCGCCCCAAGGCGGCGCGCTATGACGAGGAAACAGCCAAGACCCAGGATATCGTTACGTATTACAGCTTCTCCGGCAATGTGGAGCCAGGCGATGAAAAGATAGTGACATCCACCTCCCCCGTCCGCGTGAAATCGCTTCCCATTGAGGAAGGCACCGTGGTTACGGAGGATGATGACATCATCATCCCCAAAAGTGGCAGCCGTGTGGAAGCGGGCATGGACGGCGTGCTGGCGGAAATCTATGTGGATGTGGACGATACCGTGCCCTCCGGGCGCGACCTGTTCCGCATTGCCGATTACGATCATCCCGTTGTCGCCTTCCGGGTGGATGAATACGACGTGGGCGCTTTGAGCCTTGGCATGGAAGTCACCATCTACGTCCACGCGCTGGATAAGCCGCTGAAGGGCACCATTACCGAAATCGGGCGGGAAGCCAACGTATCCGGCAACATTGCCTATTATGATGCCAAGGTGTCCGTTCCCCAGGACGGCACGCTGCGCATGGGCATGAGCGCGGAAGTCACCGTTTTGAAGGACAAGGCGGAAATGGCCACCACCATATCAATAAAGGCCATACAATTCGATGAGGGCAGCGAGCCCTATGTGTACTGCTATAGCCGTGGCGAGGAAATCGTGCGCCAGCCGCTGCTGCTGGGCATCAATAACGGCAGCATCGTACAGGTGCTGGACGGCGTCAAATCTGGCGAAACGGTGCTCATCCCCAGGGATGACAGCCTGGCCATGATGCCTTTCCGCAATCTGCGCGACCAGTAAGGAGAAGCCAAATGCAAGAACCGATTGTCGCCATGCGCAACATACAAAAATCCTACCGCATGGGCGAAGAAGACCACCAGGTACTCAAAGATATTTCCTTTTCCGTGGAGAAAGGCGAATTCGTAGCCATCCTGGGCCCTTCCGGCTCCGGCAAATCCACGCTGATGAATATCCTGGGCTGCCTGGATACGCCCACCGCGGGCGAATACATACTGCACGGACGGTGCATTCAGGAACTGGATGAGGAGGATCTGGCCACCGTCCGCAGCAAAGAGGTTGGATTTATTTTTCAGTCCTTTCAGCTTCTGCCCAGGATGAACGCATTACGCAACGTGATGCTGCCCCTGATTTATGCCGGCTTTCCCCCAAAGGACCGGGAAGCCATCGCCGTCAAAATGCTGCAAAGGGTGGGCTTGTCCGAAAAGCTTAATCATTTTCCCAATCAATTGTCCGGCGGCCAGCAGCAGCGGGTGGCCATCGCCAGGGCGCTGTCCACCAATCCTACCATCCTCCTGGCCGATGAGCCCACCGGCGCCCTGGACCAAAAGACGGGCCGGCAGGTGATGGCATTGTTCCATGAACTCAACGAGGAAGGCCATACCATCCTCATGATCACCCATGATGCGTCCATCGCCGGCCACGCGGGCCGGGTCGTCCGGCTTCTGGATGGGCGGCTGACGGAAGGGGAGGAAGAGGATGCTTAAAGAAAGCCTGGAAATGTCCCTGCAAAACATCAAAAGCAACAAGATGCGTTCGTTTTTGACGATGCTGGGCATCATCATCGGCGTAACGGCCATCATCGCGCTAATCACCACCGTGCAAGGTGTAACGGATGAGGTAACAGCCCAGTTTGAAGAACTGGGTGCGGGAAAGATCACCGTGCGTGCCCCCGGCACACCGCTGAAAAACGGCCTTTACGACAGCGACATTCAAAAGCTTGCCCAGCTTGAGTTTGTGGCGGGCATCTCCCCTACCGTATCCTTCTCCACCCATGTGGTGTCGGATCAAAAAGTACTGGAGGACGTAAGCATTGAGGGCCGCAACGACGTGTACTTCAGCAGCAACACAAAGCTGATATATCTGGGCCGGGGGCTTACGCCGCTGGATATGGATGTGGAAAGCCGCGTCTGCGTTATCAACAAACCTTTGGCCGACGAACTGTTTTTCGGGCAGGAACCGCTAGGGCGGCGGGTGCTGGTGGCTGGCCATACCTACACTGTTGTAGGCATGCTGGATCCTGGCGTTGCGGATGACGTGATGTCCGCCATGAACCGCATGAACAGCCAGGACGCAGATGCCAAGATCATCATCCCTTACAAGGCGGCACTGCGCATGACGGGCAGCAGCAACATCACCTCCCTGGAAGTTATCGTGGATGATCCTGCAATGACCGACACCGTAGTGGACAGCCTGGAATCGGTACTGGCCCAATCATTCAATTTCAAGGATGATGCTTATTCTATCATCAATCTGGACAGCCTTCTGGATACCATGAACACCATGACAAGCATGATGACCACCATGCTGGCAGGCATCGCCTCCATTGCATTACTTGTGGGCGGTATCGGCATCATGAACATGATGCTGGTCTCCGTTACCGAACGCACCACGGAAATCGGCCTGCGCAAGGCGCTGGGCGCGCAGCCCAAGCGCATACAGCTTCAATTCCTGATGGAGTCGGTGGTGCTATCTCTATTGGGCGGTGCAGGCGGCATATTGCTGGGAAACCTGATCTCCTTCCTGGCGGCTGTAGGCATCGGGTTTGAGTTTGCTATCTCTCCCAGCGCCACATTCCTGGCCTTCGGCTTCTCCGCCGCGGTCGGCGTGCTGTTTGGCTGGGCGCCGGCCCGCAAAGCGTCAAGGCTCAATCCCATCGACGCGCTGCGAAGCAATTGACGGGCAGGAGATAGGCGTCGGGCAGCGAATGTTTCCTTTATGCGCACAAAGGAGAATATTGATGTTCAAAATCCTTGTGGTGGAAGACGATCCGAATCTTAGGCAATTGATGTCCGTATTCCTGCGCAGGAATGGCTTTGAAGTCATGCGCGCCCAGGACGGCGAGGAGGCGCTTTCCATCATGGAAAGCGCCATGCCCGACCTGATCGTGTGCGATATCATGATGCCCCGCATGGATGGCTTTACTTTGACCCGTGACCTACGCCAGGCTTACCCGGAGCTGCCCATCCTGATGGTCACGGCCAGGGAGGCGCTGGAGGATAAGCGCAAAGCCTTTTCCATGGGCACCGACGACTATATGGTAAAGCCTATTGAATTGGATGAATTGCTGCTTCGTGTCAACGCACTTTTGCGCCGCAGCCGCATCGCCACAGAGCGGGAATTGCGCCTTGGCGAAACGGTACTCAATTATGACGCCTTGACGGTTTCCCGCAGGGATGTTACACTAAGCTTGACGAAGAAAGAGTTTTTGCTGCTGTTCAAGCTGCTCAGCTATCCTGGCCGTACCTTTACCCGCAGCCAGTTGATGGACGAGCTGTGGGGCATGGACGCCCAGAGCGACGAGCGGACAGTGGATGTGCATATCAAGCGCCTGCGGGAAAAATGCGGCGATTTTCCGGAATTCCGCATCATCACCGTCAGGGGGCTTGGCTACCGGGCGGATAAACTTGCATGAATCACCCATTTTACCTGAAGAAATTTCAAACGCGGCTGATGGTGGCGCTCTGCCTGATGATCCTGATCTCCTCCATCATCTCCTTTGGCGTGTCCATGGTCATCAACAACAAGGCGCTATTGCAGGAGATTACGGAAGACCAGCGGGGTGTGGCCGTATATGCCCTGGAGCTGTATCAAAAAACATACCTGCCCGTTGAGGAGATTGTCAGTATTTCCACCAACGCCATCTACCAGGTGGAAGTCATAACGGATACTTTGAGCCTTCCAATGGATGCGGCGGAAAAAAGCAGCCTTGAAATGGGCGAAGTCGTTTCCACGGTGCAGAAATTTCTCATTACGCCCGTAACCTTCTTCAAGGCCGGCGACAGCATCTTAAAAGTAAGCATCCGTTCCCATGTGAACGTGTTTAGGAAGATGTCCATCCGTGCCTTCTATACGCTTACGATCTGCACCTTTTCCTTTTTCCTGTTCGTCTTCCTCTCCACAAGGCGGATGCTTCGCCCTATCAGCCGCCTGACGGAAGCTACCCGCAAGGTATCGGAAGGCGATTTTACCGTTCGGCTTAATGTCAACCGGCGGGATGAACTGGGACAGTTGATGGAAAATTTCAACCACATGGCCCGGGAGCTTCAAAGCATAGAATATCTGCAAAAGGATTTTATCAGCAACGTCTCCCACGAGTTCAAAACACCCATCGCTTCCATCCAGGGGTTCGCCACGCTGCTGAAAAGTCCCGAAACTACCGAGGAAGAACGGGAGGAGTATACCTCCATTATCATCAAGGAAAGCCAGCGGCTGTCCCGGCTTTCGCAAAACCTGCTCAGGCTTTCCAAACTGGAATACCAGCAGCGGTTAACATCCGATGAACCTTTTTCCCTGGATGAGCAGCTTCGGCAAACGGTGCTTTTATTGGAACCAGAATGGGCGCCCAAGGAGATCAGCTGGGATGTGAACCTGGAGAACACCGTGATCCGCGGCGACGCGGAGCTAATGCAGCAGGTATGGATCAACCTTTTGGGCAACGCCATCAAGTTCTCTCCGCAGGGTGGGGAAATCGCCCTCTCCCTGTACATAAGTGATGTAGTCAAGGTACGCATCCGGGATCAGGGCACCGGCATGGATGAAGCAACGCAAGCGCGCATCTTCGAACGGTTTTACCAGGGCGACACCTCCCACGCCCATGAAGGGAATGGGTTGGGGCTGCCCCTGGCCAAGCGTATCATCGACCTGCATGGCGGCACGCTGCGCGTGAAAAGCAGCCCCGAAAAGGGTAGCACCTTCACCGTGGAATTAAAACGCGCGGATCCGCCGGAAAGGAGCTTTCCATGACCCTCGCGGACAAACCTCTTCTTGCCAGGCTTACCCTCAAAAGCATTCAGGAGCTGTCGGACAGCTATCTGCAAATGCAGTGCCGCTACCAGTCGGCCATCCGGGAGGTACGCACGAAGCTGGAGAATCTGGACGAGGAGTTTCACCTCCGCCACAAACGCAACCCCATCCACCACATGCAAAGCCGCCTCAAAACGGTACAGAGCATCACCGAGAAGCTGCAGCGCAGAAACCTGCCCGTCTCCTTCGCCTCCGCGGCGGAAAACCTGTACGACATCGCCGGCATCCGCGTCATCTGCTCATACATCAGCGATATTTATACCGTTGCCGATCTTTTAAAGAATCAGGACGATATCGTGCTCATCAAGGAGCAGGACTACATCACCTCCCCCAAAAAGAACGGGTACAGAAGCTTGCAC
>JAEZQK010000027.1 GCA_023413135.1 Bacillota bacterium
ACTAATGGAGAACATTATTGCGTCGATGGCCGTGAGGGATTTTTGCGCAATACAAGGAGACAAAGCGAGGCGTAGCAGCGCTACGCTGAGCGGCAGTCGACGCCGTAGTGCGCGAAAAGATCCACGGTAACGACGCAATAATGTTTGGAAGCAGTATAACCCGGAGCAGCCAGGAACAATTGCTCCGGTGTTTTTTTGTTTTCCCGCATTGACACGCACTTGACATGCAACTATAATGTAATAGGACAACTTGATTGTCTACTGGTTAAAATTCATTGTATTTCAACGGATTCATAAGGCCAAAAAATAATACATGTATTCCGGAGGCACACTATGCAAATCCATTTGTACGATACCGCTTCCCAGGTGGGCCAGGCCGCCGCCATCATGATCGCATCTCAAGTCATCCTAAAACCCAACAGCGTGCTGGGGTTCGCCACCGGTTCCTCACCCATTCCCACCTACCGGCAACTGATCGCATGGCATAGAGAAGGCGTGGTGGATTTTTCACGGACCGTCACCTTCAATCTGGATGAATACGTAGGCATCTCTACAACACATCCCGCCAGTTACCATGCCTTCATGGAAGAACATCTTTTCTCTCAGGTGAACGTCCGGCGGGAAAATATTCACATCCCCGACGGCAGCACCCGGAACCTGCAAAGGGAATGCAGCGATTATGACACCGCCATCTCCCGCGCCGGAGGCATAGACCTGCAGCTGCTGGGCATCGGCCGCAACGGCCATATCGGCTTCAACGAGCCCCACGAACAGTTTGTATACGGCTGCCATGTGGTGAACCTGACCGAAAGCACCATTGAGGCCAACCGCCGCTTCTTTGGCCCAGGCGAAGATGTGCCCAGGCAGGCCATCAGCCTTGGCGTAGGCAGCATCATGAACTCCCACCGCGTAGTGCTGGTTGCAACAGGGGCCGACAAGGCCCAGGCCATTCGCCGTGCCATCCGGGAGGATGTAAACCCCCAGGTTCAGGCTTCCATCCTGCGCACCCACCGGGACGTGATCTTCCTCCTGGACCGCGCCGCCGCCGGGCTGCTGTAGGCCCGGGGACGCTGGAGGGCTTTGCCCTCCAGACCACCCACTCAAGGGATTTCATCCGTTGAGAATCCCTACATAAAGCAAAGGCTTCCCCTCTCCCGGCTTATCCGGGAGAGGGGAAGCCTTTGCTAAAATAAAAATTCAGTTTTTGCCTTTGATCTTGCCCAGCGCATTGTGCAACGCCGCAATCACCTGCGGGTCCGCTTCGCTCTTGAGCAGATGTTCGATATGGGCGCGCAGCTTTGAATCGGCATATTCCGCCATAGCATTGGCCACCGCGATCCGAACCTTGGGTTCCGGGCTGCGCAAGAGCGTAACCAGCATATTGAAGCCCGCCTCGCCACGAACCTTGCCCAGCCCGGCGATAGCGGCCAGGCGCACTTCTTCATCCTTGCTCTCGGCCAGCTTCGCCAGCTCCGCATCCTTCTTCTTTTCAATCAACTTTTCAACCTTGGATAAATTGTTCCCAAACATGATATAACCCCCTATAGATTAATGAAGTATTGTATTCTCTCACAGTTCTGTGAACAGCGGATGAACACAGCTTGCCCAACGGCGCAATTTTGTATAAAAAAGCGCCCCGTGCCGAAAAATTGCCGGTTGCGGGGCGCGCATAATCAAATTAACGTTCTTCCCTAAAATAAGGGAGCCCCAGGTGGGCAGGCGGTTCATTCTCGCGGCTCTTTTTGAGGGAAACGGCCACCAGCACGATAATGGTGACGATATACGGCAGCATCTTGAATATCTCCTGCGACGAGCGCGTAAGATTGGGGATATAGAAGAAAAGCCAGAACAATGCTCCAAAGAGGTAGGAACCCCAGATCGCGTGCAAAGGCTTCCAGCGTGCGAATATGACAAGGGCCACAGCAAGCCAGCCCAGCTTTTCGATACCGGCGTCATTGGCCCACGTCCCCTTGATATAGTCCATGACATAGTACAGGCCACCCATGCCCGTGATGGCCGAGCCCAGGCAAATGGCGGTATATTTGTACTTCGCCACGGGAATCCCCGCAGCATCGGCCGTTGCCGGGTTCTCGCCCACCGCCCGCAGGTTAAGGCCATTGCGCGTCCTGTTCAGAAAATAGCTCAAAATGATCGCAAGCAGGATGACCAGGTACACCATGAACCCAAGGCCCGATAACACGCCGACATTGTTAAGGAACGGAAGCGTTGCCCGAAAGCCGCTGCTCGTCGCGGCGACCGATATCTGACCTACGCCGCCGGCCATCTGGTTCAGCGCCCCGCCGTAAAGGTTTGCTACGCCGGAGCCGAAAATGGTGAGCGTAAGGCCGCTAACGTTCTGATTGGTACGCAGGGTGATCGTAAGGAAGCTGTATAGCAGCCCCGCCAGCGTCGATGCCGCCAGCGCGCACACAAGGGCGATCATCAAACCGACAAGCGCACTGGGGTTCGCGACGGACTTTTCATAAAGGAAGGATCCGGCAAGGCCGGCTATTCCGCCCAGATACATGATGCCCGGTACGCCCAGGTTGAGGTTGCCCGACTTTTCGGTCAATATCTCGCCTATGGCGCCGAACAGGATCACCGTACCGAAGACGATTGCCGCCTGCGTTAGGGACAGCAGTTGCGTCATGTCATTTCGCCTCCTTCTTCTTATGGAACACGAGCCGGTAGTTTATAAAGAACTCGCTGCCCAGTATAAAGAACAGTATGATGCCCGTCAGCATCTCGGAGGCGTAATCGTTCAGATTGTACTGCGAGGCAATCTGTATGGCGCCTTTTTTCAGGAACATCAGCAGCAATGAAACCAGTATCATGGCGCCAGCGTTGAATTTGGCAAGCCACACCACGATGATTGCGGTGAAACCACGCCCGCCGGCGGTGCTTACGCTGATAGTATGCGAAGCCCCGGACACGGCGATAAAGCCCGCGATCCCGCATAAGGCCCCGGAGAGCGTCATTGTACGCAGTATGACTTTTTTGACCTTGATACCCACATAGTTCGCCGTGCGTTCGCTCTCGCCCACGACGGCTATCTCATAGCCTTGCTTGGTATACTTCAAATAAACATACATGCCTATGGTGAGCGCCAGCACGATGACCACAATGAACAGATATTGCTGGCCAAACAGAGGCGGCAGCCATCCGGCCTGGGTTTTTTGATTGATGATGCCCACCGTGTTGGACCCGTACGGGTTTTCCCACTTGGCGACAAAAAAAGAGGTCAGCTGTATGGCAACGTAGTTCATCATCAGGGTAAAAAGCGTTTCGTTCGTTTTGAAAGATGCCCTGAATATGGCTGGAAAAACACCCCAGGCCGCTCCGGCCGCCGCGCTTGAGATAAACATAAGGATCAAAAGCAGCCATGCCGGGAGGGTCCTGCCCAAATAGAGCATGCAGGCTGCCGTGGCGATCCCGCCGGCCAGGACCTGGCCTTCGGCCCCGATGTTCCAGAAACGCATCTTGAAAGCCGGGGCAAGGCCGATGGCGATGCACAGGAGCATCATCGTGTCACGAACGGTGACCCAAGTCCTCTTGCTGGTCCCGAAAGCGCCGCTCCACATGGCTTCATACACCTTGAGCGGGTTCAGCCTGACCATTATATAGATGACGATAGCGCAAACCGCAAGTGAAAGAACGACGGAGGCAAGCCGGATGCTCCAGGCTTTTAAGGTTGGGATGGCTTCGCGCTTTACGATACGTACGGCCGGCTCGTTTACAAGGCTCATTTTTTCATCCCCCCTCCGGTGCCTGTCATCATCAGACCGATTGTGCGCTTATCGGAGGTTCTGGCATCTACGATGCCGTTTAAGCGCCCGCCGCACAATACAAGAATGCGGTCGCACAATTCCAGCAGCACGTCAAGGTCTTCTCCCACAAACAGGACGGCCGCGCCGTCTTTCTTCTGTTGGTTAATGAGGTCGTAGATCGTGTAGGACGAATGGATGTCCAGGCCCCTCACGGCATAGGCTGTCATCAGCACAGTCGGCGAAGAGGATATCTCACGCCCGACCAGGACCTTCTGGACGTTGCCGCCGGAAAGCCGTCTTACCGGGGTCGAAAGGCTGGACGTGTCAACCTTGAGCTCTTTGACCACTTTCTCGGCCAGGCTGCGCGGAGCCTTCCTCTCGGCCAGGAAGGACTTGCCGTTCCTGAAGCTGCGGAGCATCATATTTTCCGTCAGGTCCATGTTTCCCACAAGCCCCATGCCAAGCCTGTCCTCCGGCACAAAGGAAAGCGCCACGCCCATGGCGGAAATTTCGCCCGGTGCTTTTCCCAAGAGTTCCTCAGGCTCGTTAGTCTCGGGATGGATATACTTGATGCTGCCCGATTCCACTTTTTGAAGCCCGGCGATAGATTCCAGGAGTTCCTTTTGCCCACAGCCGGTGATGCCCGCGATGCCTAAAATCTCGCCGCTTCTCGCGGTGAAAGACACATGGTCAAGCCGTGTCACCCCATCGATATCACAGACCGTCAGGTCCTCGACGACCAGGCGGGGCACAGGGTTTTGAGGTTTTGGACGTTCAATGTTCAATGAGACGGCACGGCCTACCATCATGCTGGTCATCTCTTCCGCGCTTGATTGCGCGGTCGGCATCTCACCCACAAACTGCCCGCGGCGCAGCACCGCCACCCGGTCGGAGATCTCCTCTACCTCGTGCAGCTTATGCGTGATGATCACGATGGCCTTGCCATCAGAGCGCATGTTGCCAAGAACCTCAAACAGCCTGTCCGTCTCCTGCGGTGTAAGGACGGCGGTGGGCTCGTCAAGGATCAGTATATCAGCGTTGCGGTACAGGACCTTTACGATCTCCACAGTCTGCTTCTGGGATACGGACATTTCGTACACCTTTTGCTCCGGATCCACCTTGAAACCGTATTGTGCGGCGATTTCCCGCACCTTTTTGCCTACCGCCTTCATATCCAGGCGTCCCTTGCCGGGAAGACCGAGGATGATATTTTCTGCGGCTGTCAGCACGTCCACTAGCTTGAAGTGCTGGTGTATCATCCCGATCCCAAGGTCATGGGCATCCTTCGGGCTGCGGATGACGACTTCACGGCCGTCCACGATGATCTGCCCTTCGTCGGGCAAATAGATGCCTGAGAGGATATTCATCAGCGTTGTTTTGCCGCTTCCGTTCTCGCCAAGAAGCGCGAGAATCTCCCCGCGGCGTATTTCCAGATGAATTTTATCGTTGGCCACTACAGAGCCGAACGTCTTGGCTACGCCCTTCAATTGCACCGCTGTCCCTGTCGCGCCCAAACGAACCCACCCCTTAGTCTTTGGATTACCATTATAACATGAAAGCAGGGAAAGCCGCTTTTTGGGGGCGGCTTTCCCGTGTTTCCCTATTGCCCGGGTCAGTATCAGTTAAGTTCCGTGATCCCATCGATGCGCAGGCCGAAATACGGGGCGCTGCGGAGCGTAGACTCATGGAAAATACCGTTTTCAATGGCTTCGCCGGTGTCGCCCGCCCAGTCGCCGTCGGTATCGATGGCCAGATACGTGGTGGGCGTCTGGCCATTGTCCACGGTGAAGGTTCCGCAGTCGAACACATTGAAGCTGCCGTCTTTGATCGCGGCTTCAACCTGCGCAACCTTTTCCGCTGTGCCTTCGGCGCAGCTTGTGCCAAGCTCGGAGATCATGACGGCGCCCTGGTTATAGCCCTCGGCCCAGTCAGTCGTGATGGCTTCACCCGCGAGCGCCTGCCCGAAGGCATAGGTGTAGTAGACACTCCAGTCGTTCTGGGCGCTGGTGAGCGCGGCGTTGGGGGCGACGGAGAGCATGCTCACATTGTAGCCAACGCTGTACACGGTAGTGCCGGCGTTTAGCAGCGCTTCGCACGCGGCGGGAGCGCCGGTGGAGTCGGCGTGCTGGCTGATGATGATGCAGCCGGAAGAAACCAGGGCGTTGGCCGCTTCCGCCTCGGCGGTCGGGTCATACCACGAGTTGGTGTACGAAACCGACATGACGACGTTGTTTACCACCGACTTGACACCAAGGTAGAATGCAGTGTAGCCGGATACGACTTCGGCATAAGGGTAGGCGCCCACATAACCGATTTTGATATTGCCGGCGCTGTCCTTGTTCGTGTCGGCCACTTTGCCATCTGCGACAAGTTCGGCAAGCTTCATGCCGGCAACAACGCCGGAAACATACCGGGACTGATATGTGTCGTTGAACGCGTTCTTGAAATTGGCAAGACCGGAGAGCGCGGCGGTGTCACCCGTCATGGCGACAAAGGTCACATCGGGATTTTCGGAGGCAGCCTGCTGCATGTAGCTCTGGTGGCCGTAGCTGTCGGAGAAGATGTATGTGCAGCCCTGCTCCACAAGATCGGTCGCGGTATCGTAGCAGTTCTCGTCCTCGCTGACGTTGTATTTCCAGATGATCTGATCTTCCGAAATGCCAAGGGCTGCGGCAGCCGTCTTGACGCCGTTGATATGGGCGGAGTCATAACCGGTGTTCTCGTCATGGACCAGGATGACGCCGATCTTGACATCAGGGGCCGAGCCGAAGGCAGTTAAAGGCACTAGCACAAGTACCGCCAGCAACAGGGCAATGATCTTTTTCATTGGTTTCCCTCCAAATTTTGTATTTTGGATTTTATCAGAATCGCGAGGCGATCCCAAACAGTTAGAAACCGGAGCATTCACTCCCGCCACGCCGCAGACCGGAACCCTAAGGGCCCGTGCGCGGGGCATTGATATTCAACCATCTTCACGCATCTGGATTTTCCCGTCTGTGATCGCATCGACGATTGCCAAAGACTTGACCTTGATCCCCAGTTCCCGAAGGCGCTTTCCCCCGGGCTGGAATCCCTTTTCAATGCAGATCCCAACGCCGGTCAAAATGCATCCCGCCTGGTGCAAAATATCCCGCAACCCATCGACCGCCTCACCGTTGGCCAGAAAATCGTCGATGATCAGTACCCGCTGCATGGGCTTCAAATATTCCCTGCTCACCCGAATGACGCTTTCCTGCCGATGGGTGAAGGAATAGACGCGACTTACATATACATCCTTGCCCACATTGGTGGTTTCGCCTTTTTTGGCAAATACCACGGGAATATTCCCGAAGGCCTGGGCGGTTGTCACCGCCGCGGCGATGCCGCTGGCCTCAATGGTCAGGATCAGGTCCACGGGATCAGAGCGGAAAGCTTCGTAAAAAGCTTGACCCATCCGCGTCAGCAGTCCCACATCCAGACGGTGGTTCAAAAACATGTCCACCTTCACGATTTCGCTGCCGATGCCGCGCCCCCAGGTTTCAATGGCCTTTTTGAGTTCCTCCATTAAATGTACCTATGCCTCCTGCCGGAAAAACACGAACAAACCGGTTCCAAAAATAGGATAATTCCAGTTATGCCCGCCATAATCCGAACATTTACCAGGAATATATACGCATTGTACACCATATTCCCGAACGATGCAAGCAGTAATTTGCATTTTTTCTCTATTTTCCTGCCGTATTGCCTTATTGGAATGTACTGGAAAAAGACTGACGAACAGTAACAATCTGTAAAATTTTTGTAACAAGCGAACATTTCCAATGATTTTTGGTCTAATATGATGTAGAATGGTTTTATTCTGTTACAAGTTTATCAGAAAGGGGGAATACGCTTTGGCACACGGCAAACGCTTCAGGCTTCTGTGGCTTTTGCAGGCACTTGTATTCCTTCTTTCCTCGTGTATGGTCGTTCCCGCAAGACCGGCCAATGCCTCAGCGCCCATTGACCCAAAGGAAGTCACGCGGCGTGGGCTATATGTGGCCTGCGACCATTTCCTGTCCCAGGAGGATACGTGGCCTTCTTCCGGCAACAACATCGAAGCGGTGGCCCAGGCGCTTTCCGGGGGCAATATGACGGTAAGCCGGGATATGCAAAAAGGCACCATTTCCTCTGTGGAGGGATTGCGCCGGGCCATCAGGAATGCCTTCGGCGAAGCGGATGGCAACGACGTTTCATATTTTTATATCAGCACCCATGGTATTTATGATACATCAAAGCCCAACCTGGAGGCCGGGCTTCTCCTGTCCAACGGCGTGTCGGAGGAGACGATCACCGCCCGCCAGCTGGAGGAGGCCTTCTCCCCCATTTTGGGCACCAAGGTTTTGATCATTGACGCCTGCAACAGCGGCGCGTTTATCGGCAAGGGCTTAAGCGGCGGCGCTACGGAGGCCGCTTTCCTGGGCCCTGACTACAAGGTGCTCACCAGCGCCGGGGGCAGCGAGGAAAGCTGGTATTGGTCCAGCTCAGGAAAAAGCTTGGGCGGCATGCAAGGCGCCAGCTATTTTTCCTCCGCGTTGACCGACGGGCTGGGCTACCACGGGGAATACGCAGCTGATTTGAACCGGGATGGCCAGATCACCCTGACGGAAAGCTATAAGTATCTGCTGGAGAACCATTCCGCCTCCACGCCTCAAAGCTATCCGCAAGAAGACGATTTCGTGCTGCTGACCTACGATACGGAATCCAGCACTCCGCCCCCGCAAGACAGCATCGTTTCTGGCATCACGTTCTATGATACGGTGCTGGACATACGCCAAAGCAGCGTTTCCTTTGAATTTACCGCCGCCCGCCCGGTGCAGATGGCCTATCAGCTTGTATACTATCTGGATGGCAAATGGCAGTTTGCCAACCCCGATTTCAAGTATGACAACCAGGAAGTGGGCGGAGACTTTGGCGACCAAAATGGCGCCATATCCGCCGGGCGGAAGCAGCGCACGCTGGAGCTTGCGCCCCAGGGCGAAGATACCTACGGCTACGCTATGATCCAGCTTGTCACCCTGGAAGAAGGCAAGCCCACCGTCCACGGCAGCCGCGTGCTGTGCGTGCCGCCCATCAGCGGCGACCCGGAGCTTAAGGTAAAAACGGACACAGCGCTTGATTTTGGAAAGGGTCGGGAGCTTTCCATTCTGGTAAATCACAAGTATCCCTGCCTCCTGTCCGTTTCCATCGTGGACGGAAGCGGCAAAACCGTACGGCGCCTTTCCAGCTACCAGCCAACCAGGCCCCAGCAGCTGACGCCGGCAGGCTCCCTCTTCTACTGGAACGGCAAGCTGGCGGACGGCTCCCTTGCAGCGCCCGGCGATTATACCGTAAAAGTAACGGCCCACATCGGCGATGTGCCGTATGAGGCCGTGTCGGAACCATTTACATTGCTGGAAGCGGAGTAAGATCAAAACGCTATATCTAGGGATACCCCTTCCGCCAGCCCGCTATCGGACGGCAGATAAGATTCATGTGAGGTGTCTTTGTATTCACCGCTCACTGGCGGGCTATAGACGGTGCGCTCTATATAGCCCTTCCCTTCATACGTTTCATATGCTTCCTCAATAATCAGGTATGCATTGCCTTTATCAACCTGATACGGCGTACGCTGTTTCGACCAGGTGCGCAGCTGTTCAAGCGTTACATCAACCACCTTCGCCGGCATGTTCTGGCCATTCATTTCTATCAGCCGCATCCCCGTAAGGGCGTCCACTAGCTTGGTGGAAATTTCCGCGGTGACGCGGTTTTTCGTTTGCTTGCCGTTGACGGTTTCCGTATGATCCACCGACTGTGTAAATCCGTAATCTGCATTTGCGTTTATATAGGCATGGTGCATGTTATCCTTATCGGCATAGAGTGTTCCATCCGGGCGCTGCATCACCGAGACAATACGCAAATACCGTGGGCTTTCGCTTTCAAATAATAAGTGAACACCTGCTGCTTTGGCCATGTCGATCAGTTCCTGGCCATGTTTCTCAATCTCATTTTCAGGGATATACACAAGCGCGCTCTGCCCCGGTTTTAAATACATATCGTCATCAGTATCCGCAGTCTGGGCAAGATAATTCTCCCGAAAAGATTGGACAACATCGCCATACAGCCATATTTCATAAGTTACGCCCTCCGGTACACTCTGCCCGTCCTCTGCTTGCAGATAAATCGTACCCTTAATATCAATATCCCGCCCACCGTCCTTCGCATTCAAATGCGACGATACATTCCCCAGTGCCGTTCCTACTGATTTTGTCAGGTAGTACGGCTCCTGCCCATCATCCGGCGTGTACAGATACATTAAAAGCATTAGCTCTGTTTCACTATCTATGTCAAACTCGTGGCTGTCCATATTTTCTTGCCGATCATAAATCAGCCAGAAACCGCAGAATGTGTCACCACCCGCCATACCCGTAAACACCGGCTGAGCCAGGGTACAGCCGGTCAGCAAGGCGATAAGCAAAAGGCCGTTAATCCAAAGCCATATCCGTTTCCTCATTGTTCTCTTCCTTCCCGTCAAAATGGAGTATATCGCCCACGTCGCACTGCAAATAAAAACAGATGCGGTTGAGTGTGGAAAACCGCACACCCTTGGCTTTTCCGCTGCGCAAAATGGACATATTGGCCTCGGTAATGCCCACCTTTTCGCACAGCTGCTTGGACGTCATTTTAAGAAGCTTCAGTTGTTCCTCCAGATTTACGACAATCGCCATAGCTCTGCCTCATATCATCATCTGGTTTTCCCGGTACACTTTAAAGCTGCGTTCCAGGTAGCGGCTTAAGAGCATCATCGCCAGGGAAACGACCAGTGTAAGGATGGGCGCCTCCCCGGTCAGATGCACGTTGGCAAGCCATTTTAACAGAAGCAGCTGCAAAGCGCCCATGATCAGCATCCCGCCCAGGGATACAAGGATGACCAGACGGCACCTTCCCGCGATGGCGGCGGCATAACGCTGGTTTTCTTCGCTGAAAAAGCTTTGTTCCAGGCATTTGAGCAGCTTATCCGCCATGGGCAGCACGGTCAAAAGCAAAAGCGTCGGCGCACTGTCAAACGCAAAGCGCAGAACCGCTATGAAACCGTCAAAGGCGGGTGATGATTCCGGCACCCCCGTCATGGGAATATCCAAGCCAAATGAAAAAGTTTCTCCGGAAGCAGCGGGCAGGGAGGCCAGCGCGCCTTTCAGGTTCGCCACGTTGACATAAAATACGGAAACGATCATTGCGGAACCAATCACATACATCAGCCGTCTTAGCTTAAGAGGCAAGAGGTCTGTATCCGCCATGACTTTAGTAATCCAATAAGCAATCAGCAGGGAATAGAAATACATGCAAAGAATCGCCTGATTCAGTAACAGCGCTTCCTGAGAGCCTCCCATATCGGCATGGAACAGCGTTTGAATCAGCGATGGGTTCACCATGAAATACAAAAGAAAGAAAAGATACCCGCTCATAGCTATCAAAAGCAATCGTGAAAAGCTCCCCTTGGGCCGCCGGGATTTTTTGATCATGGGCCACACAGGCAGAAGGGATGCAGACACATAAAGCAATATGGCCAGCACGTTTCCTGCCCAGCCGGAAAGGGACAGCGCTCTCAGCCCAGCCCCTGTCCACACAAAAGGCAGCACCAACGCATAGATCATGTCCGCACCGCCCTGACTGTTTTGGCCGAATAGCGCCAGCGCGATACATCCGCCAGCGAATAGTACCACAGCCCATCCTCTTATTTTCATCCTCACGCCTCCTAAGAAATTATCGATTTTCAATAATTTCAATGTCATTATAAAACGCAAATTATTGTTTGTCAATAATTTTCTTCTTTCCCAATAGATTTGTTCAGCCATGGTTCAACACCTGCCGCCCTGGTGCATCCGCTGTATCCGGCATAGATTTTGCGGGCATCTGAGACGTTCTCCATAATAAATAAATGTAGAAATGTGCTGGACATTTGCAGAATTTGTATCGGAACCATGCCTTTTCGTTTTCGTCTTAATGACTGTGTGTTAAATAGCAAAAAGATTTGCTTTAAAGGCGAGCAACACAACGCATAACCCCTAACGGGCGCTTGACACCCGTTTTTCCGCCCTCTATGAAAGGAGCGTTTTTCAATGCAAGTAACAAATGTACCTCGCACGCCGCAAAAGCGCATGCCTTCCGGCGGGCCAGAACAGAAGAAGCCCTCGATGCTTCGCAGCCTGCTTGTCATGCTTTTAGTGCTGGCTGTGATCATTATCGTATTCCCCAAGGAACCGCTGACCCACGCCATGGCCTCCGTGCAGTCCCCCGATGGACAAACCCTTAAAGGTACGCCCTCGGCGGCATATCAGGGGCTTGTGATCAGTGAAGTCATGACGGCCAACAGCTCCGCCGTTCCGGATGAGAACGGCGAGTTCAACGACTGGCTGGAAGTATGGAACAGCTCCGACCATCCCATTGACATGAATGGTGTGGGCCTTTCCGACCGTAGCGACCGGATCCTGTTCCTCTTCCCGGCTACAACGCTTGAGCCGGGCGGACGGCTGGTCGTATTCGCTTCCGATACAAACAATGCGGACCCCGCAGGCACGCTGCATGCCAAATTCAAGCTGTCCTCTGCCGGGGAAACGGTCTACCTGTTCGATCCAAGCGCCTATGTGATCCATCAGGCAACCGTGCCCATCATGAACGCCGACGTATCCCTTGCGCTGCAAGCCGACGGCAACTATAAGCAAACCCAGGAATACACCCCAGGCTTTGAAAATACTCAGGAAGGTTTCCTGAGCTACCGCAACTCAAGCGCCGTTACGGAAGGCGCCATCCGCATCAATGAAGTCATGGCTGATGCCCGTACAGGCATCTATGATGAGGATGGGGAACTTTCCGACTGGATCGAACTGTACAACACTACCGATAAGGATATTTCCCTGGCGGGTTTTGCATTAAGCGACAAGGAAAACGATCCCCTGAAGTGGCGTTTCCCGCAGGATGCGGTGATCCCCGCCCGCGGCTATTATCTGGTCTTTTGCAGCGGGAAAGGCAGGCTATTAGGTGCCGATAAAATCTCCCACACCAGCTTCCGCTTAAGCGCGGAGCGGGAGACGGTCATACTGTCCGACAGCCGTGGACGGCTGATCGACAGGGCTTCTATTGACAACCTGCCTATGGATTCTTCCTTGGGCCGGGATGACGGCGGCAACTGGAAGGTGTTCCAAATGGCCACACCCGGCATGCCCAACAACAATGCCGGGGCTGCCCAGGCCGAAAGGAACATGCGGGCCGCCAATACGACCGGCGTATACATTTGGGAAATCATGTCCTCCAGCGACGATGGCAATGACTGGGTGGAGCTGTACAACTCCTCCACCCAGACCGTTTCCCTGGAAGGCTACGGCATAAGCGACAACCTGGGCCGTCCCCGTAAGTGGCAGTTCCCCGCCGGCGCTTCCGTAGGTCCCGGGGAATACATGATCGTGAATCTGGATGGTTTAAACAGCCAGGCAAACGGTTACCACACCAATTTCAAGCTGCTCCGGGCCGGTGGCGAAGTCATGAGCTTTTCTGATCCCAATGGCCGGATGCTGGACAAGATCAGCCTGCCGCTGATACCCACCAATGTTTCATATGGCAGAAGCGGCGGCCTGGAAGGCTTTTTTTATTATGACGCGCCCACCATGGGCAGCATCAATAGCAACGGGTTCCTGGGCTTTGCGCAAGCACCCTCCTTCTCGGTTAAAGGCGGGCTGTACTATGAAACGGTTTCCGTATCCTTAAATGTACCGGAAGGCACCACCGTGCACTATACCACCGACGGCAGCATTCCCACACTTAAGCATCCCGTATACGACGGCAGCCCCATCAGCATCAATGTGACCACGCCCATCCGGGCCAGAGCTTTCAGGGATGATCTGCAGCCCAGCGAAGTTATTACGCAAACGTATTTTGTGAACGTATATAACAGCCTGCCCATCGTGTCCCTGGTGGCGGACCCGAGTGAACTCTGGAACGGAGCCGACGGCATGCTGGCCGCAGGCGGTACGCTGGACAAGTCGGTCTTCCCTTTCAAGCTGACAAACGGGAATGACCCCATCTACCGCACCCTGGGGAAGGAACCCCGTCCCGGATATGTGGAATACTACATGCTGGACGGCACCCAGGTATTATCCCAGGGCATGGAGTTTGGCCTGCAGGGACAATACAGCCTGGATATGCCGCAAAAAACCTTCAAGGTGCGGGCCAAGACCGAACAAGGCAAGCCCACCTTCGAGGCATCGCTGTTCGAAAGCCGTCCTTTCACCGAATACAAGTCGTTCGTATTGCGCAACAGCGGCAACGACAATGTATGGACGCGCGTAAACGACGCTTACCAGTCCATGCTTATCGATAAGCTGGACACCACCGTTATCCATCAGGCCGTCAACCCTGTGGTTGTATACCTGAACGGCCAATACTGGGGCCATTACAACATGCGGGAGCGGGTGGACGAGTACTTTGTAGCCCAGCATGAGGGAATCCCCATGGACCAGGCCGGCAACATGGATATTCTGGAATCCAGCGGCACGGTAGTTTACGGCAGCAACCAGGAGTACAAGGATTTGATCGCCAAGGTCAAAACATTGTCCCCCGGCACAAACCCGGAGGACCTGAAATACATCACCGACCGCGTTGATGTGGACAACTACTTTGACTATATGGCACTGGAATGGTTCTTCGGCAACTCCGACCCAGGCAACACAAGATTCTACAAGCTTAAAGGCGAAGGGAACAAATGGCGCTGGATTTTCTACGATTCGGATTACGGCATGTTCAATTCCGCCTATAACAGCCCTGTCTCCTATATGGATCCCAAGGGCGCAGGCGATCAGAACGTCAACAACACCCTGATCCGCAAGCTTCTGGAAAACCATGAAATGAAGGAAAAATTCCTGCACCGCCTGGGACAGATTTTTCAAACATTCACCACGCAAACCATGCTCGATACATTCAACGGGCTGGTTGCCACGATCGAGCCGGAAATGCCGCTGCACTTTGCCCGCTGGGCGGAGTTTAACGAGAAGAATATCAATGCGGACTCCCCCCTTACGGCGGAAGGTGCCCTGCGTTACTGGAAGCAGCGGTTGGACCGTTCCCGCAATGTCATAAAAAAGCGTCCTACGCTTTTTTATGAGATGGTGCAGCAGTACTTTAACCTGCCTAATGCTACCATGACGGAGTATTTCGGTCAAAAGCCGCCTATGCCGCCAGACGCTCTTATGCAGCAACCTTCATCGCTTTCTTGATGGAAAAATAAACAAGGGGCTGCCGTGCCGGAAATAGACTTCCGAGCGGCAGCCCCAATTGTTTTACCCCCTGTGCCCCGGAGCGTCTATGTTTTATAGTATATAAGCAAAGCCTGATGTATAAAAAACTTGATACTTGCAAAATTTGTATAGGAACCACGACTTTCAGTTTCCGTCTGAAGGATTGTGTGTTATAATGCAAAAAGATTGGCGCTTCATGCGTCATCTTTACGCGTGCCCGTATCGGGCGCTTGATGTCCGTTTTTCCGCCCCCTGATGAAAGGAGCGTTTTTTCGATGCAAGTAACCCCGGTACCGCGTTCGCCACAAAAGCGCAAGCCTTCCGGCGTGCCCAGGCGGAAGAAGCCTTCCGTTCTGCCCAGCCTGCTTTTCATGCTTGCCGTGCTGGCTATTATGGTTACCGTGCTCCCCAAGGAGCCGTTGACCCATGCCGCGACTTCTGTGCAGACTCCCGATGGACAAGCCCCCCAGGGCACGCCCTCCACTATCTACCAGGGGCTTGTGATCAGCGAGGTCATGACGGCCAACAGCTCCGCCGTTCCGGATGAAAATGGCGAGTTCAGCGACTGGCTGGAGGTATGGAACAGTTCCGATCATCCCATCGACATGAGCGGTGTGGGCCTTTCCGACCGCTCCGACCGGATTTTGTTCCTCTTTCCGAAATCAACGCTTGAGCCGGGCGGGCGGCTGGTCGTATTCGCCTCCGATACAAACAACGCGGACACCGCGGGCACGCTGCATGCCAAATTCAAGCTGTCCTCTGCCGGGGAAACGGTCTACCTGTTCGATCCCAGCGCCTATGTCATCAATCAAGCCACCGTGCCCATCCTGAACAGCGACGTATCCTTTGCCCTTGCGGCCGACGGCATCTCCTGGGTGCAAACCCAGGAATACAGCCCCGGCTTTGAAAATACCCAGGAAGGCTTCCTGAGCTACCGCAATTCAAGCGCCGTTACGGAAGGCGCCATCCGCATCAATGAAGTCATGGCCGACGCACGCACGGGCATCTATGATGAGGACGGAGAACTTTCCGATTGGATCGAATTGTACAACACCACGGACAAGCCCATTTCCCTGAATGGTTTTGCTTTGAGCGACAAGGAAAATGATCCCCTGAAGTGGCGTTTCCCGCAGGATGCGGTGATCCCCGCCCACAGCTATTACCTGGTCTTTTGCAGCGGGAAGGACAGGCTGATGGCCGCCGACAAAATTTCCCATACGAGCTTTCGTATCAGCGCGGAACGGGAAACCGTGATCCTGTCCGACAGCCGCGGACGGATGATCGACAGGGCATCCATCGATAATCTGCCCATGGATGCTTCCTTGGGCCGGGATGAAAGCGGCAATTGGAGAGTGTTTCAAACGGCCACGCCCGGCATGCCCAACAATGGGGCCGGCGCTGCCCAGGCGGAAAGGAACATGCGGGCAGCCAATACAACCGGCGTGTATATTTCGGAAATCATGTCCTCCAGCGATGACGGAAATGACTGGGTGGAGCTGTACAACTCCTCCACCCAGACTGTTAACATAGAAGGCTACGGTGTAAGCGATGACCTGGGCCGCCCCCGCAAGTGGCAGTTCCCCTCCGGCGCCTCCATAGGTCCCGGGGAATACAAGATCGTGAATCTGGACGGCACAAATAGCCAGGCGGGCGGTTACCACACCAATTTCAAGCTGCTTCGGGCCGGTGGTGAAGTGATGTGCTTCTCCGATCCCAGTGGCCGGGTGCTGGACAGAATATATCTGCCGCTGATCCCCACCAATATTTCTTACGGAAGAACCAGCGGCCTGGAAGGCTTTTTTTATTATGATTCGCCCACCATGGGTGCTGTTAACGGCACCGGGTTCCTGGGCTTTGCGCAACCGCCCTCCTTCTCCATAAGGGGCGGGCTGTACAAGGAAGCGGTTTCCGTATCCATCAATGTTCCGGAAGGCACCACTGTCCACTATACGTTGGACGGAAGCATTCCCACCCAGCAGCATCCCGTGTACGACGGCAGCCCCATTACCGTCGGCATAACAACGCCTATCCGCGCCCGGGCTTTTCGGCAGGATCTGCAGCCCAGTGAAATCATTACGCAGACGTATTTGATCAACGTATACCACAGCCTGCCTGTAGTGTCCCTGGTGGCGGACCCCAATGAACTGTGGAACGAAACCGACGGCATGTTTGCCATCGGAGGACCGCTGAATAAAGAGAAGATTCCTTTCAAGCTGGCGGCCACAGGTGAATATCCACTTTACCGCACCCTGGGCAAGGTGCCCCGGCCCGGATACGTTGAATACTACATGCTGGACGGCACTCAGGTATTGTCACAAGGCATGGAGTTTGGGCTGCAGGGGCAATACAGCCTGGACATACCGCAAAAAACTTTCAAGGTGCGGGCCAAGGCTGCCCAGGGCAAGCCCCTTTTCGAGGCTTCTTTGTTTGATAGCCGGCCCTTTACCGAATATAAATCGTTTGTATTGCGCAACAGCGGCAACGACAGCGTATGGACGCGCGTAAACGACGCCTACCAGTCCATGCTCATCGACAAAATAGATACCAATGTTGTCCACCAGGCGGTCAATCCCGTAGTAGTATACCTGAACGGTCAGTACTGGGGCCATTTCAACATGCGGGAGCGGGTGGACAGGTTCTTTGTGGCTCAGCACGAAGGAATCCCCATGGAACAGGCCGGTAATATGGATATTCTGGAGTCCGGCGGCACAGTGGCCTACGGCAGCAACAAGGAATACAAGGATCTGATCGCCAAGGCCAAAGACCTCTCCCCCGGCAAAAATCCCGGGGACCTGAAATACATCACAGACCGCGTTGACGTGGACAACTACTTTGACTACATGTCTTTGGTATGGTTCTTTGGCAACTCCGATGCGGGCAACATCCGTTTCTACAAAATCAAGGGGGAAGGGCACAAGTGGCGCTGGATCTTCTATGATTCGGATTACGGCATGTTCAATTCCGCTTTTGACAGTCCCAAGTCCTATATGGATCCCAAGGGCGCAGGCGATCAAAACGTAAATAACGTCTTGATCCGCAAGCTATTGGAAAATGACGAGATGAAGGAAAAATTCCTGCGCCGGCTGGGAGAAATCTTTCAGGTACTTACTACGGAAAACATGATGGAAACGTTCAACAGCCTGGTTGCAAAAATCGAGCCGGAAATGCCGCTGCACTTTGCACGCTGGGCGGAGCTGAACGAAAAGACTATCAATGTGGAATCCCCCCTCACCCCGGAAGGCGCCATACGTTACTGGAGGCAGCGTGTGGACCGTTCCCGCAACGTTATCAAAAAGCGTCCGACGCTCTTTTATGAGATGGTACAGAAGTACTTCAGCCTGCCCGATGCCACCATGGTGGAGTATTTTGGCCAAAAGCCGCCCATGCCACAAGACGCCATTTGAAACAACAATCATTATTTTCTTGGCGAAACAGGGGCTGCCATGCCGGAGATTATATTCCGGAATGGCAGCCCCTGTGTTATGCCCTGGCGCATCCGTCACGGGTATTGCTGGCAACTCCGACGTTCATAATCAAAATTGGATGCATAAAAACGTTTGATACTTGCAAAATTTGTATGGGAACCTTGATTTCCAGTTTTCGCCTGAAGGGTTGTATGTTATAATGGAGAAAGATTGCTACTCCATGCACAATCTTTGCGCGTTGGATTCCCGTTCTTCCTCCCCACAACTTAAGGAGCGTTATTTCGATGCAAGTAACCCCGGTCCCGCGTCCGCCGCAAAAACACAGGCCTTCCGGCGTGCCCAAGCCGAAGAAGCCTTCCGTGCTGCCCAGTCTGCTTTTCATGCTTGCCGTTCTGGCTGTCATGATTTACGCGCTCCCCAAGGAGCCTCTGACCCATGCCATGACCTCCGTGCAGTCTCCCGATGGACAAGCCCCTAAGGGCACGCCATTGGCATCCTACCAGGGGCTTGTGATCAGCGAGGTTATGTCGGCCAACAGCTCCGCCGTTCCGGACGAAAATGGCGAGTTCAGCGACTGGCTGGAGGTATGGAACAGCTCCGACCATCCCATTGATTTAAGTGGTGTGGGCCTTTCCGACCGCTCCGACCGGATCCTGTTCCTCTTCCCGAAAGTGACGCTGGCGCCGGGCGGCCGGCTGGTTGTTTTCGCTTCCGATACAAACAATGCGGACATCGCGGGCACGCTGCATGCCAAGTTCAAGCTGTCCTCCGCCGGGGAAACGGTCTACCTGTTCGACCCCAGCGCCTATGTGATCCATGAGGTCACCGTGCCTATCCTGAACAGCGACGTATCCTTTGCCCTTATGTCCGACGGCATCTCCTGGGTGCAGACCCAGGAATACAGCCCAGGCTTTGAAAATACCCAGGAAGGCTTTTTAAGCTACCGCAACTTAAGTGCCGTTACGGAAGGCGCCATCTGCTTAAGTGAAGTCATGGCCGATGCCCGCACAGGCATCTATGACGAGGACGGGGAGCTTTCCGACTACGTTGAACTGTACAATACCTCAGACAAGCCTGTTTCCCTGAAGGGTTTTGCCTTGAGCGACAAGGAAAACGATCCCCTGAAGTGGCGTCTCCCGCAGGATGCGGTGATCCCCGCCCACAGCTATTACCTGGTCTTTTGCAGCGGGAAGGACAGGCTGCTTAATGCTGATAAAATCTCCCACACCAACTTCCGCTTAAGCGCGGAGCGGGAAACGGTCATATTGTCCGACAGCCGCAGCCGTCTTATCGACAGGGTGTCCATCGACAACCTGCCCATGGATGCTTCCCTGGGCCGGGATGAGGGCGGCAGCTGGAAGGTATCTCAAACGGCCACCCCCGGCATGCCCAACAACAGCGCTGGCGCCGCCCAGGCGGAAAGGAACATGCGGGCCGCAAATTTGACCGGCGTGTACATTTCGGAAATCATGTCTTCCAACGACGGCGGCAATGACTGGGTGGAGCTGTACAACTCCTCCACTCAAACCGCTAACCTGGAAGGCTGTGGCCTAAGTGATGACCTGGGCCGCCCCCGCAAGTGGCAGTTCCCCGCCGGCGCTTCCATAGACCCCGGGGAATACAAGATCGTGAATCTGGACGGTACGGGCAGCCAGGCGGGTGGTTATCACACCAATTTCAAGCTGCTCCGGGCCGGCGGCGAAGTGATGTGTTTCTCTGATCCCAGCGGCCGGGTGCTGGACAAGATCCAACTGCCGCTGATCCCCACCAATATTTCTTACGGCAGAACCAGCGGCCTTGATGGCTTTTTTTATTATGATTCGCCCACCATGGGTGCTGTCAACGGCACCGGATTCCTGGGCTTTGCGCAAACGCCCTCCATATCCATGAAGGGCGGGCTGTATAATGAAGCCGTCTCCGTGGCCATCAGTGTGCCGGAAGGCACCACCGTCCACTATACACTGGACGGCAGCATTCCCACCCAGCAGCACCCTGTGTATGACGGCAGCCCCATCACAATCAGCATCACCACGCCAATCCGTGCCAGGGCATTCAAGTCGGACCTGCAGCCCAGCGAAGTCATCACGCAAACGTATCTGATCAATGTGTATCACGAACTGCCCGTAGTATCACTGGTGACGGACCCGGATGAATTGTGGAATGAAACCGACGGCATGCTTGTGGAAGGGCCGAATATTGACAAATCCGACGGACCGATATTTGAAAATGCCATTTACCGTGAGTTTGGCAAAATTCCGCGCCCCGGTCATGTGGAATACTACGGGCTGGATGGCGGCCAGATTTTATCCCAAGGCATCGAGTTCGGCCTCTTCGGGCAGTTTAGTCTGGATATGCCTCAAAAATCCTTTAAAGTGCGGGCCAAAGCCGCTCAAGGTGCTCCGTATTTCGAAGCCTCTTTGTTTGAAGACAGGCCCTTCACCGAGTACAAGTCCTTCGTGCTGCGCAACGGCGGCAATGATAATGTCTGGACCCGCATCAATGATGATTTTCAGTCACGGCTCATTGACAAACTGGACACCACCGTCATCCATCAGGCCACAAATCCTGTGGTAGTATACTTGAACGGCCAATACTGGGGCCACTACAACATGCGGGAGCGGGTGGACCGGTTCTTTGTGGCCCAGCATGAGGGCCTGACTCTGGACCAGGCTAACAACATGGATATCCTGGAAGCCAGCAGCAAGGTCTATTTCGGCAGCAACAGGGAGTACAAGGATCTGATCGCCAAGGCGAAGACGCTATCCCCCGGCAAGAACTCCGAGGACCTGAAATACATTACCGACCGCATCGATGTGGACAACTACTTTGACTATATGGCGCTGGAATGGTTCTTCGGCAACTCCGATGGAGCGGGAAATGTCCGCTACTACAAGCTTAAGGGCGAGGGGCAGAAATGGCGCTGGATCTTCTACGACTCAGACTACGGCCTGTTCAACTCGAAGTTCGACAGCCCCACCTCCTTTCTGGACCCCAAGGGCGCGGGCCAGATGAATATCGACAATACCTTGATCCGCAAGCTTCTGGAAAACAGCGAAATGAAGGAAAAATTCCTGCGCCGCCTGGGGGAGATCTTTCAGGTGTTCACAACCCAGTTCATGATCGATACCTTCAACGAGCTGGCTGCCCAGATCGAGCCGGAAATGAAACTGCACTTTGCCCGCTGGGCGGAGCTGAACGAAAAAACCATCAACGTGGACTCCCCCCTCACGGCGGAAGGCGCCTGGCGTTACTGGAATACCCGGTTGGATTTCAATCGCAACGTCATGAAAAAGCGGCCTACCCACTTCTATGAGATCATCCAAAGGTACTTCAACCTTCCCGACACCACCATGCGGGAGTATTTCGGTGAAAAACCCGCCATGCCGCCGGATGCCATTTTGAAACAATCTTCGTTGTTTTCTTGACGGAAAACTCCTTTTCCGTATAATGTAAGAAGAATCATCACAGGAGGCGCTGATATGCACGCTATTGCTCAACTTTTGTCGGTGAGCACCCAGGACATCGTCCAACAAAATCCTTCCCTGTCATCCTACTTTTCCCAGCAGTTTCAAGCCCTGACACCTTGGAAAGTAGTAATGGCTTTGGGTATCGGCCTGGTGGCGGGCCTGATTATCGCCTGGGTTTACCGCAGGACGTTCAGAGGCGTGCTGTACAGCCCATCCTTTGCCATGACGCTTGTCATGCTCACCCTCATCACCACCCCCGTTGTCATGGCCATCAAAAGCGATATTGCGTTGTCCATGGGCATGGTGGGCGCGCTGTCCATTGTGCGCTTCCGTACCGCCGTCAAGGACCCCATGGACACCGCCTTCATGTTCTGGTCGCTGACTATGGGCATCCTCTTTGGTGCGGAATTGTACCTAGTGGGCATTGCGGCGGTGATCGGCATTGCCGTCATCCTGATGGCCATGACGTTCATCAAATTCCAGAACCCCAACAGCTATCTGTTGGTGCTTCACTACGACGAAGCCGCCGAATACGACATCGAATCGGAACTCAAGCATTCCGCCCGCCAGCACCGCCTGCGCTCCAAAACGCTGACACGGGCCGGCGCGGAAATGACGGTGGAAGTGCGCCTGGGCGAAAAGCATGAGATCGTAGCCCGGATGCTGGACATCGAGGGCGTCCACGATGCTACGCTGGTGGCATGCCAGACGGAAGCGGGGGCCTAACTGGCTCCCACACCCCGAAGGAAAAGCAAACCAGACTGCCTATACGCCGTAGGGGCGATTATCAATCGCCCGCACGCCATGGCCTGCGTACGCTACTTAGCGGGTGATTGATAATCGCCCTACGATATCACGTAGATATCACGAAGCGCACAGGCAACAACAATGTCGGCATAGCCGGCATTGTTCGAATCACCGGAGGTGACAATTTGGCTGTTCCGCTTCGCCATGAGCTGAAATATTTCATTAATGACATGCAGTATGTCATCCTGTCCAACATACTGGACCACACGCTGCACCGCGATCCCAATGGCGATGAATGCAACGAGTACCATGTCCGCTCACTGTATTTTGACGGCGTGTTTAACAACGCGCTGTACGACAAGATCAGCGGCGTTCCGTCCCGGGAAAAGTACCGCATCCGCATCTATAACATGCGTGACGACAAGATTATGCTGGAATGCAAAAGCAAGATAGGCAATCTCATCTCCAAGCGTACCGTGGAGATCCCGCGGGACCTGTGTGAGCAGCTGATGGCCGGGGATCCTACCGGGCTGGAGCGTACCCGCAGCGGTCTATTGCGGGATATGTTCCGGGAGATGACGGTCAACCTCCTGCGGCCCACGGTAGTGGTGGACTATATCCGGGAAGCGTATCTCCATCCGGCGGAGGAGGTTCGCATCACCTTTGACAAGCAGCTTCGCACAGGGCTCAAAAAGTTCGATATCTTCGATCCATACCTGCCTACCATCTCCCCGCTGGACAACGGCGAAACCATCCTGGAAGTAAAGTACAACCAGGTCATGCCCCCCTATATCAGGGACATCCTGAATACCTACTGCCCCAATGCGCGCAACAGCGCCGTATCCAAGTACGTATTGTGCCGAAGGTTCGAAGAGCTGGAGGCGTAAATCTACATAGGAGGCATCACAATGGCATACCTTCTGGGCATCGATCTTGGTACCTCCGGTACCAAAACCGTTCTGTTTACCGAGGATGGCCGCCCTGTAAGCTCCCACACCGTTGAGTATCCCATGTACCAGCCCAAAAACGGCTGGGCCGAACAGGACCCGGAGGACTGGTGGCGTGCCTGCGCAGAAGGCATCCGCAAAGTGCTGGAGAAAGGGAGTGTGGATCCCCGCGAAGTTTTAGGGGTGGGCCTTTCCGGCCAGATGCATGGGCTGACCATGCTGGACAAGGACGGTAAGGTGCTTCGCAACGCCATCATCTGGTGCGACCAGCGCACCGGGGAACAGTGCGATGAAATGGCACGGCGCATAGGCGTCAAGCGAGTGATTGAGATCACCGCCAACCCGCCCATGACGGGCTTCACGGCGGCCAAAATCATGTGGGTCAAGCAAAATCAGCCGGAAGTATATTTTAAGTGCGCCCATATCCTTTTACCCAAGGATTTTATCCGTTACAAGCTCACCGGTGCATTCGCCACGGAAGTGTCCGATGCCGCCGGCATGCAGTTGATGGATGTGCCCAAGCGGGCCTGGTCCAAGGAAATGCTGGCCATGCTGGACATTTCGGAGGATCTGCTGGCCAGGATGTATGAATCGCCCGATGTGACGGGCAAAATTCATCAGGAAGGCGCAAAAGCAACGGGCCTCCTCCCCGGCACCCCCGTTGTGGGCGGCGCGGGCGACAATGCCGCCGCCGCGGTGGGCACCGGCGTGGTACGCTCCGGCCGGGCATTTACAACGCTTGGAACCTCCGGCGTGGTGTACGCCGTATCCGACACCGTATCCATCGATCCGCAGGGCCGCGTGCATACGCTGTGCGCCTCCGTGCCCGGCAAGTGGACGGTCATGAGCTGCACCCAGGCCGCCGGCCTTTCCCTTCGGTGGCTGCGGGATACCTGCTGCTTTGAAGAAGTGCAGGAATCAAAATCCCGCGGCGTGGACCCCTATGTGGTCATGACAGAAAAGGCGCAAAGCGTGCCCATCGGGGCGCAAGGCTTGCTTTACCTGCCCTATCTGATGGGCGAGCGTTCCCCACATCCCGACTCCGATTGCCGCGGCGTGTTCTTCGGCCTGTCCGCCATGCATGGGAGAGAGCACTTGATCCGCGCCGTCATGGAAGGCGTGGCCTATTCCCAGGCGGAGTGCGTGGAAGTGTTCAAGGAAATGCACGTGCCCATCCGGGAGATGATGGCTTGCGGCGGCGGCGGGCGCAGCCCCCTGTGGCGGCAAATGCTGGCCGACCTGTACGGCTGCACGGTATCCACCATCCAGGCCGACGAAGGCCCCGCTTTGGGTGCGGCCATCCTGGCCGGCGTGGGGACAGGCGTTTATGAAAGCGTGGAGGCTGCCTGCGACCGCATTGTGAAAACGGAGAACAACCTGCCGCCCATTGCGGAAAACAGCAGGGCTTACGAAGGGTACTTTAATCTTTACAAAAAGCTGTACCGCTCCCTGAAGGACGATTACAAAGCTTTGGCAGCGCTGAACGGATAATCAACAATCCATAAGAAACCGGCAAACAATATCAGATCCGGGAGGACTTAGGTTCTCCCGGATCTTTTTATATTCCCTGAAAACAGGGCATGTGGAGCGTATACCAAGGCTTCCCCTTGAGGGGAAGCTGTCGACGAAGTCGATTGATGAGGTGGCAATGGCTGACTAAACCCTTGCAGCCCAACACCTCATCCGGCGCTGCGCGCCACCTTCCCCTTAAGGGGAAGGCTCAATGCGCATTATGCACACAATTTTATCCCTTAGGATGATACTGCATCATGGGCATCTGTCATGGCGTTCATGCTTTATGTTGATATGACACTCCTCTGGTCTTGGTTTCCCCCGTTTTCTTGCATTCCATGTATTCACACTGTAAGCATTCAATGGAAAAGCCTCATTTTCTCCTGCCTTCAGCCTCACGCATGGCGCATACAATAACCTTGCGGACAAAAATGGACCAGCCCCGCATTTCATGATGAATGAAATACACAATTGTGCAATAAGAATATACAAAGACGTTGAATATATTCTTCCGTTGCAGGCCGGAGGCGGGTTTCATACGCCATCCCGGCATACAGAAAGGGCTTATTGTATGGAGTCACCACGCATACAGGCAAACGCTGCACCGGCCCTATCAAGGCACCGGCGCATATTCCCCGCGGTGGAACCCTATCTGTTCCTGCTGCCGGCGCTTGCGATTTTTATTTTGTTCTTGTATTTTCCCTTTATCAGAACCATCTATTTAAGCCTGTTCCTCACCAACAAATACGGCCAGGCCAAGGTATTTGTGGGGCTCAAAAACTACCTGGACATCTTTAAGGCCGGTTCTTCCTTCTGGCCAAGCCTTGTAGTTACCTTCCAGTTCGTGTTCCTGGTGGCACTGGGTGGCCTTGTGGCGGGCTTGATCACCAGCTTGCTTACCGAAAAAAAATACCCCGGCAACACCTTTGCCTGCGCGGTATACGCCATGCCGGTGGCCATTGCCTCCGCCGCCGCCTCCATGGCCTTCAAAATGATCCTTCACCCTACCAACGGGCTTTTGAACATTTTGCTTGGTACGCAGATCAACTGGACAGGGGACACGAAGTTTGCGCTTTTTTCCGTGGCAGCCATGACGGTATGGCTCACCTCCGGCATCAATTTCATTTTCTTAAGCTCCGGGCTTAGGAACATTCCCGGGGAATTGTATGAAAGTGCTTCTTTGGACGGAGCGGGGTATTTCAAGCGGCTTTGGCATATTACGCTGCCTTGCCTGTCACCCACGCTGTTCTTTCAGATTATCATCAATATCATCGGTGCGTTCCAGTCCTTCAGCCAGATCCGCCTTTTAACCCAGGGCGGACCGGGAGAAGCCACCAATGTGATCGTTCATGCCATTTACCGCGATGCGTTTTTCAACTTCCGGTTCGGCACGGCCGCAGCCCGGTCTGTGATCCTGTTTGTCATCGTGCTTTGCATCACGCTCATCCAGTTCAGCATGGAGAAAAGGAGCGTGCATTACTGATGCAAACACGCCTATTCAAAAAAACCGGAAGAAGCCTGGGCGCCTTTTTGTTGAACATACCGCTGCTTATGATCATCCTGGTGCCGCTTTTGTATACGCTGCTCATCAGTGTAATGCCTGCCAGCGAAATCTACAAGAACCGGCTGATCCCCTCCGCCGTTCAGTTGTCCAACTATGTCAAAGCCTTTACCAACACGACCTATCCTTTTTTAAGGTTCATACTCAACTCCTTCATCGTATCCTCAACCGTTATGCTGGGCCAGATGGTCACCTGCTCCATGGCCGCCTTCGCCTTCGCGTTTTTAAACTTCAAGGGCAAAAAGCTGCTGTTCATTTTGATCCTGGCCACCATGATGGTGCCCGGAGAAGCCACCATCATCGCCAATTACCTGACCATCAGCTCCTTAAATTGGCTGGACAGCTACCAGGCGTTGATTCTGCCATACCTGACCAGCGCCATGGGTATATTCCTGCTCAGGCAAAACTACCTGACCTTTGCCAAGGAGCTTCATGAGGCGGCGCGGATCGACGGCTGCCCAAATGCGCGGTTTCTTTTATCGGTGGTCATGCCTTTATCCAGGCCGGCTCTGGGCGCACTGGGAGCCTATGTGTTCCTGAACACCTGGAACCAGTACATGTGGCCCTTGCTTGTCACCAACACCGCCGCCCACCGTACGGTGCAAATCGGCATCAGCATGCTCTATGACATCGACGCCGAAGCGCTGGGGCTGATGATGGCCGGAGTGGTCATTGTGATCGTGCCATCGCTGTCCATCTTCGTCTTCATGCAGAAGCAGCTCATTAACGGCTTGATGGCAGGCGCGGTCAAGGGCTGAACATCCCGATGATAGCGCGTACCAACGGAAACGCGCATCAAATATACATGGCAAGGAGAAATACCCATGAAGAAGCTTGTATCCCTTTTTGCGGCCGTCATGATGCTTCTTTCCCTCATCCCCGCGACGCTGGCGGAAGCACCGGTGGAAATCGTGTTCTGGCATTCCATGGGCGGCGTCAATGGCGAAGCCATCACCGCCATGGTTAACAGCTTCAACGAAGCCTATGCCGGAAAGATCAAGGTCAACGTGGAATACCAGGGTACCTATGATGATGCCATCAACAAGATCAAGGCTGCCGGCATGAGCGCTCTGCCCTGCGATGTGGTGCAGGTGTACGACATCGGCTCCAGGTTCATGATCGACAGCGGCTGGGCCAAGCCTATCCAGGAGTTCATCGACGCCTCCGGTTATGACATTTCCAAGATCGAGCCCAACATCGCCGCCTATTACACCATCGACGGCAAGCTCTACTCCATGCCCTTCAACAGCTCTACGCCCCTTTTGTACTACAACAAGACCGCCTTTGAAAAGGCCGGCCTGGATCCCAATACACCCCCCAAGAATTTTGACGAGATCGTGGCCATGGCTAAACAGCTGACTGTCAAGGATACTTCCGGCAATATCACCCAGCGCGGTTTCGGCATGGGCAACTATGGCTGGTTCTTTGAGCAGTGGGTCGGCAAGCAGGGCAAGCACTATGTCGACAACAACAATGGCCGCGGCGCCGATCCCGCCACCAAGGTTGTGTTTGACGAAAATGGCGCTGCCAAGGACATCCTGAACGTATGGAAAAAGCTCATCGACGACGGCGTCATCACCTATTTGAATAAGGGCAACAACGATGCCAAAGCGGCCTTCATCAGCGGCCAGATCGCTATGACGCTTGAATCCACCGCGGCTTTGAAGTCGCTTCTGACCAACGTGGGCGACGCCTTTGAAATCGGCACGGGCTTTTTCCCGAACGTAGGCGCAGGCGATGTGGGCGGCGTATCCATCGGTGGGGGCTCCCTGTGGGCGCTTGCCAGTGGTGACGAAGCCAAGCAGAACGCTGCCTGGGAGTTCATTCAGTACATGATCGCCCCCGAACAGCAGGCCTTCTGGAACGCTCAAACAGGCTATTTCCCCATCACTGTGGCCACCCATGATCTGGATGCCTTCAAGGCCAACCTTGCCCAATTCCCGCAGTTTGGCACGGCCATCGACCAGCTCCATGCCACCAAGCCCGAGTATGCCGGCGCTCTTTTGAGCGTATTCCCCGAAGCCCGCGCGCTGGTGGAAAGCTACACCGAAAAGCTGGTCGGTGGCGAACTTACTGTGGATGACGCGGTCACACAACTGGCGACAGAAATCAACAGCGCCATCGAGCAGTACAACCTGGTCAACGAATAAATATTCCCGCAAAGAGGCTGCCGGCAAAACCCGGCAGCCTCTTTTTCTTTTTTAACAAATCCTGTATACTGTTATGGTTATTCATATTACTGGAGGATACCATGGAGCTTGAAGCACGAAAGTACCTTGAAAAAGACAGGCTTTTGCACATCGACATGCTGGAACCCCTAAGGCTTTCGGAAGCGAAAGTTCTCTATGCCGGGGAGGACGGCGTGCTCATCTACCATATGCCCGGCAACATCCATATGCTCAGCGCCGCATCGGAAGAAAGCGCAAGGCGGATTTCCGGATTGATGGAAAATGCATCCCTCATCGTGATGCACCAGCCGTATATCAAGGATGAGCTGATGCACCGCTTCTCTCTGAAACAGACCATGATCTGCCACCAGGCAGCCTGGATGAAAGATTCACCTGTTCCCGCACCGGAGAATGAGGCGGATATCCGGCCTTTAACCGTAGGCGATTTCCCCGTCGTTTTTGTGCATTACACCAGCCTGCCGGATGAGCAGTATATACGCAACCGGCTGGAGGCCGGCATGCTTGGCATTTATGTGAACGATGATCTGGCGGGCTTCATCGGCACCCATCCGGAGGGCACCATCGGCCTGCTGGAGATCCTGCCCGCCTACCGCCGCCGGGGCTTGGCCTTCCTGCTGGAAAACGCCATGATGCGAAAGCAGCAAGCATTGGGGCGCGTTCCCTATGCCCAGATCATAGAAGGAAACGAAGCGTCCCTCAACCTGCATGAAAAGCTGGGCATGGAAATCACGCCGGATGCCCCTGTATGCTGGTTGTATTGATTTATCGCGAAAACAGCCTTCTTCTCCCGCTATCCAGGAAATGGCGCAGCGCCCTTGGCTCCTCCAGCGCCCTGCCGCAGCCCATCACCACGCAATTTTGAGGGTCATCGGCAGCGGCGCAGGTGACCTTCAGAGCGGTGGAAACGGCCTCGCACAGACCCATCAGTTCCGCCCCGCCGCCGGTAAACAGGATGCCCGCCTCAAAGATATCGGCGGCCAACTCGGCAGGGGTCCGCTCCAACACGGCATGTATGCTTTCGATAAACGCCTGAAGCGGCTCATCCAGCGCTTCGGTGATCTCATCCGACGTGACGCGGATTGTTTTGGGCAGCCCGGTTAGAAGGTTGCGGCCCGTAACCTCCATATACAGCTGCTCGGTACGGGGCACGGCGGAGCCGATGGTGATTTTCAGTTCTTCGGCGGTGCGCTCGCCAATCAGCAGGTTATGCTTGCGCCGCAAATACCGTATGATGGCGTCGTCAAACCTGTCGCCGCCCGTCTTGCTCAAATCGCTGACCACCACCTGGCCCATGGACAACACCGCGATGTCCGTCACCCCAGCGGAAACATCCACGATCATGGAGCCGTAAGCCTCGTTCAAATCCAGCCCGGCGCCGATGGCAGCGGCCACAGGCCGGTCCAAAAGCTGTGTACGGCGCATGCCGGCATCAAACATGGTGGATATGATGGAGCGCTTCTCCACCTCATTGACGCCGCTGGGCAGCGACACCACCGCCAAGGGTCTGGAAAAGAAACGCTTGCCGATGACCTTCATCACAAAATAGCGAAGCATCTCGCTGGTCAGCTCGAAATCGGATATAACACCCTCCCGAAGGGGACGGATGGCCAAAATCGTGCTGGGCGTACGGCCAAGCATGCGCCGGGCCTCATCGCCAATAGCGAGCACCTGCCGGCTGTCCCGGTCGATGGCCACTACGGCTGGCTCCCGAAGCACAATGCCTTTTCCCTTCATATACACCAGCACGTTGGACGTACCCAAATCGATGCCGATATCGCTGTATGCCGCCATAGGTAGTTAGCGCCCTTTCCCGCTATGGATTTGCGCAGTAGACGGACTTTTGCGCAATGCTAACGGGTAATATTCTACGGTTTGGTGGATTATTCCTTCTTTTTTTCCGAATCGGGTGTCCCGTGCAAGCCTTAGTCGCCTTTTTCCGGCGTATCTTCCCGCATTCCTTTATACTTTTCCCGCGTTGCCGCGCCGCCCCGCAGGTGGCGCACCGCCTTGTTGTAGGCCAGCACCTGCGCCACTTCCTTGGCCAATGCGTCATGCACATGGGGCAGCCGCTCGCCCATATCCTTGTGCACGGAGGACTTTGATACACCAAACTTTTGTGCCGCCTGCCGCACCGTTGCCTTCGTCTCGATGATGTACTCCGCAATGCACATGCACCGCTGGGCTATGTACTCCTGCATATTCAAACCTCCCTAGTGTTTGTACAGGAGCATATGTCCAAGCCGTGAAAAACATGACAGGATACGGGGGGATACAGTAATAAATAACGGGAGGAACTTCTTTTGAAAAAGAAGCTCCTCCCGCGCCCACCTTAAGAAAACTTTCAATCGTTTATAAACATAAACGCATACTTGGAATAGATACCCATGATGCAAGCATCAACACAAGGGATGAAATAGCAGCCCATTTTTTTGGGCAGCATGAGAACAATCCGCACGACATCTCCTTTGTACGCCATATGATTATCCTTCCCCTAAATGAAGTTTTCTTGGGATGAGCGCGGGAAGGGCTTCTTTTTCAAAAGAAGCCCTTCTCGCAGTTCTCACACATCATATTCCACCCGCGTCAACTCCAGCCCATGGGGGGGAGCGGTGGGACCAAGCAGCAGCCGGTTCCCCGTTTCCAGCGCCTGCATCAGCACTTGGGGGGACAAATTCCCCTGGCCGATCTCTATGAGGGTTCCGGCCAGGATGCGCACCATGTTGTATAGGAAGGCGTTGCCGGATACGATGAGCGACACCTGTTCGCCATGGCGGGTAACATTTGCACCTGTGATGGTGCGCACCGTCGTCTTGGCGCTGCCGCCTGCAGCGGCAAAGGCTGCAAAATCGTGGGTGCCGAGTACCTGTTGTACTGCCTCATCCATAACTACTTCATCCAGATGCACAGGCACATGGGCGGTCATGTTGCGGTAAAGGGCCGAAGCATGAGGCGCGTTGTGCATGCGGTAGGTATATGTCTTGCCCAGGCAGGAAAACCGGGCATGAAAATCGGGCGGCACAGGCCGGGCACCTGTCACGCGGATATCATAAGGTAAAAGATTGTTCAATACAAACGAGAACTTTTCATCGGGGATGGTGCTGTTCGTATCAAAATGGGCTGCTTGGCAAAGCGCATGCACGCCCGCGTCGGTGCGGCTGGCTCCGGTCACCGCGGTTTTTACGCCCAGGGCCTTAAAAAGTGCTTCCTCCAGCCGCTGCTGCACACTCATGGCGTTCTCCTGCCGCTGCCAGCCGGAATAGCCGGTGCCATCATAGGAGACGGTCAGGAGCACGCGGCGGAACGGGCGCGTTTCGCCCATCATAGAAGAATGCCCTCCAGTACGATCAAAACGATCAGCCCCGCTGTCACAAGGCATGCATACCCGTCCAGCCGGGTCACCTTCAGCACACGCAGCCGCGTCCTGTTCTCCCCGCCGTGGTAACACCTGGCCTCCATGGCCATAGCCAAGTCCGACGCCCGGCGGAAGGCGCTTACAAACAGCGGCACCAGGAGGGGCACCATGGCCCTGGCACGGGCAAGCAGGTTGCCTGATTCAAAGTCCGCGCCCCTGGCCATTTGCGCCTTCATGATCTTGTCTGCCTCCTCCAGAAGCGTAGGAATGAAGCGCAGCGCAATGGTCATCATCATGGCCAGCTCATGGGCAGGAAAGCGGATCACTTTCAGGGGCGTCAAGAGTAGCTCCAGCCCGTCGGCCAGCGCTACGGGCGATGTGGTGAGTGTAAGCAAGCTAGTGCCCAGCACCAGGAACACAAGCCGCAGGGAAAAGTGAACTGCTGTGGAAAGCCCTTCCCAGGTAACGGTGATGATCCATAGTTTAAACACCACCGTTTCCCCGGAGGAAAAAAACAGGTTCAGTAAAAAGGTCAATATCAAAATAAACCTAAGCGGTTTGATGCCCCGCATCAACAGCTTGAAGGGCACCGTGGACAAACGGACTGTCAAAAGAATATACAGCAGCGCTAAACCATAGCCCAGCAGATTCTGTACCAGAAAGATGCCTACGATGAAGGCGATGGACAGCGCAATCTTGATCCTGGGATCCAGGCGGTGGACGATGCTGTTGCCGGGATAGTATTGGCCCAGAGTAATGTTGCTCAGCATGATCCCGCCTCCTTCCAGATGCGCAGGATGTGGTCCTGTACCTCGTTCAGGGTATACAAATCACCCGGCAGCTTGAAGCCAGCCTTGCGCAATAGGTAGTTCAGCTTGGCCGCCTGGGGCACGCCCAAGCCGTACTCTTCCATCTCCTCCACGCGGGAAAAGACCTCCCTGGGGCTACCGGTCAAAACCAGCGCGCCCTTGGATAAAACCACCAGCCTGGTAGCCAAACGTGAAATGTCGTCCATGCTGTGGGTGACCATGATAACAGTCAGGTTCCCCGCCGCATGAAGCTCCTTGACCATGGACAAAATGCTGTCCCGCCCGGCAGGGTCCAGCCCGGCGGTAGGCTCGTCCAGCACCAATACCCTGGGCCGCATGGCCAGAACACCGGCGATGGCGACCCTGCGCATCTGGCCGCCGGATAACTCAAAAGGCGAGCGCTGGCCGCATTCCTCAAAAGAAATACCCACCTGGCGGCAGGCTTCCCGCACGCGGCCGGAGATTTCCTCTGGAGAAAGGCCCAGGTTCTTGGGCCCGAAGGCGATGTCCTTTTCTACCGTTTCTTCAAACAACTGATGCTCCGGGTACTGGAACACCAACCCTACCTGCTGGCGGATCTTCTTGCGGTTCGTATCCTTGGCAAACACATCCACCCCATCCACCAGCACATGGCCGGAGGTAGGGGTTAAAAGTCCGTTCAAATGCTGCACCAGGGTGGATTTGCCCGACCCTGTGTGGCCGATGACACCAAGAAACTCCCCATCCTCAATGGTCAGGGAAATATCCCTTATGGCGGTGGCCTGAAAGGGGCTGCCGGGCATATACGTATGGGTCAGATTTTCTATTTGGATGGGCATAATCTCTCCGTCAACTCCCGGACCATTTCTTCTACGGTAAGTATTCCGCTGGAAAGGGGCATCCCTTCGCCAATCAATTGCTGATTCAGTTCCGCCATGGGCGGCACATCCAGCTGCAGCTTGCGCAGCGTATCCACACATTGGAACACGTTGCGGGGCGTATCCGATAGCACGATCTGCCCGTCGGACATCACCACCACCCGGTCGGCAAGGGCCGCCTCCTCCATAAAGTGGGTGATCCAGATCACGGTAATTCCGTGCTCGCGGTTTAATTTGCGCACCGTTTCCAGCACCTCCTGCCGGCCGGTGGGGTCCAGCATGGCGGTGGCCTCGTCCAGCACCAGCACATCCGGCTGCATGGCCAGGATGCCGGCAATGGCAACCCGTTGCTTTTGCCCGCCGGAAAGCATATGCGGCGCGGTGCCCGCAAACTCCGTCATGCGCACGGCGGAAAGCGCCTCGTCGATGCGGGGGATCATTTCCTCCGTAGGCACGCCCAGGTTTTCCAGCCCGAAGGCCACATCCTCCCGGACGACGGTAGCCACGATTTGATTGTCCGGGTTTTGAAACACCATGCCCGCGTGCTGGCGGATGACCCAGGTGTCCTTCTCCTGGGCGGTGTCCAACCCGCACACCAGCACCCGGCCCTGGGTGGGCAGGTACAAGGCGTTGATGAGCTTGGCCAGCGTGCTCTTGCCGGAGCCATTGTGGCCTAAAACCGCCACAAACTCGCCTTTTGTGGCCTTAAAATCGATATTCGTAAGGGCGCTTTGCTCGGCATCCTCATAGGCGTAGGATACATTCTGAACATCTACCCTGATTTCTTGCTCCATAGCCGCTCCTTTGGTTTGTACAATGGGTTTGGATACCAGCCCTCATTATAACATCAAAATGATGAAGGGGCAACGAAAAGCCTGGGGAAATCATGATACAGCCACTCTTGCATGCATTCCCCAACTGTGGTACAATGCAAACCAATTCCATACAATTCAAAGGCAATGAAAAGAAGAGTAGGTACCGGCCGCTTTTACAGAGAGCCCTTAAGCTGAGAATGGGCAAAGCCTACGGTCACCGAACATGGTCTTGGAGCCGCGCACCGAATAGGATTCCCCTTTCAGGCTGCGCCGGGTTCGCCCGTAAAAGCGATAGTGTATCGGCAGAAGCGTTTTTGCCCGTACATGATGAGGCCTGCTTTGTGAGAAGCAGGTAAATTGGGGTGGTAACGCGAGGCATGGCCCTCGCCCCTGAATCAGGCATGATCAGGGGCGGGGGCTTTTTGTTTTGCAATAAAATTGAAAAGAAAAGAGGGAAAAACATGAAGAACATTCTCATCGGGGGCGCCTGGCCGTACGCAAACGGCTCCTTGCACATTGGGCATATTGCCGCATTGCTGCCGGGGGATGTACTGGCGCGGTACTACAGGGCAAAAGGCGACAGCGTATATTACGTTTCAGGCAGCGACTGCCACGGGACGCCTGTGACAATCAGGGCCAGGCAGGAAGGAAAAACGCCGCGGGAGATAAGCAACTGCTACCATGCGGAGTTTGTGAATGTGTTTGCAAAGCTTGGCTTCAGCTACGATTTGTACACAAAAACCTCCAGCCCTGAGCATATTGCGTTTGTGCAAGCGTTTCACAAAAAGCTGTATGAAGGCGGTTACGTGTATGAAAAAACAGCGCCGCTGGCCTATTGCACAGGCTGCCAAAAAACGCTCACCGACCGCTTGGTGGTGGGCATTTGCCCGCATTGCGGCAAGCATGCCCGGGGCGAACAGTGCGATGACTGTGGCGCCATTCTGGAGGCCGAGGCGCTTAAGCATCCGCAATGCTTAGAGTGCGGTTCAAAGGTCACTTTTGCAAATACCCTGCAGTTGTATATCGCCATATCAAGCCTTGAAAAGGAGCTGCGCGTTTTTTTGAACGCTCACCCCAAGTGGCGCAAAAACGCCGTTGCCCTTACCAAACGGTACATCGACGAGGGGCTGCGGGACAGGGCCATCACCAGGGATCTTCATTGGGGCATCGACGTTCCCAAGGCCGGCTACGAAAACAAAAGAATCTATATCTGGGCGGAAAACGTGCTGGGATATCTGTCTGCAAGCCATTGTGTGGCCAAAGAGCGGGGCGTCCCCTTTGAAACGGTGTGGGGAGAAAACGCCAGGCACTATTACGTGCACGGTAAGGACAACGTCCCCTTTCACACCATCATCCTGCCTTCGCTGCTGCTAGCCCATGGCGGCAATCTGCGCCTGCCGGACAGCATCATCTCCAGCGAGCATATGACGCTGAATGGCCGCAAGATATCCACCAGCCGCAATTGGGCTATATGGGTCAAGGATATCATGGTTAGGTACGACGCCGATGCGCTGCGGTATTTCTTTATTGTGAGCGGCCCTGAGAAACGGGATACCGACTTTTCCTGGCGCGAGTTTTTGGAGCGCACCAACGGCGAGCTACTGGGCGCATACGGCAACCTGGTGAACCGCACGCTTGCGTTCATCGCAAAATACTTCGGAAACGCCATTCCATCCGGCACGCTGGAGGAAGAGATTGCCGGGCGCATCAATACCTTGTATCAAACCACGGCGGAAAAAATCGAGGAAGGGCAGTTCAAGGATGCGCTGGAGGATATTTTTGAATTTGTGCGCTTCGGGAATAAGTACTACGATACCCATGAACCATGGAAAACAAGAACGACCAGTCCCGCTCAGTGTGACCAAACGCTGTATTCCTGCGTTCAGATCATTGCGAATCTGGCCGTATTGCTGCATCCATTTTTGCCCTTTTCCTCGGGAAAGCTGTTTGCTTGGCTTAAGCTTACGAATAATTGGCAGTTTCAGCATGTCCCCGCCGGCCTTATTCTGCCGGAAATATCGGTTTTGTTCAGAAGGATTGACCGGGAGGAGATCACTGAGGAGGAAGAAAAATTGAAGCAATCATAGTAATCGAAAACATAAGTGCATCGATGGGTCCAGGGTAGGGCGGGGGCTTGCTCCCGCCGCGTGTTGCAGTACCATCAAGATACATTGGGAACGGCGGCGGGAGCAAGCC
>JAEZQK010000059.1 GCA_023413135.1 Bacillota bacterium
TATTATAAACAAGCGTAAGGGTAGCACAAAGAACGGTGCGGACCTTGCCGCTGCCGCCCAAAATGAAAAGAGTGCGGTGATCGCGGCGGAAGGGAATGCGCTGCAAAACGCCGTTGCCCCCAAAAGCCTGACCGTCCGCAAGAGTGCTCTCTGGGATAAAGGGGCCGCCGCTGCCTGGAATAGCAATACATGGCTCAGGCCGGACGATGCTGCCGGATACAATGACATCCTGGGTGTGCTGCAAGGCAGCCCGGCCGGCGGCATGGATGCTCTTGCTACCAACGAAGGCGCTGTTGCCATGGCGGCAGGTATGATCGTGGACGCCGCCAAAGCGGAAACCGGCGGCACGGTCATAGCTCCGGAAATCCGGACGCAATATGATCAGGTGGCCCAAACGGTGCTGGGGATGAACGGAGATTCCATTTTCAAAATTGCTTCCTTTCTCAATGATGCGATGAACGTTCAAAACACCGCTATTGAACGCACGGACCTGACCAGGGCGTTGTCTACGATCGCAAGGATGGACGGCACGGCGCTCAGGCAGGTTTTGGATGCGTTTGTGTCCGAGGATGATCTTGATTTGCCCACGGCGCAGACATTGTTCACGCTGATGAAGCTGCGGGAAGCCATGGTAGGGAAGGCTTCCGGAGCGGAGGACATGACCGGTGATGCCCTTGTTCTTGCCACATCCAATGCCCTGAGAAGCATCAACATCGATACCGGCAATCCCGATTTGGATGACGTGTTGATGATTGCCGCATCCACTACCCATAACCTGGACATTGCCAGGGAGAGGTGGGGCATGGCAGGTGTCAATTATATCGGCAACCTGATACAATCGGGCCATGCAAAAGAAGCGGTGCTGATTGCATCCCTGCCCAGCCATGCCAAGGCGGTCATTGTGGCGGAAGAGAATATGCGGACTGTGGCTTTGAACCAGGATGCCATCCTTGCTCAGGCAAATGCCGTTGCACAGGATATGCAGAATCCACACCTCCTGAAAAATGCCGCCAAACGGGTGGAGCAGCAGGCTTTGCTTGCGATCCAGAGAGAATTGATGGATGATGGAGAGCTGGGAGACCGGTCCGGCCTTGAGCAGGATGTAAAAACGGCTGAAAGGATATTGGATCAGTCCAAGGCGGGCTTGAACCGTGCAGTTCAAACAGAACAAGCCAAATGGAACACGCTTGCTAAGGCCCAGGCGCGCTTTCGTGCGAACCTGGCGGATACAAATGCCATGAAAGCGGTGCATACCGCCTTTGGCGACTTTTGGAATGCTTCCACTGCGCGCAAGAAGGCGCAGCAGGCGGAGGCAGGCAGCCAGCAGGCGCTGACAGACGCCCGGAAAAAACTGAGCGGTGCTCAGAAGCAGGCTGTGGAAAACGTGGAGACCCAGGCCGGGCAGAGGCTGGAGGATATGCGCCTCAAGCTGGCGGAAGAACGGGCCAAGCTGAAGGAACAGGCTGTGGGGCAGGACAATGATCATCAGGACGGGGATGGACTGCCGCCTTTGCAAAGTGTGGATTTTATCTCCGACCGGGTATCCCTTCTTGCGAATAGAAATGGAAGCGGTATAATAAAGGAAGGCAGGCAGCAATTGGAATCTGATGATGCAAATGTCCTGCCGGGCTTGGGGAATGCGCCTTTCCGCGAGCTGGCTTCGGCGGGAGCGGAGACGGATGTGGGATATACAAATGGAGTCGGCGCTTTATGGCCTCCTACCACGGTGCCTTCAACCACGCTAACACCCTTCTCCACCCTCAAGCCGACGCCTACGCCGTCCAACAACCCATACAGACATATGGGGATTCAAGATGCCGATTATCAGGCATATCTTGATGGGAAGCTCACGGAAGAGGATTTGCTCATCATAGCGAATGCGGCTGAAATGTATCAAGCGGCCGGGGGGTCTGGGAATTGGGCATACATGTACCAAAACGAAGCACATCGCCTTGCGGCAAAAATCAGGGCGAAGTATGACCCCGATTACATTAAAAACGATACTTACGATGGCGGTACGTATGATCCGGTCAGCATCGAGCCTATAGCCGGTCCGCCAAGGTTTGAAGTATGGACCAGCCTGCCGAAGGACGGGAATCAGGATGCGCAGGCTCCGGTCGGAGGCTACACGGCAGAAGAGCAGAATCTCGACGATTTGCTTTACGCGGTGATGGCGCCAGAGCAGCTTACGGGATTGTCGGCAATTTTTTCAATGCTGACGGATGAGCAAAAGCGCCGGGCTGATGACGGGGAGGACCTTTTCTCAATCATAAATGAACTTGCCTCAGGCAAGCAGCAGCAAATTTGGCAGATAGCCCAAGTTATTTACGAATCCTTAAGCGTACAACAAGAAAAAGATTTGATTTTTCTGGGGAGTTCGTATGCATTTGCCGGCGTAAGCCTGGATGCAAGGATGGCGGTCCTCCAGTGGAAGAAAGAAAATCAAAAAGAAATAACATATGAAGACCTTGTGCAGATGGGCTTCTATACCCAAGGCGAATTGGAGGGTGCCGGGAGGGATTGGGCGAGCAGTATTAACTTTGAATACGATCTGGTCTATAATAAAAATACATCCATCGCAATGCTTGATCAGGAACAAAGGCTGCAGCAGGGGATGGAAAGGACCATGCTGTTCGCTATGGCAGCAGCACCGATCATCAACAGGTGGTTTTACGGGCCTGCAGGCATATCCCTTGATCCAAATAGACGCTTGGAAAATATTGAGCGGCAAGGATGGGATATCAAGGGCCCCCAATCTTTCATGAAACCGCCTGAGGATGCGGGGAATCCTGGTGGGCCGATGGCGGGTGCAGCGAACTCTTTGAAGCCTCAAAACCTGATGGATGAGCTTGCTGTCAGTGGAGTCAAGTGCAATCTGGATGATGTGGTTACAGTAGTAAAAACACCAGAAGGTAAATTGATGTGGCTTGAAAATGGAAACAGTTCATCAGGGTTACAACATATCACTGATGGACATACTTCCCATTTTAATGCGAGAGGCATACACGACATTCCTGGATGCTTGAACAGAGTACTGCAAGAGGCACCTGTAAAAACTGGCATGACTAAAGCAGGGCCATATGCGGAGTATTTGATTGATGGCAGTAAGTATAAAGTGGCATATGGAACGAATGGGTATATTGTTTCGTTCTACCCGATTGACTAACAGGAGGGAAATATATGTACAAGGTAATCAAAATCTACAAGGCCGCCGTGACCAGTTTTGTTGATCTGCTCAATCTTGAGACAGGAACGCTTGACAAAGTTTTTGATGATTCTTCCGTGGTTAATGTTGGTTATGATGATTTCGAATTCATTAGAGAAGGAGAGATTTACGATTGTAAAATTGAGCTTCTTGATGGATTTGAATCTGAGAAAACCGATTCAAGTGTCGAGTTGGAGATTATTGATGCAAATATAACCGTTGGAAATACCAAATATTGGAAAGTCGCAGTTGGGAATGATGTCTATTATGTGCCTTTATCCCAAACCAAAGGCGTGAACATGAATGGTAAGCTGTTTTATGAAATTGTCCGAAAAGACTTAATTCAAGTTGATAGCGTAATACATGCCGATTGTCTTTAATGTTGGTTGAGAGACACAGTCTGCCGACCTCTGTGTTTTGCTAAAACCGCGGGGTATGATCAAATCAATTACAAATGGACCGAAGGTGGGTATTGAGGCACAATACTATCCTGGGAGTGCTGCAAAGCAGTAATGCCGGCAGCATGGATATCCTTGCGACCAACGAAGGCGCCGTCGCCATGGTTGCCGGCATGTTCGTGGATGCCGCCAAAGGGCACAGGGGAAGGGCACAGGGGACGGTTCTCTATGTCATTAATGTTTTAAATTAGCGTGAAACAAGCCATTTTACCCATTATCTGTGCCTTACGCAACCCAAAGCATTTACTCCTTCCACCTCCTTCGTCGGCACCTCCCTCAAGAGGGAGGCTTTCCAAAAGGCTACCTCTTGAGGCTCCGAAACTGAAGCGCCGCCTGTGTCGGATAAAGCGAGGCGGAGGAGGCTGCCGGGGAAGGAGGCTGGGAGAGGTCTTCCTATCTCATCCTTATGCCGGTTACGATGAAGTTGAATCCGCCGTGCCATTCATGGCTGTGGTCAGCATCGAAATGCTTTTTGATGTAATCAAGCTTTGTTTCGAGCAGAGAGACCAGCCGGTCAAAATCACCCCCCGAAAATCCATGCTGGGCGTAGATGTCCTCCTTGCCTAAATACCTTGACTTCAGCCAGCTTATTTCCTCCTCCGTTTCACCTTGGGCAAGCTGTTTGCGATACTCCAAAGGATAGGCCGAATCGCTATAGCAGATGAGATGGCCGAACGGGTACATATGGATGCCGCTCAAACCGCAGGCTTCAAAAAGCTGCGGGTAGCGGAAGACATCCCACTTGTCCGACTGTTTCCAATCGGAGGCTTTGCGGGCATAGCTTCCGAAGATGACGTTTTCCAGCGCTGCCAGCCGTTGCAGCTCCTGCGCGCCCTCAAAAGGATAGCCTCCCTGCCAGCTTATATAGGGGATGGCGTTTGTGGCGATCACGCAGGAAACCACGCCGCCTGGTTTGCATACCCGTACAAGCTCGCCCATGCCGGCAGCGGGATCGGACAGCACGCCGATATAGGTATAGTTTGTTACCGCGTCAAAGGTGTTGTCCGGATAGTGCAGGTGGAAGCCGTCGGCGGTTTCCAGCGTCATCTTGCGGCCAAGGCCCAGCTCCTCCGCCTTTTTGCGGCCATATTCGATGAACCCTTCGTTTATGTCAAAGCCCGTGATATGCCCTGATGCCAATCCCCCGGCCAGATACCGCGTGAACACGCCGCTGCCGCAGCCGCCGTCCAGCACGCGGCTTTCGGGCGTGATGCCCAGCCACTGAAACAATAGGGGCCGCATGTCCACGCGAAAGCGGTGTGTACGCTGTTCAAAGCTGTCCGGCCGCTGAAAAGCTTTCCAGATCTCATTGCTGCTTGTGTCGGACATTCAATAGCCCTCCCTATTTTTTAATCGCGCGCCAAATCTGCTTGCTTTCCCTGATCCCGATGCGCCCGTTTACATAACTTTCTCCGAGAATTTTCTCAAAGGCGCCTCTGTTTTCAGGCAGCGTATAGTCGGGCGCAAGATGGGATGAGGAAAGGTATTCCGCAAAATCCGCTTCGTTCCCAAAATAGAGGATCGCGCTTTGAAACACCCGCATGGAGATATCGGTATAATCCCCGGTGGCCCGGATACGGTCTATTATCTCCCCGTCGCGGATGGGGTAAGTGTGTATGCCCGTTATGATCCCGCCGGGTTTTAGCAGCCTGCTTTGTTCGACGATGGAGCCCGGCCCGCGGCGGCTGTAGATCACATCGAAGGAACCATCCTTAAAGGACAGCCGCTCTCCAGGGCCGGTGGGGACAAAGGACGCGTTTTGTGCGCCCGCCTCTTCTTTCAAGCGATTCGCTATCCTGATCATCTCATGGGCGAAATCGTATCCGATGATTGCCTTTGCGAAGCCGGCCATCTTGAGTGTAAACGCGCCATGCCCGCATCCCGCGTCAAGCACGGTTCCGCCGCGGATCAATTCGGTCAATTCACGCGCAAATACATCCTCGGCCGATTCTCCAACAACCTCGTAGGGCACGTTGACCTTGTATCCGCCGTTGCGTTTTGCGATGTAGTTATACCATTCGATGGCGTTCATGGCCGGCCTCCTCCGCTTTTGTATTAACATAACGTGCGGCAAGGAAAAATGCAAACGCATGAAACTTGTGCGGGAAAGCAAACAGCGCCAAAAAGGGGACAAATGTCCCCGGAACTTGATGATTCTCAGTTTTTCTTGACAAATTGGTGTTTTCAGGATATGTTATATATATGATTGATGCGGTGAACAGCATTGGCATATTAGAGTTAGCCCAAAATGGAATATGCGCAAAACAAGCGGAGGAGCCAGGAGGCATCCTCCGCTTTTTTGCTGCGCAGGTCGGCCGTTCTTATGCAATGGTATTCATGATTGTCGCGGAGCTACGATAACCAATCCTCAGTCCCGCTTCGCTCACCAGCTCCTTAAAAGGAGCCTTTTAATCAGGCTCCCTCTTTTGAGGCTCCGGAGCCGAACGCCGCCTGTGGCGGATGAAGTCAGGCGTAGGAAACGGCGAAACAAACGGGGTGAACAAGCCCCTTTTTAAGCCTTCGCACCGTCCCACACTTCGCTTGGACAGTGTTCCGCATTTCCGCTCCAATGCTCCAGGTTTCGCCCTACAGCGACGTTTGTTTATTGGCTTCTCCGCCGGGGATTGTGAAATTCGTTACTTCTGTAGTTGCCAAACTACTAGTAGTCTGACAACTACAGAAGTTTCGTTTCGTTTTTCATCTTCCGCCGCCAAAGTTGCACATGTCAAGCGGCAATTGTGTCATGCAAATCATGAGCCTTCCCCTTGAGGGGAAGGTGGCGCGCAGCGCCGGATGAGGTGGTTTGCTACGGAAATATTGCCGCCACATACAC
>JAEZQK010000085.1 GCA_023413135.1 Bacillota bacterium
ATAGCGTGATGAGCTGTTCTTTCCACACAAAAGAACTTTTCTACGCGAACGCCTGTTTGTCCTTTTGGTTTTGGCTCCACTCTTGCTCTTTTTCTACCCTTGATTCGCATTGATAATCGCCCCTACGGTGTTGTTTGTTTATTGGATTCTCTGCCAGAGATTATGGAATCCAAAACTTTTGTAGTTGTCAGAGTACTAGTAGCTTGTCAACTACAGATGTTTCGTTTCATTTTTCATCTTCCGTTACCAAAGCTGCACTTGTCAAGCCGCGATTGTGCCATGCACATCATGAGCCTTCCCCTTGAGGGGAAGGTGGCGCGTAGCGCCGGATGAGGTGGTTTGTTATGGGAATATTGCCGCCACATACACCTCATCAGTCGACTTCGTCGACAGCTTCCCCTCAAGGGGAAGCCTCTTCTGGCCGTTCATGTTCTCCATTTCCAAAGCATCTTCGTTGGAACACAGGACAATGATCCATCATTCATTTTTGCCAGAGCCCCGCCCCTACAGCGTTCAGACAAAGATGAATGGTCATATTTCAAAACTTCTGTAGTTGACAATCCACTAGTGCGCTTTCAACTACATAAGATACGAATTGGACAATCCTCGGCAGAGAAGCCAATAAACAAACAACGCCGTAGGGGCGGGGCTCTGCTCCGCCCGCTACGGTGATGTTTCTCATCGGGCGGTTAAGAAGCCTCGCCCCTACGGCTTTCAGGCGAAGTTGAATGGGTTTCCAAGCAATCACGATTCCGGTAGAAAAGCTAACAAGCATACTGCGTTATAGGGACACTTATTACACCAAACCGCTATCCAAAAAGACGCGCACGACTTCCGGGTCGAACTGTGTGCCGGCCTGGCGGCAAAGTTCCTCCCTGGCCTCCTGTACGGGCATACCGCACCGGTAAGGCCGCTCGCTGGTCATGGCATCAAAGGCGTCCGCTACGCAAATGATCCTGGCAGCGAATGTGATTTCCTCGCCCTTGAGGCCCCTGGGATAGCCTTTGCCGTCCCAACGCTCGTGGTGCTGGCGCACCGTATCCGCCAGGTCTGCCATTTCGGCGACGCCGCTTAGGATGCGGTATGCCGTTTCGGGATGGCGCTTGATCTCACCCCATTCCGGCGGCGTCAGGGGACCATTTTTCTCCAGCACCTCGTTGGAGATGGTGATTTTGCCGATGTCATGCAAAAGTCCCGCCGATTTGATCTTGTTGATCTCGCTCTCGGGCAGACCCATGGCCTGGCCGATGGCGGAGCTCAATTCGCTCACCCGCTTGGAATGGGCCTCCTCCCGGGAATTTTTTTCGTACAGCGTTTTGACGATGGCGCTTACGGTGGCGCTGCGGATGCTGGGGCGTTCCAGCAGCTTGCGCTTGTACATGTTATCCTCTGCGTTTTTCAATACCTGGGCGATGCTTTGATCCTTGGCCGTTTTGGTATCCCAGCCAAAGGAAACGGAAAGGATGCCCTTTCCCGATTTGCTTTCCCTGATTTTGCCCAGCGCCTTTTTGATCAGGGATTCTGCTGTTTGGGAGGTGGTATTGGACAGCAGAATTACAAACTCGTCCCCGCCGTAACGGCTGATGATATCCTCCTGGCGAAAGCTTTTTTTCAAAATAGCCGCCGTCTTGCGCAAAAGATCATCCCCGGCGAAATGGCCGAAGGCATCGTTTGTCATTTTCAGCCCGTTCAGGTCGCCCATCACCAGCGTCATGGGCAGCCTGTCCTGCTCGTCCAGGCGGCTTAACTCCGCTTCCAGAAAACGGCGGTTGTACAGTTCGGTCAAATGGTCGTGAAAGCTCAGAAATTCGATTTCATTCAGTTGAAGCTTTTCATGGGTCACATCCCGGAACACCAGGACCACGCCTGACGGCTTGCCGGTGATATCCCGGATGGAAGCGGTGCTGTGGGCAACGGGCCGCTCAGCACCGTCCTTTGATACGAGCACCGGGTGGTTATGAAACCCTGTCAGCTTACTTGTTTCCGGTACCTTTTGCCAAGGGGCGCCGGCGGATTCCTCCGCTTGTTCGTTTTTCAGGCGGAACACCGTATGGGAAGGCTTGCCGATGGCGCTGTCCCCGTGCCAGCCCGTCATGCTCCTGGCCGCGTCGTTCATGAGGATGATGCGGCCGTCTTCATCCGTGCAGATCACGCCGTCGTCAATGGACATAAGCGTTGCACGAAGCGTTTCCTGCACCACAAACAGGCGGCGGTTGCTGTCCTCAAGCTCCTTTTTTAAAAACTGGATCTCCAGTTGATTGCGCACGCGAAGCAGCACTTCTTCTTCCAAGTAGGGGCTTGTGATAAAATCAGTTCCTCCGGTTTGGAAGACTGTGGCCCATTCCTTCGCTTCCCCGGAAGCGGTGAGGAAGATCACTGGTACATCCGCTGTCGCCTCGTTTTCCTTGATTTGCCGGTGCACGTGAAAAGCGCGCATGTCCGGAAGACCGGCATCAAGCAGCACCAGGTCGGGCTTGTGGCATGTAAGCAAAGCAAGAGCCAGTTCTCCCGAATCTGCGGACCGGACAAAAAAGCCGTGGCTTTGAAGCGTTGCGGATAAAAGGGATAGATCCTCCCGCACGCTGGCCACAACCAGAATCTCCGCAGACCTATTGGGTTTGCCCATTTGTAGGTTTCCTCCTGCTTGTTCGATTGTTTTTGATAAGCACAATGAAAAGCCGTCCGCATTTCCGGCACCGGAAATGGAGAGAGGCGGATGGTTGAATATATATCATGGGGAGGATGGCATTGCTGCTACACGTAGGAAATTATATCATACAGGCCTTATACAAGCAAACAAAAATCGACAAAATTCTTCTATTTTTTCCAACTAAAAGGTCATTTTCTGTCTAAATACCCCTCCATTATTCCTTGAACGGGCAGAAGATAACCTCCGCCGGGGTCTATCGTCCGGCAAGGGGGAATGAAGAAATGACAAAAGAGCCTATTTCATGATTCGCCTGCCAAGCTTTACGCCGCAGGATTCCCGTATGACCAGCGTGGCGTCCCGCATGAGGCTGTAAGGTGACACTGGGTTTTCCACCGCGGTCAAAAGCTCGGTGATGGCGCTTCTGGCGTGCTCCTCGGGGTGCAGGTCGATGGAGGTTAACGGCGGGCTTGCGTAAGGGGCGAAGAAGGAGTTGTCGCAGCCGATGACCGCCATGTCCTGGGGAACGGAGAGGCCCATCAGCGCAAGCTGCTTCATAGCGCCCAAGGCCACCAGGTCATTGAAGGCGATGATGGCGGTGGGCCATTTTTCCCTGGGGAGGCCGGTGAGCAGCTTCAGCAGTGCGATTTCCCCGGCCTCGGCAGTATAGCCGCCTTCGTGGTGGTAGGCCGTATCGTCCTTAAGGTTCAACTCCGCCAGTGCATCCAGAAAGCCGCGGCCCCGGGCGCCGGAATTGCGCACCATGGAGGAACCGCCAATGAAGGCGATGCGCTCATGGCCCAGCATGTGCAGGTGCTGCACCGCCTGATGGATGGCGGTGGCCAGGTCGTTGTACAAACAGATGCATTCCAGCCCCTCAATGGGCGGGCAGATGGCCACCACGGGCATGTATTTGTGCAGTTCGGAAATGGCGGCGGGCAGATCCTCGTGCTGGGATTCCACAATGCCACCCATAAAAAACGCCCCGTCCAGCCGCCGGCGGATGAGCTGCTCCACCACCTCCCGCTCCACATAAGGACGGCTGTGAGGAAGCTGATGAAGCCATACGGAATAGCCGCGGCGGCGGGCTTCGTCGTCGGCAGCGCAATAAAGCCTGGCATAATAGGGATTGGAGACCTCCGGCAGGATGATGCCGATGATCCCCGTTTTGCCCTTTTCCAGCCCCCTGGCCACAGAGCTGGGGGCATATTTATGGCTGTTGATGACATCGTTGACTTTTTTAAGCGTCTTGGGGCTTACATTGGGATGCCCGGACATCACCCGGGAGACAGTGGCGATGGAGACGCCGGCTTCCCTGGCGATATCGTAGATGGTGACCTGCTTGTTTGTCATAGGGCATTCCTTTCCATTGCAGCCGGATGGATGGCTGTCTGGCCTTATTATACAGGAAACATGTAATGTTGACAACGGAAAATTGTAAGCGATTACAATGTTTATTTCAATGTCAACTGCAAATAGGCGGTGCGGAAATTCGGTATTTATAGCAAAATTGGAATTGCTTGTTGACAGGATATGGTGCGGATTGTATAATAAATCCATGATGAGAGGGACTGGAAGGCTGCTTGGATAGAAAGATGAGTGAAAGAATTTCCATGATAGTATGACTTTTTTCATCAATTTTCTTACAACCGCCCTTGGTCCGCTGTCAAACCCGGGAACATCCACAACAAAAGGAGGACATTTCATGAAAAAGGTTGTCGCTCTGCTGCTGGCCGCTTTGATGGTGGCAGCCGTCATCCCCACCATGGCCCTGGCACAGGAAAAGAAGGTTCTGACCGTTAAGACCTGGGACTTAAATGCCGGTTCCGCCGCTTATCTGCAAGCCACCGAGGCCGCCTTTGAGGCCGCCTTCCCGGATGTGGACCTGCAGTACATAGACACGGCCTCCCAGGAGTACGCCGTTCTGGTGGCTGCAAGCCTGGCCGGCGGCGACACCACCGACATATTTGACGTCAAGGAAGTGCGCGACCTGCAGAACTGGATCGCCCAGGGCTATGTGGAGAGCCTGGAAAGCTACATCGCCGCCGACAGCTATGACCTTGCGCCCTATGTGGGCATGGAAAAGTACTACCGCGGTCCCGATGAAGCCTTGTACGCCCTGCCCTACCGGTCCGACTTCTGGGTGCTGTATTACAACAAGACGCTGTTCGACAAGGCCGGAGTGGCGTATCCCGCCGCCGACATGACCTGGGATCAATACGCCGAACTGGCCAAGAAGATGACCTCCGGCGAAGGTGTGGACAAGATCTATGGCGCCCACTACCACACATGGCTGAGTTGCGTGGCCAACTGGGCCGTGTGCGACGGGGTGAACACCCTGGCCGACGGCGAATACGGCGATCTGAAATACTTCTATGACCTGAACCAGGCTTTGGAAGAAGCCGGTGCGGTCATGGAGTATACCGAGCTTCGGGCCTCCGGCCTGCATTACAGGAACGCCTTTGAGCAGGGCAACATCGCCATGATCCCCATGGGTTCCTGGCTTGCCGGTTCCCTGATTGCGGAAAAGGCTGCCGGAGCCTTCGATTTTGACTGGGGCATCACCGCCGTTCCCCATTTGGAAGGCGTAGCCGCCGGTTCCTCCTTCGGCTCCGTCACAGGCGCTGCCATCAACAAGAATTCCGCCAACAAGGACCTTGCTTGGAAGTTTATCTCCTGGCGCGCTTCCCAAGAAGGCGCCAATGCCATGGCTTCCCTGGGCACCCGTCCCGCCTATGTGTCCGCGGATATCGCCGCCACCTTGGCTTCCGTTTCCGGCTTCCCCCAGGACGAAGTAAGCAAGGCCGCCCTGGTCCCCGCTGCCGTGAGCATCGAATGGCCCGTTGTAGAAAAGGTCAGCGAGATCCAAACGATCCTGAATGAGGAACACACCAACATCATGTCCCGCAGCGTCACCGTAGACGAGGGCATTGAAAACATGAACACCCGCGTGGCGGAAGTTCTGGGACAGTAAGTTTCGCTTTGTGCAAAGCTGGTCATACCGGCTTTGCACAGTTTTGCACGATTTTCTTATGTGCTATAACCGCCTATCGCTTTGCCCGGTCGGTATATAGCACATGACCAGAAAATCGTGTAAGGTATGGACTTCTCCCAAATCCTTCCGAAACCACCGCACATGTCGCTGGTTTCGGATATACAAACGAGGGGGCAGTGGCCCCCTCGTTGCTCCCCCGGGGCTTACTATTACTCTGACAACTACAGAAGTTATGATTTTGTGGACTGTAGAATTTGAACACTGTAGGGCGGGGGGGTTGGGCCCCCCGGCCCGCCCAATTTTAGTGAC
>JAEZQK010000120.1 GCA_023413135.1 Bacillota bacterium
ATGGGTTCCGCTTCCGAAAGCGCCAGCGCGGGGACAAACAGGAGCATAGCAAGAACGAGGGCTACGACCTTCTTCATAGAGTCTACTTCCTTTCAATTGTCTTCCCTTGGTGCTGTCATCTATTATAATCATTAAAAGTGAAATATGCAATAGATACGGTGGATGGATGAAAGAAAGTACAATATTGCGGGCTGCCAACGTGAAAAAACGACGCTTTTTTACAGGCACATTGCAGAATGTTTATAAGAAAAGGGCCCGGCAAACCGCCGGGCCGCATAGGGGAACCATGTCTACTTTTCCGCGTTTTGGGCAAACCGGAAAGACAGCCTGCTTACAAGGAAAAATAGGAAAGCCAGCAGCAAAAGGCATAAAAACCATGTGAGCCCGTCTGTTTGCAACAATCCGTCCCGTAATGCAAGGCCCGTCAGCCCGCCGCCCACCGCACTGCTGGCTACCGATCCCATGGCCAAAAGAAAGAGGGCAGTTTCACAAAGCGTGTGGAGGAGCCTGTTTTTTCCCAGCGGTATAAGAACGCGGCGGATCAGCCCCCAACCTGAAAGCCCCGAAGCCAGAGCCATTTCCAGGGTGGATTCATCGATGGCATAAAACGCACCATACACATGAAAGGTCAGATGGGCCGCCGCGCCCAGGGACAAAAGCAACGCTGCCGCCGTGCCGTACGCCATACCGGAGGTGCGCTGCATCCATAGAAGCAGCATGGGCATAAGCCCCAGATACCAAAGGGAACGGAGGCAGGGCAGCGCCTTTGTACCGGCGGGACGAGGCTTTGCGCTGCGGGAAAGCAGCGGATGACGCCGGAAAAACAGCCACAGGCCCAGGGAGCCGCCTGAAATGGAAGCGATCACAAGCGGAAAAAGCAAAAGGATCAGCGTCTGCAAAAAGGCGTTCACCAGCGGGGCCGCCTGCGGGAAGGGATAGTCATACATCCTGGATCACCTCCGCCCGGTAGGTATGCGCCTTTAAGTATCCCAGAACGGAAACCATCAAAGCCGGTTCCGCGTTGAAGGAAACGTACATTTTGCCAAGGGGCTTTCCGCCGATGTATTCGATGCGGCCCTGCAGAATGTTGAACTCCACGCCAAAGCGCTGGGCTGTTTCGTACAGGATAGGTTCGTTGGCCGGGTCGCCCATATACTCGATGCACACGATGGTGCCGCAGGCGTGCTCCTTCACATCGGGGGGCAGCCCGAGGGATAGCTGCTGGGCAAGAAACTCCCCGGTGAAGGGGTGCCGAGGGGTGGAGAACAGGGAAAACGTATCATTCAATTCCACCACTTTGCCATCCTGCATCATGGCCGCGCGGCCGCAAAGGCGCTTGACCGCGTGCAAATCGCAGGTGGACAGCACAAGCGTTAATTCAAGTTCGTTATGAAGGCGCTGAAGCAGGTTCAGTATGTTTTCCCCGGCGGCAGGCGTCAACCCCAGGGTAGGTTCCATGCAAAGCAGTATCCTAGGACCCGCGGCCAGGGCCCTGGCGATGGCACCCCGCTTTTGCTGCTCCATGGTTAGCGCACCGGGATAAGCGCCGCCCAATCCCTCCAATCCGGTGAGCGCCAAAAGCGCTTCCACCCGCTCTGTGTTTTTTTCGTTCATTGTGCCGGATGCACCGAGCGGGAGGGCGATGCTGTCCCGCAAAGGAAGATTGTTCATCAATGCGGGAGAAGAAAGTACCATGCCCACCTGATGGCGCAGGGCGGAAAGATCATGGCCGCTCAAGCGGGTCACGGAACGGCCATCCATCAATACATCGCCCCGGGTGGGCGTGACCAATCCGTTCACCGTGCGAAGGAGCGTGGATTTGCCGGCCCCTGCATGACCGGCGATGCCGAAAATCTCCCCGGCTTCTATGGTGAAGGATACATCCTCCAGGATAAGCGGCCTGCCGTTTTTTGCAGCGTTTGCAACGGACACGTGCTGAAATGCGATCATGAAAAGTTTATCCTCCCGCATGGACGGTTTGGGTCAGATGACGTAATTGTCTGCCGCGTGGCGGTTGTAATCCTCCACCAGTTCGGCCAGGGTGATATGGTCCACCACCTGCTCGATGGCGTCATTGATGCGGGTCCATACGTTGTTCACTACCAAATGGGCGGCGATATCGCCTGTTTCCTGTCCGCTGTCCACAGGGCTGACCACCGACAGGTCGCCCTCCATGGTGCGCAGGATCATGCCTACGGTGTATTCGCCGACGCTGCGGGTAAGCTGGTACCCCCCTTGTGCGCCTCGCACGCCCCGCAGGTATCCTGCGCGGCTTAAGGGGGTGATGATCTGCTCCATGTATTTTTCCGGAAGCTCCTGGCGGCTGGCCACTTCCTTCAAGGGAATGTAGGAGCCGTTGTTGTGCAGGGCCAGGTCCAGCATGAGGCGCATGCCGTACCGGCCTTTGGTGGAAATCTTCATGGACGGGTGCCTCCCACGATCCAATTGCAAAATTCCTATGGAAATACCATGAAAGTATGCTATCATTGCCGGAAGCGTTTGTCAACGGGCAAGGGAAAGATGTGGAAATTTGAGGGGATGCACGCAAATGCCTTGACAGTCCATTTCTCCATGGCATATCATGGAATCGTTATATTTATACCAAAGGAAGCGATTGCATGTCTGTGGAACGGGTGAAAGCTTATCTTGAAAAGTATCATATGGGAAGCCGGGTGATGGAGCTTGCCTTGTCCAGTGCCACGGTGGAATTGGCGGCCAAGGCACTAAATACCCAGGAGGCCAGGATCGCCAAAACGCTCTCCTTTCAGGGGCAGGATGGGCCTGTTCTCCTGGTGGCGGCAGGGGATGCACGCATTGACAACGGGAAGTTCAAGGCCGCCTTTGGCTTGAAAGCCCGGATGCTCTCTCCCCAGGAAGTGATCGACAGCGTAGGCCACGCGGTGGGCGGTGTATGCCCTTTCGCCATTGAAAACCCGGCGGCAAAGGTGTACCTGGATGAATCCCTCAAACGCTTTGAAACGGTATTTCCCGCCTGCGGCTCAGGCAACAGTGCGGTGGAGATGACATTGGCGGAACTGGAATTAACCAGCCAATGTGCAGGCTGGGTGGATGCTTGCAAGGGATGGCAGGAGGAGCAAACCGCATGACAGGAAAACAGGAAGCAATCGTTACAGAGGAATTGACCGCCCGGCATATGGGCAGTGGATGTCTTGCTGTTTTTGCCACACCGGCCTTGGTGGCGCTGATGGAGAATGCAGCCTGCAAGGCGCTTGAAGGGTCGCTGGAGGAAGGCGCTACCACCGTGGGCACCCGCATCGAGGTCAGCCACGAGGCGGCTACCCCCTTGGGCATGCGGGTGTGGGCGGAGGCAAAGCTTGTTTCCCAGGAGGGCCGGGCGTATGAATTCGAAATCTCGGCTTATGATGAGTGCGGCCTGATCGGCAAGGCCTTTCACCAGCGGGTGGCCGTCAAGGCAGCCCGCTTTCAGGAAAAAACGGACGCAAAACGCGGCTAACTTGGCTAGTGGACTTTCAACTACGAGAAGTTTCGTTTTTTTGCTACCTAAGCCGCGTTTGCCAAGCCACAATTGCGCCGCACACATTATAAGCCTTCCCCTGGAGGGGAAGGTGGCGCGTAGCACCGGATGAGGTGTTGATGCAAACACGTGGTTGCTGTAAACACCTCATCAGTCGACTTCGTCGACAGCTTCCCCTCAAGGGGAAGCCTCCACAGGCCATTCAAGTTGTCTCTTCTAAAGCATCTTCTTTGGAACGTTGATCAGTAATCAAGCACCCGTATTCCTCAAGTTTGATAATTGAAAGTTCACTGGAACCAACTTTCGGGGATACATTGAAGTATTTTGACGGCGGTAAAGAAGGAATTTCCCGGCGGATTTCCCAAGGATGAAGGATGGGTGGATGCATTTATGCAAACCTCTTTCTTGCGCAGGACATGGGTGGAGATCGATTTGGACGGCATCGTGCATAATTATAAGGAAGCATGCAGGCTCTGCGGGCCAGGCACGAAGGTGACCTGCGTATTAAAGTCTAACGCTTACGGCCATGGGGCTGTGGAGGTGGCAAAGGCACTTTCAGAGGCCGGAGCGGTAAGCTTTGCCGTAAGCTGCGCCCGGGAGGCTTTTGAACTTCGCAAAGCGGGCATCGGGCAGGAGATTTTCGTTATGACCGTTACCGAGGAGGAAGCGCTTGTAGAAGCTATCCGGCAGAACATACAATTGACCGTGGCCTCTCTAAATCAGGCCATTTTGGTGGACCGCGCCGCTGCAAAAGCACATCATAAGGGCGTTATCCATATCAAGGTGGATACGGGGATGCACAGGCTGGGCTTTGTGCCCGGCCCTCAGGCGATCGATGATGTACTGGCTATCGGCAAGCTTTCGCATGTACGCGTGCAGGGGCTGTATTCCCACCTGGCCCTGACCAACAGGGAGCGGGATGAAAAGCAGCATGGTCTGCTCAAAGGGATGTATGATGAGCTTTCGGAGCGGGGCATGCATATCCCCGAATTGCACCTGTGCGACTCCATCGGTTTGGTCCGATACCCTAAATGGCAGTATGACAGGGTGCGCACCGGGGCGCTGCTGTTTGGCGTTAGGCCTATGGGCAGCGAGAATATGGATTTTGACTGCCGGGAAACCCTGTGCATGAAGACCGTTGTCGCACAGGTAATGGATGTGGCTGCCGGGGAAACGGTTGGGTATGACAGCGACTCGCCGCTTATACGGGATTCCCGTGTGGCCACGCTGTGTGCCGGCTACGGTGACGGGTACCCCCGATGCATGTCCCGGGTGGCCAGCGTGTTGGTGCGGGGAAAATTGGCGCCCGTATTGGGGCTTATATGCATGGATCAGATGATGGTGGATGTGACGGACATTCCCGGCGTACAGGAAGGGGATGAGGTCGCGTTATTGGGGGGTGGCATCGGCTATATGCAGTATGCCGCCTGGGCCCGCACCAACAGGAACGAGGCCATCACCATCGTAAGCCGCAGGCCGCCCAGGGTGTATATGAAAAACGGTCAGGTTTTAAAAGTGCTGGACTATCTTTCGGGAGACGGAGGGACGAGGGTATGAAGTATGATCATGTGAAGCGGCGGGCGGAAGAAATAGCACCCTTCATCATTGATATACGCAGGCAGCTGCATATGCAGCCGGAACTGGGCGGCCAGGAGGAAAACACCCAGCGCTTCCTGCTTGCAAAGCTTAACGAACTGAACATAGAGACACTTACCTATCCCGGCCAGTATGCGGTGGTGGGGCTGATCCGTGGAACATTTCCCGGGAAAACCATCGCCCTGCGGGCGGACATGGATGCCCTGCCCGTTCAGGAGGCGACGGGGCTGCCCTTTGCCTCCCAAATTCCGGGTAGGATGCATGCCTGCGGCCACGACGCCCATATGGCCATCGCGCTGGGGGCGGCCAAAATATTGATGGAAAACAGGGATCGTATTCATGGCCAGGTGAAGCTCCTGTTTGAGCCGGCGGAGGAAACCACAGGCGGTGCCAAAGATATGGTGGCCGCCGGCTGCCTGGAAAATCCCTATGTGGACGCGGTGTTCGGGCTGCACATGCTGCCGGATCAGCCTGCCGGCGTTGTGTTTACCAAGCCGGGCAGTGTCAGCGGAGCCAGCAACGCCATTAATATTGCCGTATCGGGAACCGGCTGCCATGGAGCCTATCCCGAGCGGGGCGTGGATGCCATCGCCATCGCCTCGCAGATCATCACAACGCTGCAGACGCTGGTGAGCCGCAACGTTTCGCCGCTGGACAGCGCGGTGGTGACCTTCGGCAAAATCACGGGCGGCACCGCCAGAAACGTGATCTGCGACCGTGTGGAAATCGAGGGTACGCTGCGTACGTTAAAACCTAAGACAAGGGCGATGCTCAAGGAAAAGCTTGCCGAAATACCCGCTGCCATTGCAAAGGCCATGGGCGGCAGCGCAAAGGCAACAGTACCGGACGGCTATGGCGCTGTATACAACGACGAAGCGCTCCATGAACAATTTCTGGCATTGGCCAAAGACATGGTGGAGGAAAAGAATATCGTGATCCGCGAGTATCCAAGCCTTGGGGTGGAAAGCTTTAGCTTTTTTGTGGCCGGTACCCCCGGCGTGTATTACGATTTGGGCTGCGGCGTGGGCTCCGCGCTGCATACCTGTGATTTTCATGTGGATGAAAGCTGCCTGAAGGTGGGCGCGGCACTGCAGGCAGCCATGGCCCTGGATTTTTTGAAAGGATAAAGTATATGAAGCGCATTTTTCTTTCCGCCGATATGGAGGGTACCTGCGGCATTGTCCATTGGGATGAGACGGGCAAGAACAAACCGGATTACACGCCCTTTGCAAGGCAGATGACCAGAGAAGTAGCCGCCGCCTGTGAGGGGGCCATTTCGTGCGGGGCGGAGGAAATCATGGTCAAGGATGCCCATGATTCCGCCAGAAATATTGAGCCTGCAGAGCTGCCGGAGCAGGTACGTATTTTCCGCGGATGGGCCGGTAACCTGTACAGCATGATGGCGGGGCTTGACGAAAGCTTTTCCGGCGTTTTCTTTACGGGCTACCATTCGGCCGCGGGCGTGAACGGAAACCCCTTGTCCCATACCATGAACACGCAAAATGTTTATGTGAAGATCAACGGCCAGCTAGCCTCGGAATTGATGATCAACAGCCTTATTGCCGCCATGCTGAAGGTGCCTGTGCTGCTGGTAACGGGGGACAAGGCGCTGTGCGACTGGATCACATCCGTCAATCCCAACATCCTCACCGTGCCTGTCAACGAGGGTACGGGCAGGGGAGCCGCTTCCATCCACCCGAACGTGGCGGTGCGGCGCATCAAGGAAGCTGCGCAAAGGGCCATGAAGCTGGACGCAAGCTTGTGCATGTTCCCGATGCCTGAGCACTTTATCGTTGAGATATGCTACAAGGAGCACGCCGCGGCCTTTAGCAACAGTTTTTATCCCGGCTGCGTTCAGGTGGATGCCCGGACGGTACGTTTTGAAGCGGATGACTACATGGAGGTTTTGCGTTTCTTCCATTTCTGCCTGTAATGATTTCAGGAGGAAAGGTCATGGACATCAGCCCGTTTGAAAGAAGCAATTTTGCATACCGGCAGGAGCTTGCCGATCTTCTGACCGCATGCTTTCCCCATTGCTATTCGGACAGCGCAATGGAGGAAGTGGAGGAATGCTTATCGGAAGACCGGGTTGCCCTGATGGCATGGACAGGCGGCCGCCTGGTAGGATTTGTGGGCGCTGCGCCTCATTATGGAGTCACGGGGTGGGAACTTCATCCCCTGGCCGTCTTTCCGGAGTATCAAGGCCAAGGCATCGGGAAAGCGCTGGTCAAGGCACTGGAGGCGGAAGTGTTCAAAAGGGGCGGAATTACGCTGTACCTGGGCACAGACGACGAGTTTGACAAGACATCGCTAGCCGGTGTGAACTTGTATGACCACCTTTGGGAGCGGATTGCAAGCATCCGGAACCTGAAAAAACATCCGTATGAGTTCTATCAAAAGCAAGGCTTCCAAATTGTTGGCGTGCTGCCGGATGTCAACGGCTACGGCAAACCGGATATCTACATGGCTAAAAGACTGATTGCTCCCAAGCAGGATTAAAGTGTAAACAGCCGACGCGTTTCATGTAAAGAAGCGCGGCGGCTGTTTCATAGATGGAACCTATCAGACGGCTGCCATAGCCTGGCGGATATCCTCCAATATGTCATCGATATGCTCCAGCCCCACGGAGATGCGGATGAGGCCGGGATTGACGCCGGCGGCGACCAGCTGCTCCTCCGTCAATTGCCGGTGGGTGGCGCTGGCGGGATGTAGGACACAGGTGCGGATGTCCGCCACATGGACTTCCTTGGAGGCCAGCTTGAGGCTGTCCATGAACCTGACCGCCGGTTCCCGGCCTCCCTTCATCACAAAGGAGATGACGCCGCAGGTACCCTTGGGCAGGTATTTTTGTGCCAAGGCGTGATAACGGTCGCCGGGCAGCGCGGCATAGCGAACCGACTCCACATGCGGGCAGCTTTGCAGGTATTTTGCTACGGCAAGGCCATTTTCGCAATACTTGAGCATGCGAACGGGCAGCGTCTCCAGCCCCAGGTTCAGCAGGAAGGCGGAATGGGCGGCGGGATAGCAGCCGAAATCCCGCATCAGCTGCATCCGGGCCTTGACGATAAAGGCCAGTCTGCCAAAATCACGGGTGTACACCACGCCGTGATAGGATTCATCCGGCTCCGTAAATTCGGGAAACTTTCCGTTTGTCCAGTCAAACGTGCCGCCGTCCACGATTACGCCGCCCACCTGCAGAGCATGACCGTCCATGTATTTGGTAGTGGAATGGATGATGATATCCGCACCAAAGGCAAAGGGCTTGCAAAGAATGGGCGTGGCGAACGTGTTGTCGATGATCAGGGGTACGCCGTTTTTATGGGCGATAGCCGCGAATTTCTCAATATCCAGCACGCAGAGGGCGGGATTGGCCAGCGTTTCGCCAAATACCGCACGGGTATTGGGCTTGAAGGCCTTTTGGATGGTTTTTTCGTCGGCATCGGCATCCACAAAGATAGCCTCAATACCCAGGCGTTTGAGCGTGACAGCGAACAGGTTGACTGTGCCGCCGTAGATGGTGGAGGCACACACGAAGCTTTCCCCGCTTTTGCATAGGTTCAGAATGGATAAAAGCGATGCTGCCTGGCCGGAGGAGGTACACATGGCGCCCACGCCGCCTTCCAGGTCGGCGATCTTTTTTTCCACAGCTTCTACCGTTGGGTTGGAGAAGCGGGAATACATGTGGGCGGTGGGCATGTCAAACAGAGCGCCGATTTGCGCGGTGGAGTCAAAGACGTAGGTGGTACTCTGCACAATGGGGATTACCCTGGGTTCGCCATTTTTGGGGGTATAGCCGGAGTGCAGGCATTTGGTTTCGTCGTGGAGCATAATGTAGCTCTCCTTTTACTTTAGCATATCCTCGTATTTTTCCCATTCCCGCTTGTTTGCGTGGATAAAATGCCCCGGCCTGATCTGCCTGAAGAAGGGCGCGTCCACCCCATAATCATGGATGGAGGGGTTGTATACTTCCAGCACCTTCTTCTTTTCCACAATGGGGTTGGGCTGGGGGATGGCGGATAATAGCGCCCTGGTGTAGGGGTGCAGGGGATGCTCAAACAGCGTTTGGGTATCCGCCATCTCCACCAGAACGCCCTTGTGGATGACGGCGATGCGGTCGCAGATAAAGCGCATCACCGACAGGTCATGGGAGATGAACAGGTACGTGAGCCCATGCTTTTTTTGCAGATCGCTGAGCAAGTTTAAAACCTGCGCCCGGATGGATACGTCCAAGGCGGAAATGGGCTCGTCGGCAATAATGAACTCCGGGTTCATGATCAGCGCCCTGGCGATGCCGATCCTCTGGCGCTGGCCACCGGAAAATTCATGGGGGAAACGGCTGGAAAACTCGGGCAAAAGCCCTACGTCCTTCAGCGCATCCATGACCATATTCCGAAGTTTTTCTTTGGGGATATGGCGGCCCTGCATGCCCTCGGAGACGATGTAGTCGATTTTGGCCCTCTCGTTCAGCGAGGCCATAGGATCCTGAAAGATCATTTGGATCTTTCGCGTGACGGCAAGGTCATCGGCTTTACTTAGGTTTCCGCTGATATTTTGACCACAAAACTTTATTTCCCCGCCGGAAACGGGATGCACCCTGATGATGGCGCGGCCGATGGTAGTCTTTCCGGAACCGGATTCGCCCACCACCCCGAAGGTTTCGCCCCGGAAAACGTGGAATGTCACGCCCTTTACGGCTTCGAATTTGCGGCGGCCACGGCCGAAGGTGACGGACAGGTTGTTGACTTCCAGGAGCTTTTCCCGGTATTCACTTTGCATCACGGGAAACACCTCCCAAGTCTTTGAGTTTCAGGATGGATTCGGGAGGGGATACCTTGGGGGCACGCTTATCCAGAAGCCAGGTGCGGGCCACATGGGTGGGGGAAACCGTAAAATACGGTGGCTGCTCCACATGGTCGATTTTCAGCGCCATGGGGTTGCGCTGGGCAAAGGCGTCGCCGGGGATTGATTTGAACAGGTTGGGCGGCGTGCCCTGGATGGAATACAGTTTTTCTCCCTTCTGGCCTAGCTGCGGCAAGGAGGACAAAAGCGCCCAGGTATAGGGGTGCCTGGGATCATAGAAGATTTCATTGACCAGCCCCAGTTCCACTACGTCGCCGGCGTACATCACGGCCACCCGCTCGGCAATGTTCGCCACCACGCCAAGATCGTGGGTGATAAACAAGAGCGTCAGGTGGTATTTTTCTTTCAGTTCCTTGAGCAGATTCAAAATCTGCGCCTGGATGGTCACATCCAGCGCGGTGGTAGGTTCGTCACATATGAGTATTTTTGGCCGGCAGGCGATGGCGATGGCGATTACGATCCGCTGGCGCATGCCGCCGGACAGCTCGTGGGGAAATTGCTTATACCGCCGTTTGGGATCATCGATGCGCACATCAGTAAGGATCCGGATGGCCGCCTCCCTGGCCGCAGCACCGGTGAGATTGCTGTGCAGCTTCAAGGCTTCTGTAATCTGGGCGCCGACGCTTTTTAGGGGGTTCAGGCTGGTCATGGGGTCCTGGGGAATCATGCAGATTTCCCGGCCCCTGATATTCAGCCAGTCCTTTTCCGCTTTGAACTGCGCCAGGTCTGCATAGTGGCGTCCTGCTTCATCAATGCCATATAGGGGAGCCTTTGCATCCTCAGGCACATGGAGTCCGTAATAGCGGATGGAGCCACCGGAAATAAAGCCGTTGGGATCCAATAGTCCGATAAAATTTTTGTTGAGTACCGATTTGCCGCTTCCCGATTCGCCCACGATGGCCAGGCTTTCCCCTGGCAAAACATCCAGTGTGACACCCCGTATGGCGTGGAGGATGCGGCCCCGGAGGCTGAACTTCACATTCAGATCGTGGATGGAAAGGATGGGTTTTGCATTTTCCATAGCTGTATCCTCCTTCCCTTACAGATGGTTCTTGGGATCGGCGGCATCGGAAAACGCGTTGCCGATCACATAGAACGAAATCGTCACGATAGACAGGATGATGGTGGGATAGATGAGCTGATAGCGCAGGCTTGGGCTCATCATCAATTGGCGGCCCACGTTGATCAGATTCCCCAGGCTGGGGATGGTGGCGGGCACGCCCAGGCCGATGTAGGTGATGAACACCTCGCTGCCGATGGCGCCGGGGATCGAGAGCGCCATGCGCAGCATGATTACCGACACCAGATAGGGCAGCAGGTTTTTCACGATAATGCGCGGCGTGCTGGTGCCAAGGCAGCGTGAGGCCACGTTGTAGTCGCGGTCACGGATAATTAAAATCTGATTCCGCACAAACCGGGCCATGCCGATCCACCCTGTCAAAGACAGCGCCAGGATGATGGTGGAAATGCCGGGCCTTAAAATCATGGACATAAGGATCAGAATGACGGTGGTAGGGATATTATCGATGATGTTATAGATTTCTGTAAACAAAAAGTCAAACCTGCGCAGATATCCCCACAGAACCCCCATCACGATGCCGATAATTGCCTCAATGACGGCCACGCTGATGCCTATAAACAGGGAGGTGCGGGTCCCTGCCCATAGCCTGGACCATAAGTCCTGGCCAATAGCATTGGTGCCCATAATGAAGGTGCTGTTGGGGGCTACGTTCTTATAAGGCAAATGCGTTTGAGGGTTATTGTTTACGACAAAAGGGTCAAATTGGCCCGGTAAAATGGGCTGAATAAAGGTAAACAGAAGAATGACTGTCACAGTCAGCAGCAAAAGCATGGCCACCCTGTTTTTAGAAAAGACCCGGATGGTGGAGCGCCAATAGGAGTATTGGCTGACACCCGTGCGTTCCGTCTCCTCCTGATTAAAAGGCGCAAAAGTGAACTTCTCCGCTTCGGTAAGGGTACCCGATAGCTTTTGCCCGATATGCTCCTCCAGCCGCTCTACCTTGGGATGCTTTAAAATGGCCATCAGCGGCTGCCCCCTTTCTTGGCAAAGCTGATACGGGGGTCCAGCGCAACCATCAAAAGGTCGCCCAGGATAAGGCCGATGACACCCACGCATGCATACAAAAGCACGATGCCCTGCACCATGGAGTTGTCCTGTTTCTTGATGACATTGACGAGCAGTCCGCCCATGCCGGGGATGGAATACAGCGACTCAATGTAAATAGATCCGATGACCGTATTCAAAAACGAGGTGGGCAGGTATTGGGCCATGGGTACAAAGGCGTTACGGAAAATATGCCGGAACATGATCTTGTTGCCGGATACGCCTTTGATGCGGGCCAGCATCACATAATCCTTGCGGCTTTCATCCACCATATAGCGCCGAAGCCACATGGCGTAATAGGCAATATTACCCAAGGACATGGAAAAAACGGGCAGCACCCACGATATGGGATTTTTGGCGTCAAACAATAATTTAATGTGAAAAAGATCCGTTCCGTACAACTGAATGAACAAATAGTATACAGCCGCCGGAACAGCCTGGATCAGCACAACAAAACCTGTTCCGAAATGATCAAGGAGCCTGCCCTTGTATTTGGCCATCAGCGTGCCCATGGGCAAGCCTACCAGCATGGAAAATAAAATGGATAATCCACCCAGTTGGACAGAAACGGGTATCTTGGGGGCAAGAATTTCCGCCACGGGTACATTGTTGCGGTATACTTTTGAAATACCAAGATCGAAACGTGTAATGAGGTTTTTGAAAAAGTTGAACAACTGGATGTGCAGAGGCTGATCCAGCCCCAATTGCTTCAGGCCATTGGCAACCTGTTCAGGGGACATCTTGTCAAAGTTTTGAAAATAACCCTCGATGGGCATAAACCTAACCAGAATGAAGGTAATCGTCAATATCAGGAATAACGTAAGCAGGGAACGCAGGAGCCGCTTTCCCAGGTATTTTGCCATGCTTTCAAACCCCTTCAAGTATCTGTGGCCGCGCTGCTTTTACGACGAGGAGGAACCCCCGATGAAGAGGGTTCCTCCCCAGCATGTCATCCAACCTGGAGTGGCTTCCAGGGAGAGACAGCTACCGTACTGATCTCACTTGTTGATGACATCCAGCCAAGCCTGACGGTTGGCCGCATCTTCCTCGGGAGTGATGAAGTGATCATAGAGCTTCTGCCCCTTATAGCGCAGGGAGGAAATGCCGAAGGAGGCGAACTGCCCTTCGTAGATGTTCAGCTTGGTGGCCTGATATTCGGCGGGATAGATGAAGAAGGGGACTACGATGGCATTGTCGATGAGCATTGCCTCAGCGGCAGCGAACTTCTCATAACGGGCCTTCATGTCGGTAACTTCGGCTTTTGCTTCGGCCACGGCGGCATAGTAGGCTTCCATCACTGCCTTGGTATCGGCAAAGTCGCTGTCCAGCATCAGGTCCATCTTGTTGTAGCTGTTGCCCTTGATAGCGCCGGCATCATCCTTGCTGATGGCAAAGGGATCGGTCCAGGTCTCGGGATCCTGATAGTCGGCGCCCCAGTTGCAGCGCATGAAGGAGTAAACGCCGGCGCGGCGGGTAGAAGTCAGGAAGTTCTCAGTGGGGCCGGCATTGAGAATGCACTCAATGTAGTCGGTACCCAGTACGCCTTCCAACTGCTGCTTAAGCAGGACGTACTCATTCTCCCAGTCGCTGTCGTCGCTGCGATAGGTGAGCACCATCTTGATGGGGAAGGTAGCGCCGGCGGCGGTGAGTTCCTCAACAGCCTTGGCTTTGTATTCCAAGGCCTTTTCAGTGTTGAAGAAATCATCTTTCGTGGCGTCAAAAGCGGCAGAAGCCGTAAAGTCCATACCGTCCACGGAGGTGAAGGTCTTGGGGGTGATGGTATCCTGCGCCACATTGGCAGCCTCATCCCCGGCTACAGCTACCATGCTGTACAGCCTGTCAAAGGCGCTCATGATGGAGTGGCGGAAATTGGCGTTGTTCACGGCAAGGAGCCAGTTTTCCGGGCCATACTCGGCATCGTACTTGGGATCAAAGTTGAAGCAATAGAAATAGGAATAGTCAGGCACCGCCCGGCCCAGGGTGATGTATTGAGGATTATTGGCCTTCCAGTCGTCGATGATCTCGTTGCTCAAGAGCGAATAATCCACTTCGTCCCGCAACACCATGGTGGGGGCGAGGGTGGCGGATTCGGCGTTGTAGATGCGCTCAAAACGGTCGATGAACACATTTGCCGCATCCCAGTTGTTGACGTTCTTCACATAGATATGTTTCCCCTGAGGCTCGAATTCGGAAAGGATGAACGCACCGCAGTAGTACATCCTGTCATTGGAGGTGCCGAAATCCGCACCCAGCTCTTCCAACTGCGGACCATAGGCGGGCAGATAGCATACGTACGTCAGCATGCTCAGGAAGTAGGGCACGGGCTGGACCAGGGTATACTGGAGCGTATAATCATCCAGCGCCTTGACGCCCACTTCGGCAAAATCGGTGATGGCACCGTCGTAATATTCCGTGGCATTCTTGATGACTTTCATCTGGCTAAAGATGGGGCTGGCGTAGGTGGCAGTCATTACATACTTGGCGGCGGCCACGAAGTCGCCCGCGGTGACTTCCGCCATTTCGTTGCCCTGGTAGTCATACCACTTCACACCCTGGCGGAGGTGGAAGGTCCAGGTGAGACCGTCTTCGGAGGGTTCCCAGCTAAGGGCCAGGCCGGGGATCAGATTACCGTAGGGATCATACTCCACCAGGGAGTCGATGACGTTGGCACCTACTTCCTGCTCCCACTGAGCGCCGGCGATGAGATAGTTCAACGTGGCTACCTCGGAAGCGTATACCCTGCGGAATACGGCCGGTTCCTCTGCCAAGCTGATGGCGGCTGTGGAGCACAATAGAACCAGGCACAAGGCAAATGCGAGAACCTTTTTCATGAAATGCCCTCCTCTTGCAATTTACTACCGATAGGATGCATGGAGTTTTTTCCGATTTTACCATTGATCCATCCGTACATAAAGGATACAGCCCAGCACAAGCGATGTCAAGGGAAAGAATGCATTTTTATTGTATACAACTTGCAGTTGTAAGCTTCGGAAAAGGTTTTTTACGTGCAGGATGAACTATAATACCTTTGTGCAGGCATCCACAAAGGAATCGAATATGGCTTTTGCCGAAGCGTCCACGTGCCACATGCGTTCGGGATGCCATTGAACACCCAGAAAGAAAGGGTGATCCTTTTTCTCAATGGCTTCAATAATGCCGGAAGACGACCTTGCCACGGCAACAAGGTCCGGCGCGCAATCCTTTACCGCCTGGTGGTGCAGCGTATTTACTGGCAGGCGCGCAGTCTTTTCAATGCGGTTTAGCAGGCTTCCTTCCTCTATAAACACATCATGGGCGGGAAGATAGTCCGGCAGCTTTTGCGTGTGCTGCTGCTGGAATGTTTGCGCGTTTTGCAGGTAGATATCCTGATACAGTGTACCGCCAAGGCCCACATTCAGCAGTTGTATGCCCCGGCATACCCCCAGGACAGGCTTGCCTGTGGGAAGAACGGCCTTGAAAAGATCCAATTCCATGGCATCCCTGAGGGGGCTGATTTCTCCGCAGCATTGCAGCGTATCCTCGCCATAGCGGGAGGGTGACACATCGCCGCCGCCGGTGAACAGGAAACCGTCCATTTCCTGTGCAGCCTCACGCCACAATGCTTCATCACCTTTTACGGGCAGAAGCAGCGGAAAGCCGCCGCAGGCGAAAATGGCTTCCATATAACTGAGCGTAATGCTCAAATTGGAACTTTCCTTGGAAATGTGGCCGGTGACGCCGATTTTGGGTCTCATCCTCATATACTAACCTCGCAGGTATCATTAAGATTTCCATCCTTTCGACGGCATTGCGGCCTTTCCTGCCAATATAGGACGGTATGAAAAAGAAAAACAATCGGGGAACAGGATTTGATTGGGACAGGGCGAAAAGAAAAGGAAAACAAGTAAAGGACGGTCTGTATGGCTACGCAGGTAAAAGCCCGGGATGTTGGGCTATACATCGGGGAAATGAAACCGGGGGAACGCAATAAGATCAGCGATGTAGAAGGCGTGCTGGTGGGGCATGAAACCATAGATACCGCCCGTCACAAGACGGGGGTCACGGTGGTTGTTCCCGCTCCGGATAACATATTCTTGCACAAGGTTACCGCAGCCGCCCATGTATTGAACGGGTTTGGCAAAACCCTGGGCCTTGTGCAGGTGCAGGAATTGGGCACGCTGGAAACGCCTATCGCCCTGACCAATACATTAAATGTTGGTTTAGTGCATGATGCCTTGGTGCAATATACCATTGACCGCTGCAGGGCAGATGGGTTTGAGGCAAGGTCCATTAACCCGGTGGTTTGCGAGTGCAACGACGCAACCTTAAGCGACATCCGGGAAAGGGCGGTGAGCGCTTCACATGTTTTCTCAGCCATCCAAAACGCCTGCGCAGACTTTGACGAAGGGGATGTAGGCGGAGGCAAAGGCATGGTATGCTACGGCCTCAAGGGCGGCATCGGATCTGCTTCCCGCCTGATACCGCTGGACGGGCATATGTATACGCTTGGGGTTCTGGTACAGGCCAACTATGGCTGCACAGCCGATCTTGTTATCGGGGGAAAGCCGGTAGGGAAAAGCGTGCCGCCGGGATGGGGCACAAAAGAAGATCTGGGATCCATCATTGTGATACTGGCCACCGATTTGCCGCTTTGCTCCCGGCAGCTTGGCCGCGTGATCAGGCGGGCCGGCCTGGGTATGGCCCGTTTGGGATCTATCCTTGGCCATGGAAGCGGAGAAATCATTTTTGGTTTCACTACCGAAAATCGTGTCCATCATCAGGAGGGGCAAAAAATAATCGGCCAGAAAGTTCTGCGGGAAGATCTTTTGGATATTCCCTTCCGGGCGGCGGCGGAATGCTGCGAGGAGGCCATCCTGAACGCCATGCTTTGCGCCGACACGGTAAAGGGGTATACGGGAACCAGAAAAGCAAGCTTGCGGGATTGGCTTATGGAACATCCCTTATCTTTTGAAATGTGAATTTCTTTGGTTAGGATATTGACAAGAACAGAATGGTGATATAAAATGCTAAACGAGAATAATTCTCAATAAGGGTGATTTCCATGAATGCCAGAAGCACGGTACAACGCCAGCTGGTTCTGGAGGCGGTACAGAGACTGTATCATCCCACCGCGGATGACGTGTACGGGACGATTGTAAAGGACCATCCCAATGTCAGCAAAGCTACGGTATACCGCAACCTGAATGTGTTGGCCGATGCCGGGCAGATCCGCCGGGTGCAACTGTTGGATGCCGCTGTTCGCTTTGACGGCGGGCTTGTAAGTCACTACCATGCCCAATGCCGGAAATGCGGCTGCGTGCTGGATGTGATGGAGGAAGGCTGCATAAGCGGTTTAGGTGCTGCACTCGCTGAAAAGGGCTTTGAGGTTGAAGACCGGGAGGTTTTGCTCAGGGGCATTTGCGCATCATGCCAAAGGCAAAAGAGCGAAGCCTAAGCGAATGGAGGCGCGTTTCATGGGTGAAACCCTTGAAATACATATTTTCATTGAGGAGGAGACGCAGTTATGAAGGAATTGAAAGGAACCAGAACGGAAGCGAACCTGATGGCGGCCTTCGCCGGAGAATCCCAGGCCCGCAATAAGTATACCTACTATGCCTCCCAGGCCAAGAAGGATGGTTACGAGCAGATTGCGGCGCTTTTCCAGGAGACGGCCGACAACGAAAAGGAACATGCCAAGATCTGGTTCAAGCTCCTGCATGGCGAGGGCATTCCCGAGACGGCTGTCAATTTGAAGGATGCCGCCGCCGGTGAGCACTACGAATGGACCGACATGTATGCCACCTTTGCCAAGGAAGCCAAGGAAGAAGGGTTTGACAAGATCGCCTTCCTGTTCGAGCAGGTGGCCAAGATTGAAAAGACCCACGAGGAGCGCTACCTGAAGCTGCTGGCCAACGTGGAAGGCGGCCTGGTCTTCTCCAAGGAAGGCGACACCATCTGGCAGTGCGCCAACTGCGGCCACCTGGTCATCGGCAAGAAAGCGCCCCAGATGTGCCCGGTGTGCAACCATCCCCAGGCGTTCTTCATGGTGAGGGCGGAAAACTACTAAGGAAAGTTTGCTGCGCAAATGCCCGCCCGGTTGGCAAAGCTAGCCGAGATGATTGCAAACGAGGGGGACCTGCGGGTCCCCCTCGTTGCTCCCCCGAAGGGTAAGTCAATAGAGGATGTGGAATGTAGGCGATTGAGAATATACGCCTGTTGCGCCCAGGATACCAAGCTTAAGCGGGCGATTGATAATCGCCCCTACGACGCAGTGTGCTTGTTGACTTAACTACCGGTGCATCTATGAGCCGGAAGAAAAGCCAATACACTCTTTGTAGCCGTAGGGGCGATTATCAATCGCCCGCCTGTATCACGTAGCATGCGCATCGCTTTATATTTTTCCTTAATAAAGGGATTCTCAAGGGATGAAATCCCTTGAGCGGGGTTCCCAGGGGCAGAGCCCCTGGGCATATTCATTTCACGAACCTTGCGCGCATGGAGGGGCAGCCAGCGCAGCCGCCCTCGCCGGTTTCCCTAAGGGAGGAGGGCATTGCGTCGCCTACCTCTTTCATGGCCAGGATGACTTCGTCCGGGGGAATGGGGCAGGTGATGCCGGAGAGGGCCATATCCGCCGCAGTGAAGGCGTTGCCTACACCGCCCACGTTGCGGTACACACAGGGCACCTCCACCAGGCCGCCCACCGGATCGCACACCAAGCCCATGGTGTTCATAAGGGCGAAGGAGCAGGCGTCGGCGGCCATCATAGGCGTACCGCCCATGAGCTCCACCAGTGCGGCGGCGGTCATGGCGGCGGCGGAGCCGCTTTCAGCCTGGCAGCCGCCCTCCGCGCCGGAAATGGTGGCCTCCTGGGCGATCACCCGGCCTACGGCTGCGGCGGTGAACAATGCATCAGCGACGGCTTCGTCGGAGAGGTTTTTTTCCTCCTGCACAGAAAGCAGTGCGGCGGGCAGAATGCCGCAGGCCCCGGCGGTGGGGGCGGCCACGATCTTGCCCATGCAGGCATTGCATTCCGCTACGGCCAGGGCATAAGCGGTGGCCTTGCCCACGATGCTGCCGCACAGCGAACCGCCCCGCTTAAACTGGGCAAAAAGCTTTGCGGCCTGCCCGCCTGCCATTTGGGATACGGAGCGCAGCTCGGGATCCAGCCCCGCCTGGACGGAATCACGCATGATGGTTAGGTTCCGGATCATACGCTCAGTAAGTGCCTCCGGGGTGATACCATCATCCCTGGCCTGGGCCTCTTTGGCGGTGGTGGCGATGGTGGTTCCCTGGGCGGCCCTCAACAATTCGGACATGGTATATTCCATAGTCATTACCTCTTTTCCAGAAAGGCGATGGAGGCAATTTCGGGCAGGTCACGCAGCTCCTGAAGCAGCGAATCCTCCGGGCGGCCGTCTACTTCCAATACCATCACGGCCTCCGCGCCCGCCTGCCTGCGGAACACGCGCATGGTGGCGATATTTATCTCTCGTTTGGCGATCAGCCCGCTGACCCGGGCGATGACGCCAGGTGCATCGCGGTGCTGGATGACGATGGTGTTTTCCGTGCCGGAAAAGCCGACCTCCAGCCCATTCATGGACTGGATGAGGATACTGCCACCGCCGACGGAAGCGGCCTGAACGGTGATGCGGTGGCCCTGTGCATCCTTCGCATCGATGACGATGGTGTTGGGATGGACGTTGCGAAGGTTAATGGGGGAAAAACGCAAGACCATCCCGGCTTCCCTAGCCAGGATGAGGCTATCACGAAGCCGCACGTCGTCTACGTCAAAATCCAAAAGGCCTCCGGCAACCGCCCGGTCGGTACCATGGCCCGCATATGTTTTGGCAAAGGAACCATGAAAGCCGATATCCGCCTGTACGGGCTGCGCGCCCAGAAGCTTTCGAACCACCCGGCCAATGCGGGCAGCCCCGGCGGTATGGGAACTGGAAGGGCCGATCATAACCGGCCCGATCACGTCAAACAGATGCATAGGAAACCTCCTGATATCAGGTTGTCCAGCTTGAGTATAACCAATCGCCGGCAATTGTCAATCGCCGGTATCGGCCAAATATTCTTCCTGTGCTTGGCAGATCGTTCCATGACCGGTATAATGGATGCATCTTTGTTTTGGAGGTACACATGATACGTAACATTATCTTTGATATGGGCAATGTGCTTCGTGATTTTAATCCCATGCTCTGTATTCTTCCCTATGTGCAGGGGGAGGATGCGCTTCTTATCCGGGAGGAAATGTTCGGCAGGGAGGAGTGGCACATGCTGGACAGCGGCGACATCACCTATGAGGAGGCGGTATTTCGGTGCAAGCGGCGCCTGCCGCAAAGGCTGCATGATACGCTGGATGAGATCGTTGCCCACTGGCACGAATACATGCCGGAGGACTCCGAGATGACTCAAATCGTGAAGGCGCTGAAGGCAAACGGCTACAGCATGTACCTTTTGTCCAATGCCAGTGTAAGGTTCGCTGTTTATAAGGACCATTTCGAAGCTTTGAAGTATTTTGAAGGCGCCATTGTTTCTGCATTTTATCATGCACTGAAGCCGGGCGAGCAGATTTACCGAATCCTGTTCGATACGTTTAAGCTAAAGCCTGAGGAATGCTTTTTTATTGATGATAACAAGGACAATGTGGAAGCAGGGCGTAAACTTAACATGGAAGGCCATGTGTTCACGGGGGACAAGCATGCCTTAAAAGCTGCGTTTTCCGCTTACGGCATCAGGGTATAAGGGCCGGCCCTTTCTTTCCGTGTTCTCGTTTTTTCTTTCCCGTCACTTACATAAAGCTTGTTGCAGCTATACAGCGGTATTCTACACTTGCATTGCATCAAGAAATGAAATGCAAGGAGAGAAAATCATGAAAAAGATCATTGCCCTGGTCGTATGCCTTACTCTGGCGCTGTCTATGACCGCATGCGCTTTGGCCGCGGAATTTGACAAGACCCAGGAAATCACCGTGATTTCCCGCGAAGCCAGCTCCGGTACCCGTGGCGCCTTCGACGAGCTGATGGGCATCCTGGTAAAAACCGATGCGGGCACTGAAGACCGCTTGTTCCCCGAAGCCGTTCTGGTCAACTCCACCGACGAAGTCACCGCCAAGGTGGAAGTAGACGCTTTCGCCATCGGCTACACCTCCCTGGGCTCCGTTACCGATAAGGTGAAGGCCCTGACGGTGGACGAGGTTGAGGCCACCGTGGAAAACGTGAAGGCCGGCACCTACAAGATCTCCCGCCCCTTCGTGGTTGCCTTGCTCAAGACAAGCGAAAACGCCCTGGCCAAGGATTTCTTCGCCTTCATTACCTCCAAACAGGGCCAGGAAATCGTTGTTGGCAACGGCTTCATCGAGTCTGTGGAAGAAGCTCCCGAATACGCATCTGCTAACCTTTCCGGAAAGCTGACCTTCTCCGGCTCCACCTCCGTGGAAAAGGTTATGGAGAAGCTCCAGGAAGCCTATAAGGCCCTGAACCCCAACGTGGCTATCGAGATCACCTACAACGGCTCCTCCGCCGGCATCAAGGATGTCACCGAGGGCAAAGTGGATGTGGGTATGTCCAGCCGTGAACTCAAGCCCGAAGAACTCGAAGTGCTTGATCCCATCGTGTTCGCCCATGACGGCATCGCCGTGGTCGTGAATACCGCCAACCCCATCACCGCCCTGACCAGCGCCCAGATCACCTCCATCTTCACCGGCGAACTGCGCACCTGGGAAGCCGTGGAAGCGGTTCCCGCCCAGTAAAAACAGGTGTTTCTCCAGGGAAGACGGCGAAGTGCCGTCTTCCTTTTTCAGCATGATATGGACGGCGGATTTACTTCGCATGAGGTAATTAATACTGCTTCCAAACATTATTGCGTCGTTGCCGTGGATCTTTTCGTGCACTACGGCGTCGACTGTCGCTCAGCGTAGTGCTGCTACGCCTCGCTTTGTCTCCTTGTATTGCGCAAAAATCTCTCACGGCCATCGACGCAATAATGTTCTCCATTAGTATAAAAGCTTTTCAAAATTTCCAATATATAAATACATTATAGGTTGACAAACTTTTTCAGCGTGCTACAATCATAAATGGCCCACCCCGGCAGATTTATGTTGCCTAAGGGGCGAACCCATATACAATGAAAAAGATTGCAGCCCCGCTGCGGTCTTTTATTATTTTGGGTTGGCAGGGCGAAAAAAATGAGGGAGGGATCTAAATGCAGTTGTTTGTTCTGATACTGAACAAGACGGAGTTTTTGGAACGAATACTTGCGAAAATGCTGGAAAAGGGGATCAGCGGGGCGACTATACTCGAAAGCACCGGGATGATGCGTGTTCTTGATGCGGAAGATGTGGATTCGCCTATGTTTGGCGCGCTGCGCCATTTGCTGAATCCCGAGCGGCTGGGAAACAAGACGGTATTTGCTTTGCTGAAAGAGGAGCAGATTCCCGTTATGCGCAGCCTGATCCAGGAAGTGACCGGAGGGCTCGACAAACCGGATACAGGAATTGCCTTTGTGGTTCCTACTTCATTTGTGGAAGGACTGGCACAGACGTTATGAACACCCTTATAGTTATTGCTATTGCTATTGGTGCCGGCCTTTTATTCAGCCGGATTGTTAAAGTATTGCATCTGCCCAATGTTACGGGTTATCTGATAGCCGGGCTGCTGATTGGGCCTTACGTGCTCAAGTTCCTGCCGCTTGAAATTGTAGAAAACATGGAAATCGTCACTTCCGTGGCATTGGGTTTTATTGCATATGCAATCGGGGCGGAATTCCGCCTTTCCTATTTGAAAGAGATTGGGTCCAAGCCTATAACCATTACGGTCTGGCAGGGCATAATGGCTGTTGCGCTGGTGGATATTGGCCTTATGGCTCTTGGCTTCCCGCTTCCGCTGTGCCTGGTGATGGGTGCGATTGCAACTGCCACTGCACCGGCTGCCACGTTGATGGTTGTGCGCCAGTATAAGGCAAAAGGCGCTGTCTCAGGCATGCTGCTGCCTGTGGTTGCCATGGATGACGCGCTCGGACTGGTGGTCTTCAGCATTTCCTTGGCTATTTCCAAAGCGCTGAGCAGCGGAGCTGCCGTTACCGTTACGAATATGCTGCTGGCTCCCTTGCTTGAGATATTTGCTTCCCTGCTGCTGGGCACGGGCCTTGGATTTATTCTGGCGTATGCCTCGAAATTTATCAAATCACGCGGCAATAAGCTTGCCCTTACTATTATGTGCGTATTTGCTGCTGTTGGCTTGTGCGAAGCGTGGGAGCTCTCCTCCCTGCTGGTATGCATGATGCTTGGTGCCGTTATGGTAAATACCAGCAAGCAGAGCGATGCCCTTATTGAACAATGCGACCGTTTCACCCCGTCGCTGTTCCTCCTGTTTTTCGTGCTGTCGGGCGCAGATCTGAATCTTGCTGTTTTGCCGACCATCGGTGTTTTGGGGGTTGGATATCTTCTTCTCCGTTCCTTTGGCAAATGGCTTGGCGCATCGCTTGGCGCCAAGGCGGTCAGGGCTGATCCTAATATACGAAAATATCTAGGCCTGACATTGCTGCCCCAGGCGGGCGTTGCAATCGGCATGTCGATACTGGCTATCAATGCGTTACCCCAATACGGTGTCCAGATCAACGCGGTGGTCCTTTCAGCCACACTGATTTACGAATTGGTGGGACCGGTGATTACCAAGGTTGCATTGACAAAGGCAGGAGAAATTGAGCCTGCCAAAGTAACAGGCTGACGGGTCGCTTGATCATGGTTTCTTCATTCGTATCCCCGAAAATTTGTCCGTACTTTGTACAGCCTGCAGCCACCGGCTCGGTCCGGTGGCTGTTGCTTGTGGGTTATGGCTTGACCACCTGGTTTTTTTCTGCAGGGAATGTTTTTCTACAAATAATGATGTAAGATTGTACGGAAATTGAAATATCCATTTACAATTTCGGAATAATATGGTAGGCTAAAAGTAACTTTTATGGAGGCGCCTGCCTATGAGACGGAATTGGGCCAGACGGTTCAAATGCATATTGATCTGCCTGATGCTTTTGCTGCCGCAAATGGCGCTGGGTGAGTATGCCACCCTCAAAATGGGCGACAGGAGCGAGGATGTGCTGCGCATGCAGCAGGCACTTAACGGCCTTGGTTATTCCCTGAAAGTGGATGGTATCTTTGGAAAGGGTACATATGCGGTGGTCCGCGATTTCCAGCGGGACCAGGAACTGAAGGTGGATGGGAAGGCAGGCAGTCAAACGCTGACGCGGCTGTATGAATTAACCGGCGGAAATGCGCCGGAGGCATCCCAACCGCCTGCCCCTGCGCAGGGAGAGCAAAGTACAATCACCCCTGCCCCGACTCCCGCCCCGACTCCTGCCCCGACTCCTGCCTTAACCCCGCCGCCGGGAGCGGAACTGGCAACGGTAACGGGAGGCAGCTTAAGGCTGCGCTCCTCGCGCAGCGCTACGGCGGCCTGGAGGACCAGGATCCCCGACAAGGCCGCAGTCACCGTCACGCAAAGGGGAGATACATGGTGCGCTGTGACGTATGACCGCTTCAGCGGCTTTGTGATGACGAAATATCTGACATTTGAAAACACGGCGACTGCGGCGCCGGAAGCGACGCCCGCTCCGACGGGGAGTCCGACAGAAGCATCTGCGGCAACCGAAAGCCCTACGGTAACTCCGCTTACGCCCACGCCTGCGCCGGATATGACACCGCCACCCGGAACGGAATTTGCCACAGTGACGGGGGGCGACCTAAAGCTGCGCTCCGCACCCAGCCAATCGGCCGTTCGGATCACCTCCATTCCGGATAAGACCAGGATTGGTGTAACCGAAAGGGGCGAAAAATGGAGCTCTGTCATCTACAATGGCCGGAAAGGCCATGTAATGACGGAATTCCTGTCGTTTGAAAATACGACCGCACAGGCAACGCCGGAACCCACCGCCACCCCGCCGGTTGGGATGCCTGTGACCGGCGTTACCGCCAAGGTCATTGGCGGTGCCCTGCAGCTTTCGAAACAGCCGAATACGGAAGGGGAAAATTTCATTTCGTATATACCGGACCAGACGGTGCTTACCGTATTGGAAAAAGGTAATATATGGAGCAAGGTATCTTTCCTTGATTTCCAGGGATACGTGCTTACCGAATTCCTGGAGTTTCAAAGTAAATCAGAAACACCGGTGGCTACAACCGTTCCTGTTAATGAAGATGAGGCATTTTTGAGCCGTGCGGTCCCGTTTGCGACCAATTGTACTGCAGCGGTTACAGGCGGAAATCTGGATATGTATGCTGAATGCATAGGGAACAATCCTATAGCAACCATTCCGGACAAGGCGCAGGTGCATGTAAGCCGGATGGGCGAATTCTGGTGTCAGGTCACATATAACGGGAAGAGCGGATACGTAAGAACGCAGTACCTTATTTTCACCCAAGGCGGCGAGGCCCCGGTAGGCGCCGCGGCATCCTCCTCCACCGGCAAGACTGTCGTACGGGAGCCCCAGTCTTTTACTATCATGGTGGGAAGCAGCTGCGCGCTGACCCAGACACCCGGCGCCCAGGTGCGCGACTTTCTCGGCGGGGACGATACAATTGCCATGCCTGCCCAGTACAAGGGATATGCCTATATCACAGGCTATAAGGTGGGCAAGACACAGTTCACCATGGTGGAGTATGATACCGAGGCGGAAACCACCTATCTCACCGTTGCCTACTTGACGGTGATCAAATACGACAATACCGATTTCCGCATCGACTACAGCAGGAACACGGCGTATGAGCGTGGGTGGGTCCAAACAAACGACTATCTGTTCCCGGTGGGCAGGGTGCATCACGTGTATGTCAAGATCCTTTCGGGAACGGATACTAAGATTTCCTTTACCTCCACCAACCCCAGCGCCGCTTCGGTGGATCAGGATGGCACCATCACCGCGAAGGCGGCCGGCAGCACGATCATCGTGGTGGCCTGCGGCGGCGCGTCTATCCCCCTGAATGTAACTGTCTATTCCGCCACTACCGGCGGGGGTATGAACGCCTGGGTGGAAGCGGCACCGCTGAAGATGTACAAAAGCCCCAGCGAAAGCGCAAACGTACTGACAACCATCCCCTTCAACTACAACCTGAGGCTGCTGGAGAAGGGCAGCGTATGGTGCAAGACGTATTATAACGGTTATACGGGCTATGTAAAAAGCGACAAGCTGAAGTTTTTCTGCAACTCCGTCATCGACGCGTCGCCCGTCATCACCCCGCCTCCCCTTGCGCCAAAGAAATGATCCAAAAGACTTTGCCATAACATTCGCTGCTCACCGGCAGCCAAATGCGCTGTTTCAAAAGTAAGGATGCAAACCATACTTTTGAAACAGCGCTTTTTTGCCGAATCCGTTCTTTCGTGAATCTTACATTGTCATGGCGGACCGCGCACACGATTCTTTTATACTGTCAGCGTATAGAATGTAAAGAAAGCGCAGGGACCGTAGAACATGAGGAAACGTGCCATCTTGGAAAAGGGGAGCAAGGCGCTGTTTTTTTTGTCCTCCCTGATCTCCGTGGCGGCGGTATTGTGTATCTGCCTGTTTATCTTCGGCGGCGCAATGCCGGCGCTTCGGGAGGTAGGGCTGTGGAAGTTCATTGCCGGAACAGGATGGAAGCCCAACAATGATCCCCGGCAATTCGGGATCGCGTATATGATCATCGGCAGCTTTTACGTAACAGGCGGCGCGCTGCTCCTGGGTGTACCCATCGGACTGCTGGCCGCCATCTTTATGGCCAAATATTGCCCCAGGCGTTTGTATGGGGTACTCTCCCAAGGCGTTTCACTGCTGGCGGGCATCCCCTCCATTGTATACGGTTTCTTTGGCATGATGATCATTGTGCCTTTCATCGCGGATCATTTTCCCGGAAACGGCAACAGCATGCTGGCCGCGTCGGTGGTTCTGGCCATTATGATTTTGCCTACCATTATCACCGTAAGCGAAAACTCCATACGGGCGCTGCCATCCTCATATTATGATGGGGCCATTGCCCTGGGGGCTACCCATACCGAGGCTGTGTTCTTTGTATTGGTCCCGGCGGCCCGCCGGGGTATTGTTACCTCCGTGGTGCTGGGCATGGGCCGGGCCATTGGCGAGACCATTGCCGTGGGCATGGTGGCGGGCAACAGCAACATACTGCCTTCCACCATCTTCAAATCGGTGCGCACGCTGACGGTGAATATCGTATCGGAAATGAGCTATGCCAGCGGGCTGCACTACGATGCGCTGATAGCCACCGGCGCGGTTCTGTTTGTGTTCATCCTGCTTTTGAACGTATCGCTTAATCTGATCACAAAGGGGGGCAAGGCGAATGAGAAAGGCTAAGACGGCGGTTTTGACCGGTCTTTGCTGGCTGGCCACCGCTATCGCAATGGGTGCTCTTTTATGGATCATTGTCTATATCTTCATGGGTGGCCTGCCCCATATCAATTGGGAAATCCTTTTCGGACCCTATTCTTCCGACAACCCTTCCATGCGCTTTGCCATTGTGACAACGCTTATTCTGGTGGCAGTATCTTTGGTCATTGCCGGGCCGCTGGGTGTGGGCTGCGCCATATATCTGTGCGAGTATGCCAAGAAGGGCAGCCGCCTGGTAAAGATCATTCGGCTTGCCACAGAAACGCTGGCGGGCATCCCCTCCATTATTTTCGGCTTGTTTGGGGCGCTGTTCTTCGGTACTGCATTGCACATGGGCTACTCATTGCTGGCCGGTATTCTGACAGTATCCATCATGGTGCTGCCCACCATCATCCGCACATCGGAGGAGGCGATCCTCTCGGTTCCCGACTTGTACAGGGAAGGGAGCTTCGGCCTTGGCGCGGGCAAATTGCGCACGGTGGTGTGCATCGTGCTTCCGGCGGCATCAAGGGGCATTCTCTCGGCGCTGGTCCTGAGCACAGGACGTATCCTGGGCGAGACGGCGGCGCTGCTCTTTACGCTGGGCAGCGTAGCAAAAATGCCGCAATCGCTGATGGATTCCAGCCGCACGCTGTCGGTGCACATGTTCATTTCCACCAGGGACGGCGGTATGGCCGGGCGGAACGTGGCCTTTGTGGCCGGCGTGACGCTGCTTGTTCTGGTAACGGCCATGAATCTCTTGACCAAGTATTTCAGCAAAAAGGCGGGGAAGTTCGGTGAAAATTGAGCTTGAACACATCAATCTATATTACGGCACTTTGCAGGCGATCAAGGATGTATCGCTATCCATCCGGGAAAAGGAGATCACCGCTTTCATCGGCCCCTCCGGCTGCGGAAAATCCACGCTGCTGAAGATCCTCAACCGCATGAATGATTTGATCGAAGGCGTGAAGATAGAAGGAAAAGCGACGCTGGATGGCAAAAATATCTATCAGGATCTGGATGTGACGGATTTGCGGCGCCGGGTGGGCATGGTCTTTCAAAAGCCGAATCCCTTTCCTATGAGCATATACGACAATATCGCCTACGGTCCCAGGACACACGGCGTCCGCAAAAAGACCGATCTGGACAGCCTGGTGGAAAAGAGCCTGCGACAGGCCGCCATTTGGGATGAGGTGAAGGACCGGCTGAAAAGGAGCGCCGTAAGCCTTTCCGGCGGCCAGCAGCAGCGGGTGTGCATCGCAAGGGCCCTGGCCGTATCTCCCGAAGTACTTCTAATGGATGAGCCTACCTCCGCGCTAGATCCCATCTCTACCAGCCGCATTGAGGATTTGATGATGGAACTGAAGGCGAATTATACCCTTGTCATCGTTACACATAATATGCAGCAGGCGGCCCGTATTTCCGACAGGACGGCATTCTTCCTCCACGGGGAAGTCATAGAATACAACGATACCCTGACGTTGTTTGCCCATCCCAAAGAAACAAAGACGGAGGACTATATCACAGGGAGGTTTGGATGATGCGCAGTAAATTCCAGCGGGAAATGCAGGAATTGAATGAAGAATTGAAACGCATGACCCAGTTTATTGAGGATACGTTGACAAACGCCATGGAGGCTTTGCGCACCGGCAGCCAAACCTTGGCCCGGCAGGTGTACGAAAACGACCACATCGCCGACGAACTGGAGCTGTCCATCGAGCGCAAGTCGCTGCTGATCCTTCTGTCGGAGCAGCCGGTGGCCAAGGATTTGCGCATCATCTCCACGGCGCTGAAAATGATCACCGACATGGAACGCATCTGTGATCAGGGGGCGGACATCGCCGAGATCGTGCTGCACCTTGGCGAGGAACCCAACGCCAGGCCGGCCCAGCTATATACCATGGCCGAAAAGTGCGTCATCATGGTGAAGGAGGCTATTCACGCCTTTTTGACCGATGATACCATGCTGGCCGAGGCAGTAATCCAGTCAGACGATGAAATTGACCGTCTGTTCATGCAGGTGCGGGGCGATCTGGTGGAAGATATATTGAAGGACCCTACCTGCTCCAGCCGGAAGATGGATGAATTGATGATTGCCAAATATCTGGAGCGCATTGGCGATCATGCCCAGAACATTGCAGAATGGGTTATATTCGCAGTTACGGGTGAGCATAAAAACCGACAGATATTGTGAGGTAAACGCGATGGCGAAAATTTACATTGTAGAAGATGATGAGAACATTGGAGAACTGATTGCCGCAACGCTTTCGGCTGCCGGTCATGATGCAATGCTGGTCCCCAACGCGGACAAGCTGGCGGAGAGGGTAAAGCAGGGTTTGCCCCAGCTTTTGCTGTTGGACATCATGCTCCCCGGCAAGGACGGCTGGGCGATTATGAAATCCTGGAAAGAGGTGGCGGAAACCGCCGCCATCCCCGTGATCATCCTTTCCGCCAAGGGCGAAGAACTGGATAAGGTGCGGGGGCTGGAGATGGGCGCAGAGGACTACATTACCAAGCCCTTTGGTGTGCTGGAGCTGCAGGCCAGGGTCAAGACGGCACTCCGGCGCATGGAGGATGGGGGCAGCATCCTGCATTTGCAGGATCTGTCCATGGATTTTGACAAGAAGGAAGTCAAAAAAGACGGCGTGCCGGTGAAGCTCACCCATCAGGAATTGGAGCTTTTGGAGTACCTGAGCCGCCATGCGGGCTTTGTAGTCAGCCGTGACAGGCTCCTGGAAAACGTGTGGGGGTATGACTTCAGCGGGGAAACCACAAGAACGGTGGACTTTCACGTGCGCTCCCTGCGCATGAAGCTGGGGGACAGCGCCGAAAATCCCAAATATATCGAAACGGTGCGGGGCTATGGCTACCGTATGAAAAAGGACTGATCGGGCTTTATGAAGCAGTATGTGAAGCGCTTAAGCTTTGTTGGTGCGCTGGTCATCATGCTTACGCTTGTTTTGGGCTGCATCGTTGTGTTCAATAACGTTCAGCAGGAAACGGTGCGGAGCAACCTGATGGCACTGCTCCATACTGCCGACGCATTGATGCAGCGGTCATCCGATGACCTTTTGGTGCTGACCGGTGAAATCGCTTCAGGGGATGACAGGCTGCGGGTTACCTTTTTGGATGGAGAGGGTAATGTGCTGTCCGACAGCATGGCCAATGCGGACGCCATGGAATCCCATGCCGGCCGGCCCGAGGTGATGAAGGCCATGGCGGGGGAAACCGGCATGGATGTCCGGCAAAGCGCCACCACGGGGCTGCAAACCATCTATGCCGCGAAAAGGGTGAGCGACGGCCTGATCCTGCGCCTATCCTATCCCGTATCCACTACCCGCGAATTTCTTGGACTGCTGCTGCCGGTGGTAGCTGTTCTGGTGGTAGCGGTGATCGCCGCCGTTCCCTTTTTTGCAAACCGCCTGAGCAAGAAGGTCACCCATCCGCTGATCCTGATCAACAACACGCTCATGGGCATGGGCGGCGAAAGCTTGCTTCTGGAGGATGCCAGCCGGGCGGAGGCGGAGGTTCGGCCCATTCTGACCAATATCAGTTATTTGATTGAAAAGCTGAAGTATGATTTTGAAGAGGTGCAGAAAACCCACCGCCTTCGCACCGACTTTGTGGCCAACGCCTCCCATGAGCTTAAATCGCCTCTCACCTCCATTAAGGGTTTTGCCGAGCTTCTGGCAGGGGATATGGTGCCGGACGCACAGAAGCAAAAGGTGTATTTGAGGCGCATCGTTTCGGAAAGTGACCGGCTGCTGAACATCATCAATGATATCCTGCGCCTTTCCAAGGCGGAGAGCAAGGTGATGGAGAAGGCGGAGCTTGTGCAGCTGCAGCCCATGGCCAGGGATGTGGTGCAAGCGCTGGAACCGCTGGCACGTTCCAGGGGAATTACCATTGCAATGGACGGCATTGGGACGGTGACGGCCAACCCCAGGGACATATGGGAGTTAACGTACAACCTGGTAGATAACGCCATCCGCTATGGCAAGCAGGGCGGCCATGTGCAGATCCACCTGGGGGATTGCTTCCTGTCTGTGGAGGATAATGGCATCGGCATAGAGGAGGAGCATCTGACACGGATCTTCGAAAGATTTTACCGCATCGACAAATCTCACAGCCGCCAGACGGGCGGTACGGGGCTGGGACTTTCCATCGTCAAGCACATCGCGCAGAACTACGGCGCGAAGATGCAGGTGAAGAGCAGCCCGGGAGAGGGAAGCACTTTCTCGGTGCAGTTCCCTTGCGACATTGCTCTTCAAAGCTCAAAAGAATAATTAGGCTTTCCTCCGGCGGGTTTTTTGTATATAATATAAAATGGAATGTTATTTATCCGGAGGGAAAACCATGCGGCCTACCTATGAACAATCCTGGGAGCTTTTGAGGCGCTACAACAAGGAGCCGTTCCACCTTCAGCATGCCCTGACGGTATCCGGGGTCATGGAGGAAATGGCCAAGCTTTTGGGCTATGAAGAAGAAAAGGAATTCTGGTCCATCGTCGGGCTTTTGCACGATCTGGACTTTGAACTGTATCCCGAGGAACACTGCATCAAAGTTCAGGAGATCATGATGGCGGAGGATATCGACGAACAGATCATTCACGCCTGCGCCTCCCACGCCTATGGGATCACGGTGGATGTGAAGCCCGAGCATGAGATGGAAAAGGTGCTTTTCGCGGTGGACGAGCTGACGGGGCTGATCGGCGCGGCGGCAAGGATGCGGCCCTCCAAATCCGTGCAGGATATGGAATTGAAATCTCTCATGAAGAAATACAAGTCGCCTAGCTTTGCCGCGGGCTGTTCCCGGCAAATCATTGAACAGGGCGCCGATATGCTTCATTGGCCGCTGGAGGAGCTGATCGAGCGGACCATCGCGGCCATGCGGGTGCATGAAGAAGAAATCAATCAAAAGATGGACCAAATCCGCCTGGAAAGCGGGGAAAGCGCTTGAACGCATTCTCCAGAACGGAGCTTTTGCTGGGCAAGGAAGCCATGGAAAAGTTAAGCGGAGCCAGCGTGGCGGTGTTCGGTATCGGCGGCGTGGGTTCTTATTGTGCGGAAGCGCTCGTACGCAGCGGCATTGGGCGCATTGATCTGATCGATGATGACCGCGTTTGCTTAACCAACATCAACAGGCAATTGATCGCCACCCGCAAGACCGTAGGGAAATTAAAGGTGGAGGTCATGCGCGAACGCATGCTGGAGATCAACCCCAAGGTGCAGGGACAGGATTTTCAAATGTTCTACACCGTCCAAAACGCGGATGAGTTTGATCTGAAGCCTTATGATTACGTGGTGGATGCCATTGATACGGTTTCCGCCAAGTTGAAGCTGGTGGAAAAGGCACATGATGCCGGGATCAAGGTCATCAGCTGCATGGGCGCCGGAAACAAGCTGGATCCCACACGCTTTGAGGTGACGGACATTTATAAGACATCTGTCTGCCCATTGGCCAGGGTGATGCGCACGGAACTGCGCAAAAGGAACATCCCCTCCCTGAAGGTGGTCTATTCCAGAGAAGAGGCCAGGGAGCCCATTGAGACGGAGGAAACAAGCTGCAAGCATCATTGCATCTGCCCGCCGGAAACAAAACGGACATGTTTAATCCGCCGCCAGGTGCCCGGCAGCATTTCCTTTGTGCCCGCCGTGGCGGGGCTCATATTGGCCGGGGAAGTCATAAAGGACATTGCCGGCGTACGCTGAGACATAAAAAGAAACCGGGTGGTCATTGCAAAAAAAGTGCGATGGCCGCCCGGTTTCTTTATCTATAGTATCTATAGCTTTACAGCGAATCCTCTGCCGGCTCGTTCACGGGAAGGTGCTCGTTCAGAAATTGCCCAATGGCCTTCATGGACAGGCGGCTTTCGGGGAAGCCAAACACCTGGAACACGTGGCACATGCCCTCCCAGCACATCAGCGTCACCGAAACATCGTCCCGCCGCATGGCTGCGGCCAGCGCTTCAGCGTCGCTCAAAAGCAGCTCCTTGGTGCCCGCATGGATCTGAACCGGCGGAAAGCCATGAAAATCTGCATGGATGGGGGAAACCAGCGGGTCTTTCATCAGGGAAACATCGCCGCCCACAAAGCCCATAGCGGCTTCCCGGATGGTATCAAGATCCAAAGTCGGGTCGACACCTGCAAGGTCCCGGTAGCTGTCGCCCGTCAATTCCACATCGCCCCAAGGGGACAGAAGCGCGATGCAGGCAGGCATGGGCCGGTCTTCCGCTTTCAGCTTCAGCGCCAAAGCCAGGGCCAGGTTGCCCCCGGCACTCTCGCCGGTGAGGGCTATTCTTTCGGGCCTGTATCCCTTTTGCAAAAGGTCGTTGTATACCGCGAAAGCATCGTCAAGCTGCGCGGGATAGGCATATTCCGGTGCCAGGCGGTAGGCAAAGGTCATTACGTTCAGGCAGCTGGCGGCTGCGATTTGGCTGGCCAGCACGCGGGATTGCAAAAGCCCGCCGGATACATACGCACCACCGTGCATATGTAAAATGATGGTGCTTTCATCCATCAGGCAGCCGGGGGATACCAAGATGGCGGGTATGTCTCCTACGTTTTCCGGCTTACCGCTGGTGCCCAGCATGGGCAATCCGGCTACCCGGTCCGCCGGAGCATCCATGCGCATCATGCGGTCGCTGAGCTTATCGAACAAGGGGCGGTTATTGCGGATGGTGCTCAAGATCCACTGGCTTCTCCTGGTGGGCATACGAACCTCCCTGATGCTGGGCGGAAAATCTTACTGTGCCTGAATATCAGCATACGCTGTATCCAGATTCAGGTCAAGCTTTATTTCCATGGAAATGCTTTTCCGGCGGCCCGGAACATGATATAATCAACCTGTGAGAACCGGAAAGGAACAAATGCGGGCTGTGGAGAAAAAGCGGGACGCGCCAACGAAAAACTGGTTTCGCCTGGATAATGCGGGTAAGCTGTATCCAGCCATTAAAAATGCCCGCTGGACAAGTCTGTACCGCATGTCTGTCGCCCTTAACGAGCCTGTGGAGCCGGTGGCCTTGCAGCAGGCGGTAAACGACATCCTGCCCCGGTTTCCTTCCTTCTCGGTACGCATCCGGAAAGGTGTGTTCTGGTATTATCTGGAGGAGAACACCTCCCCCTTTTCCATTTTGAAGGATGAAGGCCACCCCTGCATCCGCATGCGGTGGAAGGAAAACGGAGGATATTTATTCCGGGTCCTGTACCATAACCGGCGCATCTCTATCGAGGTGTTCCATGCCATTGCCGACGGCAGCGGCAGCATTGTCTTTTTGAAAACGCTGGCAGCCCAGTACCTTCGAAGGCGCGGGATCAATATCCCTGCCACCGACGGCGTGCTGGATATTTCAGTTTCACCCGAAGCGGAAGAGGTGGAAGATGCCTATAGCCGCCTGCCTTCGGGCTATAAGGCAAAGCGCAAGGAAAAACGGGCGTATCACCTGCCTGCCACCAAAGAGATTTCCCACACACTGCATTTTGTGGCCGCCAGGGTCAGCGTGGAAGCGCTGAAGAAGGCGGCAAAAGCACAAGGCGTCACCATCACGGAATACCTGGCGGCGGTGATGATCTTTGTCATTTACGGTGTGCAGCAAAGCGGAAAGCTGGATAAGAAATCGCCTGTAAAGGTATCCGTTCCCGTGAATATGCGTAGCTACTTCCCATCAAAAACACTTCGGAATTTTTCCTTCTTCATCAATCCCGGCATCAACCCGAGGATGGGAAGCTATACGTTTGAAGAAGTGCTCAGACTGACACACTACTATATGCGCTATCATCTGAACGAGAAATTTTTGGCGGCAGGCATCGCCACCAATGTGGCATCGGAAAGGAACATACTCCTGCGCGTCGCCCCCCTGTTTTTGAAGAATCTGATCATCAACGGCATCTTCAAGCGCGTGGGGGAAAGCGGCGTATCGGCTACCATTACCAATCTTGGCTCCATGGCGCTTCCCAAGGAGATGCAGCCCTATGTGGAACATGTGGAGGTCATATTGGGGCCCGCCTCTACGGGACGCTGCAACTGCGCAGCTATCAGCCTGAGCGATGAAATGACAATGGCCTTTTCAAGAAATATACGGGAAAGCACGCTGGAGCGGGAGGTTCTGCGCTTTTTGGTGAAGGCCGGTATCCCCGTTCTAGTGGAGAGCAATCAGGAGTGAAAATATGTCCTATTGTGTGGAGTGTGGCGTGAAGCTGGGCGAGGCTGAGGAAAAGTGTCCTCTGTGCGGCACTGTGGTGCAAAACCCAATCCATCCTTATAACCCCAGAACGCCAAAGCCTTTCCCCGTACGCACCCAGGAGCAGAACCTGCAGATGGACAGGCGGTATCTGCTGGGGCTCATCAGCATGGCGATGCTGCTGCCTGCTGCGGTGTGCATGGTCTTCGACCTTTTCTTTGGCGGGGGAATCACATGGTCGCTGTATCCGGTTGGGGCGCTGGTTCTGTTGTTTGTGGCGCTGGCGGTGCCCATATTGGTTAAAAGGCACCGCATCTATGTGACTATCGCCATGGACAGCCTGGTGCTGCTTGGGTATCTTAAAATGGTGGAACTATTGTCCAAAGCGGAGGGATGGTTCACACCCGTGGTATTCCCGGTGGTCATACTGGCCGCGTTGATGGTGCTGGGTACCACCGCCAGCATCCGTCAGCATTTGCTAAAGGAATTGGCTATCCCGGCTACTATCCTTGCGCTGGTCGCCATTCTATCCCTGTCGGTTGAACTTTTGGTATCCAGCCAGATGCTCAAACAGCTGCAGGTGGTATGGTCCCCTTTCGTGATGCTGCCCTGCGGGTTCATCGCGCTGATGCTGTACCTGATCCAATCCCACAAGCCCCTGCGGGAAGAATTGAAAAAACGGCTGCATATTTGAATAACTCACTTTTCCATGGATGAAACTGGTATCAAAAGCCGTCTATTCGTAAGAAAGCAAATGTGAGGAAGGAAGCTGCTGCCATGGACCTGATGAAAACTTTGCTGGTCTATATGTCGCTTGTCTTTTCCACCTCGGTGATGACTGCGCCTCAGCCCAGCAACGTGCCGCCGGCAACCTTTGCGCCTACGCCTACGGTTGTGGTTGTCACGCCGACACCGACACCGACACCGACTCCCACACCGACGCCAACCCCAAAGCCAACCCCCAATCCAGACCCTACCATCACGCCATCGCCTGAATACAAGACGCTTTCCGTAGGCTCCCGGGGCGAGGCTGTGAAGAAGCTGCAGAGGCGGCTTAAAGAACTGGGCTATTTGACGGGCACTGTGGATGGGGCTTACGGCAACCAGACCAGGCGATCCGTAGAACGCTTCCAGTATTACAATGGCCTGACTGTGGACGGCATCGCCGGGCCACGTACCCAAACGATCTTGTATGAGAGCCACGAGGTTGTGTTCGCGCCGGTGGATGTAACGCCTACGCCCAGCCCCAAGCCTACGGCTACTCCTACATTCACGCCAACCCCAACACCAACGCCGACAGCGACATCCCCTCCCACGCCTAGTCCTACACCCACACCAACTCCTACACCTACACCAACGCCTACTCCGACACCACCTCCGACTCCCACACCTACACCTACG
>JAEZQK010000130.1 GCA_023413135.1 Bacillota bacterium
GGCCCCGGCGTGATTCCGCCGGGGCCTTATTCATTGATAATGCCGGATCATGATGATAATCAAACCCCGCAAGCTGTCATCCTGAGGAGCGATAGCGACGAAGGATCTTGGCAAAGTGAAAGCCTAAGACCCTTCGCTTCGCTCAGGATGACATGCTGCGGGGTTGGTTTTGTTTTCAGATATATTTGCTTAGCGCGATAAAACGCTATTCGCTTACCCTTCCATCGCCTGCTTCAATACATGCTCCACTTTTTCCTTGGTGGCCACGCCCTCGTGCAGCTTCACGCCGTCCACATAAAAGGTGGGCACGAGATAGTAGTCAAACTTGTTGGCGATGTCGGGCTGCTTGCGCTCGTCGATGACCTTCATGGGGATCTTTTTGTACTCGGGATGCTCCGTCATCAGTTCATCCAGCCATTTCTGGGCCTTGATGCAATAGGGGCATACATCCATCATAAAGAACGTGATTTCCTTCATAGCCAAATCCTCCTTAACCGTTTGCTTCCAGCATGTCGGCAAGTTCCTTCAGCGCTTTGTCGGCTTCCTCCCACTCGTCAAACAAGGCGGTCACCTTCTCCTGCGCTTTTTGATATTCCCTGGCGGCCTGGGCCGCCTTTTCGGAGTCTTTAAATGTCTCGGGCAGCGCCATCAGCGTTTCCAGGTCGGCCATGAACTGCTCCAGATTGGCGATTTCCTTTTCCTTGGCCTCTGCCCGCTCCTGGGCTTCCTTGATGCGCTCCTTCTCCTGGCGCGTACGCTTCCTTTCCTTATCCAATTCAGTGCGCGTCTTTTGGGGCGCATCCGTTTCCGGCGCGTCCCCACGCTGCGTCCTTTGCAGGTAGTCGTCGTAGTTGCCGGCGTATTCCTTCAGGCCATCCATCCCCAGTACCGCCACCTTGTTGGCAAAGCGGTTGATGAAGTACCGGTCGTGGGAAATGGGCAGGATGGTGCCGGGATAATCGGAAAGCGCCTGCTCTAAAACCTCCCGGCTGTCCATGTCCAAATGGTTGGTGGGCTCGTCCATCAAAAGCAGGTTGTCCTTGTTGAGCATCAGCTTCGTCAGTGCCACACGGCCCTTTTCGCCGCCGGAGAGGGTGGCTATGGGCATGAACACATCATCACCCGAGAACAGAAACAAACCAAGGGCGCCACGCACCTCGCACTGCTCCAGACGCCGAAAATCGTCCCACACCTCGTTAAGCACCGATTTCTCGGGATGCAGCGACGACTGGTGCTGGTCGTAATAGCCCATGTCCACATTGGCGCCCAGCCGCACCGTGCCCTCATCGGGAGGCATATCCCCCGTCAGGCAGCGGAAGAGGGTGGATTTGCCCGCGCCGTTGGGCCCGATGAGCGCAATCCTGTCCCCGGCCCGCATATGCAGGTTCAGGTGCTCAAACAGCGTCCTTTCCCCAAAGCTCTTTTTCAGGTCCTTCACCATCAGCACATCGTCCCCGGTGCGGCGGCGCACCTGAAAGGAGAAGCGCACCTGGTTTTCCTCCTCGGGCCTTTGCAGCCGCTCCAGCTTGTTCAGCTTTTTCTCGCGGCTTTCAGCGGCGCGGATGGATTTTTCCCGGTTGAAGCTGCGGAAGCGGGCAATGATGGCCTCCTGCCGCGCGATCTCCTTCTGCTGCAAATCAAAGGCCCGCTGCCTGCTTTCAAACCGCTCGGCCCGCTGCTCCAGGTAGCGGCTGTAATTCCCGTCGTACTGCTCCACCGTGCCCAGCAAAAGCTCCGCCATGCAATCGCACACGTGGTCCAGAAAGTACCGGTCGTGGGAGATGATCAGCACTGTACCCCGGTACTGGGAAAGATAGTCCTCCAGCCAATTAAGCGCCTGCAGGTCCAGGTGGTTGGTAGGCTCGTCCAGTAGCAGCAGATCCGGCTTTTGCAATAGCAGCCTGGCCAGGCACAGCCTGGTGCGCTCGCCGCCGCTTAGCTGTTCCGATAATTGATCGTGCTGCGCCTTGGTGAACCCCAGCCCTGCCAGCACACCCTGGATGGCGCTTTGCCAGGCGTAGCCATCCTGGCGCTCAAAGGCTTCCGTCAGCGCCGCATATTCGCCCCCCAGCCGGCGCAAATCCTCCGGCTGCTGGGCTTTTGCCATTCGCTCCTCCAGCTCCCGCATTTTCGCTTCCATTTCTTGAAGCGGGGCAAAAACCGCCTCCAGCTCCTGCCGGACGGTCAGCCCTTCGGTCACCATTCCCTGCTGGGCCAGGTATCCCAGCTTCAGCCCGCGGCTTAGGCTCATGGTGCCCGCGTCGTATGTTTCCAGCCCTGCGATGATGCGCATCAGCGTCGTCTTCCCGCATCCGTTGACACCGACCAGACCAAGCCTCCGGCCGGATTGCAGGGTAAGCGAAACATCCTTGAGCACAGCGTTTGCACCAAAGGATTTTTGTATGTGTTGCAGGGAAAGAATAATCATGCGCGGGCTCCGATCATGTAGTGTAAAGTGCTTTGAGGCGGTTTTTCAGTGTATCGATACTCTCCAGAACCTCAGGGTAGGGCAGGCCGCCTGATTCCAGGCGGCTCTTGGGCACTTGAAGGCAGCTTTCCATCAGCTGCTGCCCCTCTTGTAGAAGCTGCGGGTATTCCTCGCGGGAAGCTTCTTCCAGCAACGCATACAGCTGGTCTTCTCCCAGACCAAACTGCTCCGCCTGCATAAAGAATGCGGCGGCATCCATCCTGTCCCTGGGCGTAAAAAGCGGCCGCGCAGCGCTTAAGCAGTCTTTCAGCCGTTCGTAGCGCAGTTCGCAAAGCAGGCTTTCCTCCCTAAGCGACAGCAAAAGCCGCGCGCTGCGGTATAAAAGCTGCTCCCGTGTTTCGTCGGGCAGGGATGTCTGCATAGCCTGTATGTACAGGATCTCCGCCATCATAAGCCTCGGCTGGGGGGCCAAGAGATCGATGATGCTTTCCACGCTCAGCTTCCCGGCGGCGGTTAAATCCATACCGCAATGCTCCCGGCAGGCGTCATCCAGAAGGCGCAGCCGGTGCAAATCGTCCAGCATCTCCCCGATGCGGCGCATGAAATCGCCCATCATCTCGATCATGCGCAGGACATAATCCTTCTGAAAGAACATATCCCGGCCTCCATCAAAAAGGTAGAACACAGGAAATATTATACCGTAGACGCGTAGCCTTTACAAGGCAGGAAACCTGGGTTGTCACGGGATGGTTGAAAATGTATAATGAAGCCGAACGGAGGCGTCCGCCATGCGCATAACGGATGTGTACCTGAAAAATATCGGGCCATTTTTGAGACAAAAGGAGCTTTTTTGCCTGCACACGGACGATGACCGGGTGTTATTAACCGGCATCAGCGGCAGCGGAAAAAGCACCGCTTTGTGGGCCATGGCCTATTTATGGCGATTACTTGGCGAAAAGCCGCAGGACAAGGAGGATAGCCCCGAAGGCGATCTGGCCATGCATGTGACCGGGCTGCCGGCTGGGGATGTGCTGGCAGGCTGGTCGTCCGACCCGGCTTTCCGGGAAGAACTCACAAACCGCCATCCCGGCGCCCGGCCGCTTTTTACAGACAGAAGCGTGCCGGATGCGCTTCGCGGAATGGTCACGGGCCATACGCCCAATATGATCCTGCTGGATGCGGATTTTCATTTTGCGCAGCAGGAAAAGGATTTCAATAATGCCTGGTTTTTGACCGACGACGACGTGAAGGACGATTGGCCTCAGGCACTCTCCCGCTTGAACAGGGAAAACCGCCCCTGCGCCAAAGAGGTGCTTGCGGCCGTCAACCGCCTGCTGGTAGATAAAAATCTGGTGATTGACTCCTCCGGCGAGGTGCAGGTGCACCTTACCGATAGTGGGCGCCATGGACCCCACCAGCTATCCATGGGCGAGAGGCACATGGCCGTACTTTGCTTTTGCGCCGCCTGCTGCCTAAAGCCCGGCGGGGCACTGCTTTTGGATGAGCCCGCCGTGCACCTGCATCCCAGCCAGGTGATCGGGCTGCTGGCCACGTTGGAGGGCTTCTGCCGCAAAGCTGATGGGCAGATGCTGCTGGTATCCCACAACCCGGCCATCTGGCAGCGGTATGGGGAACTGGGTCTGACGGTGGAGCTGGAGGTAGGCCATGGCGATAAGTGATAGGCCTTATGATCTTATATTGCGGGAGGCGGCGGCTACGCCCAACAAGCGCGTGCTGCTGGTGGAGGGCACGGGGGACGTGGCCTTTCTGACCCTGATGCTAGACAAGCCGCCGCTCCGGGATGAAAACATATTTGCCGATTGGGTGATCGCCCCGGCCGGCGGCAAGGATGCCGTGCTGCGCCTTTTGAAGGAGCGGCCCGGCCTTCACGCCATGGTGGACCGGGACGCCTGGAACGAGGCGGAAAGCAGGAACATGGAGCGGATGTACCCGCATCTTAACATCCTGCCCCGTTTCTGCATCGAAAATTTTCTGATCTGCCCCGATGAGCTTACCCAGGCAGTGCCGGGATTTGCCAAGCTGGAACCGCTGATTGAAAGGGAAATCCCCCAGGCTGTACGCCACGGCTGCCTTTGGCGCGCCGCCCAGCCCCTGTATGAGGAGCTTTTGCAGGCAGGCTTCAACCGGGCGCTTTTGCGCTATCCCCCGCCCGGCGAAGGGGAGATGCAGGAAGTGCTTGCGTCCTGGCAGCACCTGTTAAGCCCGGAAAACCTGAAGCTGCGGATGGAGGAGCATTTTCTGGAAGTGAAGGATGAGCCGGCGCAAACACTGCTGCGAAGGTATGTACACGGGAAGGTGTTCTGGCGCGGCTGCGTGGAAAGCCTTGCCGCCCGGTTCTTCCCCGGCCGCAAGAGTGATGAGCTGCGGCGGGAAATCTTCCGCCGCCTGCCCTTGCCCAAGGACCTGGAAGATTTTTTGCGCAGCATCTTCCTTGTAAGCCAGCCATAAAAAATAGAAAAATGCACCAATGATAAGGAGGTACGTTTGATGAAGCAATTTTTAAAGGACTTCAAGGCGTTCGCCATCAAGGGCAATGTGCTGGACCTGGCGGTAGGCGTCATTATCGGCGCAGCTTTCGGGAAGATCGTAACTTCCCTGGTGAACGATATTTTCATGCCCCTGATCGGTTTGATAGTAGGCAATATCAACCTTTCCGGCGCCTTCTATGCGCTGGATGGAAAGCATTACGACTCCATTGCGATGGCAGCTGAAAAAGGGGTCGGAACGCTGAATTACGGTATGTTCCTGCAGACTGTTATCGACTTTTTGCTCATGGCGCTGTGTGTGTTCCTGTTTGTAAAGCTCATAGCCAGGCTTTCCTATAAAAAGAAGGAGGAAGCAAAGCCCGCTCCCGCCACCCGGCTGTGCAACTATTGCAAGCAGCCCGTTCATGAAGAAGCCACGCGCTGCCCCCATTGCACAAGCCAGTTGTAAGCACGTGCCATTTTCCTTAGGCATTGTAAAAAGGCACATGATCCATAAGTTGCGGGAGGGGGTGTACATCCCCTCCCGCTTGTCTTGTCATGTGTGTATTTGTCTTCGACAGAAGGAATATTTGGCTTTAGTCGAAATGGTCGCAACGGTCGCAGCGGTCGCAGCGGTCGAAGTGGTCACGGCGGGGAGGGGGAGGAAAATAACCGCGTTTCTTGCAGGGGTCCTTGCGAAGCAAAGGACAGACTTTCTCGGGGGGCTTAGGACACTCGGGGCACTTGGGGCAGGGTCTAGGTTTCGGGCAGGGACGAGGCTTGGGGCAGGGTTTTGGACAGGGGTCCGGGTGGGGCTGAGGGCAGGGCTTTGGACAGGGGTCCGGGTGGGGCTTGGGGCAAGGTTTTGGACAGGGGTCCGGGTGGGGCTTGGGGCAGGGTTTTGGACAGGGGTCCGGGTGAGGCTTGGGACAGGGCTTGTGCCAGGCATCACCGAAATCGCCCTGGCTGGTTCCTGCAAAATCTTGTATAGCAGGCGTTTGTTCGGGCCAGTTGCTCTCCGGACGAACTTCCTGACCGCTCTGCTGGGGAGCTGCCTGGTCATTCTGCTGAGGGGCTGCCCAGGCGTTCTGCTGGGGGGACGCCCAGGCGTTCTGCTGAGGGGCTGCCCAGGCGTTTTGCTGGGGGGCTGCCCAGGCGTTCTGCTGAGGGGCTGCCCAGGCGTTCTGCTGGGGGGTTGCCCAGGCATTCTGCTGGGGGGCTGCCCAGGCGTTCTGCTGAGGAACTGCCCAGGCGTTTTGCTGGGCAGCTGCCTGGCTATTCTGCTGAGCGGATTCCCATCTATTGTCCTGGGGGGGACCCCAGCCGTTTTGCGGGTAATATACCCAGCCGTTCTGCTGGCTGTAGACCCAGCCATTCTGCTGGAGAGGTTCCTGCGCCGCATCCTGCCGGAGTTCCTGGGTTCCATTTGGGCTAAATGCCCAGTAGTTGGATGATTGGGGGGCTTCCTGGCCGGATTGCTCCCGGGGCTCATAATTGGAATCGTTATGGTATCCTTTGTAAGGCTCATCATACGGTCTGGTGCAGAAGGACTTGCAGAAAGCCTCATGGAATTCCTTCCACGGGTCCGGGCAGGGTTCGCACCAGGGGATACAGCATGGGTATGGCGGGTATGGGTATCTATCATTAGCAGCCACAGTAGATTCCTCCAAAGTAAAAATAGGGGACCGCTTGTAATATATGCTTAAGAACGAAGAGGAGGGAGACTTTTTGTAAAATCTCCCTCCCCCGGTCTATGCCCATCATTTCACTTAAACAATATCAGCGCCTGGTCGGTATCGGTGCGCTTTAATACGCGATAGCCGGTATGGGCGGCGGTGGCAACGCCGTTTATGCCCGGGCGGCAATAGCCGCCGGCGGTCAGTGAGCCGTCGTCCCGCACCAGCAGCGCGCCCAGTAGGCCTACCTTCACCCACTCAGGGCGGTTTGCGCGGGACATATAGGGCTTATTGGGATCATAGGCCGGGTTCAATGCGGGCCTTAATTCCGTATGGGCCGGGACGAGTACCTTGCCATCCTTGTCCTTCTCATCCGGAACTGCCACATCCTCATACAGGATGCGGCCCCACTTGTCGGTTTCGAATTTATTCTTCCATCGCAGTTCCCCTGCTCCGGCCACAAAGCCGGGCGTGGCACTGACAACGCCCAGAACATATCCGTCGCTGGCCTGGGCAATGCGGACCTTGTCGCTGGCCCCGGCAAAGGTCACAAAATAGCCCGGCTCAATGGTCCGGCCGGATTCGGTTTCATACAGCTCGGCATAGTCCGCGCCGCCGCCGTTCCAGGCGTTGTCGATATAGGCGTCACCGGTACTCAATATCTTAGCCGCAAGGCCGGGACTTTGCATATCTGCGCCATTGGCCAGGAACCAGGAATAGGCCGTGTCTGCCGCGCCATAGCGGCCCATGATGTGCGCGCCCTCAATACCGTTGACAGAGGTGAACCTACCCTCTGCGTGACTGGCAAAACCGGATGATGTGGTGCCATAGCCTTCGGCGTGGGATGCAGAACCTGTGGCAGCCGTATCTTGACCCTGGGCAAAAGCGGCGTTCCCGAAGGCTGTTGTGTTGAAGCCGATGGCCACGGCGTTTTCACCCATCGTATAGTCGCTCCGATTGTTGATGCCGCGCACGGCCCCCAAGTTGTTTCCGTCCACAAGATTTAAAAGCCCGCCGCCGCCTGGTCCCGCGGGGCCGCCCGGTCCGGTGGGTCCGGTCGGCCCGGTGGGTCCGGTCAGCCCAGTGGGACCTGCAGGCCCGGTGGGCCCAGTCGGCCCAGTGGGGCCTTTAGGTCCTGTAGGCCCGATAGGCCCTCTACAACCGGGGTCTGGACCGTGGCGGGGGCCTTCGCCGTATTGCTCGTATCGATCCTCAATTTGTGCCTCAGGGGGGATGACATAGTTGATCGGGTAGGGCGGTGGATAAGGAGGCCGCCGATAGGGCGCCTGCTGAAAGGGAGGCTGGTTTGGAGCCTGCCTGGGGGGATATCTATTGGAACCGGGCATATGGATTCCTCCTAGAAAAAATGTGGTCCGTTTTCAGGTTATGTATATGGATGGGAGCCGGTGTAAAAAGCGGACGCCGGGAAGGCGGTACCCCTCTGGTGTGCAGTTTTTGAAATTCCCATTCGACACATTGCGAAAGAACGTTCGCCGTGCTACACTATGCTGGTATGAATTTTCAGGAGGAGCACCATGGAGCCTTCGAAAGTGTACTTTACGAACCTGCGGGTTACGGACGGCCGCAATCTTCTGGATAAGCTGCGCCGCCTTGTGAAAAAGGCAGGCATTGAGAGCATTGATTTTAACAAGAAGTTTACGGCAATCAAGCTGCATTTCGGGGAGCCGGGGAATTTATCCTTCGTGCGGCCCAACTATGCCAAGGTGCTGGTGGATTTGGTGCGTAAAAACGGCGGCATGCCCTTTTTGACCGACTGCAACACGCTGTATGTGGGCAGAAGGAAAAACGCGCTGGATCATATGGAGGCAGCTTATGAAAACGGGTTCTCTCCCTTTTCCACAGGCTGTCACGTGATCATCGGCGACGGGCTGAAGGGCACGGATGAAGCGCTGGTAAAAATCCCCGGCGAATACGTGAAGGAAGCCAAGATCGGCCGCGCGGTGATGGATGCGGATGTGTTTATCAGCCTCACCCACTTCAAGGGCCACGAGGGCACGGGGTTTGGCGGGGCTATCAAGAACATCGGTATGGGCTGCGGCTCAAGAGCCGGCAAAATGGAGATGCACTCTTCCGGCAAGCCGGAGGTGGATGAGGACCTGTGCGTGCACTGCGGCAAATGCCGCAAGGAATGCGCCCATGACGCCATTACCTTCCCCCGCAAGAAGGCACACATCAACTGGGACAAATGTGTGGGCTGCGGCCGCTGCATCGGCGCGTGCCCTGAGGATGCGATCCATCCCACAGGCGACCAGAGTAACGATATACTGAATATGAAGATCGCGGAGTACAGCCTTGCCGTTTTGCAGGGCCGGCCCCACTTCCACGTAAGCCTGGTCATGGACATTTCCCCTGTGTGCGACTGCCACGATTACAATGACGCGCCCATATTGCCGGACGTGGGCATGTTCGCCTCCTTCGATCCGGTGGCACTGGACCAGGCCTGCGTGGATGCCTGCTTAAAGCTCTCTCCGCTGCCCGGCAGCAAGCTTTCACAGGTCCCGCATATCAGTGACGATCCTTTCAAGAACAACCACCCGGATACCAACTGGGTCACTCAATTATCCCACGGTGAAAAGCTGGGGATGGGGACCCGGGCCTACGAATTGATCGAGGTGTGACGCTTGCGCAATACGCTGTTTGTAAAAGGAGCCCGGGAGCACAACCTGAAAAATATCGACCTGGAGATCCCCCGCGATAAATTGGTGGTGTTCACGGGGTTGTCCGGGTCGGGCAAAAGCTCCCTGGCCTTTGATACCATCTATGCCGAGGGCCAAAGGCGGTATGTGGAATCGCTGTCCGCCTACGCCCGGCAGTTCCTGGGGCAGATGGAGAAGCCGGACATCGACTACATCGAGGGCTTGTCCCCCGCCATCTCCATCGACCAGAAGACCACCAGCCGCAACCCCCGCTCCACCGTGGGCACGGTGACGGAGATCCACGACTACCTGCGCCTTTTATACGCCCGGATCGGCACGCCCCACTGCCCCCAGTGCGGCAAGGAAATCAACCAGCAGACCATCGACCAGATGGTGGACCAAATATTGTCCTACCCGGAGGGCACGCGGATGCAGGTGCTGGCGCCGGTGGTTCGCGGCCGCAAGGGCGAGCATGCAAGGCTTTTGGAGGATGCCCGCAAGGGCGGCTTTGTCCGTGTGCGCATCGACGGCACGCTGTACGAGATCGATGATACGCCGCCCCTGGATAAGCAAAAGAAGCACACCATCGAGATCGTCATCGACCGGCTTATCATACGGGCCGGGAAGGAGATGTCAAAACGCCTTACCGACAGCATGGAAACGGCGGCGGGCCAGTCCGGCGGGCTGATTTTGATCGACCTTAACGAGCAGGGCGAAATCCTGTTTTCCCAGAACTACGCCTGCGCCGACTGCGGCATCTCCATCGAGGAGCTGGCTCCCCGGCTGTTCTCCTTCAACAGCCCCTTCGGGGCATGCCCCACCTGTGCCGGCCTTGGCACGCTGATGAAGATCAGCCCCGACATCGTGCTCCCGGACCGCAGCCTTTCCCTCAATCAGGGCGCCATCAACGCCATGGGCTGGAACGTGAAGGATCCCTCCAGCATCGCCAATATGTTTTTTGCGGCCCTTGCCCAAAAATACGGCTTCGATATGGACACGCCGGTGAGGGACCTGCCGGAAAAGGTCGTGAACCTGCTTTTGTACGGAACCGGCAGGGAAAAGATCACCGTTCATTACGCCGGGCAAAATGGCGCCGGCCATTTCGACGCGCCGTACGAGGGCATCATACCTTCCCTGGAGCGCCGCTACCGGGAGACCGCCAGCGACGGCATGAAAGCGCTGTATGAGGAATACATGGTGGCGGACGAATGTCCCGACTGCCATGGCCGCAGGCTGAAGCCCGAGGCGCTGGCCGTTACCGTAGGCACGGAGAATATTGCCAAGATCAGTGATTTGAGCGTGTTGGATGCCAGGGAGTTCTTCAGGCACCTTACGCTAAACGAAAAACAGACGCTCATCGCTTCCCAGATATTGAAGGAGATCAATGCACGCCTGGGCTTCCTGGTGGATGTGGGCCTTGACTATTTGACCCTTTCCCGGGCGGCGGGAAGCCTATCCGGCGGTGAGGCGCAGCGCATCCGCCTGGCTACCCAGATCGGCTCCTCCCTGGTGGGCGTGCTGTATATCCTGGACGAACCCTCCATCGGCCTGCATCAAAGAGACAACGCCAGGCTGCTGAAGACCTTGAAGAGCCTCCGGGACATCGGCAATACCCTGATCGTGGTGGAGCACGATGAGGAAACCATGTATGCCGCCGACTATATCGTGGACATCGGCCCGGGAGCCGGCGCCCACGGCGGCCATATCGTGGCCCAGGGCACGGTGGAGGAGATCATCAAAAACCCCAACTCCCTTACCGGTCAATATCTGAGCGGCAAAAAAAGCATCCCGGTTCCGGAAAAGCGGCGCCAGCCCACGGGGTACCTTACCATCCGGGGCGCCCGGGAGCACAACCTTAAGAACATCGACGCCACCATTCCCCTGGGGGTATTGACCTGCGTCACGGGCGTATCCGGCAGCGGCAAGTCCAGCCTGGTCAACGAGATCCTCTATAAGTACCTGGCCAAGCAGCTGAACAGGGCCAAGACCCGCCCCGGTGCGTTCGACCGGCTGGAGGGCATAGAGTTGCTGGACAAGATCATTGATATCGACCAGTCGCCCATCGGCCGCACGCCCCGCAGCAACCCTGCCACCTACACCGGGCTGTTTGACCTCATCCGAAAGGTCTTTGCCTTGACTCTGGATGCCAAGGCCAGGGGCTACAAGGAAAACCGCTTCTCCTTCAACGTCAAGGGCGGGCGGTGCGAGGCCTGCTCCGGCGACGGGCTGATCAAAATTGAAATGCACTTCCTGCCCGACATCTATGTCCCCTGCGAGGTATGTAAGGGAAAGCGCTACAACCGGGAGACGCTGGAAGTGCACTACCGGGGCAAGTCTATCCATGACGTGCTGGAGATGACGGTCGAAGAAGGGCTAACTTATTTCGAAAACCACCCGCAGATTTTACGCAAGCTGGAAACGCTGTACGATGTGGGATTGGGCTACATGAAGCTGGGTCAGTCCAGCACCACCCTGTCTGGCGGCGAGGCCCAGCGGGTGAAGCTGGCCACGGAACTCAGCCGCAGGGCCACCGGCAAAACCGTGTATGTGCTGGATGAGCCTACTACCGGTCTTCACATGGCCGACGTGGACCGGCTGGTGCAGGTGCTGCAGCGGCTGGTGGACGCAGGCAACAGCGTGATCGTGATTGAACATAACCTTGACATCATCAAGACTGCCGACTATATCATCGACCTGGGCCCGGAAGGCGGCCACCGGGGCGGCCAGATCATCGCCCAGGGCACACCGGAGGAGTTGTGTAAAGTAGAGGCAAGCCATACGGGGCAGTATTTGAAAGCTATGCTGGGAAGAAGATGACCAGGGAGGCTCCGCCTCCCTGGACCCACCGCTCAAGGGATATATCCCTTGGGAATCCCTATAATGGGTCAAACAAAAAAGACTGCTCCTTCCAATCGCATGTGAGGAAGGAGCAGATTTTTGTATGCCCGGTACGCAATGCCAAATCATACCAATCAAAAACACAAATGCACTTTGATGAATGTGGAAGCGGCGGTTACGATGTAGGGCGGGGGCTTGCTCCCGCCGTCAGCATGCATATTCGCGAAGTCTGACCTGGCCCCAAGAGAGCGGACAACTCAAAAGTGTGGTAGAATAAACACAGAGGGGTTGTACGCGATGTCAAAGCAAAAACGGTTTACCCAGGAAGAGAAGCTGGCAATAGTAAGAATGATAACGGAAAACGGTCGGACGGTACTGAGTTTGGCCAACGAACTGGGGATACACGAGAACACC
>JAEZQK010000004.1 GCA_023413135.1 Bacillota bacterium
GCTCTGCTCCGCCCGACGAGAAACATTACCTATCGTACCGGGCGGAGCAGAGCCCCGCCCCTACGGCGTTGTTTGTTTATTGGCTTCTCTGCCGGGAATCATGAAATTCGCAGCTTCTGTAGTTGAAATTCCACCAGTTAACATTATCAGCCAAAATGGATGTCCCGCTTCATAACTTTCATCGAAAAATGTTTCCTTCCCCATTTACAAAAGAACCAGCATCTGCATGCATCCGACTTGTTGTGCGCAAACTACCTTCACGTCTTTTGTGGAGGATTGTAAAGACATGCAGGCAGGCATTGCAGTTTTCGGTCTTTTGCTGCTGGCGGTGGTAGTAGTAATGCAGCGCAGGCGGCGATTAAGAACACTGCGGGACGTGCTTTTAGATGAAGGTCTCCATAATCATTTGCAATCCTGCGCCGTCGCCATAACAGTCAAAGGCACCGGAAGGCTGCAAATGCCTATGCGCATGCTCGCAAGGCTTAGGGCCATGGTGCTCACGCTTATGAGCCGTGACCGGGAAAACCTGCTGCCCGCCGCCCAATGGCTCACTGACAATGCCCGCATGCTGGAGGAAGCACTTTTATCCGTCCGCCTGGAATGGAAAAGGGCCTCCCGGCTCCCTAAGCTTACCACCGGGGAAATCAGGGTGCAAAAATTTGCCCAAGAGCTGATTTCCCACACCAATGCCCATTTGAACGGCCCCAAGCTGATGGCGGCAGTGGCGGCCTGGCAGCAGGCTTCGCCGCTGACCCAGGCGGAATTGTGGTCGTTGCCGCTGGCGCTGAACATCACCCTTTTGCAGTTGGTAGACGACATGGCAAAGGCCTGCGTTGACCTGCAAAAGGATTGCGATGCCGCGCCCTTGTGGGCGGCGCGGCTTACGGGCAAGCACCGGGAAGCGGCCCGCCGCCAGTTCAAAAACGCGCCGCAAAGTACCGCTTTTCTGGAAAGGCTGCTGTCCCTTTTGCGGGAGACCGAGGATGCCCAGGCCCTCTCCTGGCTGGATGAAAAGCTGGCGGAGATGGACCTGCGCGTCTCCAGCATCGTGGAAAAAGAGCATATCCGCCAAACAAGCGACAGGCAGTGGATGGGCAACGCCATTACATCCCTTCGCCGCCTGAGTCAAATCCCCTGGGGCGAAACGCTGGAAAACATGAACCCCATCCACGAAATTCTGGGCCAGGACCCGGCAAACATCTATCCTGCCATGGACTTTGAAAGCCGGGATATGTACCGCCGCCGTGTGCAGCTTTTCGCCTGGGAATGCCGTCTGCCCGAAAACCTGGTGGCCAGGGCCGCCATCGCATGCGCCAGGGAAGGAACGGATGGCGCGCTGGACAGCCATATCGGCTACTATCTGATGGACGAGGGTCAAAGCGCGCTGATGGAAAGGCTTGGCGCCAGCCGTGTAGCCGTCCGGGAGCATCAGTTTGCCCGGCGCCACAGCCGGGGCCTGTACCGCAGCGCACTGTGGCTGGGGGTTGCGTTGGGCGTGATCGTGGCCAATCTTTTAATGCTCCCGCTGCCCTTTATCCTGCTTTTTTTATTGCCCTGGTCGGAGCTCATGCGCTATGTGCTGCGCAGGGTGATCCGCCACGTGCACACGCCGCGCACACTGCCCCGGATGGAAATTCAAAATTTGCCTGAAAAATGGCGTACGCTGATCGTTTGCCCGACGCTACTCACAAGCGCCGCCCAGGCCATGTCCATGGTGCGGCATCTGATGATCCTGCGCCACGCCAATCCGGATGAGCACTTGCATTTCATGCTCCTGGCCGACTTTGCCGACAGCCTGACTGCCGAGCAGGTCAGCGACCAGGAGATTTTATCCGCCGCGAAGGCAGGCATCGAGGCGCTGAACCAGGAGTTTGGCGGCGGCTTTTCCTACCTGCAAAGGGCACGCACCTACAGCCAGCAGGAGAGGATGTACATGGGCCGGGAGCGCAAGCGCGGTGCGCTGGAAACGCTCAACAGGATGCTGCTTGGGCTTCCCAACGAAGACTCCTTTTTGTACGCCTCGCTCCCGCCGGAGGAATTCGTCCATAAATATGCCTACGTCATCACCCTGGACAGCGATACCATTCTGCCCCCAGGCAGCGCGCTGCGCCTGATTGGGGCCATGACGCATCCGCTGCAAAAGCGGCAGTTGTTTCATGGCAAGCTGCGCGGCAAGAGCATCCTCCAGCCCCGGATGGAGGTGGCTGCCGATACGGTGCACACCCGCGTGAATGCCATTCTGGGCGGCAGGGGCGGTGTGGACCCCTACAACGCCGCCGTCAGCGACCTGTACCAGGATCTGTGCAACACCGGTTCCTTTGCCGGCAAGGGCATTTATGAACCTGCCGCCTTCTATGAAGCTGTGGACGACCGCATCGCGCCTTACACCATCTTAAGCCACGACCTGCTGGAAGGGGAGCTGTCCGGCAGTGCGCTCCTGGGCGACATCGCATTATACGATGGGCAGCCAGCAACTTTAAGAAGCTGGATGAAGCGCCTTCACCGCTGGACAAGGGGCGACTGGCAGCTTTTACCCTGGCTGTTCCCCAGAATCTTTAGGGATAGACGGGCACAGAAAAACCCCCTTTCAAAGTTTTCCCGCCATAAGATCTGGGATAACCTTCGCCGCAGCCTGGTTCCTGCCGCTTTGGGCTGCCTGCTTTTGTACGGCACCGCGGCAAACAGGCCCCTTTTTATGCTGCTGATCCTTTTTATCCCCAATCCCGGCGTGTTCTTCCATGTAAAGCCGCTGCTGGCATTCTTCGTGCGGCTATGCGCTTTGCCCTATGAAATCCAAACCCTTCTGGATGCAGCCCTGCGCACCGTCTACCGTGTGGCTGTTTCCCACAAGCACATGCTGCAGTGGGTAACCGCCGCCCAGACGGAACAGGGCGCCGCTGCCCCCTATACTTCCGGGCTGTGGGCCCACTGGGTACTGGGCGGGGCTATGGCCATCGCTTCGGTGGCATCCGGATGGGTGATCCCCGGTATCGTCATCGCCGCGCTGTGGATTATTTTCCCCTTTGCCGCCCCCTGGCTGGATGCGCCGCTGTACCAGGACCTGTACCTGGAGGAGGAGAAAAAAGGCCAGCTCAAGGATATGGCCAGGTCCACCTGGCGCTACTTTGAAAAGGTCGTCTTATCCTCCGACCACTACCTGCCCCCGGACAACCTGCAAATCCATCCCGACAAGGGAGCGGCCCACCGCACCTCCCCCACCAACATCGGGCTGTACTTGCTGTCCTGCGCAGCCGCCCAGACCCTGGGCTTTTTGGAGCCGGATGAAATGGCCCGGCGAATGGAAAAGACCGTCGCCACCATGGAAAAACTGCCCCTGTGGGAGGGCCACTTCTACAATTGGTATGACACACGAACGCTGGAGCCACTAAAGCCCTGCTATGTGTCCTCGGTGGACAGCGGCAACCTGGCCGCATGTTTGATGTGCTGCGCCCAGGTGATCCGCACGCTGGCCGCGTCCCTGGATGCGTCGCTTAGAAGCCTTGCCTTAAGGATGGACGATTTGGCTCTTCACATGAATTTTAGAAAGCTGTACGACCCCAAGGCGGAGCTGTTCTACGTGGGGATCGATGTAAGGGAGGAGGAGCCGGGCGATTCCAGGTACGACCTTCTGGCAAGCGAATCAAGGCTATTGAGCTTTGTAGCCGTCATGACGCGGCAAGTATCCCCCCGCCACTGGTACCGCTTAAGCCGCACGCTGGTAAAAGCCCGGGGCAAGCCCACCCTGGTATCCTGGAGCGGAACCATGTTTGAATACCTGATGCCCAACCTGCTCCTGCCTCTTACCCGCGATACGCTGCTGGATACCGCCTGCCGCCGGGCGGTACTAAACCAAATGCACCACGCAAGGGGCGGCGTGTGGGGCGTCAGCGAAAGCGGCTATTATGCCTTCGACCCGTCCCTCAACTACCAATACCAAGCCTTCGGCCTGCCCGCATTGGCCCTTGGCAACATCCCGGCGGAGGGCGTGATCGCACCCTACGCCAGCGGCCTGGCACTGCCCCTTTTCCCCGAGGAGGCCAGGCAAAACCTGATGAAAATGAAGTCCATGGGCTGGGACAGCCACCTGGGCTTTTTTGAGGCTGCCGATTTCAACTTTACACGCATTGGCGAAGGCAAAACCTTCGAGCTGGTGCGCAGCCACATGAGCCACCACCAGGGCATGCTTCTTTGCGCGCTGTGCAACCTGCTTTCCAAAAATGCGTTGGTGAAGTATTTTGACGCTCTGCCTGCCGCCCGGGCCTACGGGCTTTTGCTGCAGGAAAAGATGCCGAAAAACGCGCTGCATCCCAGAAAAGCCATGCCCCGGCCCCGGGTAACTGCCGCCGGGCCCAAATGTGCCAGGCGTCAGGCCGCCATCCATACCTTCCCGGTGGATGTTCACCTGCTGCACGGCAGCGGCACCACCCTTTGCGTCACCGCCCAGGGCGGAGGATACCTGGCCAGGGACGGGGTGATGATTACCCGCTTCCGCGGCATGGCCGGGGATGAGGACGGCATCCAGTTTTATTTGCGCGATGCCCAGGAAGACATGCTCTGGCAGCCCACCGCACCGGACCTGCCCGGCGACACCGTGTTTGAAACGGGTCAGGCGGTGTTCACGCGGACGCATCTTGGCATTGAAAGCAGGCTCTCCTGTTTTGTCAACCCTCTGGATGGGGCGGCGCTGCACCTGATCGAAATCGTCAACCGCTCCAACCGGGAACGGATGCTGGAGGCTGCCAGCTATTTTGAACTGGCGCTAAGCGGCCAAAAGGCAGACGCGGCCCATCCGGCTTTCCGCAACCTGTTCATTGAAACCGACCGGGCCGGCAAAAACGGCCTTTGCGCCCGCCGCAGGCCCAGGGATAGCAGCGATCCCCGCCGGGTGCTGGTCCACTCCATGGGCTCCGACCTAAGCCTCATCCATACCGTGGCCCAAACCGACCGCTGCGCCTTCCTGGGCCGGGGCGGCAGCATCCGCGCCCCACACCAGATGATGGAAAGCATGCACACCGTCACGGGCCGGGTGGGGGCCATGGTCAGCCCGTGCATGAGCCTGCGCACACAGTTCCTGCTCCCCGCCCATGGCCGGGCACACCTTACGTTCTGCACCATGCTGGTGGAGGAGGATCAGCAGCCCCAGGCCATGGCTGCCCGGTACGAGACACCGGATGATTTGAAGCGTGCAAGAGAGCTGGCCATCACCCAGGGGCTGGTATCCGCCAGGTACCTGGCTATCGACGTAGCAGCCCAGAACCTGTACGGCCGCCTGACCGGCTGCCTCATTTACGGAGGACAGCCCGGCGCTTCGCCGGAAAGCCCCGTACCCGTTTCCTGGCAATCGCTATGGGGCCTTGGCATCAGCGGCGATCTGCCCATCATCACCGTGGAAATCCACAGGCGGGAGCACCTGCCCCTGGCCCGGACGGCCCTGAGCGCCCACGCCTGGTGGCGCATCCACGGCGTATGGGTGGACCTGGTGCTCCTAAACTGCCACGGCGCGGACTACGACCAGCCCGTACGGGACGCGCTGCGTGATTTAACCGCCTCCAGCCATGCCCGGGAGCTGATCGGAAAGCCCGGCGGCGTGCATCTGTTGGACAGTCAAGCCATGTCTCCCGAAGTGGAAAAGCTTCTAAAAGCGGCCTCCCGGCTGTACCTTTCCGGCGAAAGAGGTTCTCTTGGCGCGCACTTTAGGGCGCTGCAGACCCCGGCCAAAGCCCCGGCGGCGATCTGGAAAAAGGAATATCAGGCTTTCCCCGTCCCGGTCCTGCCGCAAATGGACCGCTGGCAGTTTAACGGCTACGGCGGGTTTACCCTGCCGGAAGGCGACTTCGTGATCGACCTTAACAAGGATGTCATGACGCCCGCGCCCTGGTGCAACCTTTTGAGCAGCCCCACCTTTGGCACCCTGGCCTCGGAAAGCGGGCCCATCTTCACCTACGCCGGCAACAGCCACCACGGGCGCATCACCCGCTGGCCCAACGACCCTGTTTCCCCAAGGCCCGGGGAAGGGCTCTGCCTTCGCGATGAAGACACCGGCGCGCTGTTCTCGCCCTCCCGCTGGCCACTGGGGGACGCCATGGCCTTCCGCGTCACCCATAGCCCGGGCCTCACCGCCATCCAGGGCTTCGGCATGGGCCTGGAAACAACGCTGCACATTTTCTCCGATGCGGAATATGCCCTCAGCCTGCGTACGCTGCGCCTGCGCAATACGGGCGAGGGTGCGCGCACCATCCGCGTCTATCATTTTGCCGATTTTCTCCTGGGCGAAAGCGACCAGTCCGGTGAACTCACCTGCGCCTTTGTCCTAGGCCCATCAAGTCTCATGGCAGAAAATCCGGGCTTTTCCGGCACGGCCTTCCTTGCGCTCACCGACAGGTCGGAAACCGCCGCCAGCACCGTTTTGTCCAAGGGCAGCTTCTGGGGCCTTGGAGGCATAAAGCCCATGGCACTGGAAAAGGAGTCCCTTCCCACGAGTGAGCCGGGCAGCATGGGTCTTGTAACGGCTGTCCTCCACCTGAATCCCGGCCAGAGCGCCTCCGTTACCTTCGCGCTGGGCTCCGCGCCAAACCGCGAGGAAGCAGACGCCCTTATCGCCCTTCTGGAAAAGGAAGGGGTATTGAAGCGGCTAAAGGAAACGCAGCGCTATTGGGCATCGGAGCTGACGCCCTTGCAGGTGCTGTTGCCTGACAAAAACCTGAATCTGATGATTAACCGCTGGCTGCCCTACCAGGTGCGGGCCGCAAGGCTCTACGCCCGGGCCGGATTCTACCAGGCGGGCGGTGCCATCGGCTTCCGCGACCAATTGCAGGATATGCTGGCCCTTTTAAACACCCGTCCGGAAGTGGTGCGGGCGCATATTTTGCAATGTGCCGCCCACCAGTTCGAGGAAGGCGATGTGCAGCACTGGTGGCATCCTCCCGCGCTGGGCGTGCGTACACGCATCACCGACGATTTGCTGTTCCTGCCCTACGTCACCGCCGCCTATGTGGAAAAGACCGGAGACGATGGAGTGCTGCTGGAGCATGTGCCGTATTTGAAGGGACCGCAAATTCCCGAGGGCCAGGAGGACTGGTACGGCACACCCAAGGAAAGCGATTTTACCGAGCCGCTGTTTGAGCACTGCCTCAGGGCCATAAGAAGGGTGCGTCTGGGCAGCCATGGCCTGCCGCTCATGGGCGGCGGCGACTGGAACGACGGCATGAACCGCGTGGGCGAACAAAAAGGCGAAAGCGTATGGCTGGGCTTTTTCCTGTGCGAGGTGTTAAACAGCTTCGCGCCCCTTACCCGTAAAGAAGTCGCCGATGAGCTGTACGCCTTGCGCAAGGAGCTTTTGCAAAACATTGAGCAAAGCGCCTGGGACGGCGACTGGTACCTGCGCGCCTGGTACGACAACGGCAAGCCCCTGGGCAGCCGTGAAAGCCTTGGCTGCCAGATCGACAACCTGGCCCAGAGTTGGAGTGTGCTGGCGGGGGCGAACCCCTTCCGCGCCGCCAGGGCGGTGGACAGCGCCTGGAACATGCTCTATGACAGCCAATGGCAGCTGTTGAAGCTGTTGCATCCGCCCTTTGACGGCGGTGAAAACCCCGGCTACATTTGCGGATACCTGCCCGGCATTCGGGAAAACGGCGGCCAGTACTCCCACGCCGTGCCCTGGATGATCTGGGCGCTGCTGGAACTCGGCGACAAAAAACGGGCGTGGGAACTAACGCAGGCCATGCTGCCCATGAACCACGCCAAAACAAAGCAGGATGCCGACCGCTACCGGGTGGAGCCTTACGTCACCGTGGCGGATATCTACGCAAACCCGGACCAGATGGGCCGTGGCGGCTGGACATGGTATACCGGCAGCGCGGCCTGGCTGTACGTGGTCACACTGGAAAAGCTGCTGGGCTTTGAAAAGCGGGGCGACAAGGTGCGCCTGACCCCCAATGTGCCGGAGGAATGGGCGGAATATACCATCACCTGCCGCTTCGGCCGCGCCACCTATCACCTGACCGCCTCCCGGGAAATCGCGGAACCCATCCTGGATGGCGAACCGCTTACGGCCGGCTGGATCAACTTCAAAGACGACGGCCGCATCCACGAAGCCCGGTTCCCCATGTTGGTCAAGAGGACGGAGGCGGAATGAGGATAACCAAAATAAGCGGGAGGAGCTCTTTTTAAGAGCCACTCCCGCATCCTCTCCAGAAAACTTTTCAATCCCTGAACAGCAAAGGATCATATACCGGCGCATAATGGGCGGCAAGCCTGATGGCTTCCACCATGCTGACCTCGCTGACCTTGTTCGTTCCCGCAATATCAAAAGCCGTGCCATGGTCCACCGAAGTGCGCAAAAAGGGCAGGCCGATGGTAAGCGATATCGTCCTTTCAAAATCCACCATCTTGGTGGCGATGTGCCCCTGGTCATGATAAAGGGAGACCACAGCGTCGAATTTGCCCTTGAGGGCCAAATAAAACACGGAATCCGCGCCGATAGGCCCGGTCACATCGATACCGTCCCGCTGCGCGTTAAGCACGGCGGGGGTGATGGCGTCGACCTCTTCCATGCCGAACAGGCCATGCTCTCCGCTGTGGGGATTCAGTCCCGCCACGGCAATGCGCGGGCTTTCTACACCCAGACTGTGCATCGCCTTGCGGCAGCGGTGGATGTAGCGGTATACCTTCTCCCGTGTCACCGCGTGGATGGCATCCTTAAGCGACAGGTGACGGGTTAAGAAAAACACTTTCAGGTTCTGCACCTGAAACATGGTCATCGGGTCGCGGACATCAAGCAGCCCGCCCAGTATCTCCGTATGACCAATATAGGGGATGTTCGCCGCCTTCAGCGCTTCCTTGTTGATGGTGGTGGTAGCCAGCGCATCGCCCTGCCCCTCCCTAATCATCTGCACCGATTTTTCGATAAACTCAAAGGCCGCCTGCCCCGCCTGTTTTTGGACGCGGCCGAAAGGTGTTTTTTCCGCGTCGATGTTGCGCATATCAATAAGGTCGATTGTGCCCTTATCGAAAGCCGCCTCCCGCGCTTGCGCGATGCAACGGATGGCAAGGCTTGATTTTGTCACCTTTAAGGCGCGGTCCATACAGCTTTTTTCGCCCACAGCGATCATGTTGCATACGCCGTATAGCTCCTTATGTCCAAGCGCCTTGACAACGATTTCCGGCCCCACGCCGGCCACGTCGCCAATCGGGATCAATATCGTCGGTTTACCCATCATTTTTTCCTCCATAAAGCCCATTATTGAAACCCGGTCATGGCCAGCATCACGGCGATGGCATCCTTGGCGCCGATCATGCCGCCCTTTGTCAATATCCGAAGCCCGTCGTGCTTTCCGCCGATCAAACTGCCATACACCGCCAAAGGAAGGATCTCATCGATCAGATCGATTCCCTGGGCGCAGGCCCCCTCGATAAAATCCCTGGCCACGTCTCCACCGCTCAAATAACAAAGCACGATGTTCCATTCCGTACGGGAAAGCACCCGCTCCGCCAGCTTTTGCAGTCCTTTGGATACAAGCGGCACCTTGAATGCATCCTTTAATTCTGCTGCGTAGGCCGTCGTCAGGCACATGATCCGGTGCTTGTCCGCAAAAGCTTCCAGGGCGGCCATGGCAGAGTCGCACTCCGCCTCAAAATCATCAAGCAGCCGGTGCGCGTCCACCCGGTACATAAGCGGGTCCATGGCCTCCAAAAGATAATCAAGCTGTTCCCGCGTTTGAGCCATGCGGCTACCCACCACCAGCAGCGCCCGCTCCGCCCGGGCAGGCTCTTTTAAGGAGGAGAATTTTGCCCTGGCCGCGTGGAGCGTGAAGCATCCCGGGTCAACGCATATAAACGGAATTCCCGACAGGACGCAAGCCTCAGCGATTGTTTTTACATCCCCGTCCGTCAGCGCATCAAAGACAAGCACCTGCTCCGATGCAAGCCGTATCTCCTCCGCCAGCGCCCGGGCGCCCCGGTACACATTACTCAGCGGGAACAGCCGAGCGCTGCGGCTTAACTGCCTTGCGATGATATCCATGATGCTCGACTCCCGCACCGGCCACCGGGGATCGTTGGCAGCATCCGTCCGCTCCAGCGCCACGCCGCCCACCAGCACATAGCCGCCCACACAGGTGCGCCCGGCCCGGGGAAACGCGGACACCACCACCGCCTTATGATACGTTTTCAGCCCGTCCAGCACGGCGTCGATCTCCGCGCCTACATTTCCGCGGAGCGTCGTATCGATCCGCTTGCTCAAAAGCGCTATGCCGTCCTTGGCGAACTGCTCCGTAAGGCCCCGCACGCAGGCGTAGGCCTCCTCCCGGCCCATAGCACGGCTGTCCGCGTTAATGGACAGCACCTCCCGGCCCGAAAATAGCGACGAATGCACCTGAGCCGTGGGGGATGATACCGCATGAAAGCCATGCTTGCTAAGCAGCGCGCCCGTATCGTTGGCGCCGGTCAGGTCGTCGGCGATCACCAGAACCTTCAAGCTCATGACGCGTCTCCTTCGGGCTTTACCATGGTGGATGTGCAGGTGGACGGGTCGCCCCGGGGCGGCGACTCCGGGCTTTCCCCAAAATACGCATTCCATCTCAAGTGTCCGTTGACAATGATGTCATACCGGGTAATCCACCCGTTCAGCCTGGGAAATTGCATGCTTCCACCTTCACTTCCACAGTGTTTTAAAAGCCGCCCGTACAGGAAGGAATAGCCATGATTGATATTCCACCGCAAGCAGCCCGTTTCCTGCCCAGAGGGCGCAGGCTGCGGTTCCTGCCTTCATTCCGCGTTGCGACTGTACATCAAATTCTAAAAACGCAGGATGACTAATGTGCTTTCTCATCCCGTTCGATAAAAAATTTTCACTTTCTGCATCAAAATAAAAAGAAAGCCGCTCTATATAGCGGCAGGATGCAAGAATACTACTGGGTGCGCACCAATATTAAGGCGGCGAATACCAACGCCATTTTCGTCAATGGACCTCACGCAGTGTATCGAGCATTTTGAAAAAGGCATCCTTGTCCATCCTACCGCTGATAGAGACAAGGGCTTCGCCGGTGAGAATCACCGCGCCCCATCCGAGTGTCGACGATTCGTATACGGTGAACTCCCCCAACGGCGCCGTATACAGGAAGGCATCATCCGGGAAGCTTACATCCATTGGGCCGAGCAAGGGCTGAATGATGAACGCAACCAGATTGTCTTCATCCGCCTTATAGCAATAGTTCAACGACAAGATGTTCCCATAATCTACGATGGCCACGACGCTGCTCAGCTTCATACTGCCGGGAATCTGCGTTGGCTCGTACAAGGTAAAGTCGAAGGCCGCATCAATTTCCTCAATGGTCTCGTAGTCATAGTGCTCAACGATTGCTTCTTCCTCTTGATAATGAGGTGGTGGCGGCGGTATGTCTATCGCGGCATTCACATGCAGTACACTGCCGAACCAAAGCTTGGCGCGGCCTAAAAAACTGCTGGCGGTACCCAAGATTGCTGGATCCAGCACTGAATACATGCATATCCCTATTAAAAGGCAGGCTGTGATAAGCGCCACCCTCCGGTAAAAGCGCAGCCTGGCCTTTCTTTTTTGCTTTTGATCCGCTTGGGCCTGACCATTAAGTTGGAGCTCGCAATCTTCCATAGCCTGTTCCTTGATACCGGCAGTGGACATGATATTCTCCCCCATTTGTGCAAACTGAACCTATTGCCATCCTCATCAATCAATGGCGCGCAGACCGTCCAGTATCGTTATAAAGGCGTCCTTGTCCATCGTTCCACGGATGTAGACATCGCTGCTGCCGCTGATGGTCACCGCGTCCCATCCGTTGGCGGAAGCCCATATGATAAATGTCCCCACAGGCGTCTGATGCTCAATTGTTTTTACAAATATGCCCATTCCCGATGCATCGGCCACTTCTTTTATAATGATATCCAGCGTATCGTTTTGGTCTTGATAGCTGTACTGTATCTTTGCAAGGTAATCATCCGGCCCGGATGTTTTGATTTCCCCAAGAGTCATTTCGGCGGGAAGCTGTGTTGGAATAAGTATCGTCAGGCCGTATGCTTCCTGAAACTCCTTCAGCGCTGTGATGCCTTCACCGTCGCCTGGCGCGGCGTCAGGTATGACCCCTTTCTCCTCCGGCGGTACCACCGCAACATCCACTTTCAGGACATCGCCGACCCAAATCTGGGCGCGGCGCAAAAAGCTGTTGGCATTGCTCACGGGTACGGGGTCCAGCACGGCATACACGCTTACCGCTATGAAAAGGCAGGCTGCCGCCAGTACCGCCCCCCGGATAAGGCGCAGCCTGGACTTGCTTTTTTCCCGCTGATTCAAATGAGCATGGCCATTCAGCCGCTGTTCACAAGCCTTCAAAACCTGTTCCTTCATATCGGAAAAGGGCATGATATTTTCTTCTGCCTTGGCAAATTGAAGGGTGCGGACTTTGGCTTCGATCCTTTTCCTTTCCATGCTATTCATCCTGCTCCCCTTCCTTCAGCCTGTTGCGCAGCGTCCTTAGCGCCCGCTGGTACTTGGATCTTACGGTGTGGTAGTTCAATCCAAGCTTTATTGCGATGATCTTCAGCGAATCCCCGGTGGTGGCTTTCATCACGACAATTTTCCTTGAATATTCATCCAATCCTTCCAAGGCTTTCTGAAGCAGACGCATATCATCGCCGGATACAAGATGCTCTCCCATCTCCACGGTTTCATTCATCAGCCCCGTCAAAAGCCGTGCCTTGTTAATCAATGCCTGAAAAGAGAATCTGGATATATGGGCATAGGCTTCATGCCTTGTAATGGTAAACAACCATTGGAAAAGCTTGCGTTCATCCTTAAGCTGATAATAATTCATCGCCGCCTTGATCAATACCTCCTGCATCACATCCTGCACATCCGCGGTATTGTTCAAAATGCGGTAAGCTTCCCGCTTCAAGGCTCTTTCCATATCAGGCGTAATATGGCACATGAGCCATTCCCAGCGGTTCTCTATGGGCTCCGGCTCTTCCTCCATAAAAATCGATAACATCTGCTCACTCCCTGAGGCATGAATAAACTTATTATATCATGCATATCCCCCTCACGCATGCTTTTTCCACATTGCGGCAATTGTTGTATTTATAACAAACTCTATATTTTCCACCTAAAAAAGCTGGCCTTGACACGCCTTTTTGCTTCCCCTACAATGGTCCGGGGAAGCTTGTTTTCCCCATAATGCAAAAATGGTGCAAATGCCCATTGCCCGAAAGGAAACTATGACGCGCGACGATTTTTTGCCGGTCAGTCCGTTGGACGTAAAGCGCCGGGGCTTTAGCCAACCGGATTTTGTATATGTCTGTGGGGAGGCCTATGTGGACCACCCCTCCTTTGGCCACGCCATCATCAGCCGGGTGCTGGAAAACGCCGGCTACAAAGTGGCCATGCTTTGCCTGCCGTCCTTTCAGGATGAATCAGCCTTTAAGACCTTCGGCAAGCCAAAGCTGGCATTCCTCGTGTCCGCCGGCGTCATCGACAGCATGGTCAACCACTACACAGCCGCCAAAAAGCGCCGGAATGAGGATGTGTATGCCCCCGGCGGCAAGGCCGGCCTCCGGCCTGACAGGGCCACCATCGTCTACTGCAACCGCATCCGCAAGGCGTATTCCGATGTACCAATCATTATCGGCGGGCTGGAAGCGTCGCTGCGCCGTTTTTCCCATTACGACTACTGGGAGGATAAGGTGCGCCACTCCATCCTGGTAGATAGCGGGGCCACGCTGCTTTCTTACGGCATGGGCGAAAAATCCATCCTGGATTGCGCCGCCTGGCTTAAACGCGGCGCAAACAAAGATGAGCTTTCCAATATCCGCGGCATATGCTATCTGCAAAAGGACAAGCCCGAGGGCATAGAGGAAGTCCCCTCCCACCGGGAGGTGGCAGCCGACAAGGCTGCCTATGCACGGGCTTTCATGATCCAGTATAACGAGCAGGATCCGTACCGCGGCAAGGCCCTATGCCAGCAGCAGGATACCAACCGGTGGCTTGTGCAGACGCCTCCGCCCTTCCCGCTTTCCCGGGAGGAGCTGGACGCGGTGTATGCGTTGCCCTATACACGCCGCTGGCACCCGGATTACGATGAACTGGGCGGCGTGCCCGCGCTGGAGGAGGTGGAGTTCTCCGTCTCCGCTACCCGCGGCTGCTTTGGCGGCTGCAATTTCTGCGCCCTCACGTACCACCAGGGCCGCATCGTCACCTCCCGCAGCCCCGACTCCATCGTGAAGGAAGCGGAGATGCTGACTAAGCTCCCCGGCTTCAAAGGCTACATCCACGATGTGGGGGGGCCTACCGCCAACTTCCGCCGCGCCGCCTGCAAAAAGCAGTGCACGCATGGCGCGTGCAAGGACAGGCAATGCTTATATCCCAAGCCCTGCCGCCATTTGACCCCCGACCATTCGGAGCTTTTATCCGTCCTGAGGCGCTTAAGGGCGCTGCCGGGCGTAAAAAAAGTGTTCATCCGCTCCGGCCTGCGCTACGATTACCTTCTCCTGGACAAGGATGGCACCTTTTTGCGGGAGCTTGTCCAGCACCATGTCAGCGGCCAATTGAAGGTGGCCCCTGAGCATATCTCCCCCCGGGTGCTTTCCCGCATGGGCAAGCCGGGCCGGGAGGTGTACGACGCCTTCGTGCAAAAGTACAAGGCCGTCAATGAGCAGCTGGGCCTGAAGCAATTTCTGGTACCCTACCTGATGAGCAGCCACCCCGGCAGCGATTTGAACGCCGCCGTGGAGCTGGCCCTGTACATCAGGGATACGGGCCACCAGCCGGAGCAGGTGCAGGATTTTTATCCCACCCCAGGCACGCTATCCACCTGCATGTTCTATACGGGGCTTGACCCCCGCACCATGGAGAGCATATACGTGCCCCGCACGCCCCACGACAAGGCCATGCAGCGGGCACTGCTGCAATACAAAAAGCCGCAAAACCGCAAATTGGTGCTGGAGGCCCTCCGCCTTGCGGGTCGGGAAGACCTGATCGGCTACGGCAAAAACTGTCTGGTGTCCCCCGGCATGGGGTACCAGGGTAGGGCGTTCAGGGGTTCGCAGGAAGATAGACCGGCCAGAAACCCCAAATCTGCCGGCAGAACCCACGGAAAGCCGGCAAAATCCCAGGATAGAACCTCTGCAAGATCACAGGATAGGATAGCAACCACAGACTACAAAACCCCCGGCAAAGCACCACGCAAAACAGACCGCTCCCAGGAGAGTCAATACGGAAGAGTCCAGGGGAAAGCATCAACACCCCAGGCCCGAACTTCAAGAGGGCCGCACGGCAAGGCCGAAAAGCCCTATGGCACTCGCTCCGAAAGATCATCTTCATACCAAACACGAAGAAGTGCCTCCCCTGCTAAGGGAGTAGGGCGCAATACCCGCGGCCCATCCTCCATCCCCGGTGCTTCCAAAGTTCAAAAACAGCCCCGCAAGAAATAAATCTTGCGGGTTTTTCATCTTATGGCTCATGATAATACCGCCGAGTATTCCCCTTAACCCCTTCAAATGACAGGATTATGTAACAAATCTACCCCTTACGGAATATTATCATAATGGATACCAATCTATCACCATTTAATCACACAGATCCACGGGTCAAGTAAGATATTCCACATCAAAACCTATCGCCCACAACAAAGGAGCGTTATCGCATGATTGATGTAAGTAACAATTTCTTCGACGTTGAGTCGGTATCAGATTTCAATCTAAATCGCTTCTCCCGCCGCATCATTGATCCCTGTAATCCACCGATCCGGATGTTTATAGATGACAACAACCTTTTCACCCCCAGCGTGGCAGCGGATGTGCGCGTAATCAAGCGGGTCAGCTTCAAAAAGTGCAAAAAGCACAGGCATCATCACGAGGATGACTGCGGCGATGTCAGCCCGGACGTCGGCCAAACCCATGTTCATGAGGTGCAGGGCAGCGTGGAAATCGCGGAGCCTCAGGAAGACCCTCATAACCACCGCTTTGCTACCGTTTCAGGGCCGGCCATTTTCTTTGCCAACGGCGATCACTACCATGAAGTGAGGTTCCGCACGGACTTTTACGAGGAGCATTACCACCAAGCCTGGGGCAGGACCGGCGGCGCCATCCAGGTTGGAGACAGGCACGTCCATTTTCTATCCGGCGTTACAACGGTAGACGACGGCCATTTGCACAATTACAGAGTCGCTACCCTGATAGAGGATCCCACCAGCTAATGACACGGTGAAAACGCAGCGGAATGCGCTTACTTTTCGCCTGAGGCCGCTGGAGTGTTTGCATGAGCAAACACTCCTTATTTGCTTTTCCCTTGCGGCGGCATTTTGAATCCCCAGCGGGAAAGCGCCTTGCGCATACTGTCCACATTGGCGTAGCCGTTGGCCCTTGCCGTCTCCTCACGGCTTCGCCCCGCGTCCAGGTCCCACGCGGCGTTTTCTGCGCGCGTCCTGGCCGCTGCCGTCCGGCGTATGTTGGCCGCCCGCAAGGCGTCCCGGGGCGAAGGCTTATAGGGCGGAGTGATGACGGTTACGTCGGGCTTTTCCGGCTGCGCGGGCATGGCCGTATCTTTCGCCTTCTTACTGCTCCGCCTTACGGGCAGGAAGCCCATGCCGGCAGCGCACAGCATGGTAATGATCAGCGTAAAAGCAAAGATGATGAAAGTGTCTTCCTGAAACCACGCCATATTCTCGCTCTCCCCTTTTCTCAAGTTTCTTGTGTTTGCCCATATGTTACTACACAATTCATGGATAGTCAAGCACTTTTCTCAAGCTTCTTGAAAACTTTTCTTGACTCTTCAAGATTATGATGTTATCATACATACAGCAAAATCTGGAGGGGATCAAATGAGCATCGCCAGCCGCATCAAGCAGGCACGCATTTCCGCCGGGCTTTCCCAGGCCCAACTGGCCGAAAAGGTAGGCGTATCATCCGGCGCAATCGGCAACTACGAAAGCGGCTACAGTTCCCCCAAGGACGAGATTCTCTACGCCCTCATGCGGGTACTTCATGTGGACGCCAACTTTATCTATCAGGATTTTATCGACCAGTCGGAGCGGTCGGAAGTGGATGAAATTGTGGAGGCGTTTCACAAGAACAGAAAGCTTGCGATCCTGTTTTCCAGATCGGCCAAATTAAAGCCGGAGGACCTGGATATCGTGCTGAAAATGGTCGAACGAATGGATGATGAAGATGATATCGAACCCTGACGACATCAAGATTTGCATTCATCCCCTGCCCGGCACGATCAAAGCCTTTGCAAGGCGTTTGAAAAGCGGAAGGGTATGCATTGTGATCAATGCCTCCCTGGACAAGGAGGCACAGCAGCAAGCCCTGCGGCATGAATTGGAACACGTGAAACGGAACGACTTTGACAGGGACGAGCCTGTCAAGTCGATCGAACTGTTTTGAAGCGGCGTGAATCGCCGGTGAAGGGTTGAAGGGTTGAAGGCTATTTTAAACTTCTCTTATATAGAATTATTTTTCATATGCAATAAAAGGTATAAAAGGGGTCAAACCCTTCAACCCTTCAGCAAAGGATGGGCGTGTTCATTTTGGCATAATACTCCTCTTTGGTCATGGAGTAGCATTTGTCGTCAAGCACTGTGCCGTCATACAGCCTGCTGGCCATGCGCAGCGTGCCCTCATAGCGGAAGCCGCACTTTTCGATCACCCTTTGCGAGCGCAGGTTTTCGGAGAAATGATACACTGTTACCAATTCCAGATCCTTCTCCTCAAACAGGTGCTTGAGCACCCTTCGCACCGCCTCGGTCATATACCCCCGCCCCCACCAGTCTTTACCCAGGGCGTAGCCGATCATGCGGATGGTCTCGCTCCTGTCCCGCCGCTCATCCCGGTGCAGGCCCAGGGAACCGACAACCCTGCGGGATGCCTTTTCCTGAATGGCCCATTCGTTATCGTCCGCCATGAAGCGGATCAGTACTTCCTTGGTCTGGGCCATGGTTTCATGGGGCGGCCAGCCCGCTTTGGGACCTACCGCCGGGTCCTTGGCATAGGCATGAAAATCATGCAGGTACTTTTCCTCAAAGGGCCGCAGGATGAGCCTTTCCGTTTCCAGCGTCTTCATATGTACACCACTCAAATCATCAGTTCAGCCTTAGTTCCGCCAGCACCCGGGATACCACCTGGGTAAGCTCCGCTAAGCTTACAATTTCCAGGCTCCCAAAGGGCGCGTCCAAAATCCGTTCCATGGCAAAGCGGTAAGCCTCAAGACCCTCCATCAATTCCCCCGGATCCATGGTGCTGTTTTTGCGGCGCGCATCCATCATACGCTTCGCCGCATCAAACCAGCATTGGTTTAAAAGCGCCATCAGCATATCCGCCGTATAATCCGGATGATACAGATGCACCATGCCCTCCAAAGAGGCCTGGGTGAGCAGCGCCTGCAGTTTGGGCAGAAAAGTTTGTAAAAGTGCCTGGCTGTACTGTGTATACAGCGTTCGCCCGTTTTCGGAAAAGATCATGGGCAGAAGCAGCGTTAAAAACTGTTCCTCCCCCTCCCGGATGGGCATTGCAAAATGCAAGGCCATGTTAAGAAGGCTAAGGCCCTCCGTTTCACGGCCCAAGGCTTCCTCCGCCAGGGCCAGCGCCTTTTCGGCCCTGCTTGCGCACAGCGTTTCCAGCACCGCGTACTTGCTTTCAAAGTGATGGTAGAAGCTGCCCTTGCTGGCTTTCAATACGTCCAGCAAGTCCTGCACGGAGGTTTGCTCATACCCCTTCAGGTAAAACAGCCGCTCCGCCACGTTAAGTATTGCCTGCTTTTTTTCATCCCCCCGGCGCATGCTTCCACCTCTTTTCCCTTCCAGTATATCCCTTACCTCAAACTGCGTCAAGCAACACAGGGACCAGGGAGGACAGGCGGGGAGGGGGCTTTTTGAAACCCCCCCCTCCCCGCGCCCCACCCTGAAAAACTTCTATTGGGAGAATATTTGCTGTTCCATACCACTGAATCCATATCCCAACGATGGCCCTATGGCTATATCCCAAAATATGGGGATTCTCAAGGGGTTTTATCCCTTGAGTGGAGGTCCAGGAGGCAAAGCCTCCTGGTCAGTCGTCGCCTTGAGTCAGATTGTTGGCGTAAGTCTTCAGGGAAGCAAAGGAATTGATGTTGTCGGCACGCTGGCGGATGGCGTCCTGGACATAGGCGGGCAGGGAAGTAAAGAAGACATCCGCTTCTTTGCTATCTTTGAGCAGGTCGTTCAGGCCAGAATACTTGCGCATGGTGTTCTCTCCTTTATATTTGATCTTTTCACTCTATCTTTTGAGTTTGTTGGCGCATTATACGCGGCTTGTCCCGTCCCATTGTTTCCAGTATAATGGGATACGTGAAAACCGGAAGGGAGCTTAAGGTTAAATGCCTGTAATGGCTTGGTGCAAAAAATGCAAACAGGAAGTGACGCCGGGTTCCGTGTGCCCCTTGTGCGGGCAAAAGCTGCCGGCCACCAGCCTGAGGTTGAGCTGGGCGTTTAGCCTTATCCCGGTGCGTGATTTTATGAGCTGGAACAGCATTTTGAGGGTGGCCCTTCCGGTATTGGGGTTGCTGATACTTGTGATCCTGGGCGTCGAATGGGCGCGGAAGGGCTTGTTGGGCGTGCAGGCGCTGCTTACCCAGGGATTGCCGATGATGATGCTGTGGATCGGCGCGGCTTTGCTGGCCATCGCCTTTCTGGGGCTGCTGTTCAGGGGAAGGGAAGAAATCCAATACGTGCTGAATCACACCGGCGTTCAGGTAAAGGTCAACATCACAAAGCCCAATGGGCTCCAAAGGCTGTTCCATGATCCGGCGGCGCCTGTCCAAACGGATGATTGGGGACAGCCGGTATGGCAGATAACATCCAAGAACATCCCGTGGCAGGCGGTACGCCGGGTGGAACTTTGGCCCGACAGGGACAAGATTCTTTTGTACAGCCCCCGATTCTGGCTGATTCTGACGCTGCATGCCTTGCCGGAAACGTATGATGATGCGGTACGCTATATCTACGACCATGTGAAGAAGCGCCCCGGCGTTATGAAATTGATGCCTCCCCCGGGAGATCTGCCTCCTCCACAACTGTAAATATTACGTAATTATTAAGAATTTCCCTTGACATTGGAATAAAAGTGTCATAAAATGGGTAAGCCATAGGATATACACAGTTGGAGGGGTGCCCATGAGCAGGACACAGGGAAAGATCACAGCGAAGCAAGGGAGTGCTTTTTTTCTTGCCCTCCTGCTTTTGATAAGCGTTTTCACCACCTATGCCCAGGCGGCGGATTATCCGTATACATCCATCACCAATGACAAGGTGAACATGCGCCGCAGCGCCAGCAGCAAATCCATCGTCCTGGAGCGGCTGGAAGCAAACACCGAAGTCACGGTGCTGGGCGAATCCGGCGATTATTTTAAGGTATCCTACAATGACCGCACCGGCTATATCATGAAGCAATACGTGGGCAAAGGCGCAACGGCTACCCCCACGGCCACAGTGAAGCCTTCTTCCAACGCCGGCACCGTTACCGGTTTCCCCTATCAGACCACCACCAGGGACAAAGTGAACATGCGTAAGTCCGACTCCTCCAACTCCATCGTGCTGGAAAGGCTGCCCATGGGCGTTGAACTGACGGTGGAAGGAGAAAGCGGAAAGTTCCTGAAGGTGCGCTATAACGACATAAGCGGCTATGTGATGGCGGAATTCGTATATGTGCGGACAATTGCCACCGCTACCCCGCCCCCCGTATCGGATGTAAACAACGTCTATACGACCCTGAGCCGCGGCTCTTCGGGCAAAGAGGTCAAGGCGCTGCAGCAGGTATTGAAGGAATTGAATTATCTTTCCGGCACGGCGGACGGCGAGTTTGGCGGCCAGACGGAAACGGCGGTCAAGAGCTGCCAGAAGAAGAACGGGCTTGCGGAAACAGGCACGGCGGATAAGGCGCTGCAAACGCTTCTATATGAGAACAAACCCGTCAATGCCAACGGCAGGAAGGTGGAGGTCATGACGCTTCCGCCGCTGGACGGCGTGACGATCCGCGAGGGCAACACGGGCGACGCCGTGGAGAGACTGCAGCAGCGGCTGACAGAGCTGCGCTACTATACAGGTTCCATCAGCGGCGTATACTCAAATGAAACCATATCGGCTGTAAAAGCCTTTCAAAATAAGAACGGGCTCACATCAGACGGCCTGGCGGGCAGCGCCACACAAACCAGGTTGTACAGCCAGGAAGCTTTGGAAAAGGATGCCGTAGTGACGCCGACTCCCGCCCCTATCGCCACCCCGCCGGGCAGCACGGTGCGCCAGGGGGATGAGGGCGAAGCCGCCAGGACCGTGCAAAAGCGCCTGAAGGAGCTGGGCTATTTAAGCGGCTCGGCAGACGGCAAGTTCGGCACCGTCAGCGTGGCGGCTTTGATAGCCTTCCAAAAGCGGCATGGCCTTGAACAGGACGGTGTGGCCGGATCGTCCACCCAGAACCTTTTGTTCAGCAGTTCGGCGCTTCCCGCGGCGGGTGAGGTAACGCCCGTACCAGCCCCCACGCCGCTGACGCCGGAAAACGTCATCGTGATGCAGCGCGGCACCAGGGGCGTTCAGGTACTGAACCTGCAAAAGCGGCTCACGGAGCTGGGCTACTACACCGCCAAAATGGATAGCGACTACCAGGCCGCAGACATTGCAGCCGTCAAGGAGTTTCAGAAAAACAACGGCCTGAAGGCCGACGGCATCGCGGGTTACGAAACGCAAAAGATTCTCTACAGTGAAAGCGCGGTACCCGGTTCCGCCTTTACCACGCCGTCCGCGACGCCCACACCCCTGCCCACGCCCACGCCTGATCTGAGCACCCTGCGCCAGGGAGACACGGGCAACGAGGTCAAGGCGCTGCAGCAGCGGCTGTATCAACTGGGTTACCTTTCCGGGCAAGCCGACGGCAATTTCGGCAGCGGCACAGCCACGGCGGTTCTTAACTTCCAAAAGGCAAACGGCTTAGGCCAGGACGGCGTGGCCGGACCCACAACACTTAGCAAGCTGTATTCCACCGCAGCAATGCCCAATCCCACCGCCACACCCTCCCCCACGCCGACGCTGCTTAAGCAGGGCGACAGCAGCGAGGCGGTCAAGGCCATGCAGAAGACGCTGATCGACCTGAAGTACTTAAGCGGCAATGCGGACGGCGTGTTTGGCGCCCAGACCTTCCTGGCATTAAAAGCGTTCCAGAGCAACAACGGCCTGCTATCGGATGGCGTCGCCGGGGAGAAGACCCTGAACATGCTGGCCAACCCCACCGCCAGGCCCGCACCCACTGTGCCCGGCGCAACCGCCACGCCCAAGCCCTCCGCGCCCCCTGTGGGAGGCTCGGCTCCCAAGGCATCCGAAGTGCGCTACGCCAACTGGTATACGGAGATCCGCGCCCGCGCAAGAACCTACCCCTACGCCACGATTTACGATTACAATACGGGCCTGAGCTGGAAGGTGCATATGTTCAGCATTGGCGCTCACGCCGACGCAGAACCCGTGAGCGCGACGGATACAGCCATCATGGTGCAGGCATTCGGCGGAAAATATACCTGGACGCCAAAACCCGTGTGGGTGATCATGAGCGACGGACGCGTGTACATGGCCTCCACCCACGACAATCCCCATGAAGTGCAGCATAACACCACCAATAACTTCCCGGGCCACCTGTGCATCCACTTCCCGCGCACCCAGGCGGAGGTAGCCGCCATCGGCGACTATGCCACCTCCCATCAAAAAGCCATCGATCAAGGCTGGCAGGCCACGCAGAAGAAGATCAATTAGCAGGCAGTCTGATATGGAAATAAGGCCCATGCCTGCAATGGCATGGGCCTTCACCATTAGCAAAGTCAGTGGTTTGATTGTTTCCCTACTGCACAGTATGCTTATTAGGCACGTCTGTCCGCTTTTATAAGATTGAGTATGATCTTTGGCAGAAGCTCTCGCCTGACGAATTTGCGATTATCTATCTCATCCTGCGGTCTTTCGCTCATCAGCGATTTATTAGCAGCAGTATTGTCAGAAACACTAAATAAGGCGGCCAATGGTTTCCTCATAAGCTTTGCCGCTCTGAATGCTACAGCTGTTTCCATATCAACGGTATTACATCCCATACTGATAATTCGGTCCATATGAGCAAATTGAGCAAAGATCGTGTCAGTGCAGAACGTCTTGCCCATATGCCATTTGATGTGATTTTCTTTGCAGATATTCTCCGTTTCTTTTGTAAGCCGCCTGAGCAGGGACGTATCGGGATATGCTTTTTCGCCAAAAACATCTGAATCGAGTTGGTCAGAGGCTATGTATCGGCTTGCACCATCACCACAGATTGAATATTCCGGAATAACAATATCACCTATGCCTATACTGCTATCCAAAGCGCCAACGGAACTAATAAAAATGATATTTTTACAATTTGAGATACCCAAAGACAGTAAAGCATCCATGAGTACAGGTGCGCCGAATCCTGTTTTGATATAGGTGATTTCTATATTATCGTTTTTTATATTCCACACTTTATAGGAGGCAAACAATGTTCCCGATGAACTGATAAGCTCCGCTTTGCCAAGGCCGGGCACCTTTTCCGGCCCCCATCCCGGTGTAATTACAACATGCTCTTGAATCTTTTTTGAGGCAATTCCCAATACATGAAGACATATATCCTCATTCGTAGAAGCGCCAAAACGCTTTATGCCCGAAATCAAGTCGTTGTAATCCAACTTACAACCTCCTGTATCGGCTTGATACCTCTAATTTTAACGACCGATTCCAATTATACAGTATGCATCTTGAGCAGTAAAGCAAACCCGGCTTGCTTTACAAACCGGGCAGCTTTTTGACAATTTGATGCCGGGAAAACGAAACCTCGTTTTCCCGGCACCTTGACTACTCTACATCTTGCAGCGCGTTGTACCCTTCCTCACCGGTGCGGACCTTGACGACATTCTCCACATCGTACACAAAGATTTTGCCGTCGCCGATATGCCCGGTGTAAAGCACCTTCTTGGCGGTTTCGATCAGGGTGCGGACAGGCACCTTGCATACCACGATGTCCACCTGGATCTTGGGCAGCAGATCTAATTCCACAGCAACACCGCGGTAGTATTCAGGCTTGCCCTTTTGCATGCCGCAGCCCAATACCTGGGTGACGGTCATGCCGGTGATGCCTATGCTCTCCATGGCGGTTTTTAACGCATCAAACCTGCTTTGCTTGGTGATGATGGTGACCTTTGTCATCTTCACGTCGGAGCTGAGGGGCTTCTTTTCAGTAGACAGCACCACAGGCACCGCCTCGTCCGGGGAGACGGAAGGCATTTCTGCCGTTACGGAGGGCATGCCGGTGGGCAGCATGGCGCCGACCACGGGAGCGGGCATGAAGTCGGCATAAGCGGACGCCAGGCCGTGCTCCTCTATATCCAGGCCAACGATTTCTTCCTCGGCAGAAACACGCAGGCCAATAGTCTTTTTCAACAGGAAGAAGACGATGGTCATAGCAACGATTACATAGGCGGCCACGGAGAAGACGCCCAGCGCCTGGGTGCCCAGCACCTCAAAGCCGCCGCCGTAGAACAGGCCGTTTTTGCCGAAGGATCCCACATCCGCCCTGGCAAACAAGCCCACCAGCAGCGTGCCCAGGCCGCCGCAGATGCCGTGTACGCCAATGGCGCCCACCGGATCGTCGATCTTGAGCTTCTTATCGATAAACTCAATGCCGAACACTACAGCGAAGGCAGCGATCAGGCCGATGAAGAAAGCGCCCACCGGATCCACCGCGTCGCAGCCGGCTGTGATGGCCACCAGGCCTGCCAGAGAGCCGTTTAACGTCATGGACACATCCGGCTTTTTATAGCGGATCCAGGTGATGACAAGTACCACAACAGTGGCGGTGGCGGCAGCCAGGTTGGTGGTTACAAAGATGTTGCTCATGGAGGCAAGCACATTATCGCCCGTAGCGGATACGGTGGAACCGCCGTTGAAGCCGAACCAGCAGAACCACAGGATGAACACGCCCAGCGCGCCCAGCGTAATGCTGTGGCCCAGGATAGCCTTGGGCTTGCCATCCTTGTCATACTTGCCGATGCGGGGCCCCAGCATGGCGGAGCCTACCAAGGCTGCCAAACCGCCCACCATGTGCACGGCGGTGGACCCGGCAAAATCATGGAAGCCCTTTTCGGCCAGCCAGCCGCCGCCCCAGATCCAGTGGCCGGAGATGGGATAGATCACCAGGCTGATGATGCCGCTGTACAGGCAATAAGTGAGGAACTTCGTGCGTTCCGCCATGGCACCGGAAACGATGGTGGCGGCGGTGGCGCAGAACACCGTCTGGAAGATAATGAAGGCGGGAGTGGGAAAGGTGAAGGGGCCGTATTCGCCCCGGATGAGAAGATCGATGGAGCCGATGATTCCGCCATGATCCTTGCCAAACATGAGTCCAAAACCAAGCGCCCAGAATACGATGGTTCCAATGGCAAAGTCCAGCAGGTTTTTCATGATGATGTTGCCGGCGTTCTTTGCCCTGGTGAAGCCGGTCTCCACCATGGCAAAACCGGCCTGCATGAAGAATACCAGCACGGCGCCCAATAGCACCCAGATGGTATCCACCGAGGAGAATTTTTCGACAACTTCGGTAACGACGTTTGTGATCTCCATGATGCCTTCCTCCTTATAATCAGTCTCGCGTTAGTAGCGGGAGCCGCGGGATCTTTTATACGCAAAAGCGTGCATGCAGTTTCCCGCATGCACGCCTTTGTGCACATATGGGATATGAAGTTATAAGAAAAGAAATCAGATGTTGAACAGCAGGTCGCCGTAGGTGGGGAACGGCCAGAAATCCTTGGAGACGATGGTCTCCAGCTCATCGGCCACGGCCCGAAGCTCCGCCATGGCGGGCACCAGCTTGTCACGGCTGTGGGTGGCGTGCGTAAGGAGTTCGCCAAAACCGTTATCGGTCATGGCGTTGGCCAGCGCTTCGATCTTGGCGGAGAGAGAATCGGTCAGAAAGGCAAGCTTGCTCAAAAGCGCTTCCTCGCAGGCAAGGGCCAGGGAGGGGATCAACGCTTTCTTGGCGATGGCCGTGTCGGCTACGGACTTGCTATAAGCAAGCACCGCGGGCAGGATATCCTTGCGGGCGATATCCAGCATAGTGAAGGCTTCGATGCTGATAACCTTCACATAGCCTTCCAGCAGGATGTCATAGCGGCTGTGCATTTCCGTTTCGCTGAACACCTTGTGGGAGGTAAAGAGCTTGATGTTCTTTTCCTTTACAAAGTAAGGCAGTGCCGCCACCGTGGAAGTCAGGTTGAGCAGCCCGCGCTTTTCGGCCTCCGTCACCCATTCGGCGGCATAGTTGTTGCCGTTGAAAATGATGCGCTTGTGCTCCTTGAGTTCCTTCACGATCAGCTCGTTCAGCGCGGCGGTGAAATCCTTGGCGCCTTCCAGCGCTTCGGAGAATTGCTTAAGGGACTCGGCCACGATGGTATTCAATACGATGTTCGGGCCGCTGACGGAGAAGGAGGAACCCAGCATGCGGAATTCAAACTTGTTGCCGGTGAAGGCAAAGGGCGAGGTGCGGTTGCGGTCGGTGGTATCCTTGGGCAGCGGGGGCAGCACATCCACGCCGATGGTCATTTCCGTTTTCCTGCGGCTGTTGTAGGGGTTGCCGGTGGTCAGGGATTCCACGATGTCGGTGAGCTCTTCGCCCAGGAACACGGATACGATGGCCGGCGGCGCTTCATTGGCGCCCAGACGGTGATCATTGCCGGCGCTGGCCACGGAAACACGGAGCACATCCTGGTGCTCATCCACGGCCTTGATGACCGCCGCCAGGAAGAGCAGGAACTGGGCGTTTTCATAGGGCGTCTGGCCCGGCTCCAGCAGGTTCATGCCGGTGTTGGTGGACATGGACCAGTTGTTGTGCTTGCCCGAGCCGTTGACCCCGGCAAAGGGCTTTTCATGAAGCAGGCAGGTCAAGCCATAGCGGGCGGCGACTTTCTTCATCATCTCCATGGCAAGCTGGTTGTGGTCGGAAGCCACGTTGGTGATGGAGAAAATGGGGGCCAGCTCATGCTGTGCGGGAGCCACCTCGTTATGCTCCGTCTTGGCCAGCACGCCCAGCTTCCAAAGCTCCTCGTTCAAATCGTCCATAAAGGCTTGAATGCGGGGCTTGATGGCGCCGAAGTAATGGTCTTCCAGTTCCTGGCCCTTGGGCGGCTTGGCGCCAAAGAGCGTCCTGCCGGTGTAGATCAGGTCGCGGCGCTTTTCATACAGCGCCTTGTCGATAAGGAAATATTCCTGCTCCGGGCCCACGGTGGAGAACACGTGGTCCACATCCTCATGGCCAAAGAGCTTCAAAATGCGAACCGCCTGCTTGGAGAGCACTTCCATGGAACGAAGAAGCGGGGTTTTCTTGTCCAGCGCCTCACCGCCGTAGGAGCAGAACGCAGTGGGGATGCACAAAATCTTGTCCTTGATGAAGGCGTAGGAAGTCGGATCCCAGGCGGTGTAGCCGCGTGCTTCGAAAGTGGCTCGCAGTCCGCCGGAGGGGAAGGAGGAGGCATCCGGCTCGCCCTTGATCAGTTCCTTGCCGCTGAACTCCAGGATCACGCTGCCGCCCTTGACGGGGGAGATGAAGCTGTCGTGCTTTTCGGCGGTGATGCCGGTCATGGGCTGGAACCAGTGGGTGTAGTGGGTGGCGCCCTTTTCCACGGCCCAGTCCTTCATGGCGTTGGCAACAACATTGGCTACCTGCGGGTCCAGGGGCTTGCCCTCATCGATCGTCTTTTGCAAGGCGCGGTACGTTTCCTTGGGCAGGCGTGCCCGCATGATAGCATCATTGAATACCATGCTGCCGAAAAGCTCCGTCACATTCGCCATAATGATTGCCTCCTACAATTCGTGTTCCGCTTATCGTGCGGATGGATATTTCCAAAAGCGTTTTGAAATCGCCGGTTGCCACATGAAACCGGCGGTTCCTAAAAAATGAGACAAGGGTGCTGCGAGTTGCCTCACAGCGCCCTTGCTGTATGGGGAGCAGTATAACCTTTCCACGCTAAAATGTCAATCCTTTTTCAGTCGTATCTAAATGTTTTTTTAGGTTCCAGTTATTTTGCAGCAGGAATCAAAAATGAATTTGTGGAACGGAATACTGCACCTCCAAAAACTCTTGCGCATTGAAAGGATTCAGATTTCACCGAAAGACCTGCGCCTGATTCAAATCTTTAGTACAGGCATCCTTGTTGCGGAACAGATTTTTGCATGAATTACCATCCTATATTGCAAAAGTTCAAACCGTCCAAAACACTGCACGTCCAGAACCGGCTCCCTTGCCGCGCATCCATAAACATCAAAAAAACTGCTGGAGGGAGTAGAAATACACATAGAGCGTATGCTATAATACGGGCCATCCAAGGACGGCCTTGCGAACCGTCAATGAAGGAGGCGCGAGCCATGAACATTACCCAGCAGGAAGTCATCCGCTTTGTGGAGGAGAACGATGTCAAATTCATCCGCCTGGCCTTTTGCGATCTGTATGGCCGGCTGAAAAACATCTCCATCCAGCCCGGGGAATTGAACCGCGCCTTCCTAAGCGGCATCCCCTTTGATGCTGCGGCGGTGAGAGGTTTTTCCGGCGTTGCGGGCGGGGATTTGCATTTGGTTCCCGATCCCACCACGCTGTCGGTGTTGCCCTGGCGGCCCCAGTCGGGCCGGGTGATCCGCATGTTCTGCGACTTGACATATCCCGATGGCAGCCCCTATGAAAGCTACGGCCGGGCGGTACTGCGCCGTGCGGTGGAAAAGGCGGCGGCCACCGGTTATTCTATGCACGTGGCGGCCAAGTGCGAGTTTTATCTGTTTGAGGCCGACGAAAAGGGACATATCACTTTAACGCCCCAGGACAGGGCGGGGTATATGGATGTGGCCCCCTATGACAAGGGCGAAAACGTGCGCCGGGAGATTTGCCTTACGCTGGAGGCCATGCACATCCAGCCCGAGTCCTCCCACCATGAGCAGGGCCCGGGGCAGAACGAGATCGACTTCCGTCACGCCGACGCTTTAACCGCCGCCGACCAATTGGTGGCATTCAAGGATGTGGTGCGCTCTATCGCCGCCCAAAACGGGCTGTGCGCCTCCTTCCTGCCCAAGCCCCTTTTGGACAAGAACGGCAACGGTCAGCACGTGAACCTTTTCCTCTTTAAGGATGGGGAGAATATCTTCCAGCGTACGGGAAACGAGCTGAGCGATGACGCCCGCTATGCCATAGGCGGCATTCTGCGCCGGGTGAAAGAGTTCACGCTGTTCTGCAATCCCCTGCCCAACAGCTATCACCGCCTGGGCGGGTTAGGCGCGCCCGGCTTTTTGAGCTGGTCCTTGGGCAACCGCTCCCACCTGATCCGTATTCCCGCCGCCTGGGGGCAAGACGCCCGCATGGAGCTGCGCTCCCCCGACCCGGCCACCAACCCCTATCTGCTGTTTACTTTACTTCTGGAAGCGGCGTTGGAAGGCATCCAAAACAAGGTGGAGCCTGGCCCGGCCCTTTCAGGTTCTATCGACAGATCAAATCCCGGCCCTTCCCTTGTGCGTTTGCCTAAAGACCTGGGCGAAGCCATCGCTCTGGCCAAGGAAAGTGCGTTTTTGAAAGCGGTACTGCCCAAAACGACGCTGGACGCCTATATCATGGAAAAGGATCGGATCTTTAAGAACTGGCAGGAAGACCCTCAGCAGGTATTCCAAAGTCACTTTGAAACCATCTGATATTCTTCGGTGGGAAAGAAGGGATGACGTTGGAAGGATTGACGCTGTTGGTAGGCAGTTCGGAAAAAAGCCAGGCGCTTTTGCAAACGCTGCTGAGCGGAACGGGCTTCAACCAGTGCTCCCTGGCGCAAAACGGTGCGGAAGCGCGGCGGATGCTTAATCAGGGCGAGTATGCCCTGACGGTCATCAATACGCCTTTGACCGACGAGCCGGGCATTGATTTGGCCGTCAAAACGGCCCAAAGCACATTGTCTGGTGTGATATTATTGGTGAAGGCCGAGATGGCCGACGCCATTAGCCAGAAGGTGGAAGAAAGCGGCGTGCTGGTCGTGGCAAAGCCGGTGGCCAGGCAGCTGTTTGACCAGGCGCTCAGGCTTTCCATGACGGCCAGGAACCGAATGCTGATGCTGCAAAACCAAAACGAAAAGCTGCAAAAGAAGATCGAGGAAATGCGCATGGTGGACAGGGCCAAGTGCGCCCTCATCCAATACCTGCGCATGACGGAGCAGCAGGCCCACCGCCATATCGAAAAGCAGGCCATGGATACGAGGCAGACAAAGATGCAGGTGGCGAGGGATATCGTAAATACATATGAGATGCTGTAGCATTTCGAGGAAATGGCTTTGCCATTTCCTTGGTTTTTTGCATGATTTCCTTGTGAGCTTTGCTCACCATCCTTCGCTACGCTTGCAAATCTCATGGCCAGGAAATCGTGTAAGGAATGCTTGCTCCGCAAGCGCCCCGCCCGGCTGGCAAAGCCAGCCGAGACGATTTCAAACGAGGGAGCCTCGGCCCCCTCGTTGCTCCCCCAAGTCGATAGGCACTACACAGCTTCTTAGCATTTTCCGTTGATGCACGTGTCTTCTTCCGGCATACCGATGGCGGATTTCTACGGGCGAACACAGTTCGCCCCTACGCCGTAAAGAGTTTGTTGGGTGTGCTTCCGGCTGTTATACGCCCGGGTAGAGAAGCCAGTAAACCCCCATCAAATGTAGGGGCGAACTGTGTTCGCCAGCCTGCACCGCCTAGCACCAGCACCGTTTAACGTTATCATTCGCCGGCTATTAAGCCGAATGATTTCTGCATACATGATTTGAAACAGTATCGGAACGACAAGGAGGAAATCTATGAAATTCGCCGGAGTATGCCTTATCGCGGAGCACACCCCCACCCTGGCCAAATTCTATCAGGCGCTGCTTCAAGCGGAAGGCCACTGGGAAGGGGAAGATCATGTGGATTTCCCCGGCGGGGGGATCACCATTTTCTCCGTCAAAGGCATGGAAGAAATGGCTCCCGGCTGCATGGCAGGCGCGGGCAGCGGCAAAACCGTGCTGTCCTTTGATGTTCCGGATGTGGATGCACTGCTGGACACGCTGCATGACCTGGGCGCCCAAGTCGTCAAGCCTCCACAGACCCATCCCTGGGGCTCTAAAAGCGTGTGGATCAAAGACCCGGAGGGGAATATCCTCAGCCTGCGCTGCCCGGCCAAGTAGTCAGGCTTCCGGCGCTTTTAGAAGCTTGCACAAAAAGAGGCACGGGTTCCGCTCATCCCATAGGGTTGGGAACACGTCCAGCGGCAAAAAGCCCATGGCTTTATAAAACGCCCGGGTGGCTGCGTATTCCGCATCGCCGGCCGGCTCCGCCACCGTTTTGACCGTCATGTAAGCAAAGCCTTTTTCCGTGTAATGGCATGCCGCCTGCTTGACCAATTCCCGCCCGATGCCCTTTCGGTGAAAATCCCCGAGAATGCCCATCACGTGTATTTCACAGGTGCACGGAAAATGCTCATGCACGGCAAGAAACCCCACCGGCATATCAAACGAAAAGGCGCAAAGAAAGTACATTTCAGCCGCCTCCCTTACATAGCTCACAAGGGAGGTCTCAATGCCGAACCAGTCCGGCAGCTTTCTCAGTATGTTTTCCGCAATGGAGCGCTTTTCCGCAGGCAAAATGACTTGACGATATTGAAACATGCAGTCATCTCCATTTCAAGACCGGTCAAGCGTAGCGCAGAACGGTGCGAAAGGCTCACAGGCGAACAGCGCAGCCTCAAATGACGCAGTCATTTTCTCAACATAAAGAATAGCCCGCTTGCGGTACAAGCGGGCATGTTTTGCATATAAAAGCTGGAATCAGGCTTCGTCGGATTTGGATGGCAGTGCGCGGGCCACGTTTCCGCTGCGCAGGCAACGGGTGCACACGTTCAGCCGCTGGGGGACGCCATTGACCAGCACGCGAACCTTCTGCACGTTGGGAGCCCAAAGACGGCTGCTTTTCCGGTTGGAATGGCTTACGTTGTTGCCATTCATCGCGCCCTTTTCACATACTTCACAAAACTTGCCCATTCAAAACACCTCCTTTGGGGTTTACACACGACAGCGAACCTATTCTATCACCATTGCAATCCATTTGCAAGCGTTATTTTTCCTGTACTGGCCGTTTTGCAAATGAGGCTGCTCTGCGAAGATTCCCAATTCAACTTGACGTAGTGACAACTTAATATTATAATAAGAGTTGTCAGTTTTGTTTAGCATCTCTTGACGAGGAGCTTGTCTGAAAATTTCATTATGGAGGAGGAACATTTCATGAGAAGAACGACGACGATTTTACTGGCAGCCGTTTTGCTGATTGCCACGCTGGTGACGCCCGCATTCGCGGCCCCCAAGACGAATATCATTTTCGCGGAGGTGGGCTGGGATTCCATCCGGTTCCACAACGCGGTGGCTGGAACGGTCGCCGAATCGGTGTTCGGCTACACCTGGGAGGAGATTTCCGGATCGACGCCCATCACTTACGAAGCACTGATGTCCGGAGCCATCGACGCCCACATGGAAATGTGGACAGATAACCTGGCCAGCTACGTCCCCGACCTGGAGGCCGGTAAGTTTTTGGAGCTGGGTGTGAACTTCGGCGATAACGCGCAGGGTCTGTACGTGCCCCGCTATGTCATCGAGGGCGATGCCGAGCGTGGCATCGAGGCGGTTGCGCCTGACCTGAAAACCATTGAGGATCTGAAAAAGTACGCTTCCATTTTCCCCGATCCCGAGTCGCCCGGCATGGGCCGCATCTTCGGCGGCATACCCGGCTGGGAAGTGACCATGATCCTGGAAAAGAAGGTTCAGGCATACGGCCTTGACGAGATGTACAACTATGTGTTGCCTGGCAGCGACGCCGCCTTGAGTGCCGCCTTCGTTTCGGCTTTGGACCGCGGCCAGCCCATCGTGGCCTACTACTGGGAGCCGACGTGGCTGATGGGCATGTACGACTTTGTACGGCTTGAAGACGCTCCCTACGACGCTTCCAACTATTTGGACGGTCTGTCGGACTTTCCTTCGGTGCGCGTAACCGTTTGCGCCAGCAACGATTTCTACGCGTCCAATCCGGAGTACTGCGCGTTCCTGGCCAAGTACAATACCTCTTCAGCGCTGACCAGCGAAGCCCTTGCCCACATGCAGGAGACCGGCGAAGACTACGTCGCCACGGCGAAGTGGTTCTTAATGGCGCACGACGAGCTGGTTGACCAATGGCTTGACGCCGAGCAGGCCGCGAAGCTGCGCGCCGCGCTTAAAGAATAATCAAAACCGGGATGTGGGGTGAGACGTTGTAATGAATGGACTTGGCAATTTCCCGTTCGTGTTGAAGCCCAACGTCAGCGCGCTGGACAAGGCGCTGCGCGGGTTTGCGGCCAGTGCCGCATGGTTTTTTCAGGATATCATCGGTCAGGGGCTTGTCAACCTGGTCAATTCCATCAATTGGCTGCTCTCCCACATCCCATGGTTTGTACTGATCGCGCTGGTGTTCGTGCTGGGCTGGAAGGCGCGGGGCAAGCTCCGCAGCGGCATCCTGTACGCAGTGCTTCTTTGCCTGGTAGGTGTCGTTGGGCTCTGGCAATTGATGTATATGACCCTTTCCATCGTGCTGGCCAGCGTGCTGATCGCGCTGGTGCTGGGGTTCCCCATCGGCATCCTGATCGCCAACTCCGACCGCGCGATCCGGTTGATCCGGCCGGTACTGGACACCATGCAGACCATGCCCGTCTTTGTATACCTGATCCCCGCCCTGCTCTTTTTCGGCATGGGCTCGGCATCGGCGGTCATCGCTACGGTGATCTACGCCATCGTGCCGGTCATCCGACTGACCAGCCTTGGCATACGCCAGGTGGACGAGGGTGTGGTGGAGGCGTCGCGCTCCTTTGGCGCAACCCGCCGGCAGACGCTTTTCAAGGTTCAAATTCCCCAGGCGATGCCCACCATTATGGCCGGCGTCAACCAGACGCTGATGATGGCGATGGCGATGGTGGTCACCTGCTCCATGATTGGCGCCCGGGGCCTTGGCAACGAGGTGCTGATCGCCGTCAATCGCACCGAGATCGGCCGCGGTTTGCTGTCCGGGTTCTCGGTGGTGATCCTAGCGGTGCTGCTTGACCGGCTCACCCAGGGCTGGTTCAGCGACGAGAAGAAAAAGCAGCGCTCACTCGCGGCCGCCAAGCGGCGTCCTAGCAGCGCAAGCAATGAGACTTCGCAGGGAGTGAGTGGATCAGATGGCTGAAAATCATAACGATGTGATCCTTGAAATACAAAACCTGTCCATGCTGTATGGCTTCAACCGCCAGGAAGCGGTCCAGATGATGCGGGATGGCGCCGACAAGGAAGCCGTATACAAGAAAACCGGCGCCACGGTAGCCCTGTGGGATGTGAACCTCAAAATCCGCCGCGGCAAAATTTTCGTGGTGATCGGCCTCTCCGGCTCCGGCAAGTCCACCCTGGTTAGGTGCCTGAACCGGCTCAACCGCCCCACCGCCGGCAGCGTGCTCTTCGAGGGGCGCGACATCATGAAGCTTAGCAGCCGCGAACTCCTGGATGTTAGACGCAGCAAAATGTCGATGGTATTCCAGTCCTTTGGCCTGATGAGCCACCGCAACGTGCTGGGCAACGTGGCCTACGGGCTGGAGGTGCGCGGCATGGGCAGGGCCGAACGCGAGGCAAAGGCCCGCGATATAATCAAGATGGTAGGGCTGGAGGGCTGGGAAAAGCAATCCTGCTCAAGCCTGTCAGGCGGCATGCGCCAGCGGGTGGGGATCGCCCGGGCGCTAGCCAACGATCCCGATATCCTGCTGATGGACGAACCGTTCTCCGCGCTGGACCCGCTGGTCAGGAAGGATATGCAGTTCGAGCTTTTAAAAATCCAGCGCAAGCTGTCAAAGAGCGTGGTGTTCATCACCCACGACATCGATGAGGCGTTCAAGCTGGGCGACACCGTCGCCATCATGCAGGGCGGCAAGGTGATCCAGGTGGACACCCCCGAGGGCATGAGCGCCAACCCTGCCAACGAATACGTGCGCAAGTTCATCGACAGCGCCGATCACAGCAAGGTACTTACCGTGCAGAATGTGATGATCACGCCCACAAGCCTGGTGCGCATCACCGACCGGCCCACCCAGGCCATCGAAACCATGCGCAAAAACGCGTTCTCCACCGTCTACGTTGTGGACCACGAACTGGTACTGCGGGGCATATTGAGCATCGCCGATGCGGTGCGCGCACACCAGGAGCATCTCCCGATTTCCGATGTAATGCTTAAAGAGGTGAAAACTGTCCGACCTGACGCCACAGTCCGCGAGATCATGCCCATCGCCGCACAATCACCCTACCCGGCGGCGGTAGTGGATGACTCCGGTGCGCTGATGGGCATTGTTACCAAGGCTGCGGTGCTCTCCGCGCTGATATAGGGAGGAACGATACCATCGAGGGCAGCGAACCAGCACAATAATTGAGCTTGCGGAAGGGCTTCTTTTTCAAAAGAAGCCCTTCCTGTCAATTCATCATCAAGAGCCTTGCGGCAAAAGCGCTTCCGCGTTACAATAGAAGGCGAAAAACACAAAAAAGGACAACGCGCCATGCACATCGTACTGGTAACCCCGGAGATCCCTCAAAACACGGGCAACATCGCAAGAACCTGCGCCGCTACAGGATCAATGCTTCACCTTGTCAAGCCGTTGGGCTTTTCCCTGGACGACAGGTATATGCGCAGGGCCGGGCTGGATTACTGGCACATGATGGACTACCGGGTCTGGGATGATTTTGCGCAATTTATGGAAGAGCATCAGGATGCGCGCATGCATTTTGCCACCACCAAGGCGCCCCGCTCCTATGCCGAAGCAAAGTATGAGCCCGATGATTATTTGGTGTTCGGCTGCGAGACCCGCGGATTGCCGGAAACGCTGCTTAAAAGCGTGTATGACAAATGCATCCGCATCCCCATGCTTAAGGAGGCCAGGTCGCTGAATCTGAGCAATTCCGTGGCGGTGGTGCTGTACGAAGCGCTTCGCCAGCAAAATTTTGCAGGGCTTCAGGAGGCGGGAGAGCTCACCGGCCGCCAGGAGGAGCCCGCGCCCTGGATGGATTATTTGTAAGCATGCGTTATGCCTTGTCATCCGTTATATGGTTAAGTAGCCCGAAGGAGGATTTGCATGAAACGTTATGATGACGAGTACGATAACGAATATGATAATGAGTATGATGACGACATCGACTTTCTGGAGGACGACCCGGAGGAGCGGCATTTGATGCATTTGGGCCGGCTCCGTGTGGCCGCCGGCGTGATGGACTTTTTGAGCGTCATCGGCGGGATGGTCGTGGTGCTCCTGCTGATCGCGGCGCTCATTTCGCTGATCAACTGGCTTGTGGGCGATGTCAACCAGATGTTCGCCATTCTTCAAAGGCGAATCCAGTAGTAATTTGTTTCCCCTCTTGGCAACAGATTGCATTGAAGCAGTCGGGACATACTAAAGCGGAGGCAGGACATGATCACCATCTCCTGGGAGGAACTGCACAGGCAGATTGAAACGTGCGTTGCGTGTGAACTGGCAGCCGGCTGCACCCATAAAGTGCCCGGCCAGGGCGATCATCACGCGCCTTTGATGCTGATCGGCGAAGGCCCGGGCGAGGTGGAGGACCGGGAGGGCCTGGCTTTTGTGGGCCCGGCCGGCCAGCTTTTGACGCGGATGCTTGCTGCCATCAGCCTTCCTCGGGAGCGGGTGTTTATCTGCAATGTGGTCAAATGCCGTCCGCCACAAAACCGCGTTCCGCTGCCCAACGAAGCGGACGCCTGCCTGCCTTATTTGCGCATGCAGGTGGCTTTGATTCGCCCCAAAGTGATCCTGCTGCTGGGAGCCACCGCGGCAAGGACAATCCTGGGCGATGAGGTGCGCATCACAAGGGATAGGGGCAAATGGTTTGAGCGCAAGGGCGTGTTGATGATGCCTACCTACCACCCTTCCGCGCTGTTGCGGGATGTGGAAAAGAAAAAGGACGCGTGGAAAGATTTGCAGGCCGTGCACCAGAAGCTGATGGAGCTTCATCTTTATGATGATTTATTGGAGGACAATCAGAAATGAACGATGTGATGAAGGCGTTCCGGATCAGGTGCGCTTCTTTTTTTCAGCCGCTGTGGCCGGGGGAGGACAAAGTGATTGTATTTGGCGAAGGCAATGCTGAAAAGCCGCGCCTGATGCTTATCGGGGAAGCCCCCGGTGAGCAGGAAGTGATGCAAGGGAAGCCCTTTGTGGGCAAGGCCGGTAAGAATCTGGACGCTTTTTTGGAATCTGTTCATTTAAAGCGGGAAGAAATCTACATTTCCAATGTGGTTAAAATACGCCCCACAAAGGTAAGCGAAAAGGGGCGCGTCAGCAACCGTCCCCCATCCAGGGAGGAGATCGGCCTTTTTTTGCCCTGGCTTATGGAGGAAATAAATCTGGTGTCGCCGGAACTGTTGGTGACACTAGGCAATGTGGCGCTTAAGAGCCTGCTGGGAAAGGGCACCATCGGAGAAGCCCACGGCCGCTTCCATGCAGTATCCCTTTCCATTGCTGAAGGAAAGGCGCGGGAATATTCGCTGTTCGCGCTGTATCATCCCGCTTCCGTTATCTATAACCGTACGCTGAACCAGGTCTGCGTGCGGGACCTGATCGCCCTGGACGAGGCTATCAAAAACGGTTGCTCTGCGTTCAGCATGCAAACGGACAGTTGAAACGATCTAACGTATAATTGATGCTCTTTTCTGTTCCTGAAATGTAAAATGTGATATACTGACACCATCAGGACAGGAGGAGATCGTATGTTGGAGTTTATTCTGACAAACCTACCCATCATCATATGCTTCCTGGTGGGCATAGGCCTCTTGGTGGTGGAGGTATTCCTGCCGGGCTTTGGCCTTCCTGGAATATCCGGCATCATCTTGGAATTTGTGGCTGTCTATCTTACCTGGACCAGCCATGGCCCCGTGGCCGCACTGGGCATGACCATCGTCATCCTGGCGGTGATCGCCATTACCATATCGATTGCACTAAAGTCTGCCGCCAGGGGGCGGCTGTCAAAATCCAGCATTATCTTAAACCATGAGGAAAGCACGGCGGAGGGTTACACCGCCACCGCGGATATGGATGTTTTCCTGGGCAAAGAGGGATTAACCACCACGGTGCTTCGCCCCGCCGGAATCGCCGAGTTTGACGGCGTGCGGTTGAACGTGGTATCGGAGGGCGAGTTCGTGGCCGCCAACACCAAGGTGCGCATCGAACATGTGGAAGGCGCCAGGATCATGGTGCGCCCGCTGTAACGAAAATAACCCGCCGGCAAAAAACGGCAGGTCAACCCTTTGAAAAGATAGAGAGGAGAACTGGCTATGGACGCCTACATCTGGATCATCTTTTTCGCATTTCTGGGGCTGGTATTTCTCACGGTGTTCTTCCGCTTTGTACCCCTGGGACTGTGGATCAGCGCGCTGGCCTCCGGTGTGCACATCTCCATCGGCGCGCTGGTTGGCATGCGCATCCGCCGCATCCAGCCCCACCGGCTGGTGCATCCCCTCATCAAGGCAAACAAAGCGGGCCTGAACCTGACCATCACCAAGCTGGAAACCCACTACCTGGCCGGCGGTAACGTGGACAGGGTCATCAACGCCCTGATCGCCGCCCAGCGCGCCAACATCCAAATGCCCTTTGAAAAGGCCAGCGCCATCGACCTGGCCGGCCGCGATGTGTTCCACGCCGTACAGATGAGCGTTACCCCCAAGGTCATTGAAACGCCGGTGGTGGCCGCTATCGCCAAGGACGGCATCGAGCTTCGGGCCAAAGCCCGCGTGACCGTGCGCACCAACATCGAGCGCCTGGTTGGCGGCGCCGGTGAAGAAACGGTCATTGCCCGTGTAGGCGAGGGTATCGTCACCACCGTTGGTTCCTCGGAAACCCACAAACTGGTTTTGGAAAACCCGGACCTAATCAGCCGGACGGTGTTGAACAAAGGTTTGGACGCAGGCACCGCCTTTGAAATTCTCTCCATCGACATCGCCGACGTAGACGTGGGCCGCAACATCGGCGCTCAATTGCAAATGGATCAAGCGGAAGCCGACAGGCGCATCGCCCAGGCCAAGGCGGAGGAACGCCGTGCCATGGCCGTCGCCCATGAGCAGGAAATGAAGGCTGCCGTGCAGGAGATGCGCGCCAAGGTGGTGGAAGCCGAGGCCGAAGTACCCCGTGCCATGGCTACCGCCCTGAAGGAAGGCAAGCTGGGCGTAATGGATTATTATCAAATGCAGAACGTGATCGCCGACACCACCATGCGGGACGGCATCGCCAAGGCCAGCGCCCCCGCCGCCCCCACTGAGGAACTTCACAAGAAATAAAACGGTTTGACCGTCAGTCGTATTGCCCGGCGCAGCTTTTTGCACCGGGCAATGCGGAAAGGAGGCGGCAAAAATGGACGGCATTTTTACCTTGATTGTCATCATCGGCATAGCCAACGTCATCATCAAATGGGTCAGAAAGCAGGCTGCCGTGAACCAAAAGAATCAGGGCGCCGCACCGGAGAACCCCTGGCAGCGCATGATGGGTGATATGACCAAAACGCTGGAGGATACCATAACCGGAAAGCCACCTGAAAAAGTCGCGCCAACGCCCGTGTACAAAACGCTGAAGACCCCGGTCTTAAGAGAAGAGGGTACGGGCAGTGGCGAAGGAGAAGCTTATCCCGGGAGCATAGCCGATTACCGGGCTCCTTATATTGTAGGCGGCGAAACCGCTGCAAGCCCCTATTCCCTTGCCGGTCAGAGCGTTTCCAAACCCCAGGAGCCCGTGCCCATGCGGTACAGCAGCCTTCCTGGAAAAGAGGAGTCCGCGGCTTTTACCGCGAAAGCGGCGGATATGCGCCTTTCCGCGGAGCCTGGCAGGCCTGCGCAGGCAGCATTGAGTCTGGCCTTTAACCGGGATTCGCTGATGCAGGCGGTAGTCATGCATGAGATCCTTACAAGGCCACAAGATAACAGAAGAAGGCGGTGGAAATCCCATTGAGCGATATCCGCGTTGTGATTGCCGATGACGACAGCGGCATGCGCACGGTAATGCGCCATATGATTTCCAAGGTGGAGGGGTTTACCCTTGCTGGTGAGGCGGAGAGTGGCCTCACGCTCATGGATTTGGTGGAAAAACACCACCCCCAGGTGGTGTTTGTGGATGTGGAAATGCCCGGCATGAGCGGCGTGGAATGCGCTAGGCTTATTCAGGACATGGACCCGGCCACCGTCATCATTTTCGCCACGGCCCATGACCAATACATGGGCGATGCCTTTGAGGTATATGCTTTTGACTACCTGCTCAAGCCCTTCAAAGTGGAGCGGGTCATAAAAACACTGGAACGGGCCCGGGACCGCATTACCCGCCGGGAGGAAAAGCCCCTGCCTGCCTTGAAGCCCCGCAATCAGGCGGTGGCAGGCCGCCTGATGCTGCATCACCGGGACGGGGTAAGCTTTCTCAATATGCAGGACATCCTGCTCGTGCAGCGGGAAGAGCGGGCCACGGTGATCTATACCATGGGGGACTGCCGTTACGTCACCAGCGATTCCCTGGGCGACACGGAGGGCAGGCTGGATCCCAATGTGTTTTTCCGTTGCCACAAGTCCTACATCATCAACTTGAACCACATCAAAGCCATCACGCCCTACGGCCGCTGGACGTATGTGGTGCAGTTAAACGGTACCCAGCATGACGCACTGATCACCCATGAAAAGTACGAAGAGCTTGAGAGAATGTTTTCGTGATTTTCAGGCGTAAATTGTGCAATTTTCAAGCATATTTTTGTGCGGGGTAGAAGCTTTGACTTCCGCCCTGCTTTTTCTATTGGCGAAAATGTGAAAAGATCCCCGTTTTTCTTGCGTAAAAAATTTCAGGATGCTATAATAACATTCAATAGACATAAAAAGGAATCTATTTCCTGCGCAGTGGAGTACATGGAAAAAGCTGAAGGGGGAATGCTCGTGGCAGGCTATGTGTCGGATGCTGTTATCCGCAGGCTGCCTGGTTACTACCGCCATCTTCGGGAACTGGAGGCGGCAGGCGTGCATCAGATATCATCCCAGGAACTGGGCAGGCGGATGCAGCTCACCGCATCCCAGATCAGACAGGATATCAATTGCTTTGGCGGGTTTGGCCGCCAGGGGTATGGCTATGAGGTGTCCAAGCTCAAAGGGCACATCGCGGAGATTCTGGGTCTGGATAAAAAGCACCGCATGGTCATCATCGGGGCGGGCAACATCGGCCGCGCAGTGGCGAATTATCCATCCTTTGGCAGGGAAGGCTTTCAGATGGCAGCCATCTTCGATGCTGACCCCGGCAAGATCGGCACCGAGGTGGCCGGCATCAAGGTGGCCAGCATCGACACCCTGGATGCGTATCTTTCCGAAAACCAGGTGGACATCGGCGTTCTGGCGATGCCGGTGAAAGGCGCCCAACAAATACTCAACAAGCTGGTGGAAAAGGGAATCAAGGGCGTTTGGAACTTTGCGCCTACGGATCTAACCCATCCCGACAACGTGACCGTGGTCAACGTGCATTTAAGCGACAGCCTGCAGGTGCTGTCCTTCAAGATGCTCCACGCGCAAGGCGAATAAATTCCTTTTTCCGGCATGGATTTTGCCTTTTCCACCGTTCATTTATCGTAACGATACAATAAAGGAGCGTATACCCATGGATCAGACCTCTTCCAGGAGGAATTCTCAGGGCCGGGATCAGGTGTCAACGCCCCGAGTCGTTCGTGCCAGGAACGTGGCCGACCGCTCCTTTGAGCAGTCATTTCCCCCTGTATCCACAGCCAATCCCGGCCATGCGCCGGTGTACGGCAATGAGCACCGGAGTGCCGGGGGCAGGGCGGCGCGCTACAATGGGGATTCGGCTCAAAACTATGGGAGAGGCGGCTCCGGCTACCGGCAAGATGATTATGCCGGTTCATCCAGGCGAAAGAATGCCCATCCCATTTTATACGCCACGCTCATCATGATCTGCACCCTGGGGCTTGTAGGCATCGGGCTGGTTATGGCGCCCCAGTTGTTCGGCATTTTTTGGAAGGACATGCCCAACTATGGATTCATGAACGGCCAATTGATCGCCTGGGATGCTTCCAGGATGAACGATTACAAGAACGGGCGGAGCTTTCTAAGCCGGGATACGATTTTCCCTGGCGTATATGTGGATAACGTTCACGTGGGAAACATGACAATTGACCAGGCCAGGGAAGCGCTCGCATCCGGCTCGGTACAATCGGACAGCGGCTTTTCCCTGACGGTGAATATCGGCAACCGCTCTTTCCCCATCAATAGCCAGCTGGTGCCGCTAACCCGGAATGTGGACCAGGTGCTGGAGCAGGCGTACGCATTGGGCAGGCAAAATACCATCCCCGCCGTAAATGCCGTAGAAACGCCTTTTGAGCAGCGGCTAAAGGCCACCGAGGAATTGTATAACCAGAATGTGCTCCTTACATCCCATATGTCGTATGACAAGGCGGCAGTGCAGACGTTGACCGATGAAATGGTCAGCCGCTTAAGCAGGGATCCTGTCGACGCCACGGTTCAATCGTTCGACTTCAATACCCGAAAATTCACCTTTTCCGATGAGGCCGTGGGCGTGCGAGTGGACGGGGAAGCGCTGTACCAGCAAGTCATCGCCAAACTGGATGCCAAGGAGTATGGCCAGACCATCACCTTCACACCGGAGATCATAAACCCGAAAGTGACCAAGGTGGAGTTGATGAACAACTTCAAAAAGGTCTCCGAATACACCACCGAAACCACCAGCAATTCCAACCGCAATACCAACGTAGACCTTTCTGCCAAGGCCATCAACGGACACACGGTCATGCCGGGGCAAGTGTTCTCTTTCAACGAGACAACCGGGCAGCGTACCGAGGCCAAGGGGTACAAGGAAGCCATTGCCATTTCCGGCGGACAGTCGGTGCCGGATATCGGCGGCGGCGTGTGCCAGACTTCCAGCACGCTGTTCAACGCGGTGGCCAGGGCCGACCTGGAGATCGTTGACCGCAGCCCCCACTCCTGGCCCAGCACCTACGTGGCGAAAGGACTGGATGCCACCGTCAACTGGCCAAACCTGGACTTCAAGTTCCGCAACAACAAGGATACACCCATCTTCATCATCAGCTATTACAACAACCGCAAGGTGACGGTGGAGATCTACGGCATGAGCATTGGCCAAGGCATGGCCATCGACTTAAAGTCCGAGGTGACAAAAACCAACCGTCCCTCCTCCGAAGTAAAGTACGTGCAAAATACCAGCCTGCCCGTAGGCACCAGCAAGGAAACCATCGAGGCCAGAACGGGCTATGTGGTGGACACCTACAAGGTGTGGTACAAGGACGGCCAGGAAGTCAGGCGGGAAAAGCTGTTTACCTCCAACTACCGGGCGTATCAAAGGACTGTCGAGTATAATTAACGTCTCCGCGAAGATGACAAGCCATCTTCGCGGATTTTCATTTTTTACCTGAACGCCGTAGGGGCGATTGTGAAGTGACCGCCAAGTGACATATCCTGTCCGCAACATGCGTGCGATTCATAATCGCCCCTATGGCGTTGTTTATTTATTGACTTCTCTGCCAGGATTATGCAATGCGTTACTACTGTAGTTGACAATCCACCAACGCATAGAATACAGGTAAGCTCCACCCATACGCCATCCTGATGCGTCGATGTCGATGTGCTCTGAAGGCGAGTCCAACCCCGCAGACTGTCATCCTGAGCGAAGCGAAGGATCTTAACGTGGCATGAAAAACCAAGATCCTTCACTTCAGAAAGGGGAGGGGGGATTCACAAATCCCCCCTCCCCGCAAAGCTATCCCCGAAGTTATATCAACGATTTTCCCGTCATTTCCTTCGGCACGGGGATATCCATGCTGGTGAGCATAGTGGGCGCGATATCTGCCAGGCGGCCGCCTTCGCGCAGCGTCTTGCCCACAAACTCCGGCCCCACGGCAATGAAGGGCACGGGGAAGGTGGTGTGGGCAGTGAAGGGCTCACCTGTTACAGGATCCACCATCTGGTCGGCATTGCCGTGATCGGCAGTCACAAAAGCACGGCCGCCGTTTTTCAGCACAGCGTCCACCACCCGGCCCACGCAGATATCCACCGCCTCCACGGCTTTTATGGCAGCCTCCATGATGCCTGTATGGCCCACCATGTCGCAGTTGGCAAAGTTCAGGACCATCACGTCATACTTCTTTTCGTTGATCAGCTCAATGGCCTTTTCCGTCACTTCATAGGCCGACATATCAGGCTTCATATCGAACGTGGCCACCTTGGAGGAGGGGATCAGCACCCGGTCCTCACCCTCATTGGGCTTTTCGACGCCGCCGTTGAAGAAGAAGGTCACGTGGGCGTATTTTTGCGTTTCGGCGATGCGCAGCTGCGTCTTGCCCATCGATGCCAGGTATTCCCCCATCGTGTTGTCCATGGAGGCGGGGGGGTTCACGATTTTAAGGCCCGTGAACGTCTCGTCGTATTGGGTCATGCTCACGAAGTGAACCGGGAAATAACCCTTCTCCCGGTGAAAGCCCTCGAATTCCGGCTGGATGAAGGTGCGGGTCAGCTGCCGCGCCCGGTCTGGCCGGAAGTTAAAAAAGATAACGGAATCATTTTCAGAAATAGCGGCGGTGGGCCGGCCATTTTTCAGGACCACCGTGGGCTTGACAAATTCGTCGGTTTCATTCAGGGCATAGCTTTGTTCCACAGCCTGGGCGCCGGTTTCCGCCGTGGCCTGGCCCTCGCCCAGCACCATGGCATCGTAGGCCTTCTTTACCCGGTCCCACAGGTTGTCCCGGTCCATGGCCCAGTAGCGGCCCATGACGGTGGCGATTTCACCCACGCCGATTTGTGAAAGCTTATCCTGCAGTTCCTTCACGAAGCCCAAACCGCTGGTGGGGGGCACGTCGCGGCCATCCAGGAAGCAGTGGACATATACTTTTTCGAGGCCGTGCTTTTTCGCCATTTCCACAAGCGCATACAGATGGGTGTTGTGGCTGTGCACGCCGCCGTCGGAAAGTAAGCCCATCAGGTGCAGGGCTTTCCCGGCCTTCTTTGCGCTGTCCATGGCTTCGATAAGCGCTTCCTTTTGAAAGAACACGCCATCCTGGATATCCTTGGTGATGCGGGTCAGCTCCTGATACACAATGCGCCCCGCGCCGATGTTTAAATGCCCCACCTCGCTGTTGCCCATCTGACCGTCGGGCAGGCCCACGTTCATGCCGCTGGCACCAAGCTGGGTATGGGGATATACTTGAAGAAGCTCGTCCAAGTGGGGTGTGCCCTGCTTATAAATGGCGTTGCCCTCGTGGCTGGGATTCAGGCCGAACCCGTCCATAATGATAAGGGCGGTCATGGTTTTGTTCATGGAGAATAGCTCCTTTTTACTTATCGAAATTGACCACCTTGGCAAAGTCCGGAGCCTTCAGTGATGCACCGCCGATGAGGCCGCCGTCGATCTCCGGCTGGACCATGAGGCCCTTGACGTTTCCGGGGTTCATGCTGCCGCCGTACTGGATGCGCACGGCATCAGATACTTCCTTGCCATACTTGCGGGCAAGGGCGGCGCGGATGACCCCGATGGTCTCGTTGGCTTGCTCGTCGGTGGCGGTGAGCCCTGTGCCGATGGCCCACACCGGCTCGTAGGCGATGACGACGCTCTTGACCTGCTCGTCAGTCAAGCCGGTCAGTGCGATCAGCGTTTGATATTCCACCAGCGCGTCGGTGTAGCCGGCTTCCCGCTGCTCTTTCATTTCGCCAACGCACAGGATCACGGTAAGCCCGGCATTGGCGGCAGCCTTTACCCTAAGGTTTACCGTGGCGTCGGTCTCGCCAAAGTATTGGCGGCGCTCACTGTGGCCGATGATCACGTATTCCACACCGGCCGCCTTGAGCATTTGGGCGGAAAGCTCACCGGTATAAGCTCCGGATTCCTTCCAGTGCACATTTTGACCGCCAAGATGGATGTTGGAGCCCGCAATGGCTTCCTTTACGGAGGCAAAGTCCACCGCGGGAACGCAAACGACGACCTCGCAGGCGGCGTCCTTGACCAGGGGCTTGAGTTCTGCAACCAGTTGCGCCGCCTCGGCGGGGGTTTTGTTCATTTTCCAGTTACCGGCGATAATGGGTGTGCGCATAACTGATACCACTTTCTTTCTTGCATCAATTGCATGATTGCAACTTTTTGGATTTCGCTCCTGCGGGAGCGACCAGGGCTTTCCTACCCATCTGGCTCAATCGTCGTATTGCTCACTGCCGTTCGCACTGCTCGTTTCGCCAGCCTCCTCCGCCTCGCTTCATCCGCCACTGGCGGCGCTTCGGCTACGGAGCCCTGGACCTTCGGAGGCGATAATTGAATATGGATTCTTGTTTTTTAAGTACACAAGCTTGTACTATTCTAACATAGATGCAACTTGATCTCATAGATACAGGCAGAGGGTATATACCCCCTGCCTATATATACCCTAATATGGGATTCCAAAGGGATGTATCCCTTTGGCGGGGTCCAGGGGCGGAGCCCTTGGTTACTTATCGTTCAGCGCGACTACGCCAGGCAGTTCCTTGCCTTCCAGGTATTCGAGGGAAGCGCCGCCGCCGGTGGACACGTGGGTCATTTTGCTGGCGAAGCCCATCTGTTCCACGGCTGCCGCGCTGTCGCCGCCGCCGATGATGGTCACGCCGCCGCACTCAGCCATGGCCTTGGCGATGACCCTGGTGCCGGTAGCGAAGTTCTCAAATTCGAACACGCCCATGGGACCGTTCCAGATAACGGTCTTGGCCTGGGCGATCTCATTGGCGAAGATGACCTGCGTCTTGGGGCCGATGTCCATGCCCTCGAAGCCGTCGGGAATTTCCTTGGAATGAACGGTGATGCGCAGCGTATCGTTGGAGAAGGTTTCGCCGGCCTCATTGTCCACGGGCAGCAGGAGCTTCACGCCCTTTTGCTTTGCCTTTTCCATCAATTCGCGGGCGAGGTCGATCTTGTCGGCCTCCAGAAGGGATTTGCCGATGTGGCCGCCCATCGCCTTCTGGAAGGTGTAAGACATGCCGCCGCCGATGATTAGTACATCCACCTTCTCCAACAGGTTGTTGATGACGCCGATCTTGTCGGAAACCTTGGCGCCGCCCAGGATGGCCACAAAGGGACGCTCGGGGTTTTCCAGGGCCTTGCCCATCACAGACAATTCCTTGCCGATCAGGTATCCGGCCACGGCAGGCAGGTAGTGGGCCACACCCTCGGTGGAGGCATGGGCACGGTGCGCTGTGCCGAAAGCATCGTTTACGTAGATTTCAGCCAGAGAGGCCAGAGACTTGGCGAACTCGGGATCATTCTTTTCCTCTTCCTTGTGGAAGCGGACATTTTCCAGTATCATGGCATCGCCGTCGTGAAGAGCGGCCGCCAGTTCCTTGGCGGAGGGGCCGATGACATCTGCCGCCAGCTTGACTTCCTTGCCAAGCAGCTGGCTCAGGCGCTCCGCCACGGGCTTTAAAGAGTACTTCATGTCAAAGCCGCCCTTGGGCCTTCCTAAATGGGAGCAGAGGATGACCCGGGCGCCGTGCTGCAGAAGATACTTGATGGTAGGCAGCGCGCCGCGGATGCGCGTCTCGTCGGTAATCATGTTGTTCTCATCCAGAGGAACGTTAAAATCGCAGCGAACGAGCACCTTCTTACCGGAGACCTGGATGTCCTCGATAGTCTTCTTTGCCATGATACACACTCCTTATGCAAAAAAATTTGGTCATCGGTTTGTTGTATTGCCATCCCGTAACGGGCGTGCAATCAAATTAAGACAGCAGCTCGATAATCTTCCTGGCGGCCCCCTCGTCGGTAACAAGCATCTCGTGGCGGTAGTGGCGCAGGACCGCGATCATGGCCTCGGCCTTTTTTCCGCCTGCCGACACGGCAATCATCAAACAGTTGGGCTTTAACCGTCCCAGGTCGACCCCCACGCTGGAAGCCGTATACAAACAGTTTCCCTCACGATCGAAGTAATATCCAAAGGCTTCCGCTACCGCACCTTCGGACAGGAGCTTTTTGGTGAGGCCTACCGACAGGTGCCGGTGTTTGGCCATTTCATCAGCCCGGCCAATGCCGTGGAGAATCACATCCGCCCGCTGGAGAAGCTCAATGGTTTCCCGTACTTCCGGCAGCTTGCGCATTTCCTGCATGGCCGCCGCATCCAAATGGTCGGGCAGGTGGATTAGCCGGTGATGGCCGCCAAGCTTGCGGGCGATTTCCGCCGCCAAGGTGTTGGCCTGGGTCTCCACCGTGCGGCCCATACCGCCCCTGGCCGGCACCACCATCACGTTCATGGGCGAGGAAGGCTGCATGTTTCGGGCCACCTCAGCCATGGTGCCGCCTCCGGTCACCGCCAGGGTATCGCCGCTTTGCAATATGCCCCGCAAGCGCTGCGCCGCCATCCGGCCCACATCGTGAAGCACATGGTTTTCCTCATCGGCGTTCCCTGCCGCTACAAAGACGCGGGGTACGTTTAATAGTCCGGACAAGGTAGTCTCCAGGGCGGTGAGGCCCCGCATGGCCCGGCTGAATTCCCGTGCACCGGGCAAAACGGCTTCCGCCGCCTGTGTCAGCGTCATTCCCGCCGCGTCCAGGTCAATGAACCCTTCCTCTTTGAGCACCGTGGCCACCGTTCGTATCTCCCGCTCCGGAAGGTTCAGCCGTGTGGCCAGCTGCCTGCGTCCTACCGGCTGGAGGACGGCGATGCGCTCCAACACCAGCGCCCGAAGACCCATTTCCCGGGCCAGATCGGGGGCAAGATGCTGCATCAAGTCCAGAAAATCCTCCTGCATTCCTTCCCTCCGGCGGGCTCAAAGTGTCCCACTTGACCATTTTCGTCCCACAAAAGTATACATCAGCCGGGGCGAAACCGCAAGTCCCGGTAAGAAAATTGTGCGTACTGAAAGTTGTTTTCTTTCTGTCCTGCGGTGCATACAATGTGCCAGGAGGGGGCGCCGCTATGGAAAATATTATGCTGATTGGGTTATATGCAGGGCTATTGCTGCTCATTTACATAGCCGGCGTCCATGTGGAGCCGTACAAACCCGCTTGGAAGCTTTTGGAGCGGGGTCTCTTGGGCGTTGGCGTGCTGATGGTATGGAACCTTTTAGCTGCACCCCTTGACCTAAACATAGGCCTCAATCCCCTGACGGCCATCATTACCGGAATGCTGGGTGTGCCGGGGCTGGGGCTGTTGCTGGTATTGCGGATCATGTAACCAGGGAGGCTCTGCCTCCCTGGACCCACCGCCAAAGGGATACATCCCTTTGGAATCCTATTTTGGACTATGTGCAGGGAAGAAATATATAAACCAATAGGGAGTGCTGACGGGGCATATTTACTCCTTCAGTCGCCGCAGGCGACTGAAGGAGTAGTCTCCAATAAGCAGCCCTTCTCCTTACACGTCCACAACCTCAATATTGTCCAACGCATCCTGGATGAGGGCCTCGCTATTAAGCAGCGCCTCCCCTTCCAGGATTTTTTCCATTTTGGGCCTGGTGGCGGGATGGCGGGGCGTGAACACGGTGCAGCAGTCTTCGTACGGCAAAGAAGAAGTTTCAAACGTGCCGATACGCCGGGCCACATCGATGATCTCCTGCTTGTCAAACCCGATCAGGGGCCGGAAAACAGGCAGTGACACCACCTCATCCGTACACTGAAGCGATTGCATGGTCTGGCTGGCCACCTGCCCGATGCTCTCGCCGGTAATCAGGCCATGGGAGTTCTCCGTTTGGGCGATCCGCTCGGCAATGCGCATCATGTACCTGCGCATGATGAGGGTGGTATACTCCTCCGGGCACTTTTCATGGATCTCCATCTGGATGCGGGTGAAGGGCACCACATGCACCCGAACGCCGCACAAACTTTCGGAAAGGATGCGGGCCAGGGACAGCACCTTTTCCTTTGCCCTGTCACTGGTGTAGGGGAAGGAGTGGAAGTGGACGGCGCTTACCGTAACGCCGCGCTTGGCGATCATGTAGCCGGCCACGGGGCTGTCGATGCCGCCGGACAAAAGCAGCGTGGCCCGGCCATTGGTGCCCACGGGCATGCCGCCTGCAGCGGGAATGGTCTTAACATACAGGTAAGCCATGTCCCTTATCTCCACGTTCAGCACGTGCTCAGGAGTATGGACATCCACCGAAAGATCCGGCAGCTTTTGCAAAAGATATTCTCCCATGCGGCTGTTAATTTCCGGGGAATCCAGAAAATAGCGCTTGTCGGAGCGGCGGGCGGACACCTTGAAGGTGCCCTTGATGTCCTTCATCATTTCCGCTGCGGCGGCACAGAGCGTATCAAAATCGGCCTTTTCCATTTCGATGGCGGGGCACACGGAGTGCACGCCGAACACCTTGGTCACCCGGCGGATGCACTCATGCATGTCCGCCCCGCAGACGAAAACACGGCTGTCATTCAGCCACACATGGCCGCCGATTTCTTTCACAGCGGCTTTGACCCTTTCCACCAGCATGCGCAGAAAATAAGGCCGGTTCAGGCCTTTCAAATAAATTTCGCCAAAGCGGACCAGGAGCACCTCACGCATGACTAAATCTCCTCTGAATGAACTCTTGTTCCATTTTTATAGATTAGCAGTTTTACGGGCGAACACAGTTCGCCCCTACAATATGTTGTATTCTGTATGTTGTGTTGTGCCATCCGTAGGGGCGACCTGTGGTCGCCCGCATATTTCACAATTGCCTAAAGGAGGCTTGCCTGCACCGCCATCCGGCTCAATCGTTCCATTGCTCACTAACCAATACTCCCAACATTCTCCTCTATCTTCGCACAAACTTAGATAGCGTCTGATAATGCTCCTTCACCCGCTCCGCCGCATAGTCAATCTCCGCCTCCGTGGTATAAGGGGACAAGCTGAAGCGGATGGCGCACTCCGCGTCCCACTGGGGCACGGACATGGCCTTGAGCGTTTCCGACACTTTTTGCTTGCGGGAGGAGCAGGCGGAGCCCATGCTGACGTAAACGCCGTCCCCGGAAAGGGCATAAAGCATGGTTTCCGAGCGCACGGGCCGGAACGACACATTCAATATGTGGGGGCCGCAGGCAGGGCTATTAAGCTCCGGCCCGTTGATGTTCACGCCGGGCACTCCTTCCATGAGAAGCTCATACAGCCGCCGCTTGAGGGCAGCCATCGCTTCAGCCGCATTTGAGGGATACGTCTCTACTGCCGACATCAGCCCGGCGATGCCAGGCGTGTTCTCCGTGCCGGAGCGCAAGCCCTTCTCCTGACCGCCGCCAAACTCCCGGGGGCTTACCTTGTGCCCCTTTTGCAGGATCAATGCACCCACGCCCTTGGGGCCGTGGAGCTTGTGGGAACTCAAGGCATAGGATTGTATGTTGATGGCCTGCATGGAAATGGGCACGCGCAAAAAACCCTGCACGCCATCCACATGGAGGGCTGCCTTGGGGCAGAGCCTGTCCCGCAACGCCGCGATCTCTTTGAGCGGCTGTATGACCCCTGTTTCGTTGTTCACCTGCATCACGCAGATCAGATGCACGCTTTCATCCAGCAGGGTTTCAAAAGCCTCAATATCCACCGTACTGTCCCTTAATACGGGGATGCTGACAGGCGTGTGCCCCATCCGCTCCGCCGCCAAACAGCTTTGCTTCACGGCGGGGTGTTCCACCGCCGTATACAAAACCTTCCCCGGCTTTTTGACGGTGGACAAATAGCCCAGGATCGCCAAATTGTCGGCTTCGGTGCCCCCGGCGGTAAAAATCACCTCCCCCGCCCCGGCCTGTGAAAGCTTCATAAGCAGCGCGCGGCAATCATCCATCCGCTTCTCCGCTTTCAGGGCGGGGCCGTAGGGGGAGGAGGGGTTGTAATAGCCATCCCGCATGGCAGCCGTAACCGCTTCAATCACCGGCTGCGACGGCCTTGTGGTGGCGCTATTGTCCAGATATGCTTCCATTATGCCTGATAGGCGCCCCTTTGCAGGTATTTTTTGATCAGGTCCACCATCTCTTCCGAAGGTTCCAGAACGATGACGCGCTTGTTCCCATCCTTCACGAAGTAGAAATAATACAGTTCCGCGCCACGATTTAAAAACCAGTGATCCTTTTTGATGCCCGGCATGGTAATGTAGCGCTGGAAGGAGGAGGAGGAAACGGGCCCGAAGGCCTCCACGTTTTTCACCCGCATGGTGCCAAGGTTCTTACGCTTCTGGTTATTGAACACCTTGGCAAAATCCATTTCCCCGTTGGTAAAGGTGTACTCAAAATCCGTACGGAGCCTGTCCCGGCGGAGGAACAAAAGCACCGCGCTGCCGCCGCTGATGACGACCGTGATCACAGAAAACAGATCGAAGGATGTGAACAGCAGCTGAAGCTGTATCACAGCGAAAAGCGCCATAATCACCATCACCACCGCCGAGATGTAATACAGCACTTCGTCCAGTCCCTTGCTTTTCTTGACTACGATCTCTTCCTTAAAATGATCCATTTGTTTCTCCTCCTTATGTATATACCAATAGAGCTGGAAGCGGTATGATCAAAACAGGAATACCACGGTTATAATCAGCCCCAGCAGCGCCCCGGCAAACACCTCCAGGGGCGTATGGCCGATCAGTTCCTTCAACTCTTCCTCGGTGATGTGCTTGCCGTCTATCAGCATGTCGTGCAATATCTTGTTGATCACCACGGCCTGGGTGCCCGTTTCCCTGCGCACACCGGCGGCATCGTACATCACAATGATGGCAAGGGCAAAGGAGATAGCAAATTCCGCCGTATCAAAGCCCATTCTCGCCCCCACCATGGCGGTCAAAGCCACCACCAAAGCGCTGTGGGAGCTGGGCATACCGCCGGAGCCCAGCCACCTGCGCCAATTCAGCTCGTGCTCCACCAGATAGTAGATGGGCACCTTCAGCGCCTGGGCGATAAACCAGGATGTCATGGCACAAAGCAATATTTGATTCCGCAATATTTCCGCGATGCTATGCAACGAAACAACCGCCTCTGATTAAAATCCGAACTTCACTTATTGTACCCGGTGAAGCATGCTTTGCGCAAGGTATGCAAGAAAGTTTCCCCTTTGTTCAAAAAGAGAAAGGGCTTTAACCGCAGCTTCCACGTGAAGGCGTGCATCCTCCCGGGCTTTTTCCATCCCCACGCAGGCGGGCCAGGTCAGCTTTCCGTGCTTTTCATCCATGCCCGTTTTCTTGCCCAGCAGCTTTTCTTCGCCGATAAGGTCCAGGATGTCATCCACAATTTGAAAGGCCACGCCCATATGAAAGCCGTAGTCTCTTATCGCATCAAGCTCGGCTGCCGTGCCGCCGGCAAGCGTGAGCCCCGCCTCCACCGCGCCTATGATCATATCCGCCGTCTTGTGGCGGTGGATGTAATTCACCAGGGAGATTTCCGGCCTTTGCCCTTCCATGGATACATCCAGAGATTGGCCCGCCACCATCCCCGTGACGCCAGCCCGGCGGGCAATGGCGCTTAATGCGGATACGGCCTCCCGCGTACCAAGCTTTTCAGCCGCATCCAGCATGACTTCGTAAGCCATATTCACAAGCCCGTCCCCCGCCAGGATGGCCATGGCCTCCCCGTATGCCCTGTGGCATGTTGGCATGCCGCGCCTTAAATCATCGTCGTCCATGGCGGGCAGGTCATCGTGGATCAGGGAATAGGTGTGGATCATCTCCAGCGCCACGGCATAGGGCAGTGCCGGGGTGACATCTTCCTTCTTCAGAGCATAGGCCGACAAAAGCATCACAGGCCGCAGCCGCTTACCCCCGGCCATCAGGCTGTAGCGCATGGCCTTGCCCAGAAGGCCGGGAATTTCATTTTCATCCGGTACCGTATCACCCGGAAGGATAACGCTTCCCAGCGCGTTTTCCACCAGGGTCTGGTATGTGACATATGTTTCTTTCACGGCGTGATCTCCGAAGCTCCTTCCACGGGCATTTCCCCCTGAAGGCTTAGTTCTGATAGTTTCCCCTGGGCCTTTTGCAATTGGCCTTTCAGTTTCCGGGAAATGGCAACGCCCTCCTCGTACAGGCGGAGCATGGTTTCCAGTGGCTGTCCCCCCGCCTCCATGGTCTTTACCAGCGATTCGAACCTTTCCAGCGTCTGCTCGAAGGATTCGCTATTTATTTCACTCAAAGGGATTCCCCTCCTTTACCTCAAGCGCACCGGCCAGCACTTGACCGTCCGAAAATACCACCCGCAGCCTGTCACCCGGGGAGACGGCCTTCACCCCTGTCACGGGCGCATCGCCTTTTATGGTCAGGGCATAGCCTCTTTTCAGCACCTGCATGGGACCAAGAGCGGAAAGCTTGGCCTGCGCGGCATTATAACGCGACTCCCGCGCCGCAAGACCCGCCATGGCCGCGTTTTTCAGCCGGGAGAAAAGCAGGTCGGCCCGGCTTTGGGCAGAGAGCAGCTGCGCCCTGGGATGCAAGCTTTGCAGCCTGTTTTGCGCCTTTAAAAGCCGCTCCTGCCTTTGAAGCAGTGCTTTTTCCGCGCCGCCAAGAAGCCTGCGGGCCATTTCCTCCACCGTGAAAACGAGATCCGTAAGAATCGGCACCGTCATTTCCGCCGCGGCGGAAGGGGTGGAAGCCCGCACATCCGCCACAAAATCGGCGATGGTAAAGTCCGTCTCATGGCCCACGGCGGACACCACCGGGACGGGGCACGATGCGATAGCCCTGGCCACGATCTCCTCATTGAAAGCCCACAGGTCCTCCATGGAGCCTCCGCCCCGGCCCACGATGATCACCGAAATACCGGGCAATTTACCCAGCGTCTCGATGCCGCGCACGATATCCTCCGCTGCGCCATCCCCCTGCACCTGGGCAGGGAACAGCGTAAGGTCCATGCCGGGATGGCGCCGCCAGGAAACCTGGCATATATCCCTGATCACCGCCCCGGTGCGGGAGGTGACGACGCCCACTTTGGTCGGCAGCAGCGGCAGGGGCCGCTTGCGGGCTGCGTCGAACAGTCCTTCCTTTTGCAGCTTCGCTTTTAACTGCTCAAAGCGCAGGAATAAATCCCCCAGTCCGTCTTCCTTCATGGCCTCGGCATAAAACTGGTACGCGCCGTCCCTGGGGTACAGGCTCACGCTGCCGGTAATTACCACCTGCAAACCGTCCCGTGGGACGAGCCGCACGGACAGGTTGTTCTGGCGGAACATGACACAATTGATACGCGCCGTATCATCCTTCAGGGAAAAGTACCAGTGGCCGGAGGTGTGGCGCTTGAAGTTGCTGATTTCGCCCTTCAGCCGCATGCGCTGGAGCATGGGGTCCGCCGCCAGGGTGCGGCGTACATATTCGTTCAACTCGCCTACTGAAAGAATGCCGTCAAACACTTTCATGCTTTCTTGGAAGCAAGGCGGGCGCTTGCAATTTGAAGCGTGTTGGCCATCAGCATAGCCACAGTCATTAATCCCACGCCGCCGGGCACGGGAGATATGTACTCCGCCACTTTTGAGGCAGTCTCAAAATCCACATCGCCGATCACCTTGCCGTCCACACGGTTGATACCCACGTCGATGACCAATGCGCCGGGCTTTACCATATCTCCGGTGATGAACTTAGGCCGGCCCACCGCCGCCACCAGGATGTCCGCCCTGCGGGTGTGTACGGCCAGATCCTTGGTGCGGGAATGGCATACCGTAACCGTGGCATTCTCCTTAATGAGCAGCATGGCAATGGGCTTGCCCACGTTGTTGCTGCGGCCCACCACCACGGCCTCCTTGCCGCTTATCAAAACGCCGGTGGAATGGATCATTTCCATAACACCTTTTGGAGTACATGCCACAATGGTATCCATGCCGCCAAACAGCCTGCCCATGTTGACCACATGGAAGCCGTCCACGTCCTTTTCCGGGCTGATCAGGGAAAGGGCGGCAGCCTCATCCATATGCTTGGGCAGGGGCACCTGCACAAGGATGCCGTCGATATTTTCATCCTCGTTGAAGCGGCGGATAAGCTCCTCCAGCTCCTGCTGGGTGGTGGTCTCGGGCAGGCGCAATACGGTGGAAGCGATGCCTATCTCATGGCAGGCCTTTTCCTTGTTGCGCACGTAGATTTGACTGCCCGGGTCTTCCCCTACCAGGATCACCGCCAGGCCGGGGGTGATGCCCGCCGCCTTCAGCTCCTCCGTTTGAAGCCTTAGCTTTTCCTTGACAGCCGCAGAGAGCACCTTTCCGTCAATCAGTTGTGCAGCCATATCCCTCATCCTTTCGTATTGCCGTCAATGCAGTACTGTATTGACAGTGGCCCGTGAATAATGAAAGCTCAGCTCTAAGCCTTCCCCTTGAGGGGAAGGTGGCGCGCAGCGCCGGATGAGGTGTATGGCTGCAAAGGCATCTTAAGCGACTTCCACCTCATCAGTCGACTTCGTCGACAGCTTCCCCTTAAGGGGAAGCCTTGGCATGTTTGTCCCGCTCCCAATTGTCAGGGCAGTCCGGCGCCGCCGTGTTTCCCATATTCCCGCAATTGATCCAGCCCCAAAAGCGCTACGCCCACGGCATTGTCGCCGGAATAGGCGGGGTGGCCGAAGTAAAGCGCCATGCCAGGGCTGAGCTTGTGCATCCGCTTTATGATAAGCTCCCGGAAAAGGGAAGAGGATGCCACGCCCCCCGCCACCAATGCGGCCTGCAGCCCCGTTTTCCTTCCCGCCCCGTAAATGAGCCTTGCTACCGTGCGGGCCAGGAAATCGTACACCTCCGCCGCCGCGTCCTCCGGGGATCTTTCTCCGCTTGTAAGCCAGTCCGTCACCTTTGTCTCAGCGCCGGATAGGTGGCAGTGCAGATCCTCATCCGCCATGCTTACGGGCAGCAGGCTTTGTGCCCGGCCGCGTACCGCCAGCTCCTCCAGGTGCGGGCCGCAGGGGAAGGGTAAATTCAGCATGACGCCCACCCTGTCCACCAGCTGCCCGGCATGCAAATCAAGCGTGCCGCCCATACACTCAATGCTTGTCCCCCGTAAGCGGAGCACCTCGGTGGTGCCGCCCGACAGGTGCACCGCCAGAAATTCCGCGACAGTTAGTCCTGAATCAAGCATGGCGGCCTTCACATGCCCCGCCTGATGGGTGGCGGCAAAACAGGGGATGTGTAAAAGAGCGGCCAGGCCGCGCCCTTGCGCATCCCCTGCTAAAAACACAGGCATATAGGAATCTTCCCCGTCCCTGGGCTTTTGCGAAATGCACACGGCGGCGATCTCATAGGGCGCGATGATTCCGCCCAATTCCTCCATCAGCTTGGGCAACTGCCGCACGTGCTCAAACACCGCGTCGCTTTGCCTAAGCCCCCGCCGGCCGATCGGCACCGGCAAAAGCTTTTTGAGGCTTGCGATCACGCGACCCGATTCGTCCACCGCCGCCACAGAGGTGGTGTAACAGCTTGTATCCAGCCCGATAACGGCCTTCACTTGTGCTTTTCTGCCTCTTTCTTGCGCAGGATGGAGCCCAGCACGCCGTTGATAAAGCGGCCGCCCGCAGGATCGGAATACTTGCCCGCCAGATCCACCGCCTCGTTGATGGCTACGCTGCCGGGCACATCCTCCCGAAAGAGGATCTCATACGTCGCCAGGCGCAATATGGTCAAATCCACCTTGGCCATGCGCTCCAGCGACCAATCCACGCTAAACTCCCGGATGCTCTGATCAATTTCGTCCTGATGGGCCGCAATGCCCGCCAAAACATCGTCTATATAAACCTGATCGTCCTGGGAAGGGGCTTCCTTACCCTCACCCAGTTGCTCGTACACCAACTCCAGCGTTTCACCGCCGCCCTGGCCGCCCAGCAGCCGCTCGTACACCATTTGCATCGCCGCCGCCCGTGCGGTCGTACGCGCCATATAGAAAGCACTCCGTTCCTTGTGTTATTCCCTTCAGCCATCCTGGCGGGGCGGGAATAATTTATTGATGATGTTTTTGACAAAGGCCTGCTTATCCTTCACCGCGCCGATAAACAATCCGACGGTGAACAACAATACCACAAAAAGCGTTTTCCAGAAGCCGATAAAAAGAAGCAAAAAGGCCAGCACCACAAAGCCGATGCCCCATATGAGGCCGTATTGCGGCGTGCCGGGCTTGAAAAGCTCCTTCAAAACTTCCTCAATGTTCTTCATGGTCATCCACCTCCTGCGCGTCAAGCGAATCTATGGCGGAATCGTCATCCTCCATAAGATCAAACATCATTGGCTCATCCGAAAGCTCAGCCTTTCTTTCCATCTCCGGGGGCATGGGCACAATGGCCGGCTGCTCCTTGTGGCCGAAAAGCCGCTGGTGCAACGGGCGCTTTTTTTCCTCGATGCTTTCTACCGGAGGTTCCGGGAAGGACGGGCCTTTCAAATCCGACTGCATCCTTTGCATCACCTGGGGCGCAGGCTGCTGCACCGGTTTTACGGCAGGCTGCACGCCGTTTACGGGAGGCGTCACCGCCCGGTCAATCCGTTCGACTCTTTCCGGTCTCTCCGACCTCTCCGCCCTCTCCACTGGCTGCGCGGGCCTTTCTACCGGCTGTACCGGCCTTGCGGGAGGCGGTGTTTCCACGGGAGCGGCCTTGGGGGTGCTTTGCAAAAGCGTGTCGGGCACGGAGTAGGGGCTTTTTTCCGCCTTGATGCTGGCGGTCTCCACTTCCACCTTCACTTCCTGCACATCGATGCCGGAGCAGGATGTGATGTATTGCTTGATCTGCTTTTGCAGCGTGCTCACCACCAGGGGAATGCTCACGCCGTTGGCAAGACCGATGCGCAAATCCACCACCACGCCATCGCGGGTGTTTTCAATGTGATTGCTGACAATCGTCAGTTCTTCATGCTTGTCGACGCATTTTTGCACCAGGTTTTCCATGGCGTGGATGGAGATGCTCAGTTCCCCATGCTCCGTTTTCTGCACCACGAAGCCCTTTTTGCCCCGGCGCCTAAACAATAGGGATATGCTGTGGATGCCCAGCAGCACCATCACCGCACCCAAACCCAGCGCCACAAAAATGGGAAGACGGCCTATCTCCTTCACGGTCAGGGCGTTCAGCCAGTCGGCCGGGATACCTCTAAAGGCCCAAAGGAAAAAGACCAGCCCTGTTGCAAACAGCAAAAGCCCCGCCAATGCCGTCAGAAGACGGTCCAAAAAACGCACCTTCACGCGGTACACCTCCCCCACTTTTAAAAACGCAGCGTCTGGAAAACAAAAGCCACCGGCAGGCGCATCCTGCCGGCCGCTTTCACGTTATTCCTTCTTTTCTTCCTGCTTCTCTTCCACAGGTTCGTCGGGAAGGCCGGCCTCGTCCTCCGGCTCTTTGCCCAAAGCATCCGGATCGTCAAGGTCCTCCGCTTCATCCTCCGGCTCTAAAAGGTCACGCTCTTCCTCCATTTCATCCTCCACCAGCTCCACGGTGGCGGGAGGCACGGGCGCTTCTTCCTTTTGGGGCTCATTCTTTTCGGGAACCTGTTTGAACACCTCGCCGCTGGCCAGCGCCGCACTCTGCTGGCCCTTTTCCAGCGCCTTGTTTTCCTTTTCAAAGCTTACGCCCTGTACGTGCACATCCACGCGCACCACGCGCAGCCCGGTCATAGTCTCAATGGCCTTGCGCACATTCTCCTGCGCATCCCTGGCAGCCTTCTGGATGGGCGTGCCGTACTCGATGATCACGTATAGGTCCACAGAGGTCTCCTCGGTGCCCAGTTCCACCTTAACCCCGCGCGTTATGTTCCTGTTCCGGCCCAGTATGTCGGTCAGCCCGCCGCTGGTGCACATGCCGGCAATGCCTTCCACCTCGCTGGTGGCTACCCCGGCGATGATGGCGATGACCTCGTTGGCGTATGTAATGGAGCCTGTACTATCAATATCTTTTTCCACGTCCAGGGGAAGATTGTCTTTCTTTGAAGGCATACCAAACGCACCTCCTTGCGGTTAAACAACAGTATAACAGATTTCCATCTAAATGACAACCAGGGGTTCAACCCCTGGACCCCGCCAAAGGGACAAAGCCCCTTTGGAAACCCCATATCAAGGGATGCATAGAGCAAGGAAATCAGTTGCTCGTGTGTCCCCTAAAAGGATGCGATTTCTAATCAAACTGCGAAGCCGTATGCTGCCTGCTTATCTGCCAGGGATTGTGATTGCTTGGAAAACCCATTCATCTTTGCCTGAATGCCGTAGGGGCGATTAATAATCGCCCCTACGGCGTTGTTTGTTTATTGACTTCTCTGCAGCAGTTATACTTCCGTCTTGATCTTCAGCAGCTTCAGTTGCTCTTCCTGCACCTGGGCCGGGGTGTCCATCATCAGGCAAGCACCGTTTTGTATTTTGGGGAAGGCCAGCACATCCCTAAGGCTTTCGGCACCCTTCAAAATCATCACCAGCCGGTCGATGCCGAAAGCGAAGCCGCCATGGGGCGGGGTGCCGTACTTGAAGGCCTCCAGCAGGAAACCAAAGCGGGTCCAGGCCTCCTCCTTGGTAAAGCCCAGCAGGCGGAACATGCGCTCCTGCAGGTCGCTGGCGTGGATGCGGATGCTGCCCGAGCCCATCTCGATGCCGTTCATGACCAGGTCGTACGCCTTGGCCCGTACGCGGCCGGGATCAGTCTCCATAAAATTGAAGTCCTCATCCATAGGGCTGGTGAAGGGATGGTGCATGGCCATGAAGCGGTTATCCTCCTCGCTCCACTCCAAGAGAGGGAACTCGGTGACCCAGAACAGGTTGTACTTTGAGCGGTCGATGAGGCCAAGTTGCGCACCCAACTTCAAGCGCAGCTGGCCCAGGGCAGTAAGCGCGACGTACTTCTTGTCCGCAATCACGAACAGCGCGTCGCCCTTTTCCGCGCCCAATTTGTCCATCAGCTTTTGCATGCTGTCCCCGGCCATGGCTTTTGCAAAGGAGGAGCGCAGCGTGCCGTCGCTTTGGATGGCGGCCCAGGCAAGACCCTTCACATGATAGGTTTTCACGAATTCCGCAAGAGCATCCATCTCCTTGCGGGACAGCTTATCCGCCGCGCCTTTTAAACAAATGGCAACAACGCTTTTATTTTCCGCAAGGGCGCTTTCAAAAACAGTGAAGCCGCATCCCTTAACAACCTCACCCACGTCGGAAATGGGCATGTCAAAGCGCGTATCAGGCTTATCGGATCCATACGTTTCCATGGCATACTTCCAGGTCATGCGGGGCAGCGGAAGCTGGATGTCGATGTTCATCACGTCATTGAACACGGCTTTATAGGCACGCTCCACCACACCCTGGATATCCTCCGGCTCAATAAAGGACATTTCCATGTCAAATTGCGTAAACTCCGGCTGGCGGTCGGCCCGGCCATCCTCGTCGCGGAAGCAGCGGGCTACCTGATAATACCGGTCCATGCCAGCCAGCATCAAAAGCTGCTTGTAAATTTGCGGGCTTTGGGGCAGCGCATAGAAGGTGCCGGGCTTCACGCGGGCAGGCACAAGATAGTCTCTCGCCCCTTCAGGGGTGGATTTCGTCAATATCGGGGTCTCGACCTCCACAAAGCCTTCTATATCCATGTGTTTCCGGAGTGTAGACACCACTTTGTGCCTGAATCGCAGCATCTCCTGCATGGCCGGGCGGCGCAGGTCGAGATACCTGTATTTCAGGCGCAGCGCCTCGGATTCCTTGGCGTCATCCTCGATATAGATGGGCGGCGTGTCGGCACGGTTGAGGATTTTGAGTTCCCGTACCATTACTTCCACTTTGCCGGTGGGCATCTTGTCGTTGACCGCATCTGAGGCGCGCAACGAAACGGTGCCCTTCACCGCCGCCACGAACTCGCCCCGCAGCTCTTCCGCCAAAGCAAAGGTCTTTTGATCGCAGGTGTTTACGTCAAACACCGCCTGCACGATGCCGGACCGGTCACGGAGCCACACGAACAGGATGCCGCCCAGGTTTCTGGCCCTTTGCACCCAGCCCATCAGCGTTACTTCCTGATTGACCATGGTTTCGCGAATGTCGCCGCACATATGGCTGCGCTTCCAGCCACCTAAAAATTCCGCCATAGGATTTTTCCTCCTTAGAAGTTTTCCTTCTCAAATACTCCGCAGATGGCTCCCGAAGGTTTCCAAAGGGCGACCGGAAAGCCCTTTGGTCGCGTCCGCAGACGCGAAACCCTTACTTACTCAGGAGTTCTGCAATCTTCGTTGTTGCATCAGAAATCGGAATTTCAACTTCTTCCCTGGTGCTCATGTTCCTGACCTTCACGACGCCCTTTTGCAGCTCATCCCCGCCCAGGATGGCAATGAGGGGAACATTCACCTTGTCAGCATACTTGAACTGGGCCTTCAGGCTTTTCCCCATGTGATCACAATCCGCCTTGATCCCCGATAACCGCAAAGACTGCACAAGCGTAAAGGCAGGAATCCGTGCTTCATCCCCCAGGCTGGCCACAAACACATCCAGCTGCCGGGATTTATCAAGCTCGATGCCCTGGCTGTCCAGCAGCATCAAGATACGCTCCAGCCCCATGCCAAAGCCTACGCCGGGCATTTCCGGGCCGCCCAGTTCCTCCACCAGCCGGTCATACCGCCCGCCGCCGCAAACGGTCAGGTTGCCTTGGGGCGTTTTGGTGATCAGTTCAAACACCGTTTTGGTGTAGTAGTCCAGCCCGCGGACAATGCGGCTGTCGATGGCATAAGGAATGTCAGCCGCCTTAAGGTAGGATTGCAGCTTTGCAAAGTGGTCCGCGCACTCATTGCAAAGCATATCCAGCATGCTTGGCGCGCCGGCCACCTGCTCCTTGCACTTTTCCTCCTTGCAGTCCAGCGCACGCAGGGGGTTCCTTTCAAACCGGTCCTGGCAGGCCTTGCACAGGCCGGATAACCGCTCACCAAGGAATTCCTTCAGCTTGGCATGATAGGCAGGCCGGCATTTGGGACAGCCGATGCTGTTGATGTTCACGGTAAGGTTCGTCACGCCCAATCCTTCCAGCATACGGAAGGCCAGGGCGATGATCTCCGCGTCCACCGACGGGCTCGGTGCGCCGAAGCACTCCAGGCCGAACTGGTGGTGTTCCCGGAACCGCCCGGATTGAGGCGCCTCGTACCGAAAAATGGGCGCGTTCAAATAGTACATTTTGCAGGGAAGCACATCGGCATACAGGTTGTGCTCGATCAGCGCCCGCACCGCCCCCGCTGTGCCCTCGGGCTTTAAGGTGATGGAACGGTCACCTTTATCCTTGAAGGTATACATTTCCTTTTGCACGATATCGGTGGTATCCCCCACCCCACGCAAAAACAGCTCCGTATGCTCAAAAACCGGGGTGCGCACCTCCCGGTATCCCGCCTTGGCGGCGGTATCCCGCATGATTTGCTCCAGCGCCTGCCAGCGCCCGCTTTCCTTGGGCAACACATCCTTGGTGCCCCTTGGTGCCTGTGTCAGCATATTGATTTCCTCCCTTGCGATATCTTCAAAGCATGCTCATGATAGAGGCATGCGGTAACGGATCTCCCACACGGGCTGCCCGGCAAATTCCAGGCTCTTCCGCCCGCCATCCCTTGTAAAGCCGAAGCGCTCATAGGCCGCTTGGGCCCGCAGATTCTCTTCCAGTGTCCATAAAACGCAATAGGCAAAGCCCATAGCTTTCAGTTCACCGGTAACAAAGTCCAAAATATGTGATCCAAACCCCCGATGCCAGTATTCCGGCAGCACATACAGGGAAATAATTTCCCCAAATGCTTCCGAAAGATCCTCATCCCTGGTTTTCATAATGCTGGACACACCGATGATCTGCCCGTCAAGCAACAGTACGACGGATTTGGGCATTCCTTCTTTGCCCAGGGTTTGACGGTAGCGGTCCTCCCACCAGGCGGGCATCAGCCCATCCAAAAAATCTTGGGGGATTATTCCCCGATAGGCCGCCTTCCAGGTATCTGCATACACCCGGCCCATGCCATGGATGTCCTCCACGGAAGCATATCTGATTTCAGTTCTGACTTCCATAGAAAAACTTGAGCCCCCTTTCCGGGCGGAGAAGATATAAAAAAGCCCCATGCCTTTGCATGGGACGAATTTCACATCTTCGTGGTGCCACCCCGCTTGAAAAGGCTTGCGCCCTTTCCACTTGAATCCCGATAACGCAGGAAACGCGCCTGATCTCTCAGGAAGCTCCGGGGTGTCCTTCCCCCGTCCCTTGGCAAAGGAGCTTTCAGCCAACGGCCCCTCTCTCTTGATGCCGGAAACGGGCTACTCTTCCCATCATCGCCGGATATGGGGGAATTATACAATGGGGAGGGAGGGATGTCAAGGGCATGCAGGAGAAACGTGAAAATTAGCGGGGAGAACTTCTTCTGTAATTCCTCTTGCATTATAATTATAATAAGATCGAATAACCACTTATATAGACTGTGGATTGGAGTAATTCTAAAATGCTTAAAATATCATTAGCCACTTTTGAAAAAATGATGCAATATGATGTGGTTAAAAACAAAGCTTGCATAGAGATTGAGTTTTCTGTTGATGAGGATCCCATTTATTTTGCTTGTTGCCTCGGAAAAATGTTTGATGGGGAAACGAACCGGGGCTTATATTGGTATGGATTAGTTGCAGATGGATCGCAAGCATATGATTATGATACATTAGAGGCCTTTTTAAATGCGAAAATCCTTAATGGCAACAGTATAAAGCAGTTGTGGAGTAAAATATCGTTATTCTCTATTGATGCATGTAGCGTAGAAGAGCGTCTTCCATTTTATCTGGGAATAACTGATGGGTCTCGTATGCGTCCAGCTTTATAGAAAAGAAGAAGTTTTCTGGGATGGATTTTGCAGCAGCATACGGCCACAGGCGTCTTTCACCAAATCGCCGTTCTTGAGCACCGGCTGCCCGGCGACATATACCTGTTCGATTCCATGGGGGCGGCCCTCCGGCGTCTCGGATGGCCGGATTTGCTGCGGATCAAATACGGTCATGTCCGCAAAATAGCCTTCCTTCAGGTAGCCGCGCTCCGGGATATGGAAACGGTCTGCTGTGGCGCCGGTCATCTGCCGTACGGTTTTCTCCAGCATGTTGCGCTCCCTGGAAAGGCGCAAAAATTCGGGGAAGCAGGAAAAGCACGCGGGGTTTTGTGTGCCCTTTTCCTCCAGCCAGGCATCGGTCATGCACAGGCAGTTGGGATCATCCATCAGCCGCGCCAAAATACCATCGGTCAGGTACTTGTGCATCAGTACACGGCCCTTGCCCCCGCTCAATTCCACCAGCTTCAAATAAGCATCCAGGTCGCTCATGCGCCATTCCCGGGCAATTTGACGCACGCTCTTGCCGCACAGGGCTTCCTGGTCGTCTGCCACCCAAGCCATCACAATGTCATCAAAATCGAACCCCAGGATCCGCTTGGTCACGCCAATCTCAAGCGCAATGCGCACACGCGCCATAGGGCTGCGCCGCATTTCGGGGGAAAGGCTCAAATACCACGGTGGCAATATGACCGTGATCACCGATGCGCCGCAGGTCATGGCGTAGGAGTCGTACATGAATTCCAGGCCTTCTCTGTTGACCTTATGAATCATCTCCAGCGCCTCATCCGCAGTGCGCCATGTTCTGGAACCGACAAAGATCAAATGGGAAAACTGTACCTTCGCGCCTGTTTCCCGGGCGATTTTGATCATTTCATCCAGCGCGCGCAGGTTGTGTGCCCGGCCGCCGACAGGGGGCTGATAGGAGGTGGACGCAGCGGAGCATGCCCTGGCGTGAACACTTAGTATTTTGCCGTGGCGGGCAACGATTTGCGCGGCCCGCTTCAATTCATCATAGGGCGCATAGCGGTCCGGTTCATACATGAGGCCCAGGGAGACGCCGGCGGCGCCATCCAAAAGCGCCTGCTCCATGATACTGTCCAGGCGCGTAAGCTCAGCCTCTGTCAATGCTCTGTTTTCATATCCGCTGATGGAGATTCTGCCGCTCATATGCCCATACAAAGGCACAATGTTCACTGGCAGCCTTTTTACGTACTCAAAAAAGCCCGAAAGGCGTAGAAAATCACCTTTTTCCATCTCTTCCATGGAGAAAAGACCGCTGCCCAGCAGCGCCTTATGCGGCGTATAATTCTCAAACCCAAAAGGGGAAAAACCGCAGTTGCCCGTAACCTGAGTGGTGATGCCCTGCTGCACAAACGGCGCGAAAAATCGCCTGTTGTCTGGCCGCGGAGCAAACCAGTCGTTGTGGGAATGGGCGTCGATAAAGCCTGGCGCAATGCACTTGCCGGTTATGTCTATGACTTCATCAGCCTCCAACCCGTCCAATAGACCAATGGCCGCAATGCGCTCGCCCTCGATCAAAAGATCGGCGGGATACGCCTTTACACCTGTCCCATCCACGATCAGGCCATTTTTCAGCAGTGTCTTCAACCGGCATCCCTCTTTCAAAAAAAGTTTTCTGGGATAGGTGCGGGAAGGGCTTCTTTTTTAAAAGAAGCCCTTCCCGCAAACCTTCCCAATAAACTTTACTGTGAAAAATCCATCCTGTCGAATTCCTCTTGTGATATGAGCACCTTGCGCGGCTTGGCCCCGGCGGCCTGGCTGATGATGCCGCGCTTGGTCATTTCGTCGATCAGGCGGCCCGCCCGGGCGTAGCCGATGCGCATTTTCCTTTGGAGCATGGAGATGGAGGTTTGCCCTTCCTGAATGGCCATTTCAATGGCCTGGGACAGAAGCTCGTCCAGGGTATCGCCATCATCGCCGGTGGCATCCGCCGCGTCAGGGGCCATACTGGAGGGGGAGGATGTCTGGTCCAGCAACTCCTGCACGTTGGGGTCGTAATCCGGGGTTGAATGGGAGCGGATAAAATCGGTGACCTTGTTCACCTCGTCGTCGGATACGAAGGAGCCCTGCACACGCAGCGGGGCCAGCGCCCCGGCGGGGGCGTAGAGCATGTCACCCTTGCCCAGGAGCTTTTCGGCCCCGGCCCGCTCCATGATGGTGCGGGCGTCAATGCTGGAAGCCACGGCAAAGGCGATGCGGGAAGGCAGGTTGTTCTTGATCAGGCCCGTGATGACGTCCACCGACGGACGCTGGGTGGCCACCACCAGATGGATGCCGGCTGCCCGGGCTAACTGGGCGATACGGCAGATGGATTCTTCCACCTCCCGCTTGCTGGCCATCATAAGGTCGGCCAATTCGTCGATGATCACGACGATGCGGGGCATAGCCTCCTCGCCTTCCATGAGGGCTGCATTGTAGCCGCTGATGCCGCGCACATTGCGCTCCTTGAACTTTTGGTAGCGCTCCATCATTTCCTGCACAGCCCAGGTGAGCGCCCCGGCAGCCTTGTGGGGGTCGCTGACCACGGGCGTCAACAGGTGCGGAATGCCGTTGTAGCACTGCAGCTCCACCACCTTGGGGTCGATCAACAGCATGCGCACCTGCTTGGGCGAGGTGCGGAACAGCAAGCTGCAGATGATGCTGTTGATGCACACTGATTTGCCGCTGCCGGTGGCGCCGGCGATCAGCAAATGGGGCATCTTGGCAAGGTCGCAGATGATGGGCGAGCCGGCAATATCCTTGCCCAGCGCCACGGAAAGCGGCGAATCGGCCCTGTTCATCTCATCGCTTTCCAGCACTTCCCTAAGGGAAACGCTGATGATCTCCCGGTTGGGCACCTCGACCCCCACCAGTGCCTTGTTGGGGATGGGGGCTTCTATACGCACGCCGCCGGCCGCCAGATTCATGGCGATGGTGTCGGTAAGGCCGGTGATGCGCTTGACGTTGATGCCGGAGGCCAGCTCCAGCTCGAACCTTGTGACCGTGGGACCGTGGGTGACCTGCTTGACCTGAGCGTTGATGCCAAAGCTTTGCAGCGTTTCTTCCAGGATGGCGGCCCGCTGCTCATCCTCCTGGCGTGTATCCAATTGGGAACGCCTGGGCATTTTCAGCATATCCAGTGTGGGATAAGCATAGGGCGGCGGAAGCTGCATTTGTATCTGCTGGGCCTTTTTCGACTTTTGAGGCGGCAGCTTCAAATCGGGCTCGTCCAGCCTTGAGCCGCTCATGCGCTGTTCCGGCGGCGTGTTAGGCGGTTTCACTTCCGGAAATTCAGGCTGAGCTGCAGGAGCCGCTTTTTGCGAAGGGAAGCGGATAGGCTTCAAAATGCTCCGGCGGCTGTCCAACTGCTGGGCGGTGTCCGGGTCTTCCTCCCAGGGCAAATCATCCTCCCTGTTTGGCGGCGCGTAGGTCGGCTGTTCCGCCGCCTTGCGCCCTCTGGCTTTTTTCATAGCCCCGGCCACATCCATGGGCGCGCTTCCATCGGATGGCACAATGGTCTCATCATACAATCCCGGGCCGTGCCATACGGGCCCGGGAGCGGGCTGCACCTGCATATCCCGCTGCCGCCGCTGATAGGCGGGCACAGGCGGATTTTGCGCTCTAAAAGCCGCCTGCCGCTGGGCCTCCTGCTGGCGCCAGGCCTCTTCCTCCGCCTGACGGCGCACGGCCTCCTGCTCCCTTACCTCCCTGCGCTGTTGGGACCGTTCGCGCATATTGAAGGCAATGGTCTTCACATCCAGCCTGGACAGGAGGATCAATAAACCCAGGATGGCAATGCCCAGCAACGCCACGCCGCCCGCAATGCCAAGGCCCATGTATAGCGGCCAGGCCATAAGCATGCCAAGCAGCCCGCCGCTTTCACCCCTTGGGCTGCACAGCAAATAAGTCCGGTTCAAATAGGACAGGTAGCTGTCGGGGCTTGCGTCCAGCTGGCGGTGATTGACCACACTGATATACTCCATCAGTGAATAATCGGTATACGGCCCCTGGTTGTCGGGATGGTGGGAGACCAGCACGATCAGCGCCAGCAGGCACAAGTAGACCGTGAAGGAAAGCAATATCGCCCGCGCCTTCATTTTTTTCCGTGCGGAAAAAGCCACCAGCACCCCGGCCCATGCCACAAACAGGGGCAGCAGCAAACAAAGTCCTCCCGCCAGCCCCTGGACTACCGGGCGGACAAGCTTGAAGATTTCGCCTTCCATTTCCGTGATCAGGGATACAAAGGCCAATACGCCTACAGCCAGCAATACAATGCCCAGAATGGTACGCAAAAGCAGGGCCTCCGGCGAGTAGACCTGGGCCTTCTTTTTGGGTGCGGTTCCCTTTTGCTTTTGCATTTTTTCCCTCCGGGGATCTTTCAATATTATCTTAGCAATTGTACGCTTTCCAATACGCCTTCCTCGTTGGCGTGCAGGCGAAGCTTGTTTTCACCGAACGTATAATAGTCGCTGGTTCCGGCGGACAGGCGGTAATCCTCCGCCGTGCTTTCGTCGATTGTGGCGCTGCTTTCCGGCTGATTCAGGGCGGCGCGCCACTCATCAATGGTGGTAATGCCCGTTTGGATGCCGTACAGGTTCATCCTGTCGGCTCGAATCCCTAACACCTGGCTGTGATCGTAGGCTTCGGTCAGTGCATCGGTCAAAAGCCACACGCCGCGGAATTCCGGCTCTTCCACCTCAAAGAACCGGCCGCCGGGATAATAATCAGGGTCCACCAGCAGGCGGTACTCGTCGAGCCGCTCCATCAGGCTGTCGCCGATTTGCGCCCCGATGCCCGGCAGTTTTCCTGCAGTCGCAGCTTCCGCAACGCGGGCGGCGGTATCGGCGGTAATGGTCAGGAAATCGCCCGCGCCAAGGGTGTTGATCACGCCGCCTTCCGATACGTTCAAGTAATCCTTCAGTTCATAATAATCGAAGCTGCAGCCGCCGCTGTAGCCCGACAGCGTGGCAAACTGCTCCTGGGGGTAGTAGAAGGTGATGCCATCCGGTGTGAGAAAGAAGTTTTCCCTTGGAATAGGCGTCAGCGTATCGTTCTCCAGATAGCCGGATAGCTGAGGCCGCACCTCGTCCTCCAGCTTTTGCTCCATCAGGGTAAACGCGCCTTCCACATCGGTAAACAGGTCGGTTACTGCAATGGGTTTGCCCGTCATCAAATCGTAATTCACAGTGGTGTAGACCTGCCCCATACGACCGTTTGCCATTTTCCCATAGGCGGAAACGGCTACGGACAAAATGCCGTTCACCAGCGTATCCCTGTACGTGACGTTAAGGCCCCAGCCGCCTTCCTCAAGGCCGTTAAAGGTATTCAGGCGGCTTTCGATCTGCGCCGTATCATAAATGGCCTTGTTCACTGCATCCTGTATTGCCGCATCCGGGTGCCCTTCCAGAACGGGATATGTTAAGCTTCCATATTCGTTTTCCGCCGTCACAGGCGTTATGCGCGCTTCATTCAGATCAGCCTGACCAGCCAGCGCCTGTACGTTCATAGCCAGCAGGACAGCCAGCAAAATTATCATGCCACGGTATATACGTTTCATGACCACACCTCCTTTATAGATTCTTATTTTACAACATTTGGCCCCTGCGCGCAAGTTTTGCCCCAATGAAGAATCTGGCAGATACCCTGTCGTGAAAATCGCCGTCGCGCTTTTCACTTTGCATAGCTGTTGACGGACAAACGCTTTCCATGCTAAAATATTGCGTTTCCATTGAAATCCTGTGCCTTGGGAGGGGTATTATGTCCGGGCATTCCAAGTGGGCCAATATCAAGCATAAAAAAGGCAAGGCGGACGCCGAGCGCGGCAAGATATTTACCAAGATCGGCCGCGAAATTGCCATTGCGGTAAAGGAAGGCGGCAGCGATCCCAACGTCAACGGTAAGCTGCGGGACATCGTCGCCAAGGCCAAGGCCAGCAATGTGCCCAACGACAATATCGCCCGCTCCATCAAAAAGGCGGCCGGGGAACTTGGCAGCGTCAACTATGAGGAAATCACCTACGAAGGATACGCCCCCGGCGGTGTGGCGGTGATTGTGGAAGTCATCACCGACAGCCGCAACCGCTCCGCCAGCGATATCCGCCATTGCTTTGCCAAAAACGGCGGCAATCTGGGCACTACGGGCAGTGTGGGCTTCATGTTCGACGAAAAGGGCATCATCGCCCTGGAGCGTACCCCGGGCCTTTCCGAGGAGGACCTTATGATGATGGCGCTGGAAGCCGGGGCCGAGGACATGAAGGCCGAAGAAGACGCCTTTGTCATCTACACCGCCCCCAACGATTTTCACAACGTGCGGGAAACGCTGGAGAAGCAAAGCCTGTCCTTCCTCTCCGCCGAAGTTCAAAAAATCCCCCAAAATACTGTAGCGGTGGACGATCCGGAAACGCTGGAAAAGATCCAGAAGCTTCTGGAGATGCTGGACGACAACGACGACGTGCAGAACGTGTTCCATAACGCCGAACTTCCCGAGGAAGAGGAAGAAGACGACTAAGTTTTCAAGCATATATGTATAAAGCCCTCCCGTATAATGACTGCGGGAGGGTTTTGGCATATGGGCTAGTGGGTTTTCAACAGAAAGAGTTTCGGAATATGGACGATTGCAAATTGAACACCTGTTTCATCCCGGATACCAAGTATAAGCGGGCAATTGATAATCAGCCTGCGAAGCCGTATGCGGCTGGCTTATCCGCCGAGGACAGTGTTGGTTGGAAAGTCCATTCATCTTCGCCTGAAGGCCGTAGGGGCGGGGCTCTGCTCCGCCCGTTACGATCGGTAATGCTTCGGGCGGAGCAGAGCCCCGCCCCTACGGTGTTATTTGTTTATTGTTTTTATGTTCGTAGATTTGGTATTACTCAATCTCCTCGCCTCTGGACAGCTTATCCAGCATGTCCAAGCGGCTTTGATGCCTCTCCTCATAGGTGCCGTTCAGCCATTCGTCCACCAGCATCTTGGCGACCTCGCTGCCCACGACTCTGGCGCCGAAGGCCAGCATGTTGCAGTTATTGTGCTCCTTGGCCATCCTGGCGGAATAAGGGTCGGAGCAAACAGCGCAGCGGATGCCGGGCACGCGGTTGGCAGCAAGGCTGATGCCGATGCCCGTGCCGCAGATCACAATGCCACAATCCACCTTCCCGGCCGCCACGGCCCGTGCCACCCTGGAGCCATAAATGGGATAGTGGGCGGATTCCCTTGTCCCTGTTCCAAAATCCGTCACCGTATGCCCCTTGCCCTCCAGGTATGCTTTAATGAGCAGCTTCATATCCACAGCCACATGATCGTTGCCAATGCCGATATGCATGATTCTCCTCCTTGCGCTTATCCGGCTGAAATTGTTCTTTCCTTTGTAGTATAAGGCAGCAGGACGGCAGTGTCAATGAACGCGGCAGGGGGCTTGTTGCATTCGCATGCATCATGAAGTATACTGAGTGAAAGACTCCGGATGGGGAACCCTATTAAAAGGGACCCCAACAGTACATGCGGGAGGGAACATCATGCGTTTGACCATGATCAGCATTGGTTCGACTGGTGATGTGCGGCCCTATGTGATCCTGGGGCAGGAACTGAAGCGGCGCGGCCATGACGTCAGGATCGCTTCCTTCAGCCCCTTTGAAGAGATGATCAAGGACGCGGGACTGGACTTCTATCCCCTGGCCGGCGATGTGGTGAAGTTCATGGCCAGCATCATGAAGCCCGGCACCAACGGCATCAATTATCTGCAGCGGGTGCAAAATGCCATCCGGGATGTGGCGGGTCCGCTTTTGCAAAATATGCAGACAGCCTGCAAAGGAGCGGAAGCGATCATTACCACCTTTTTCGGCTCCAGCATGTATTCCATCGCCGAAAAGAACAACGTGCCCTGCATTCAGACACAGTATTATCCCATGGATTATAACGACGTGGTGCCCATTTCCTCCGCTCCGGGCCTGAAAGCAGGCAAGGCCTGGAACAAAATAACTTACAAGGTCGGCTATCTGCTGATCAATTCCCTGGAGCACAGGTACCTTACCGGCTGGCGCAAGGAGCAGGGCATGCGGGTGCGCAAGATACGCCCCAGGCCCGACTACACGGTGAACGGCCACCAAATTCCGGTGCTGTATGCCGTGAGCCCGCTTTTGATGTCCCGCCCCCTTTCCTGGAACGAGCACATCCATATGACGGGCTTCTGGCTGGACCCGAAAACGCCTGATTTCACGCCGGATCCGGAGCTTGGCGCATTCCTTGCCGCGGGAGAAAAACCGGTGTATATCGGTTTTGGCTCCATGGTATCGGGGGACATGGGAAAAACGCTTTCCATTGTGCTGGAGGCGGTGGCGCAATCGGGCATCCGTGCCATCCTTCAAAAGGGCTGGGGCGGCGCGCAGGTGTCGGTCCCTTCCAGCCGCGTATTTGTGGCGGACTTCATCCCCCATGAATGGCTGTTTGAGCACGTAGCGGCCGTAGTGCATCACGGCGGTGCAGGCACCACAGCAGCAGGCTTAAAGGCCGGCAAGCCCACCCTTGTGATTCCCTTCGGTGGCGACCAACCCTTCTGGGGCATGCGGGTGCGTGCACTTGGGCTGGGGCCCAAGCCCATCCGCCGGGAGTTTCTAACGGTGGAGCGGCTGACCAAGGCCCTTGAGGATCTGACGCAAACCAAATCCTACTGCGTGGCCGCCAAGGAACTTGGCATGCGCCTGCGGGAAGAAAACGGCACCAAGATTGCCGCCGACATCATTGAAGAAGAAATCCAGCGCTGGCTAGGCGAAGATGTTTCCAGAAAATGACTATGTGAATTTATCGATCCCGTACTTTTTATCTGACGCCTGTGTGCCCTGCTATTTTGGCAGGGCATTTTTTCATTGACACCGGTCCTATAGCATGGTAAAATTTTCATATCGTTGCGTGCGGTCCATCAAAAATCAATGAAGGCAGGGAGCCGGCCTGTCCGAATTTGCATACAATGAAAACACAAACGTTTGCATTAAATAAAGGAGAAGGGCAAATGAGCTTTTTTACGCATCCCTGGCGTGTGGTGGAGCAAAAGTGGGACCCTGAAAAAATGCGGCTGGGGGAAAGCCTGTGCTCCCTTGGCAACGGATACATGGGGCTGAGAGGCAACTTTGAGGAGCAGTATTCCGGCGATACCCACCGGGGCACATATCTGGCCGGCGTCTGGTTCCCCGACAAAACAAGGGTGGGCTGGTGGAAAAACGGCTATCCCCAATATTTCGGCAAGGTCATCAACGCTGTGAACCTCATCGGCATCGACGTGGCGGTGGACGGCGAACCGCTGGATCTTAACCGCTATCCCGTAGTGAAATTCCTTCGGGAAGTGGATATGCAGCGCGGTGCCCTCCACCGGGTAGCTTTGGTGGAAATGGAGAAGGGCACCGTGCGCATCGAAAGCCATCGTTTTGTGTCCGTGGCAAAAAAGGAGCTGCTGGCCATCCGCTACACAGTCACGCCCTCCTTCCCGGCCCATATCGCATTAAAACCCTATCTGGACGGCAACGTCAAGAATCTTGACGCCAACTATGACGAAACCTTTTGGGATATGCTGGAAGAAAAGCAACAAGGCCATTTGCTGGGGCTGCTTACCAAAACCCGCGAAAATCCTTTCAGCGCTCCCAGGTTCACCGTGGCCGCCGCCATGGGCGTTCATGCCCCCAACATGACGCTTGCCCGCCAGGAGACACTAAAAGGCCGCTGCCAGGCGGTATATGGCGCAAGGGCCGCCGCCGGAGAGGCGGTATCGCTGGATAAATTCTCCCTGCTGGTCACCAGCCGCGACCATGAAGAAGAGGACCTTTTACCCTTGGCCTTGTCCATGGCCGAAAAAGCCATTCAAGAGGGGTACGATAAAGCCTATGCCGCCCACGAAGCGGGCTGGAAGCGCCGCTGGGAGATGGCGGATGTACAAATTCACGGCGACGATGCGGCCCAGCAGGGCATACGCTTCAACCTGTTCCATCTGCTGTCTACCTATTCCGGGGAGGATGACCGCCTGAACATCGGCCCCAAGGGCTTCACCGGCGAAAAATACGGCGGGGCCACCTATTGGGACACGGAAGCCTACTGCCTGCCGGTGTACATGGCGGTGGCCGGGGACAGGGTGGCACGGCAATTGCTGCTTTACCGCCACAGGCAGCTTCCCGGCGCGTACCACAACGCCAGGCAGCAGGGGCTTGCCGGCGCGCTTTTCCCCATGGTCACCTTCACCGGCATCGAGTGCCACAACGAGTGGGAGATCACCTTTGAGGAAATCCACCGCAACGGCGCCATCGCCCATGCCATTTTCGACTATGTCACATACACGGGCGATGTGGAATACCTGAAAAACGAAGGGCTTGACGTGCTTTCCGGCATTTCCAGGTTCTGGCTGAGCCGCGTGCATTTATCGATGCGGGCGGGAAAGTACATGATCCACGGCGTCACCGGACCCAACGAGTACGAAAACAACGTGAACAACAACTGGTACACCAACCGCATCGCCGCCTGGTGTCTTGATTACACGCTGGAGGCCGCCCAGATGGCCACGCCGGCGAGGGTGAAGGAAGCCGGCCTCACAGAGGACGACCTAAAACGCATGCGGGAAGTTGTAAAGAACATGTATTATCCCGAGGATGCGGCTTTGAACATCTTCGTGCAGCACGATACCTTCCTGGACAAGGACATAAGGCCTGCGGCAGACATTGACCCGCAGGATAGGCCCATCAACCAGCACTGGTCCTGGGACCGCATTTTGCGTTCCTGCTACATCAAGCAGGCGGATGTGCTGCAGGGCCTGTACTTCCTGGGTCATCTGTACGATAAGGATACGAAGAAGCGGAACTTTGATTTCTACGAACCTCTCACCGTCCACGAGAGCAGCCTTTCCCCCTGCGTGCACAGCATATTGGCGGCGGAGATAGGCTACATGGATAAGGTGGTGGAAATGTACCGCCGCACCGCGAGGCTGGACCTGGACAACATCAACCATGACACGGAGGATGGCCTGCATGTGACCAGCATGGCGGGAAGCTGGCTCTCCATCGCCCAGGGCTTTGCGGGCATGCGTACCGCACAGGGGTTATCCTTTGCCCCCTTCCTGCCTGATTGCTGGCAGGGCTACGCCTTCAACGTGAACTACCGGAGCAGGCTATTGCGGGTGGCTGTGAATGAAAAGGGCACCACCCTCACCTTGCTGGAAGGGGAGCCTTTGATGCTTTCGCTGTATGGCCAAAGTGTTATAGTGGAGAAGGAAGTGTTCCTGCCTTTCCCAGAGGGAGATCATCATGCAGGGCTATAACATCATCATGGTCTACAGCCAGGATAAGACCCGACTGCTGATGTGCAAGCGCCTCAAGGACCCTTATAAGGGCCTTAATAATCTGGTCGGTGGAAAAATTGAGCCGGATGAGCCGGGTATCGATGCAGCCTACAGGGAACTGAACGAGGAGACCGGCATTACAAAAGAGGATATTATCCTTCACCACCTGATGGATTTCACATACTATTTTCAAGGCTGCTATGTGGAAGTGTATGCAGGCAGGCTGAAGCGGGATGTGGCCGTTTCCGGGGATGAAAACGAATTGTACTGGTCCGGGTTTGATCATAATTTCTTTGATTTAAACCTGTTTGCCGGCGAGGGAAACATAGGGCATATGCTGGAACAGGTGAAGATGAGCCATGTTCTGGATGAATAAAGTGAATGGATCAATGTGCTGCTTAACTACAGGAGGGATGAACCGTCATCCTTCCTCTTTTTTGAAAAATAAGGAATCCGTGGGCCGTTTTGGTTTTCTCCGTCGTCTATTTGGTAGTAAAAGCGGGAGGGACCTATGGATCGGGAGGAATTTACCCGGCGCGCCCTGGACATGGAATACTCCCTGTACCGGGTGGCCAAAACGCTGCTGCGCAGCGATCATGACTGCGCCGACGCCGTGCAGGAGTCGCTTGTAAAGGGCCTGCAGGCCGCCCGCGGCCTTCGGCAGGCGGAATATTTCAAAACCTGGATGACCCGCATCCTTGTGAATACCTGCAAGGATATGCGCAAAAAGCAAGCCCGGAGGCCTGTTGTAGAAATCCCCGAAGCGCTGCCGGCCAAGGACGATACAGAGCAGCGGGAATTGTACGAGGCACTTCAAACCATCCCGGAGGAACTGCGCCTGCCGCTGGTGCTCCATTACCTGGAGGGGCTGACGGTCAGGGAAGTATCGCAGGTTTTGCATGTGCCCGAGGGAACCATCAAGCGCAGGCTGTGGCTGGGCAGAAAAGAGATGCATGCGCTTTTGCGCGGGGATGAGGAGGTGGGCTGAATGAACGATCAAATGCTGAAAAATGCCCTGGAAAAAGCGTTCCCTCCCCTGCCCCCCTTGGTTCACCTGCGCGCGCGGGAAACCCTTCAAAAGGATGGGGCGGCAAAAGGGATCAAGTTCCGGCGGAGCTTCCTAAAAGCCGTGCTGATCGGGCTGGTGATGCTCAGCCTCTGCGCCGCGGCCATAGCCGCCATGCATCAATGGGGCGTGCTGCATTTTTTCCAATCCTACATGCGGGAGGAATACTACTTCACATTGCCACAGGCCAGGACGCTGGTGCACAAGGACCTGGCCTTCCTCTCTCTGAAGGAAGTGGACGTGCGGGTGGAGGAAGCCGCCTACGACGGGCGCATGCTGTCCATCGTCTACTCCATCACCCAGCGGGACGCCGCAGCGCCCTTTGAGGCCCGGACCGTAGAGAACGGTAGCTTTACCTTTGCCGCCGCCAACCGCGACCACGTAGGGGGCTGCGACTGGCTGACCGTGAACGGCGTGGATGTGAACCTGGTTTCATCCGCCACCGCCGCCGGGCCGGAAAACGGGCAAGTCCTCTACTATGTGGAAAGTGAACTATATCCCTTGCCAAGCGAGACCCAGCTCCGCCCCGCAGGGGGGATGACGGTAGGCTTGCCCATTCTGTGGGGAGGGCAAAGGCCTGCCGTGCCGGAGGGCCTTACCTTCACCATGGACGTGGGCGACGCGGCCACACGGTATTCCTGCAGGCTGCCGGAACCCATTTCAATCGCCGGCTGTACGGTGCAATTTACCGATCTGCACCTCTCCCCCATGAATGTGTACATCGAATATACCGTTATCATTCCCGGCGCCCTGGCCCAGGGGAAAAGTCAGGGGGAGCTGGAGAGCATCGTCGGGCGTTTGTCCGGCGATACCCTGGAGGATGCCCAGGGCAACCCCCTTGGCATCGGCAAGGCCGGTCATTTCGGGCCCATTCAGACTATGAAGGATGGAGGCTGGCAGGCTCCCGTGTATGCCCGGTTCGCCCCCGGCAGCGGATATACGCAAACCGTCCGCTTGGTCACCGGTACGGGCATAATGGAAATTCCATTGATCCCCCTTCATGAAAACTGAAACGACCCTAAAAAGGAGGAATACCATGAAGCGCTTTCTGCTTGTGCTTGCGCTGTGCTTTTGCCTGAGGGGAACAGCCCTGGCCGCGCCGGGGGATATGGACGGCGCCAGCCCCTACCGCGCCATGGCGGTGATGGGCGACACAATCTATCTGCTGGACGTGGAAAACCAATTGTCCGCCTTTCAGGCGGGCGATGCACTGCCGGACTCGCCCCTTGTCACGATGTCCGCCGAAGTGGATTTCTTGATTTCCTCCGGTTCCAAGCTGTACGGCTGGGAGACGGAATCGGGCGTTCTGTATGAAATCGCATTGCCGGGAGGCGATCTTATGCAGGCGGCGGCCCTCCCTACGGAAGATCTTTTCAAAACCAGGACACCGAATCTGGTTGTGGAATTCTTGACCCCTGTCCTCCATGACGGCATGCTGTACGTAATCGTCCTGGGGGATGAAGCGCGGCTCATACGCTTTGACCCGGCGGGAAAGCGCACCGAAACAGGCCTGCCCGGCCGCAGCGCGTTCCTGGCCGCAGGGGAAGGCGGGGGTCCGCTTCTTTACAGCCAGGCAAAGGACGGGAGCTTCGCGCTCTACGCCGTTCCGCCCACGGGCAATCCGTCCCTGCTCCGCGCCCTTCCCCAGGGCGCCTGGGCCATGGCGCACAAGGGCGGCGCGCTGTATATGGGCACGGATAACCGTCTGGAAAAGTATGAAAGCGTCAAGGCCCAAAAGGGCGAGACCGCTGTATACCTGCCCGTCTCCCCTTACGAGACGCAGGCGGCAGTGACGGACAACGGCTACCTGGCCCTTTTGACAGCCGACACGGGAGCCTTCTATCTGCGCAATCTGGACCCTGTTTACCGGGCAAGCCGCAGTCTTACCTTAAGCTGGGACGCAGGCAGCAGCGTTCCCGGGGCAGACGACGCCTTCCGCGCCGCCTATCCGGATGTGGCGCTTCAGTATGCTTCCATCTATCTTTCAACCCCCGAAGACTACCATACCTACCTGGCCACGGAAAGCAGCGGTGCGGATATCCTGATGGTGGAAACACAATATGATCCCTGGCTTTTTTTACGGGACAAGGGCTATGCCGCTGACCTCTCCCAAAGCCGGGTCCTTTGGGATACGGTGTATGCCATGTACCCCGCCCTTCAAAAATCCGTGGCGCAGGAAGGCAGGCTTTTCGGCCTGCCCGTGTCCTTCCGGGACAGCGGACTCATCCGCATCGCTAGGGATCTACTTGGCAAGGAATACGGTTTCCCGGAGGAGGCGCTGCCCAAATCGCTTTTGGATATGCCCGCCTTTTTACAGCTATGGGTGGATAACTTTATGGAGGAATACCCCAATGTGGTTCTGCTGGGGGACCGTGCAAGCAATACCTATGCACTGCGGGAGGTGTTCTTCCGCCAGTATGAAGCATACTACGACGCCCAAGGCCTTCCGCTGACCTTTGACACGCCGTTATTCCGCTCAGGGCTTCAAATGCTCAAAAACCTGCCGGGTACTCCAAGTTCCGACAGAGCGGAGATCCGAAGCCTGATGATGTATGAAATCGGCGGCGTCCGCCCGTATAACGATGACGGTTCATCCCTTGTGCCTCTTCCCATGAGCGGGGAATTCCCCTATTATCTCCCGGCCTCGCCTGCCCTATTGTTCATCAATCCCAACAGCGAAAGCTTCGACCTGGCTTTGAGCTACCTGGAAATCGCGGCGCAGCACCTGACCGCATCGGAAAAGATATTGCTGATGCCGGGGGAAAACGAGCCTATGCCCAACCCGAAGCATGGGGAGGAGCTGGAACGGGCGCAAAAAAGCCTGGCCGAGGCCCAGGCAGCACTTGACAAGGCCGAGCCCAGCCGGCGCAAGCTGATGGAGGACCGTGTGGAGGATTCCCGCAGGATGTATGAATATGCCGCCGTCCATGGTCAATGGCTGGTTTCCCCGGAGTGGATCGCAGCCTATCGGAAGCTGGCCGAAAATATGGCAGTCTTGTCCCGGGGCTTCTTCGATCATAACCCCGATCAACCGGAACTTTCTGAAAATATCAACCAACTGCAGAAACGTTATGATGCGGACCAGATCACGGAGGATCAGTTCATCGCGGAGCTTGACCGCATCGCCCGCATGAAGGAGCTGGAAGCAGAGTAGCCAGGGGCTCAGATCCGCAAGCTTAATCGTCGCGCTGGTTCGCTGCCGCTCCCATCGCTCGTTTCGCTTGATTCCCTCGCCCCACTTCACCCGCCAAAAATAGTGGCATGGATAGATCGATTACGCAAGGGCATGCCTTTCTCCGGCCTTCAGAAAACCGATGCTTTACGGGCGATTGATAATCGCCCCTACGGCTGCAAAGAGGAAGTTGAATGCTCTTCCCGGCAAATACTGGCCACGGCGGAGGCAACAACAAACACTTGCAGATGTAGGTTTAATTCAACGTCACTTTTTTCGGAATCGCTGCCTTCTGTTATGCTGGAGCGATTGAGCATGAATGATTTGGATAGTATCAGATGCAAAAACTACTCCAGAAAGAGGATTTGTCGTCCCCTAAGCGAATTGCTTGTCCATATACAAGGAGGAACAAGCATGCAGGGCTATAACATCATCATGGTCTACTGCCAGGATAAGAGCCGCCTTTTGATGTGCAAGCGCTTAAAAGATCCATATAAGGGCCTGAGCAACCTGGTCGGCGGGAAAATCGAGCCGGATGAGCCGGGCATCGATGCGGCGTACAGGGAGCTGAACGAGGAGACCGGCATTACAAAAGAGGATATCACCCTTCATCACCTGATGGATTTCACATACTATTTTCAAGGCTGCTATGTGGAAGTGTATGCAGGCAGGCTGAAGCGGGATGTGGCAGTTTCCGGCGATGAAAATGAATTGTATTGGTCCGATTTTGATCACGATTTCTTTGACCTGAACCTGTTCGCCGGCGAAGGAAATATCGGGCATATGCTGGAACAGGTGAAAATGAGCGGCATACTGAATGATTAAAGGCTTTTTCTCATTTCATCCCATAAAAGCCGCCAGTCTATGAATGCCATGATCAATCTTTGATGTTGCTGAAATTCAGAACCGGACCCTTTTCCAGATAATCAAAGGGCATATCGCCATTTAGCTTTTTCCAATGATAGGCGCTATGGTAATAATCAAAATGAACAGCCCCATCCACGCTTCCATTGAATTGAAAACCGGATGCTTCTATTTCTGCAATCATCTTTGGGTGCGTATACTTTCTGCTTTTCCCGTTCCTATCTCTCAGATTTCCGCATTCAAAGGGAGCGATAGAAAGTATGCCACCGGGCTTTAGTACACGTTTGGCTTCTTCAAACAACGCAAAGCGTATAGGCATTTTATCCTGCGTATTACCATGAATCAAATCATACATCAAGATGATGTCTGCAAAATTATTCGGAAAATCCATCTTAAGTGAACCGTCAGCATGTTGAAGCACGATATTTGCGACGCCATACTTTTCGATCTTTTCACGAACGAATTTCAGCATTCTTCTATTTTTGTCAATGGCATATATTTTGCTTCCGGGATTGGCCAGCGCGAAAGCTATGGAATACTCGCCATAACCACATCCAAAATCCAGGCATACAGAATCACCCAAAACATCCATGCTCCAAAAAAATTGTACGCCATCTTCTGAATGCCATTTGTCAATACATTCATGTATGTTCAAAAAATCCCTCATTTGCATCTTTGTTTCATATGCACAGTGTATATCATTTCCCTCACAAAGCATTTGTGTTTTGGATTGGTATGAATATATCAAACCGGCATCAATAGACGGAAAGGTCAATACCGTAAAGATCGCATTTCAGCTTTCTTGCCACAGACTGTGATGCGGTGTTCTCCCATGAGGTGCTGTACGTAGGGATCCGGTTCATACCGTAAATGGCTGACGCCCAGGCCTTAACTACATCGGCGGCATATCCGTTTCCGCGGAAGCGGGGCAGCGTTTCTACGCCTGCCTCGTGGGATGCATCTGCAATGCGAGCGCTGAAACAGATGGACGCAGCGTTCCCTTCCACAAACTTTGCAAAGCACGGTTCCCAGAACGGCAGCTCCGACAGCATATAATCAAAGCTGTCTTTCAGAAGGTGCACATTCATTGATGTGATTTTCACCACACCGTCCGGCAATGATGCCGGCCTTTGCAGTTTGTATGCGGGGCCTTCATATATTTTCTGTATTTCCTGATGTTCCTGAAGGATTTCCTTTATTTTCTCCAGGAGAACCGTATCCGTTTGCAAACTTTCATGTAACGGCTGCGCGGCAACCAAGTCTGTCAACCTTTTGATGATGCCCTCCGGCAAATCGTAACGAAAACGCATGACATTGCCCAAAGGTGTCCGGCCTAGGAAGAAGCGCGGCGCCGGAGCATGATACATGTCGTTTATTTCACGGATAAAATTTTTCCCGACATGTGTAAAAAGGGCTTTTGCCTGCATTTCCATCAATTCCAGCGCGCTTGGCAATGTTCCCTGCCTCCTGCCATGCTTCAAAAATAATAACTGATTCGCGTACTCGGGTTCTATATTTAGAGCTGCGGCGCAGACCGCACTGTGCATCTATCTCCTGTCCCGGTTGGAATGCAGCAGTTGTTGGCATAGCCCGCCAGAGCAAGGCTAAAATACGGATTAAATATAGCAATTATAAAAGATGTAATCAATTTCCATATCAATTGTGATGATCCGGAAGAATTCAATAAAGACAAAGAGGGAAAAAGCAATAGAATAACAGCGAACAATGCGAATGACCACCAATATACCGTTATGCCAAACCAAAGCAGGTGTCTCACTTGCCCCTTCATGATTCGAAAGGACGATTTTATCATCACCAACACGCTTTCCTGCGGATTTGTTACAAACAGGTACGGAAGCAAAAAGAGGCGCAGCATGATCCATAAGATCAACAGACCAACCACAAGCGTCACAACCAACACAAATATGGCCAGTTCTTGTTGATGTATAACCGGTATGCCAAACAAGCCTGAAAGATGCGCAATAAAGGAAGGAAACTGCCAAATCAAGCCGATTGCCAGTACCTTGGGCACCTCTTTCGGGGATCTGACAAAATCAAAAAGCAAGGACCATCGTGCTTCTCCGCCCCGTGTCAGGCGCAGCAGCAGATGGTATAACCCCAGAATCATAACAGGCGTCATCACGAGTTGATAAATGCTTTCCAGCAGATAATTCCCTATCAGAAAGGTCTGAACTGCATACCACAGCAGGTTGACCGCGGCAAATAGCAGGAAGATCGCCCACAGTATGCCCCGGTGCTGCCAGTACAGGCGGAAGGCGCGCTTGCGCAATACGGCGTTTTTCTGCATGGAATCATACCTGCTTCCTCAATATTTAATGATGGACCTTTTCAAAAAACCACTTCCTGCCAACTTATGCATATGCACAGTGTATAGCATTCCACCCCCTTTGTCTACCTCATATTTCCAATTTGTCCCTCAGCTTTCCATTCTCCAGCTCCCGCACCCCCTCCCCCTCCTGGCATAGGATGAAGCATGATGCGTAAGGGAGGAAAACAGGATGCGTGTTTGCGTGGTGGGCGGCGATGAGCGCCTGCACCTGCTGGCGGAGCTTTTCCAAAAAAAAGGATACGAAGCCGATACATGGGGCCAGGGCGGTGATGATGTGCCCAAAGCGCTGACCCACGCCCAAGCGGTGGTGCTGCCATTCCCCAGGGCTAGCCGGGATGGGTTCATCCCCTCGCCCGAGGGCAAACGGCCCATACCGGTACATGAGGTAGCTTCCCTGATCGGGGAAGGCGTTTGGGTTATGTCTGGCGCGCTGGATGAGGAGCTTGCCCACACCGCTTCCCAAAAGGACTGGCGCTTGCTGCTCCCCAGCTCCGACCCCACCTTTGAGGAGCAAAACGCCATGCCTTCGGCGGAAGGGGCCATCTATGCCGCCATGCAAAAGGCCGACTACACCATATGCGCAAGCTCGTGCCTGATCATCGGGCCGGGCCGCATCGGAAAAGAATTGGCCCGGATGCTCTTGGGGATCGGGGCCAAGGTGTTCATGGCCGCCCGCCGGGAGGAAGGCCTCAAAACCGCGGCGGACATGGGCTGTGTTCCCGTACCCATGGACGCGCTTCCCATCGCGGCCAGGGAGGCCGACATCCTGTTCAACACCGCGCCGGCTATGGTGGCGGGAGAGGCCGTGATGGCAGCCCTGCCATCCCACGCCCTGGCCATCGACCTGGCCAGCGCGCCCTATGGCATCGACCTGGAATCAGCCAAACGCCATGGCATAAACGCCTGGCGGGAAGGGGGCATCCCCGGCAGGTACGCGCCCCTGACGGCGGCCCGGCTGCTTTTTGATTACTTTGAGGCGCATACAAGGAGTGATTAATGTGAACAGTACCCGCATAGGCTTTGCCTTAACGGGCTCGTTTTGCACCTTCGAAAAAGTCTTTGAACAAATGCAGGAACTGGTGAACAGAGGGTATGATGTGATCCCTATCCTCTCCTACAACGCCGGCCGGGAGGAAAACCGCTTCTTCTCCCCAGCGCAGATCCATCAAAAGCTGGAGGAGATCACGGGGAAAAAGCCGCTCACCACGCTGCATGAGGTGGAGCCCCTGGGTCCCAAGAAAATGACGGATGTATACGTACTGGCCCCCGCCACAGGCAACAGCCTGGGCAAGCTGGCAAACTGCATTTATGATACCCCGGCCTTACTTGGCGCCAAGTCGCATTTGCGAAATGGCCGGCCGCTGGTGATCGCCGTATCCACCAATGACGGGCTGTCCATGAGCGCATCCAACATCGGCCGGCTCCTGGCCCTTGATAATCATTACTTTGTGCCCTTCGGCCAGGATGACCCCTACAACAAGCCCCGGTCGCTGGTGGCCCACTTTGACAAAATTCCGCAGACCGTGGCCTCCGCCCTGGCGGGCATGCAGATTCAGCCGATGTTACTCATGGCGGATTCGTAATACGCAAGGCGATTTTTCATCCGATCACTTGACGGCTTCCGGCAAATATGCTATACTCACCCATGTACAAAGAAGAAGCTGCCCGCTTCTCACCCTGCGAAATTCTTTTGCATGGGTCATGGCAATGGGTACATGCAAGCATCGTATGTATTTTGCGGCGGGTGGTTTACCCCGCCGCTTTTTTGTGCGCTTGAATCAGGAGAACGCTTTACCTGGACAAATAAACTGGAGGTGTATGGACATCGACACAGAACTGATGATCAATGAGGAGATTCGCGACAAGGAAGTACGCCTGATCGACCAGAACGGCGCGCAGCTGGGCATTATGCCCACACGCAGAGCTATGGAACTGGCGGAGGAAGCGCAGTTGGATCTGGTAAAGATCGTTCCCAACGCGCAGCCGCCCGTATGCAAGCTTATCGACTACGACAAGCACCGCTTTGAGCAGGCCAAACGCGAACGCGAGCTTCGCAAAAATCAAAAGATCATCTCCCTGAAGGAGGTACAGCTGTCTGCCACCATCGAGGAAAACGATGTGCAGACCAAGGCGAAGAGCGCCATTCGCTTCCTGCAGGAAGGGGACAAGGTGAAAGTGTCGATCCGCTTCCGTGGCCGTCAGATCAGCCATTCTGAAATCGGCATGAAGGTCATGGCCGACTTCATCGAGCGCACCAAGGATTATTGCACCGTGGAACGCCGCCCCCTGCTGGATGGCCGCCACATGATCATGATCCTTGCGCCCAAGGCTGAAAAAGAAAGCTTCGCCGAGCGCAGCGCCAAGGCCAAGGCCAATGCCAGCGCCCAGCAGGCCGCAACCCCTGCAAATCCGCAATAACTAATTCAAAACCTTATCGCATCGCCGCCGCTGATCCTTTTGTGCCTTTATCGGCGTCCTGCCGCTTCCTGCAAAAGCGCAAAACGCTCATGGTCTTGGATGCAATAATGTTTTTCATTAGTACAAACCTTTGGAGAGGAGGATCACCATGCCTAAGCAAAAATCCCACCGTGGCGCCGCCAAGCGTTTCTCCATCACCAAGAACGGTATCGTGCGGCATAAACAGCAGAACGCCAACCATCAGGTGCATCTGAAGACCACCAAGCGCACCCGCCACCTGCGCGCAGCCGGCGTCGTAGACAACAAGGCGGAGGCCCGCACCATCAAAATTCTGCTGCCGTACAAATAAGCCGTCCCGGCTGAAGGAGGAAAAACCATGGCACGTATCAAAAGGGCTGTCAGCTCCCTGAAAAACCGCCGTAAAGTGCTGAAGCTGGCCAAAGGTTATTTTGGCGCCAAATCCAAGCAATACCATGCCGCCAGTGAACAGGTTGCCCGTTCCCTGCGGTATGCCTTCACCGGCCGCAAGCTGCGCAAGCGTGACTTCCGCCGCCTGTGGATCACCCGTATCAACGCCGCCGCGCGGCTTAGCGGTATGAGCTATTCCACCTTTATCTCCGGGCTTAAGAAGAAGAACGTGGAAGTCAACCGCAAGATGCTGGCCGAACTGGCCGTCAATGACGCCAAGGGCTTCGCGCAGCTTGTGGAACTGGCGAAAAACGCTTGAGCGTGATCCATCCATAAAACCAGCCGTCTATATAGGACAGGCTGGTTTTTTTTTTTAAATATATTTCCCAAAACATTTAAACCCATGATAGAAAATAATAAAGGCTGCGGAAGAATCATCCGCAGCCAGAGAGTGTCGACAAAGTCGACACTCTTCGAGAAAATGACTGTGTCATTTTCTCGATCCCGCACTTTTCATCTGCGAGCTACGCTCGCGGTCGATGAAAAGTGTAAGG